>CAZKVY010000092.1:0-13551 GCA_964556305.1 uncultured Nitrospira sp. | reverse complement strand
GAAACCGCTATAATCGCGCCAGGTTCGTGGGGAGGGCTTCGGCTCTGTCCGAAGCCCTCGTCGTTTCGACTCGTCGTCGTTCAATCCATGAGGACTCCTCAGCATGGCGAAATTTCCCATTACGTTAAGCCGCTTTATTATCGAGCAACAGGCCGCGCATCCTGAAGCGACCGGAGAATTTTCCGTCCTGCTGACCCAGATTGGTCTCGTGGGCAAAATGATTGCGCATGACTTGCGTCGAGCCGGGTTGAACAAGATCCTTGGCACCACGGGGGAGACCAATGTTCAAGGTGAGATCGTCAAGAAACTCGATCAGATTGCCAATGACACGTTTGTTCGCGTGTTTGAACACAGCGGCCTCGTCTGCGTTCTTGCCTCTGAAGAAATGGAAAAGCCCCTGAAAATGGTCCACGAAGGGGCGAAGTACATGTTATTGGTCGATCCGCTGGACGGATCCTCCAATACCGATGTCAATATGCCACTGGGGGCAATTTTTTCGATCCGCAGATCGAAAACGGGGCAGTCCGTTGAGGATGAGTTGCTTCAAAAAGGGACTGAGCAGATTGCCGCAGGGTATGTGTTGTACGGCGCGAGCACGATGCTCGTGTTCACGGTGGGGCAGGGTGTACATGGCTTCACGCTCGAGCCTTCCATCGGTGAATATCTCTTGTCCAACGAGAACATTCGCATTCCAGCGAAGGGCAAGGTCTATTCAGTGAATGAAGGGAACTACCATCGCTGGCCTGCCGGCACCCAAAGATATCTCGAATATCTGAAAGGGCAGGACAAGCCGACCGGGCGACCCTACAGCGGGCGATACAGCGGATGTTTGGTCGCCGATGTGCATCGCATACTTCTGGGTGGGGGCATCTATTTGTATCCGGGAGAGAAGGACAAGCCGGAAGGAAAACTGCGGTTGATGTATGAAGGAAATCCGCTTGCAATGGTCGTGGAACAGGCCGGAGGCAAAGCAACGACGGGGACGATGCGTATTCTCGATGTCGAGCCCAAGGCGCTTCATCAGCGTATTCCCCTCATTATCGGAAGTGCTGAGGATGTGAGTCTGGCGGAAGCCTATATGCAAGGACGTGCGTAACGACTAATGTGATCGAGGTTTGTTGGGAGGTTGAATATGAGCAATCGGGTCCAGGAAATTCTGAGCTGGTATGAGAGTGACAATGCGGGAACGAAGACGAACATTGCCCGACTGCTGAATTCAGGGAAACTGGCGGGAACAGGCAAGTTGGTCATCCTGCCGGTCGATCAGGGGTTCGAGCATGGTCCGGCTCGAAGCTTTGCGCCCAATGCCGGCGGCTACAATCCCCATTACCATTTTCAACTGGCCATCGATGCCGGCTGCAACGCCTATGCGGCGCCACTTGGTTTTATTGAAGCCGGTGCCAGCCATTTCGCCGGCAGAATTCCCCTGATTCTCAAATTGAACAATCATGATGTCCTTCACGATGAGAAGGATCCCCTGCCATCGGTGACGGGTAGTGTGCGGGAAGCCCTGCGCTTGGGCTGTTCGGCGGTCGGGTTCACGATTTATCCCGGCTCTTCTCACTGTAACCCCATGTATGAGCAACTGCGCGCGATTGCGGAAGAAGCCAAGAGCTGCGGATTGGCCGTCGTGGTCTGGTCCTACCCGCGCGGGTCAGGGCTGAGCAAGGAAGGGGAGACGGCTCTCGACGTGGTGGCTTATGCCGCTCAGATCGCGGCACAACTCGGAGCTCATATCATCAAGGTCAAACTGCCCACCGCGCATTTGGAGCAGGCTGCGGCCAAGAAGGTGTATGAAGCTGAAAAGATTCCTGCCGCGACGCTGTCGGACCGGGTCAAACATATCGTGCAGAGTTCGTTCGACGGCCGCCGTATCGTCATTTTTTCCGGTGGGGCGAAGAGCGATGAAAAAACGGTTTTTGAGGAAGTGCGCGCGATCCGCGATGGCGGAGGATTCGGGTCGATCATCGGCCGGAATTCGTTCCAGCGGCCGAAGGCGGAAGCCGTGAAGTTTTTGAACACGATCATGGGCCTCTATGCGGGAGAAAAGCCGTAATCGCCTCAATTGCCGGCACGAACCACTATGAATGACTTTTCGATTCCACCCGAGCAGAAGCCCTCAATGCGATCATGGATCTTTCCGGCATTGCTGTTGTCGGCAGGCGTCCTGATCGGGATTGTCCTGACCTCCGACCTGGGATGGTTGCCGACAGGGCATGCCGTGCCGGAATCGCCGTCCGTGCCTGCTCCTGTTCCACGGCCTGTTTCAACGGCGGTGCAGCCGGCGTTGCCCGGCGCCGGAGGGCAGAGTTTCGTCGATGTCGCCAAGATCGTTAAACCCGCGGTCGTGAACATTTTCGCAACCCGCAATGGGAGCGGCGAGGAGGGCAAGGGCACGCCATTCGACGATCCCTTTTTCAAACGCTTCTTTGGTGAGGAGTGGATGAAGCGCTTTGAGGCGCCGAAGGAACGAAAACAACAGGGATTGGGCTCGGGAGTGATTGTCGATGCCAACGGGTTGATCATCACGAACAACCATGTGGTGAATAAGGCCGATGAGATCAAGGTGTTTTTGTCGGACAAACGGGAGTTTAAAGCCAAGCTGGTCGGAACGGACGCGAAGACCGACGTGGCAGTCCTGAAAATTGAAGCGACCGGCCTGCCGACGGTGGCTTGGGCTGATTCGGACAAGCTGGAAGTCGGCGAGTTCGTCCTGGCGGTCGGCAATCCTTTCGGTCTGACGCAGACCGTCACGCTGGGCATCGTCAGCGCCCTCGGACGTGCGGCGGGCATTGCCGAATACGAGGACTTCATCCAGACTGATGCGGCCATCAACCCCGGCAACTCCGGCGGCGCCCTGGTGAACGTCCGCGGTGAGTTGGTCGGCATCAATACCGCCATCTACAGCCAAAGCGGCGGCAACATGGGGATCGGTTTTGCGGTGCCGAGCAACATGGCCCATTCCATCATGGAGCAGCTGGTCCAGCACGGTAAAGTCGTGCGCGGCTGGTTGGGGGTATCCATTCAGGAGCTGACCCCAGAATTGTCCTCGCAGTTCGGCGTGCCGAAAGACGTCAAGGGCGTGCTCGTCAGCGACATCATGGATGATAGTCCGGCGAAGAAAGCCGGGTTCGAGCGCGGAGACGTGATTGTCGAGTATGACGGCAAGCCGATGGATTCACCCGCCCATTTGCGCAATGCCGTGGCTCAGACCGTGGTCGGGAAAAAAGTCACCGTCAAGCTCATCCGTGAAAAGAAGCCGAAGTCCATTGAACTGACCATTGCCGAGCAGCCGAAGAATCTGTCGCAAGCCGCTGCAGAAGACAGCGGTGAATCGATTGCGCCGGCCGGATTGCTCTCGGATATCGAGGTGCGGGAGGTGAATTCGGAGTTAGCCGGCCGGTACGGGCTCAAGTCGAGCGACCATGGGGTGGTGGTGGTCCGGGTCAAGTCTGGGAGTCAAGCGGAAGAGGCCGGTGTGCGCGAGGGAGACCTTGTGTTGGAGGTGAATCGCAAGTCGGTGGGCACAATCAAGTCGTATGAATATGTGGCCGCAAATTTGCCGAAAGACCAGGCGGTCTTGCTCTTGTTGAAGCGACAGGGGCGAGCCATTTATCTGACGCTGAGGCCGTGATTGCTTCGAATGAGCTATTCGGGGCCGATCACAGAGAGGAGGAAAACAGTATGGTAACACGGGCCATATTTGTTCTTCTCAGCGCTCTTGCGGGGCTGGCCTTGTTTCTGCGGGCCCAGGACCCGAGTCGCGGGTTCCTGTTGGTAGGATTAGGAATGGGGGCGGTAGCCGGTGGGCTTATTCTCGCCGGAGAATATGCGCTCCGGAGACTTTCATTCGGTATTATTGTCGGTGGAGCCGTGGGGCTTGCCGGAGGTCTGGTTTTGACCGGGTTGGTGGAATGGGTGGGCAGCGCGGTCTTCGATGTCGAGACCTTCCTGTTTCACATCAGCGGGTTAGTCTTTCTGTTGGGTTTTCCCTATCTCGGCTTGGTCATGGGCGCGCGGTTCGGGCATGAGCAATTCCCCGGGGTTCATCAGGGGCAATCGCCGTCTGGATCCTCCCCGGCATGCCTCAAGGTCCTGGATACGAGTGTGATCATCGATGGCCGAGTCGCAGATCTCTGCGAAACAGGGTTTCTCGAAGGACCGTTTTTGGTGCCTCATTTCATTTTACATGAATTGCAACACATTGCGGACTCATCCGATTCGTTGAAGCGTGCGCGCGGACGACGCGGGCTGGATATTCTCAACAAGATACAAAAAATGCCCGAGGTCGATGTGCGTATCGTCGAGGAAGATTTCCCTCACGTCAAAGAAGTCGACGCCAAGCTGGTGGTGTTGGCGAAGAAAGTGGGGGGACGCATTATCACCAATGACTTGAATCTGAATAAGGTTGCTGAACTGCAGGGCGTGCGGGTGTTGAACATCAATGAGCTCTGTAACGCCTTGCGGCCGGTCGTGTTGCCGGGAGAAACGATTCGCGTCTTCGTGTTGAAGGAAGGCAAGGAAGCCGGCCAGGGTGTGGCGTACTTGGACGACGGAACCATGATCGTCGTGGACAATGCGCGGCGCTGCATCGGCCGCAATGTGGATGTGACCGTGACCAGTGTGCTCCAAACGACGGCGGGACGTATGATCTTCACCCGCCTGAAAGAGGAGACCGAGCGGGAAGAATATCAGGTCGCGCGTGGCTAGTGGGGCAATGAATAGGCACAGTGGACCGGTCCTTTGTGATGGCCGGTGCTCGAAAGTTCCCGATAGGCATCTGTGGGCTGGTTGTGGTTCGCCCATGTTCCGTGAGTCTATCCGTGTCCGTTCCTGACTCCCAGGTGTCACGGACGGGATTGAGAACAGTGGCCCTCGTTCCGGCGGCTGGTCGTGGTCTCCGTATGGGAGGGCCTGTTCCCAAGCAATTCCTCGCCCTGGGTGGACGGCCGATTCTTGCGCAGTCTCTACAAGTCCTCCAAGCCTCTCCGGTCATCCATGAGATCATTTTGGCCGTGCCTCAAACGGAGCGCCAATATTGTCTCGATCATTTTGTCGCGACAGGTGAATTCGGAAAAGTCACCAAGGTCGTGCCGGGTGGAGCGCAGCGGCAGGATTCGGTTCGCCATGCGTTGGCCGAGGTGAGTGAGGAAACGGACATCGTGCTTGTCCACGATGCGGTGCGTCCGTTTTTAACCGGCGAGATGATTCGCCGGGTCATTGACGCAGCGGCGGAGCACGGGGCGGCCATCATTGCACTTCCGATGCGTGATACGGTGAAATATGTGGGGACGGGCGGCGTGATCGAGCGGACCATAGATCGCGCTCCCCTGTGGCTGGCGCAAACCCCGCAAGCTTTTCGACGGGCCTGCCTGGAGGAAGCCCATCGTAAGGCCTTTCTCGGAAACATCCATGCGACGGATGATGCGCATCTTGTCGAGTTGTTGGGGAAGCCGGTCGTGGTGGTCGAGGGGAGCGGCGAGAATATCAAGGTCACAAGACCGGAAGACCTCGTGATCGGGGAGGCGATCCTCAGGTCACGAACAACCGTGAGGAGTGCAGAATGACAGGTGTACGCGTGGGGTGCGGGTGGGATATTCATCCCTTGGTGGCTGGACGCAAGTTGATTCTCGGCGGGCTGGAAATCCCGCATCACAGGGGACTGCAAGGGCACTCCGATTCCGATGCGCTCGTGCATGCGATCTGCGATGCGCTGTTGGGTGCGATGGGCGAAGGTGACCTTGGGCGTCACTATCCGAGCTCGGACCAGCGATTCAAGAATATCTCCAGCCTCAAATTGCTCGAAGATGTCGTCGGCAAACTGCGCGCGAAGGGGTATCGTCTGGCGAATGTCGATAGCACCATCATTGCTCAGGCCCCCCGATTGAGTCCGCATTTGGCCGCCATGCAGAAGATGATCGCCGGGGTGCTGCAAGTCGATCCCGAACTGATCAACGTGAAAGTAAAGAGCGGCGAAGGACTGGATGCGGTGGGACGCGAAGAAGCGGTCGCCGCGCAAGCCGTCTGTCTCATCGAGCGTGACTAAGATGCAGGGTCGAGCAGGCGCTTGAGCCTGTCCCGCTTATGTTGAAGGCGATTACTCAAGACCTCCAGGCGATTTTCGATCGGGATCCTGCCGCCACCAGCAGGCTCGAAGTGATTTTGACCTACGCGGGGTTTCACGCCTTGCTGGCCTATCGGCTGTCGCATTGGTTGAAACAAAAGCAAGTGCCGTTTTTGCCGCGGGCGATTTCACAACTGGCGCGGTGGCTGACCGGAATCGAGATCCACCCGTCTGCAAAGATCGGCGATTTTTTCTTCATCGATCATGGTATGGGGGTGGTGATCGGCGAAACTGCCGAAGTCGGAGACCATGTCACCCTGTTTCAGGGTGTGACCCTCGGCGGCACGGGCAAAGAGCGCGGCAAACGCCACCCCACGCTGGGTAATCACGTGGTGGTCGGTGCAGGCGCAAAAATTCTCGGCGGAATCACCATCGGGGACAATGTGAAAATCGGCGCCAATTCCGTCGTCGTGAAATCGGTTCCTCCGAATTCGACCGTAATTGGTGTGCCGGCCAGGATCATCAAATCGCAAGGTGAGCGGCTTCCCGACGCCACGATGGATCACACCAATATGCCCGATCCTATGGCCGATCGCTTCGCCGCGCTGGAGATGGAACTGATCGAGTTGCGAAAGAAACTTGAAAATCCTGATACCGATAAGATCCGCTAGTGTACTACAAGTGCCGACCTTCCATCGTCTGTTTCTCGCCTCACGATATATAGTCACGCCGCAAGAGATGGAGAAAACGCCGGGGCTCGTGGCGATGGGTGAGCCCCGGCACAGCCTGCCACCGTGCCGGGGTGGATAAAGCTAGTTGGACAGGCACTCCCTCATAAACTTCTTGCGTTCATCGCCGGCCAGGTTTTTGGCCTTGGCATCCTTATTACAGGTTGTCATTTTGTTCTGTTGGGTTGCCCCGGGTGCGGCTTTTCCGGACTTGGCGGAGAGACATTCTTTCATGAATGCTTTGCGTTGATCGCCCTTGCCTTCCCCGCTGAAACCCTTGGCGTCCGCATCGGCATTGCAGGTCTTCATTTTGTTCTGTTGTGCTCCCGCGTAGCTGAGCTGCGGGGTGACGAGCACGACTGCCAACGCGATCGAGGACATGACAGCGCAGAGATGTTTCATGGGAGTCTCCTGTTAAGGTGAACGGGGGGTATCGGCGGAACTATAACAAAAATCGCCGATCCTGTCTCACGGGAGAGTTCCCTAAGTGGCAAGGGGTATGGATCCTGGGTCATAGTCGACCCTGACGAGATACAACCCATGAGCCGGCGCCGTTCTCCCTGCTGCGGGACGTGAACGGGCCGTGAGTACGGCCGGCATATCGGAAGCCGGTCTCTTCCCTCGCCCCACTTCCACCAGCGTTCCGACCAACGTGCGCACCATCTGTTTGAGGAAACGGTCGGCGTAGAAGGAGCAGACAATCAGATCGCCCTGGCGGCGGAGCTCCGATTGCAGCACACGACAGTGCGGATTTTTATTGTCGGTCGGCGCGGTTTGAAACGAGGAAAAATCGTGCGAGCCGAGCAGGGAGGAGGCCGCTTCGATCATGGCGTCGATGTTGAGGGGTTTGTAGACCGTCCAGGCTCGTTCCCGAAGCAGAGCTGCCCGCTCGGATCGGTTCAGGATATGGTATTCGTAGAGCTTTCCGGTAGCGGAATATCGCGCATGAAAATGGTCCGGTACTTCATCAACGGATAAGGCGCTGATGTCGGAGGGCAGGTGGGCATTCAGGGCGCGAACCCACTCACGTGGCAGAAGTCCGCGATCGGTTTTAAAGCTGGCGACTTGCCCGAGGGCATGCACGCCGGCATCGGTGCGTCCTGCCCCGACAATCGTGAGCCGCGTCTGGGCGATCGCCGCAAGCGCATCTTCAACTGCGGCCTGGACGGTCGTCGCATTCAGTTGGCGTTGCCAGCCTGAGTAATGCGTTCCATCGTACTCGAGGACGAGTTTGAAAGTGGTCATAGCGTGAATGAGAAAAGCAGAACTCTAGCCGAAGAGCAAGGTGGCTGTCATCGGGGGGGATTGGTGCGGAGGTATGTTTTGACTCCTTCGAAAATCGATTCCGCAATATGCGCCAAGAACGGCTGCGTCCGCATCTGTTCCTCTTCCGCCGGGTTCGACATGAAGGCAATTTCAGCGAGAATACTAGGCATGGTGGTGAACCGGAGGACGTAAAACGGCGCCGTCTTCACGCCATGGTCGATGGTGCTATACCGTCCATTGAGGTTGGTGACCATTGCCTGCTTGGCGGTCCAGGCCAGCTCCAAGGAATGTTCGATCTTCTTGGTGGTCAGCAGATCCGCGACGAGATATTCCCATCCCACTCCGGTGTTGTTCAGCGGGGTGCCGTTTTCCCGCGCGGCGACTTCCAGCGCGCGCTGATCTTTCGCTTCCCCGAAGTGGTAAATCTCGAGGCCGCGAACCCCCTTATGCGGGTGCGAGTTGACGTGAATGGACACGAACAGGTCAGCGTCCTTGCCATTGGCAAACTTCGCGCGATCCTCCAACTCGATGAAGGCATCCCGGTCGCGGGTCATGAGGACACGAGTATTGGGCAGGGTGGCGAGCAGGTCCTTCAACAACAGCGCGACTTTCAGCGTCACCTCTTTTTCCGTCGTCCCGTGTTGCCCAATGGTGCCGGGGTCTTTGCCCCCATGCCCGGGATCGATCACGATCGTCTGGACCGGAGTTGCCGGCTTTGGGGCGACCGGACGCACCGGCTCGGTGACGGTGGGGCTTGGAATAGTCGGCGGAGTCGGAAGCGCCACGGCTGGGGCAGACGGCGACGTGGTTGATGTCTCACCGATCTGCCGGATTTGATCTTTGGACTTGTGATAGATGTCGATTACGAGGCGATCAGGATTGTCCAACGAGAAGGCTTTGTATTTCGAGCCCTGGGTGCGCGCCAGAGTAATCGTGACGACCCGCGGACGACTTTGCGTAATGTGAAATGATTGGGGGATCGTGCCGCCCGAGACACGCTGCCGGGAGGACTTTCCCAGAATAGTATTGGTGATTTCTATGACGACTCGATCGGGGTTTCGCAAGGAGGTTTCGGAGAAGGAGGCCTTATGATTCAGGTCGAGCACCAGACGTGTCCCGTCTGGAGTGGACCAGGTGCGAAGGTCGCGAACGATGATCGGATAACGCGACGAGCTCCCTGGAGCTTGTCGGACGAGGAGCGAGTGAGGTGATACTGCGTCGCCGGACAGCTGAGGAAGCTCCGGCCAGGATGGTTCGGAGGGCATCTCTACGCTCGCAAGGGCGATCGTCCCTGAGAGGAGCCACGCCACGGTCAGTAGGAGGCAGTTGCGGAGCAGCGAGGGTACCTGGTGCACGAGCGAAAACTCCTCCTTGAGAGGCATCTAGGCGTTTTCTCAGATGTTTATGGTATTGTCAATAAAAGCTCTGAAACTGGGTAATTGTAGATGGCGACACATCTTCTTGTCGATGGATATAACCTTGTCGGGAGCGCGGGCATGGCGGGTCCGGCCGGTTCCGGCCGTCTCGAAGCCGCGCGAGATGGCCTTCTCCAGACCTTAGCCCGGTATCGCCAGCGCAAAGGCCATGCGATCACCGTGGTGTTCGACGGGTGGCAGGGAGGCCTGGGGGCGGAACATCGAGAATTTCAGTCCGGCGTCGAGGTTGTGTATTCAAAACGAGGCGAGCGCGCCGACCAGGTGATTCAGCGTCTTGCGCGATTGTACGGCAAGGATTGCACGGTGGTGTCTTCGGATCACGAAGTGGTCAATTCGGCGAGGGCCGCCGGAGCATTCGTCATTGGAGCGCCTGACTTCCGCGCTAAACTCCAAGATAGGCCTTCGCCGTCGCCGAACATGGCATTCAAAGAATTGGATCGAGGTGAGGCCGAGGTGGTGAAACGGTCAAAGGACAAGGGCGGCAATCCTCGGAAACTCCCCAAGTCGCAACGCAAACGAAACCAGCACCTTAAGGAATTTTGAACAGGCGCCGCGCGTTTTCGCTGGTGAGCCGTCCGACGTGATCCGCCGTCATGGCGGCGCCGTTGGAGGTGATCGTCGCCAACGTCTCTGCGACATGTTTCACGTAGGCCGGTTCGTTGCGTTTTCCGCGATGGGGAATAGGCGTGAGGTACGGGCAATCGGTTTCGATGAGCAGCCGGTCGGTCGGCACGGTCCTGGCGATCTCCCGCAACATGGTCGCATTCTGGAACGTCAGAATGCCGGAAAACGACAGGTAGAATCCCAAGTCCAGCGCATCCTTCGCCAACCAGGCATCTCCGGAAAAGCAGTGAAAGACCCCGCCGATTTCTGAGGCGCGCTCTTCCTTCAAAATACGGATGGTATCGTCCTGGGCCTCTCTGGTGTGGATGATCACCGGAAGCGTCAATTCGCGCGCCAGCTGAATCTGTTCGCGAAAGCGTCGGCGCTGTAATTCCGGATCGGAGTGGTTGTAATGGTAATCGAGGCCGATCTCGCCATAGGCCACAACCTTCTTGTCGCGTGCCAGTGTCCGGAACTCATCGTACCAATCGTCGGTGATGTGTTTGACTTCGTGCGGGTGCACGCCGATCGAAGCGTAGACGAAGGGGTACTGGTTGGCGAGGGTGACCGCCGAGCGGCTGGTGGCAAGGTCGCAGCCGATGGTGATCATCGATTCCACGCCGGCCGCTCGCGCACGGGCGAGCATGGCCTCGCGGTCGGACTCGTAGCGCGCATCGTCGAGATGGGTATGGGTATCGATCAGCATGGGGCGCATCCTACCATGGTTGTCCTTTGTGGCGGAAGGCGAGGGTGTTGCAGCTAAATGAGCAATCCATCGCCGGTCACCCCATCCACGAAGGCTGCTCCAGACAGCCTATGCGGTCGTTTTAGTGGGTCGAGAGCGTCACCTCGGCTGAATGTTCGCGGCCATCATCGACAAGGCGGATCGCGAAGTCGGCCTGTTGCACGCCGTCAACTGTCACTGACATCGTCTGCTGGTCTGTTGCCGATTGCCGCACCGTGATGTGATACAGGGTCCGCCTGAACCGGTAGTGCACCTTGAACGTTGTCCATTCCTTGGGAAGACACGGAACGAACCGTAACTGGTTGTGTTCCAGCTTCAGTCCGAGCAGTGACTCGACGATCAGCCGGTACATCCACCCGGCCGAACCGGTGTACCAGGTCCACCCGCCGCGGCCGATGTGCGGCGATACGGCATAGACATCCGCCGCGACGACATACGGCTCGACTTTGTAACGGTTGAGGTCCTCGCGTGACCGGGCATGGTTCACCGGGTTGATCATGCCGAACAGTTCCCACGCGCGTTCCCGGTCGCCCAGTGCGGCGAAGGCCATGGTGGCCCAGAGCGCGCCATGGGTATACTGTCCGCCGTTTTCTCTCACGCCCGGCACGTAGCCCTTGATGTAGCCGGGATTCAGCGCGGACTTGTCGAACGGCGGGTCCAGCAGCTGGATGAGGGCATCGTCGCTCCGCACCAGCCGTCGATAAACCGCGTCCATTCCCAACCGTGAACGGGTCGAATTTCCCGCGCCCGACAAGACGGACCAGCTTTGCGGAATGGAATCGATCTGGCATTCATCGTTGGTGACCGATCCGAGCGGTGTGCCGTCGTCGAAGTAGGCGCGACGATACCATTCTCCATCCCAGGCCTGCTCCTCAATAGTGTTCTGCAGCTGCATCGCTTCTGAGTGACAACGCGCCGCGAACGACACGTCCCCTTTTGTGTTCGCCACCTCAGCAAACCGCATGAGGACGTCGTAGAGGAAGAATCCCAGCCAGACGCTTTCTCCCTGGCCGCGATCTCCGACCATATTCATCCCATCGTTCCAGTCGCCGGAGCCGATGAGCGGCAGCCCGTGTGCCCCCCTCGTGAGCCCCTTCAAAATGGCACGGACACAGTGATCGTACACCGTGCCGGATTGGTCCGAGCGGCCGGGAAGATCGTAGTAGGAGTCTTCGTCCATATTGATCGGGCGGCCTTCGATGAACTGAACGGGAACATCCAACACGCCGGTGTCTCCGGTTGCCATGACATATCGACTCGTCACAAACGGTAGCCAAAGAAAATCATCGGAGCAGCCTGTGCGCACGCCCCGGTTCGAGGGGGGG
This sequence comes from uncultured Nitrospira sp., assembly GCA_964556305.1. GTDB lineage: Bacteria > Nitrospirota > Nitrospiria > Nitrospirales > Nitrospiraceae > Nitrospira_A. Next base: position 1,384 of record CAZKVY010000092.1, on the reverse strand, counting down.
TGCCACCAATGTTGTACGTCTCCTTCCTTGAACTGACGTCCGGCGCACAACAGAAGCTGTTCACGCGCCAATTCAGGGCGCGCATGCACCAAGGCCATCACGTCCTGCAGCTGATCGCGAAACCCGAAGGCACCTCCCGATTGGTAGTAACCACTTCGCGCCCACAACCGGCAGGCCAGCGTTTGATACAGCAGCCAGCCATTGGCGAGCACATTGAGGGACTGATCGGGCGTCTCCACATACACGGCGCCCAGCGTATGGGTCCAGTGATGCCAGACGGTTTCTAGGGCTGCGCGTCCGGCCGCCGCCCCTCTGAAACGACGCACGAGCTGACGGGCGTCGTCGGGATCTTTACCAACTCCCAGGCGGAAGGTACAGTCGCGCTCTTGACCCACGGCGAGTTCGAAGGGCATTTGGATGGCGCCGCATGGGTCTAGGGCCGCGCCTACTTTTCCGGACAATCGTGACCGACTCATCGCCGCAGGATTGCGCAGGCTGCCGTTTCGTCCCAGAAACTCCGTCCGATCGCCGGTCATGCTCCTCGTACCTTCATCCACGTCGAAGAAGGCAATCCGTCCGGGGAACTCCGTGTTATACGGATTCCGTGCAAATAGCGCCCCCGTGGCCGAGTCTAGTTCAGTGATCACATGCATCACGGACTTAGGCCGCAGGTCGCCCAGCACCCATTCCACATAGCCGGTCGCCGACAGGCGTCGTGGGCGGCCCGATTCGTTGCGCAGCTTGACCACCGTGAATTTTACCGGGGCATCCAGGGCCACATAGACCCAGACCTCTGAGCGAATCCCGTTTTCCGTATGCTCGAAGCAGCTGTAGCCGAATCCATGCCGGCTGACGTAGGGTCTTGTCCCTCTGCAGGGCATCGGCATCGGTGACCAGACATGGCCGCTCTCCTCATCACGGAGATAGATGGCTTCTCCGCTCGCATCGGTTACCGGGTCGTTGTGCCAGGGCGAGAGGCGGAACTCATGCGCATTCTCGCTCCACGTATAGGCGAGACCGTTCTCCGAGACGACGCTGCCGAAGTGCGGGTTGGCCAGGACATTGACCCAGGGGGCCGGCGTCACCTGTTCCGCCGTCGTCGTGATGACGTATTCGCGGCCATCGGACGAAAATCCGCCGAGCCCGTTGTAAAAGAGGAGATCCGTCCGAGCCTCGATGGTGGCGGGCGGATCGGGTCGATGCGTGCGCGTGGGCTTGAAGCGGTAGGCGGGTGCCGCAGGGGAGGCGACGCGCGTAATCTGTTCCGCCAACGTGCCGCGCCGATCCGTCAGAATCACGCGAGCCACCGATTGCTGCAGCAGGCGATCCTCGACCGACATCTGTTCCGCCGTTCGCACGAAGATACCACCCGGTCGATCCATCA
>CAZKVY010000091.1:0-14160 GCA_964556305.1 uncultured Nitrospira sp. | reverse complement strand
CAATGTCCTAGGCCAGGCTAGACGATGGGGACGAAGAAAGATCCGTATCGGCGGGTTGATTCATACCACACTTGATCGACAGGTGTCACTAGTCTGAACCAATCCTCCTGAACTTCATTAAGAGTCGCGCCGTCAGCAGCCGGCTGGCGGCCGATTGACGCCCCGCCCCTAACCACAGTACTCTGCAGCTATGGATCAATTTCGCAATCTTTCACCGGACAAACCCCTGGATTCGGCGTCCCCCTCCTCCTCGATTTCCCCGCACACCGGCAGCCTGCTGTCATCCGAGGATCTGTATCTTTTCAACGAGGGCACGCACTTTCATTTGTATGACAAACTAGGCGCACATCCCACGACCGTTCAGGGGGTGGAGGGCACCTATTTCTCGGTGTGGGCACCGGAAGCGGAACAGGTCTCGGTTTTCGGGACATTCAACCATTGGGATCCTGGCCGCCATCCGCTTCGCCCCTGCCACTCATCCGGCATTTGGGAAGGCTTTGTTCCAGGCGTGGGAATCGGCGCTTTGTACAAGTTTCATATCCGCTCCAAAAATCATGGGGCCGTGCTCATTAAAACCGACCCATTTGCCCGCTTAAATGAAATTCCGCCGAAATCCGCCTCTGTGGTCTGGGATCTGAATTACACCTGGCAGGACCAAGACTGGATGCAGAACCGCGCCCGGCACAATGCCCTCCAGGCCCCGATTAGTGTGTACGAAGTCCATCTCGGCTCGTGGATGCGAGTTCCCGGAGAAGGCAACCGCTCCCTCAGTTATCGCGAAGCTGCACCGAAACTGATCGAGTATGTCCAGCGATTGGGCTTTACGCACGTGGAGTTTCTCCCGCTCATGGATCATCCATTTTTTGGATCCTGGGGCTATCAAACGACCGGCTACTTTGCTCCCTCCGCCAACTACGGCACGCCGCAAGATCTCATGTACCTCATCGATCAACTTCATCAGCACCACATCGGCGTCATTTTGGACTGGGTACCCTCGCATTTTCCGACAGATGAACATGGCCTCAGCCGGTTCGACGGCAGCCATCTGTTCGAGCATGCGGATCCCCGCCAGGGCCTCCATCCCGACTGGGGAACGGCGGTGTTCAACTACAGCCGAAACGAAGTGCGCAGCTTCTTGATCAGCAGTGCGCTCTTCTGGCTGGAGCAGTACCATGCCGACGGACTTCGGGTGGATGCCGTCGCCTCGATGTTGTATCTCGACTACTCGCGCAAAGAAGGGGAATGGATCCCCAACAAACATGGCGGCCGGGAAAACCTTGAAGCCATTACGTTCCTGCGCCAGATGAATGAGGAAATCTATCGGCGACATCCGGACGTGCAAACCTATGCAGAGGAGTCGACCTCCTGGCCATCTGTGTCGCGTCCGACGTATGCCGGGGGGTTGGGGTTCGGCATGAAGTGGGATATGGGTTGGATGCACGATACCCTGGAATACATGGCGCTGGATCCGGTGTATCGAAAACATCATCACCGCAACCTGACCTTCCGGATGCTCTATGCGTTCCAAGAGAATTTTCTGCTGCCGCTTTCCCACGACGAAGTCGTGCATGGCAAAGGCTCACTCCTGGGGAAAATGCCCGGTGACGATTGGCAGAAATTTGCGAATCTCCGCTCCCTGTTTGGTTATATGTATGCACAAGCGGCCAAGAAGCTGATTTTTATGGGGGGGGAGATCGGGCAATGGCGCGAATGGGCGCATGACGACAGTATCGATTGGAACCTGCTCAATTATCCGCCGCATCAAGGGCTGCAACGATGGGTCGCCGATCTCAATCATTTGTATCGCAACGAACCAGCCCTCCACGAGTTCGACTTTGACCCTCGGGGATTCGAATGGATCGATTGTCAAGACGTGGACGCCGGTATTATCAGCCTTCTCCGCCACGGACGGTCTTCCGGAGAAAGTATCGCCGTCGTCTGCAATTTCACGCCGGTCCCGCGCCTGCAGTATCGAGTCGGCGTCCCGCAGGGCGGCTATTGGAAAGAATTGCTGAATAGCGATGCATCTATGTACGGCGGCAGCGGACTGGGAAATCTCGGCGGTCTGTCGGCGGAGCTTGTCCCTGCTCACGGCCGCTCACACTCGCTGGCCCTGACTTTGCCTCCCTTGGCCGTATTGTTTTTTAAGTCTGCCTAGAGCCAGGCAGCGCCTCGCCTTTCTATTCTAGCTCAGGTAGGATCACGGCATATCCGGCCTGATCGGAAGAACGGATTTTGGTCATGAGGAGGCGATGATGGCGATTCGCTCACGCACGACATTGATGTGGCAAAAACTCCTACTCTTCGCTGTGTGTCTTGCCCTCGCGCATTGCTCTCACGACATCCATGAAAAACGAGCCGACACCATCAAAGCTCATATCGAATCGTTCTACGATCATTTGAAGCACGATCGAGTTGCTGCCGCCGTTCGTGAGAACGAAGCCATCGAACAACTCTCCAGCCAATTGGGAGAGATCGTGACCCGACGGGTCAATCAGCCAGGCAGCAATCAGATCGATCGTGAATGGACAGACCTCCGCACGGCCAACGAAACCGCCGCTCAAAACTGGCTGGCTCTGGGGCAATATCTTTCGATCAAGAAACACTATGCTCAATCCCGGGCAACCTACCAGCGTGTCATCGATACCTACACCGGCCCAACCGAACGAACCTATCGGGAACAAGCGACGCGAGCCATTCGCGACCTGGACATTCTCAGCCCTTCCCCTGCCGCTCGATAACGAGGAACAATCGGTAGATTCGATCCATGCGACACCTTGCGCCACGACTGACGATTCTTATGATGGGGGTCTACATTCTCCTATCCGGGTGTGTCCATAGAATTCACGTCGCTCCTTCATCGAATGGCACAGCCACTATGGCAATTCCTGTGGGTGCGCAACTTGATGTGCCGTTTCTCGCCATAGAAGGCGCCGACCACATGCCGGGTATCCCAATGCTTGATTGGCCGGCAAAGGACCTACGCCAAGCCATCCTCCATTACTTTGCTGACCGGCAGACGTTCAGCGCGATCGGACCAGGCCCGGCTGATCTCAAACTGGCGGTGAAGGCTTGGCTCACCCTTCGAGCGCCGGATCGTTATCTGTATCGAGTCCATCTGGAAGCTGAGCTGTCGTATACCGGGCAACCGACCTTTAAAACCTATGCTGCAGAAGGCGAAGCGCGGGGATCTTCAGTCAGGTGGATCACCGCTTCAGACCAAGAACCCATTGATGAAGCTACCGCTCAGGCACTCCAACAACTGGCGGCTCAAATCGAACAGGATCGAGACCTCATCATTAAAGGCAACAGCCGGTAGACAAAGTGCTCCGCAAAAGATTTCTCTCCAAACACCCAGCTTGGCCGCGAGGATAGCACTGCATGGCCTACGCATTCGCCCTCCGTCAGTGCGTATGCGTTCCGATACTGCTTCGTATCGCATCAGATACAGACATCCACCTCGTGTTGCATAACTGTTCCAACCATTCCTTCGCATAATTTGCATTTGCTTCATTCGACCACTTTCTGTCCATCGCCTTCCGGCGCATGCCCAGCGGCACTGCTGGCATCAGCCTTGCTTTCTCCTGCAAGTGTTCCAAATCTGATCACTACTGACTTTGAGTGCTTCTGATCCAAGAGGTCACTCACGAGAAGAGGATCTCATTGCCGCGCCTGGCGTGGGGAAGTGCCTGTGTGTCCAAACGTGTGATTCTCTGTTTCGATGGTGAATGGGACCGCTTTCCAGATCCTGGCGTCTTGGGACTTTCATCCAGACATCCCCCCCAGGCAATCCCGACCCAGCTTTCAATTCGATTCGCCTCCGGCAACGAATGTCTTCCAGCTGTACCAATCGATTCTGCCTCGCGCAGACAACGGACGCATGCAGCAGAAATGGTATGAGCCCGGCAACTCAATACCCTGGTTCCATCGATTCCGAGATGGTTCGTTTGGGTACGGCCTGGACCAAACCATTCTCCAGAGCTATGCCTACCTCGCCGCAACATATGATCCAGGCGATGACCTATATATTTATGGATTCAGCCGAGGGGCCTATACTGCTCGATCTCTGGTGGGACTACTCACGCTCGCCGGGCTTCCATCTCCGACAGCGCTCAGTGAAGACCATGTCCGGCTCGTGCGAGAAGCGGCAAGCCCGCTCTCGCCCTCGAGCGGGACGGCAACGCATCTGCGTGAATGCCTTACCCGAATGGTAACTGATCCTGACAATCAGGTGATTGATGAGGCCTACCGTTTGTATCGTACCGTGCAAAACGCCCCTCCGACCTCGGGAGTTTCTCTTAGTCGTCGACGAGGTCCCTCTGAAATGATCGTCACATTGCTAGGACTCTGGGACACCGTAGGCCCGCTAGGCATTCCAACGAACGCGCTCAGATGGCTGAACGAACATCGTTACAACTTTCGCGATACTGAACTGAGTCCCATTGTGCAACAGGCTTGCCATGCCCTCGCTATCGATGAACATCGGGCAGATCACAATGCGACACTTTGGACATCTCCGCCGAAGGCGGGGCAAATCATTGAGCAGCGATGGTTTGCTGGAGCACACGGAGACCTTGGGGGAACCTATCCTGACCGAGATTTGGCTGACATCTCGCTCGCCTGGATACAGCGACGTTCGATGAGAAAGGGGTTGGCCATTAAGCCAGGCGTGATACCAGGACAGCATAATGTGCTAAGCCGCATTCACGACTCTTTTAGCGAATGTTTCGTCGGATTTCGAAAGTGGATCCATCCGCGATTCTATCGGCCGGTGATGCAAACGGGTACGGACACAGAAGTCTTAGACGGATCTGTTGACACCCGGCTCCTTCACTCTCCCACCTACAGGCCCAAAAATGAAGGACTGAACAGCCTCCTCACATTCGGCTGATCTTGGAGTCAGACAAGGACAAAGAACAGTGTCCATTCTTGCGGGCCACTTTCTCTTTGCACAGGTCTAGGCGCTACTTAGAAGCGACCAATCGGAATCAGAATGCAGCGCAGATGTGCAGGGTGCGTCACACACCTTATACTCGAGGACACATAGGGTGGTGGTGGCGAGATGAGCTTCTAAACCAGTTCTTGCCCGAAGAACTTGCTGATAGCGCATCCACACTTCTTTGCACAGTCTGCCATTTTGCCAGGCACAAAACTCCCCACAGACCGAGCGCACCGAAGAGATACAATGACGTTACCAATCTAATGATTATCTTTCCATATAATGAGGGCTCTGCACCAAGGAATACGACTGGAGGTGAAATGAGTAACGCACATGCAAGCATGCCAAGAAACCAAGCTCTCGACTGAGGTATAGGAATCCGGCCACCAAGGTACAGGCATAGCGGCAACAGCAACAGCAAGTAGTAATGGGTCCAGGAGATTGGACTGATGATGAGAGCCAGACAAAGCACGACAGACAACTCCAGAAGCATCCAATCTCTCCCCTTTATACCTGGGTGATTCTTCAGCATCATAACCGACGATAGGAGCAGCAAACCTGCAATCCCACTCTTGAGTAACATGAAAGACCAGTCCACACTAATCGGCTGCCAATCGTACAGAAGAGTATGTTCACGTAACCGAAGAAGCAGCCCATCGATGGACTGGACGTTAAACGCTCCCAGGGCCTTATTCGAAAAAGGGAGTATCGCCTCTCGATACCAGAGAATATGTGATTCCCACCCAACCAACGCGATTGAGGCGAGTGCGACGAGGGTGCCTGTCACCGCAAATCCAGCGACTACGTTCGAACGGCCCTTGAGGCAAAAATATAGTCCTAGCAGTCCCAAGGGAAGTTTAATAACAGCCGCGACTGCCAGCAATGCCCCGGCCAAACGCTCCTTGCTTTTCTCGATACAGAGCACGACTCCGAGGAGGAACAGTAACGCAATGTGAGTCAGATTTCCCTCTCGCAGGCTATAGTACAGTGGGCCATTGAATACAAATAGCCACACAATAGCTATCCGTCTCCAGTCGTTCACATTACTTAACTTTATCAGTACCGCCACGCTTAACCCGACAGAGATGCATGAGAGCAGGCCGAAGGCTAACTGCGCCTTTTGAAGGCTCATCATCGAGAGGGGGGCGAACGCCAACGCCACCAGCGGAAGATTCACAAATCCGCAGATAGCGGTACCCATACAGCCATCAACCCGGTCATATAAGTGAGACACATCATCAATGATGGCGCGCCCGGCAGGATAATATGCCTGATTGAAGTCGCTGAACAGTTCAGGTGGGTCGGAGACCTGCCACATGAATACGACTACCGCGGCCACCATGGCGCCATGTAACAGCTTCGGCGAATACTTGACCACCTTCAGTATACTCGCTGACACAATAGAGTGAATGCGATCCGATCCAAAAATGCCCCGCCCGACATCGCTTGCAGTCGACCGGAAAGAACTGAACCGCGATGTCTGTATAAAGTAGTATCCAAACAGCGAAAAAATAACCACTTTCAGGATTTTCGAAGAAATAGCGAGATGGTGATAGACATCTCCGTTACTTATGAATTCTGAGTAGCCGAGTGAAAGCGTGAGAGCCGGAGTCACTACCGCCGTACAAATCAGCATCCACGCTAACTTACCACCGTATTGTCCGAGAAGTACGGCAACGAGCGGCAGGGCGATGATCACCGCCCCGTAAGGATGACTATGGAAACTCGCAATCAAAGTGCCCAGGAGCGTCACGAGGATCTTGACCGGAAAGTCAGCCGATCTGGGATTCCATGATCCACGCCAAACCCACGCCAAGGCGCATGCCGTCAGGCCAAATAACGCCATCGCCAGTTTGGTGCCGCTCGGTCCATAGATTGTCGGGTACACCTCCAGGATGATTGATCGCCAGTTGATCATGAGAGTCGGGTCGTCCCCGCGAAACTGCGCCATCCCTCCGGAAGCCGAGGGATACGCCACGAGTGCTTGACTGCCAGCCACAAGCCATGACCCGCCGAACCACACCCCGCCGGCCACAGCGGCCCCACCAACCGCAGCCCAGCGTTGTTTCCATAGCAGAAGAAGTCCCAGGAAAATACCGTATTGCGGTTTGATCAGCAGGCAGCCCAACCAGATACCTGCCCGAAATTCTTTTCCGTTGCGGAATGCCAGATAGCATTCCGCAACACACCAGGCCAGCAATAGTTGTATCTGTCCGACATAGAGCGTCAACACGACGGGATAGGACGCAAGGAAGCATAAGACGACGGTCGGTCGATCCCAGTCGCCGCAGTGCTGCGTGAGGCGCCAGCTAAGCACGCCGGTCACGCACAAATTCAGCACGATCCAGAGGGCAAAGCTGACTGGAGGCGTGATCCACGTGAACGGGCGCATCATCCAGGCAAACAGCGGAGGGTACGGCACAGGGCCCACGACCGTGTCGGCAACCCAGGTGCGATACACGGGATCCAAGTTATACGTCTCCAGAAGCGCACGATAGGGCTTGTCGGTCGCGGCCAGATCATAGAGCCGCTCAGGATGTCCGGTGTCTATAACACTCGATTGGGCCAGGTAGAGCGCGTAGTCGGTGCCAAGATTCATGAAGAGACCCATATCCAGATATGATCGCCACGCAAAACAAGCGCTGCACAAGACGAGGCCGAGAGCGATTAAACGCAGGCACCAAATCTGTCCCCGAGATGATAACAGCATCGGCCGGGCGGCATGGGCTTGCTCCCGCATTACGGAATTCGACATGCGAACATCCCGCATCGAGCACCTCCGCATGGACTACATGGGTATTGTGATGCGACTAGGCATAGGAAACCAAAAACCGCGGAGATTCTGAACCGCACTCACAGTACGCCCGAGCATGGGAAGCTCACAATCCATCAAAAGTTGTACATGCACAGCCTGGCGTGCCTACAACGCGGCAGATGGACTCGGCTTGGGCCGCCATAGGAACTTAGACATATGCTCGTGGTGAGATCGGCGAAGTGCCCCAGGGTGAACACGATCCAAGTATAGCACCTCCTCAGCGCATCCCCTCGTTCGCGAAATGGCTGTTATCACTCGTTGGAAGTACCCTGTTCGCAGACTACCTGATCTGTCTGAAGCGAGATATTCTTACCAGCGATTGGTATGTCACGTCATGCGTGCCGCGGGAGGGCTGATGAAACGTCCATCGCACATAAAGCTTCTCGTTCACTGCATCCTTTCGGATGTGGCTATGGGCTGCGCAGAGCAAGGGAAGATTTTCGACGTCGGACACAGCGGAACCCTACCCACAACCTTTCACAATCTCATCGATGGGGATCATCTCGCCGTCAAGATTCAAATCCCTGCCGAACGCCGACCCATCTTGGTCAACCTGGCAAAAGTAAGCTGGATTCAAGGAGAACGATTTGGCGTGGAACTCCTTGTCATGAACGTCGATGAACGCGCTCGCCTGAACCGCTTGCTTGAGGCGAAACTCCCCCTAGAGTTGGAATTTCAGGATTCACACGCAGAATTGACGATCAGGGCTGCGGAGTAGGCCAAAACGAGTCAAAAGAACACGGATTTACAAGGTGACCAATACCTTTGAACCGATACCACCAAGGAGTTACTGCATTCAGGTCTATCGCAGAAGCTGCCCAGGTTCTACGCTTACACATAAGGCACTGAACAATGGAGGAACCCACGATGAGCTGTTCACGCTGCAAGGGATGTATGGTCGAAGATTTTCTTCTCGATATGGAAGATTCCTCAGGGCCAATGTGGCTCCAAGCATGGCGCTGCATGAACTGCGGGAACGTGACCGAGAGTGTATTACAACGAAACCGACAGACGCACGAAGCCACCAGTGGGTGCAATGCCCCTTCAAGCAAGAGAGAGATTCACCCCTCAAGCATAGAAGGCATCGCTGACTTGGCCGCATAACCGGTTCCGACGACCGGACCTAGGGAATACACAGCATGTCCATTGATGTAGAGCTGGCCCTCGTATTGGGATTGTTCATGATCGGTGCGGTAGTGCTTGCAGTCGACAACCTGGTGTATGCGTTGTCCAAGCGTCTGAGCCGCTGGATGCGCAATCGAAAATCCGTCTCCCATACCCCCCCGGCATTCACTTCGACACAAAAGAAGAGATTCTAATGCAACTCGCGAAACCCGCAGCGGCTCTTCGCACGGACGAAGAGCCGCGCCCAACACTTCATCATCCCGACTGGCGAACAGACGATTTTTTCACTCCATACTGAGCCAAGAGGAGCCACACATGACGCAATATTCGCCTGCCAAAATGAACATCAAGAGCCCACAGACAAGCACTGCCGGAGGCATTCCTCAGACCCTTCTTTTTTTGATCTTGAAACGATTGGAGACTAATGGCCCAGGCGAGCCTGCACAACAAGGACCCGTGCAATGAAGGTCAGCGTAAAGGTCCTCCTAGGCGATGCGGCAATCGTATACGGCTTCACATTTGGGGGCGGGCTTGGGATGGCTCTCATCGGAGTCAATCTACAGAATGACCCGTCAACTGCCTATATGGCAAATCTCCTATCTGGAGCACTTGGTTTTACAATCGCAGGCAGTCGCATTGTTCGCAAGCGCACGGAACACATGGCATGGGTGGCGGCAACAGTCTGGATCTTTAACTTGGCAAACATTGCCTTTGGAATACAAACCACCACGTCGTGGATTCGCAGTGGTCTTACCCTGATCCTCATGGCCGCGCTGGGTGGAACGCTTGCCATGATTCTCACCCTTGCCTCCTCATTCCATCGTAGGACCAATGGTGAACGCCAGAAATGTCCAGCTCATGAATAGACCAGCCGACCAATGTGATCGTTGAATCAAAAGCGTCGGAAGCGGGGGAAGGATCTGCGCTTCTAACTCTTTTCAGCCCCGGAAGGAACCGGTGCAACCGACGGCTGCCCCTCGGGTGTCCACCCGCCACCAAGCGCCTTGTACAGTTGAACAATCGACACCAGATGCAGCCGATGTGTTCCCATTAGCGCCAACTCGGCTTCAAAGAGATTGCGTTGTGCAATCAACACATCCAGATAATTTGCCAACCCACCTTTATAGCGAAGGTTCGCCAGGCTTAGCGCTGACCGCAACGCCTCGACCTGTTGCAACTGCGCGGCGCGCTGCTCACGCACTGTCCTCACCGCCACCAAAGAATCCTCTACTTCCTTAAATGCCACCAACACGGATTGCTCGTATTGGGCCACGGCCTGTCGCGCTTGTGCCTCTGCGGCCTTCTGTTGGAATCCTAGGATTTGCGCATTTAATAATGGACCCGCCAAACCAGGCCCGGCTACCCCAAACGCCGTCTCATTTGCCACTAACCGAGAAAGGTGGGGGCTCGCCACACCCAGGATTCCAGTAATACTCAATTTTGGAAATCGGTCGGCCTTAGCCATCCCGATTCTGGCCGTTGCTGCCGCTAGGTCTTGTTCAGCCTGTAAAATATCGGGACGCCGTTGAAGCAACTCGGAAGGAAGCCCGGGCGGCACCTCCGGTGGCATGACCTGGTCGGTAAGTGAATGGCCGCGTGCGATCCTGCCGGGGTTTCGTCCCAACAATACACTCAGCTGATTTTCCTTTTGCACCTTCTGCCGTTCGAATTCCGCCGCCTTAGCTGCCGCATTGGCCCGTTCGGCCTCGAACTGGTCGGCGTCGAGTTTAGAAATCATCCCCTGTCGCAGACGGGCCTGGGCAATTCTGACCGATTCCTCCCACGACTTCAGCGTACGCCGAGCGATGTCGAGCTGCATATCGAACTGCAGCAACTCGAAGTAAGCCTCCGCCACGCCACTGACCAGTTGCAACACAATGGCACGTCGATTCTCCTCCCGCGACAAGAGATCGCCGCGCGCCGCCTCATTAGATCGGCGGATCCGTCCCCATATGTCGATCTCCCAGGACAGATTCCCTTGTAAGTAATAGTTGAACGGGTTGGGAAATCCGGGGAAGAGAAAATTGCTTTTACGACCGAAAAGTGGCGCGTTAGCGGTCACATTCATTTGCGGAGCATAGTCGGTCTTCGCGATAAACAGGCGGGCCTGAAATTCTTCGACGGCCGCGGCGGCCCGCTTGAGGTCTTTGTTTTCATCCAACGACGTCCGGATAAGCTTTTGCAGTTCCTGGTCCTTCAGCAGCTCCCACCAGGGCGTATTCGCGATTGACGCGGCGTCACTACCCGGTTCCGCCATGCGAAATGCATCCGGAGTCGTAGCATCAGGCCGGTTGAAATCAGGACCGACCGCACAGCCCGCAAGAAGAGTCGAGGAAAGCACCAATGCCAGTCTACGCATGCTGATAATCACGCTCCTTTTCAGGCTCATCCGGACCCTTGTTGCCGGAAGGAGGAATGTGTGTTTTCTGACTTCGACTCAGCGAACGGACCAGAACAAAAAACAGCGGCACGAAGAAAATCGCCAAAAATGTGGCGGCCAACATTCCACCGAAGACTCCAGTCCCGATCGAATTTCTGCTGGCTGCGCCGGCGCCAGTCGCAATCACCAGGGGAACGACGCCAAGAATGAAGGCCATTGAGGTCATCACGATCGGACGGAACCGAAGTTTCGCCGCCTCGATCGTTCCCTCCAACAAGGGGTGACCTTCCTCGTATCGCTTGTTCGCAAATTCCACGATCAGAATTGCATTCTTCGCCGAAAGTCCGATGAGTGTCACGAGACCGATTTGAAAATAGATGTCATTGGTCATCCCTTTGAGCCAGACAGCACTCAAGGCGCCGAACAGGCCGATGGGAACCGCGAGGATCACCGCAAAGGGAACCACCCAGCTTTCATATTGCGCAGCCAGTACTAAGAACACCATCAACAACCCAAAGCCGAATGCATATAGCGACTGATTGCCGACCATGCGTTCCTGATAAGAAATGCCGCTCCAATCAATCCCATACCCTTGTGGCACCAACACATCCTTCCCCAATTTATCAAGCACATCCAGGACCTGCCCGGAACTCACTCCAGGGGCAGCGGAGCCAAGCACCAGCGCCGTATTGTACCCGTTGAAATGTGTCACGGGATCGGGGCCGCTGCTGAATTCCGTGCTCACCACTGTATCCAAGGGAACCATGGTCGTCCCCTGCGCACCCACAGCCCGCACATAAATCTTGGAGATGTCGTCGGGGGTTGACCGATACTGTGCTTCAGCCTCTGTCTGCACGCGAAACACACGACCGAACTTGACGAAGTCGTTGATGTACAAGTTGCCGAAATAGGCTTGAAGCGTATCAAAGACCTCCGAAATAGGCACACCCAACGCCTTGGCGCGCTCACGGTTCACTTTGGCGAAAATTCTCGGGGCACTGACACGAAAACTAGTTCCGATCGCGCCGATCGCAGGATTCTGCCGCGCCTTGACGACAAATTCCTGTGCCACCGCCGAGAACTTATTGAAGTCACCGCCGCTCGGATCTTGAAGCTGCACGGAAAATCCACCCGTCGCGCCGAGTCCGCGAATCGAGGGGGCGTTGAAGGCCAGGATCAACGCTTCGGGAATCTTGGCAAATTCTCCATAGGCCGCACCGATCAATGATTTGACATGCTGCTGCGGCGCCTTGCGCTCATCCCAATGTTTGAGGGGAACAAACATGGTCGCCGCATTGGGTCCACGTGTACTGAAGACGAAATTCTGCCCCGAAAGGGCATCCGTCGAATGAATCGACGGATTAGCCAAAAAATAGCTTTCGATCTTGCTCAACACCCTATCCGTACGCTGCTTCGACGCCCCGTCCGGTAGTTGCACGATCGTGATGAAATACCCTTGGTCTTCCTCCGGCAGGAAACTGTTCGGAATGACCCTGAACAACAGGAAGACGCCGGTAAGGAGGATGACGAACCCTCCAACCGACAGCACGCGCCGCGTCAGCACCGTCCCGACCGTCGAGATATATCGACCCTGCATCCACGAAAAGGTCCGATTGAACAGACCGAACAATCCGCGGTGTCTTTCTTCGCCCGGTTTGAGCACCAGGGCGCAGAGGGCTGGGCTGAGCGTCAATGCCACAAAACCGGAAATAATCACGGCTATGGAAATGGTGATGGCGAATTGCTTGTACAACTCACCAGTGATACCGCCCAGAAAGCCGACGGGCACGAATACCGCGCACAACACCAAGACAATGGCAATAACCGGCCCCGTCACTTCTTCCATCGCCCGCTTGGCGGCGTTTTTGGCCGACAGCTTGCCTTGGCTCATGTGCCGCTCGCAATTTTCTACGACGACGATCGCATCGTCCACCACGATGCCGATGGCCAGGACCATCCCGAACAGGGTCAGGGTATTGATCGAGAACCCCAGCGCCTGCATCCCGGCGAACGTGCCGATGAGAGAGACCGGCACCGCCACACCGGGAATCAATGTCGCGCGCCAGCTTTGCAGAAAGAGGTAGACCACCAGGATAACGAGCACCATCGCTTCCGCCAGCGTCTTCACGACCTCTTTGATGGAGACATCGATAAAACGCGTGGTGTCATAGGGAATGTCGTACGACACTCCGGTGGGGAACCCTTTGGAGACTTCTCCCAGCTCAGCGCGAACCCGCTTCACCGTTTCAAGCGCGTTCGCCCCCGGTGAAAGGAAGGTCAACAGAAACACATTCGGCTTCCCGTTCCAGCGACCTTCCAGCGTGTACGACTGGGCTCCCAATTCAACCCGGGCCACGTCCTTCAGTCTAACCATGGACCCGTTCGGCATGGCGCGGACGATCATTTCCTCGAAATCCTTTACTTCAGTCAGACGCCCTTGCGTAATGACGGGGATCGTCAACTCGGTGCCCTTTAACGCCGGCTCCCGACCGATGGTCCCGGCGGGAAAATCCCGATTCTGCTCACGGACGACATTGGCAATATCCGTCGGCGTGAGACTCAGTTGAGCCATGCGGATTGGGTCCAGGATCAGCCGCATCGAATAATTCTGCGAACCAAACACGACCGCATTGCCCACGCCGCGGAGGCGCTTCAGATTGTCGAGGACACGCAGAATCGCATAATTGGAGAGGTAGACCGTGTCATGCGTAGGATCGGTTGAACTCAAGGCAACGACGGCCAGCAGGTCCGGCGAGACCTTGTTGATACTGATGCCTTGCCGCACGACTTCCGGCGGCAGCTGCGGCTCCGCAAGTTTCACTCGATTCTGCGTCTGGACCTGCGCGATATCGACATCCGTGCCGATCTCGAAGGTCAACTTGATCGACATATGCCCGTCGT
>CAZKVY010000090.1:0-14573 GCA_964556305.1 uncultured Nitrospira sp. | reverse complement strand
CCCAGGTGTTTCGCGAAGGCGAATACCTGTCGGTCAACGGTTCGACCGGCAACGTATACGGCGGCGACATTCCCGTGGTGGAGTCCGAAGTCATCCAAGTGCTGCAGGGCAAGATGGACGCTTCGGCATCGGAGAAGTATCAGCTGTTCGAGTCCGTGCTGAAGTGGGCCGATGGGGTGCGCAGGCTGAAAGTCCGCGCGAATGCCGATGTGCCGGACCAAGCGCGTATCGCCCGGAGTTTCGGCGCCGAAGGCATCGGCCTTTGTCGCACGGAACATATGTTCTTCGCCGAGGATCGTATTCACATCATGCAGAAAATGATTCTCGCCCGGAAACGCGAAGAGCGGGAAATGTATCTGGATCAGCTGTTGCCGTTGCAGAAGCAGGATTTCATCGGTCTGTACCGTGAGATGAAGGGGTTCCCTGTCACGATCCGGTTGCTCGATCCGCCCCTGCACGAATTTCTGCCGAAGCGTGAAGACCTCATGGTCGAAATCGCTCAGCTCGAACTTACCAGCGGGTCACAGACGGTGCTGGAGGAGAAGAAACGGTTATTGACCCGGGTGGAAGAACTGCATGAGTTCAACCCCATGCTGGGTTTGCGCGGCTGCCGCCTCGGCATTACGATGCCGGAAATTACCAAGATGCAGGCGCGCGCGATCATTGAAGCGGCCTGTGAGTTGGCGAAGGAAGGCACCAAGATCGTGCCGGAGATCATGATTCCGCTGGTCGGCATGGTTTCGGAAATGAAAGCCCAGAAAGATCTCGTCCGGGAAGTGGCGGCGGACACGATGAAGCGCTACGGCGTCAAATTGTCGTACCTCGTCGGCACCATGATCGAATTGCCGCGCGCCGCCGTGACGGCCGATGCTATCGCGGAAGAAGCCGAGTTCTTCTCCTTCGGCACCAACGATTTGACTCAGACCACTTTCGGCTTCTCCCGCGACGACGCGGCCAAGTTCATCGATTTTTACAAGACCGCGAATATTCTTGAAAGCGATCCGTTTGCGGTGTTGGACCGCGAAGGGGTCGGCTCACTGATGCGCACGGCGATTACCGGGGGGCGCAAGACCCGTCCGACCATCAAGCTGGGGATCTGCGGTGAACATGGGGGCGATCCGAGTTCCGTGGAATTCTGCCACCAACTTGGGCTGGACTATGTGAGCTGCTCTCCCTATCGAGTCGGGATTGCGCGATTGGCTGCGGCACAGGCCGCGTTGGCCGAGGCCGAGAAGGAGAAGCCCAAGCCCAAGCCGTCAAAGAGCAAGCCGATGGCAGTAAAGCCGAGTGCCGCCAGGTCTGCCAAGAAGTCTGCGAAACCTGCTCAGGCCAAAAAACGACCTGCTGCTAAAAGCATGGTGCGCCGCTCCAGGCTTACGACCAGGTGAAATCATCGCCTCGCGATCTTGAATTAATGGCTTTGGCCCTTCGCCTCGCCGCGAAGGGCCGGGGTCATACCAGTCCCAATCCCATGGTCGGCGCGGTGGTTGTGAGCCGCGGTGAACTCGTCGGCCAGGGTTCTCACCGCAAGGCCGGTGGTCCCCATGCCGAAGTCATCGCCTTAAGTCAGGCCGGTTCACGGGCCAAAGGCGGCACCCTCTACGTCACCCTCGAGCCCTGCAGTCATCTCAAAAAACGTACGCCTCCTTGTGTTCCGCTCGTCATCACCTCCGGCGTCCGTCGCGTGGTTGTGGCTATGGTAGATCCGAATCCACAGGTGCGGGGGAGAGGTATTGCGCAACTGAAGAAGGCAGGGCTACAGGTCGATGTGGGGTGCTGCGAAGCAGAAGCTCTACAACTCAATGAGACGTATATTCATTGGGTGCAGACCGGTCGGCCGTTCACCATCGTGAAAGCCGGCATGACGTTGGATGGTCAGATCGCGACCGCCGGCGGGGAATCTCAATGGGTCACGGGCGAGGCGGCGCGGATGCAGGCCCATCGGTTGCGCGCTGATGTCGACGCCGTGCTCGTCGGAATCGGCACGGTCCTGCGCGACGATCCGCGGTTGACCGCCAGGACGGGCGGTGATTCCGTCCGGCTTGCGGCGCGGCAGCCACTGCGGATCGTGGTCGATAGCCGGCTACGTATTCCACTGAAGGCGGCGGTGTTGCAACAACAGCAGGACGCGCATACCGTCATTGCCACCACGAGCGCGGCTTCGCCGAAGAAGGTTGAGTTGTTGAGACGCCGGGGCATCGATGTCCTGATTCTCCCACGAGTCGGGAAGCGCGTGAGTTTGCCGGCCTTGTGGACCAGGCTTGGGCAACTCGGGGTCACGAATCTAGTGGTCGAAGGCGGAAGTGATCTCAATGCCGCAGTGTTGCACGCCGGATTGTCCCAGCGCCTGATGTGTTTCGTCGCTCCGTTGCTGCTTGGCGGGCAGGATGCGAAAGGTTTGGTTGGCGGACTGTCGCCGCGCCGCTTGCGCGACGCTGTGCCGCTCAAGAATCTGCGCATCGAGCCCGTAGGGCGTGATATGCTGATCCAGGCTGATTTCTCGACTCGATAGGAGCATCGTGCGATCTTCTTTCCAGCCTGCTCACAGGTTTTCCCCCCGGCGTTGCGCTCTATTCCTGTCTCTCGTCTGCATGTGGTTGATCGCGCTGTGGGGTCCTGTCGCTCAAGCGGCAGAGGAGTCACCCTCGACTGATCTCGCCTCGCAGGTCTGGCAATACCTTACGACCCAGGAGAGCGAGCGGGCCCATGCAATTCTGACTTCCATCGTCCACCGGCCGGAGGCAACGATTCAGGTCGTGCAGGACATCCTGCGCAAGGGGCAACCCCACGGCCTTCAGCCGGTCGGCATATTGCCGGATGAACAGGTCGTCGTTCGCGACCGGCCCTACCGGTTGAGCCTGTCCATTCCACAGAGTTATGAGCCGACCCATGACTATGCGCTCGTGGTCTGTCTTCACGGCGCGGGATTTACCGGCGAGGCCTACTTAGATCGGTGGAAGTCGCGGTTGGGGGAAAACTACATCCTTGCCTGTCCGACCTATCCCGCCGGCGCCTGGTTTACCAGACGAGCCGAAGATCTGGTGCTGGCGACCGTGCAGGTCGTGAGACAACGGTATCGAATCGATCCCGATCGGATTTTTCTCAGCGGCATGTCCAACGGCGGCATCGGTGCCTGGCTGATCGGCATGCACCATGCCCCTTTATTCGCGGGACTCGCGCCGATGGCCAGCGGAATCGACGATGTCTTGTTCCCATTTTTGGAAAACCTTCGCACCACGCCGGTCTATATCATTCATGGGTCGCAAGATCAGGTCATGCCTGTGGAGTTGAGTCGAAAGCTTGCCGGTGAGCTGAAGAATCTCGACTATCCATTCATCTATCGCGAACATGATCGGACCCACGCCATGGCGGGCGGTCATTTCTTTCCGCGTGAAGAGCTCCCTGATCTGGTGAAGTGGTTCGACAACCAGCGTCGGATGCCGGTTCCGAAGACGGTGACGGTCGTGCGCGACGCGAGCCACCTCCTGCCGTTCGGATGGGTGCGGATCGATGCGACGGACCAAATTGCGTCTTTTTCAGAAGACCTGGTCGACAAGCGCGATGACAGCATCCGGAAGCGGACCTATGCCCGATTGACCGCACAGGTGACTGGTCCGAATCGGATCGACGTACGGACCGACCGTGTGCGGCAATACACGCTGTATCTGAATGATGACCTTGTCGATCTGTCCAAACCGGTCGTCATCACCATCGACGGGCAGCCGTCGTTCGAGGGCCTTCTCACACCACATGTCGAAACACTGCTGAGGCAGGCCCGCCTCAGGCACGACCCTGCGCAGCTCTTCCCCGCCCAGGTGACGCTGACCGTGCCCCCACGGGCTTCATGACCGGTGCTGGCGAGATCGTTCGACGAATCGGCCTGGTGGCCGGTGTACTCACCGCCGCGTTGGCGCTCTCCGATTCCTCCGGACTGGCTGAACCCAATCGATGCTCCCTGCCGTCGCACCACGTCGGCATGGTGTTTCCCCTCGATCACGTGGATGCGGCCTGGACATGCCGGCTTGAACCGATCATCGCGCACTACACGACGGCAAATAAGATCGGACCCATCCGTACCCCGCTACCGGAAGATGTGTACCTGTATCTATTGGAGCATCCGGTCATGACCGCCGCTCTGGCCAATCGCCTCGACCTCGGGTTGTACAAAGCGGAGATGCGCGGCCCGGAGGCATTTTGGGCGACGGATGGTGAAGGCACGGAAGGCATCGTGCGGCCGCTATATCAAGATCGCAGCACGCGTATCTATTATCTCGAAGGGACTCATGACGGGCGGTTCGTGCCGCGAGTCAGCGGTAAGGCACTGGTGCTGTTCAGATTGCAGCCGATGAAAGACGGGCAGGGGATCGAATCGATCGACAATACGATGGTGGCCTATCTGCGGCTTGATAATAGATTGTACTCCGGTCTGTTGTCGCTGCTTCGTCCGTTGATCGGCACGGTGCTCAATCGGCAAGTCCTGAAGGCGTTTGATGCTGCCCGTCGTTTGGCCGGAGCCATGCGCGACCATCCGGATCAAGTGCTGTTTGAGGCGACGGACCCGCCCGGGCTTCCTGATGAGCAGGTTGCCTTCTTGAAAGCCGCCCTCACGTCCCTGCACAATCCCGCGGAGAGGCCGGGTTCTGCCCTGCCATGAGATGGTGATGACGACTTCCCGCAGTTTTTTCTACCTCTGTGCTCTCGGCGTGTTTTGCTTCATCAGTTATAACCTCGTCCGTATGCCGGTCTTGTCGCTCTTCGCCGAATCGCTTGGCGCCGGGCCGGAGCGGATCGGATTGATCGTGTCGGTATCGACGATTACCGGGGTGCTGCTGAAACTGCCCTCGGGCGCTCTGTCCGACATTTATGGGCGAAAGATGCTGCTCCGTATCGGTGTCGTGGCATTCGGCTTGCCGCCGTTCGTCTATCCGTTCATATCAGACCTCAATGCGCTGACGGCCTTGCGATTCGTCCATGGCCTGGCGACGGCTATCTTCGCCCCCAGCGCCCTGGCCACCGTGGCTGATCTCTACAAAGAACGCCGCGGGGCGGCAATGGGAACGTATACCGCCTGCACCCAGTCCGGCTCCCTCCTGGGTCCGTTTCTCGGGGGATGGTTGGCCCATGCGGCGGGGTTTTCCACCGCCTTTGTCACGGCCGGGATCTTTGGATGTATCGCGATTCTGATCTTCTTCAGCCTGCATCTGGACGAGCCGCCTCCCCGGGTGCGTGAGAAGGGCCTGGCTCCGGTGATCACGGAAATGGGAAAAGGCTTCCTCGCGGTTGCCCGGAATCGGAAAGTCCTGATCACGAGCTCCACCGACGCGGCCAAAATGATCGCGAACGGCGCGCTGATGGCGTTCCTGCCGCTCTATGGCCTTTCCGTCGGCCTGAACGCCGGTGAAGTCGGCCTGCTTTTCAGCGTCCAGGCGGTGACGTCGTTCTTGTCCAAGCCTGTGATGGGACGGGTCTCGGACCGGGTCGGACGGCAGCCGTTGATTGTAATCGGATTGATCATTTGCGCGGCGACGTTCATCAGCATGCCCCATGTCGGATCATTTGCAGTGTTGCTGCTACTGTCCTCCGGTTTCGGATTTGGAGAAGCGGTGGTCTCGTCATCCTCGGCCGCCCTGGTGGCCGACAGTTCTGAGTTCAAACGGCTGGGGGCGGGGATGGGGATGCAGGGAACGGTCATGGACATCGGTCATGCCAGCGGTCCGCTCTTGGCCGGGTTTTTGATTGCCCACGCCGGCTATCAAGGGGCATTTGCGGTGATCGCCGGGCTCCAGATCCTTGCTGCCGTTGCGTTCTGGGCGACGATGAGAACGATTTCGCGGTAGTGTATAATGCCGCCGCATCATTCGGGAGCGCGACTCTACAATTTTTTCACAAGGAAGCAGCAAGGGATGGACACGGATTTTATCGAAACGCTTCAGCGCGGGATTGCCATCGTGGGCGGGATTGGGCTGCTCGGTTTTTGTCTCTATCTCTTGAAGACGCACAAGGGGGCGTAAGCCATGTTCAGCGGCATTGTGGAAGAGATGGGCGCGGTCTCCATCCTGAATAAAGGGTTGGCCGGCACCCGGCTCACCATCATGGCCTCGACGATCATGACCGACCTGACGCTCGGCGCCAGCGTAAGTGTGAACGGCGCCTGTCTGACGGCGGTTGCCCGCACCGATCACGACTTCTCCGTCGACGTCTCACCGGAAACGCTCAATGTCACCACCCTCGGAAATCTCACCACTGGCTCGCCCGTGAACTTGGAACGGGCGATGAAATTGAACGAGCGGATCGGCGGTCACATGGTTTCCGGCCATGTCGACGGCATCGGCGCCATTCGCAGCCGGCATCAAGATGGCAATGCGCTGGTCCTGGAAATTGAAGCGCCCAAAGACATTCTGCGCCTGTGCGTTCACAAGGGTTCGATCACGGTGGATGGCATTAGCCTGACCATCAATGAGGTGACCGAGCGCTCGTTTCTGGTCTCGATCATCCCCCATACGGCGAAAGTCACCACACTCGGGCTCAAACAGGTGGGCGACAAGGTCAATCTCGAATCTGACCTGATCGGCAAGTACGTGGAAAGACTCCTGCAGGAACGAGGACTCCTCCCGCCAAAACCGACGCCGGTCATCGACAAAGACTATCTGCAGCGCCGGGGCCTGATTTAATGGTGTGAATCTCTGGACCGGTGGTCGCTGGGGAGGGTGCAACTCGCCATCAAGGTACGGCCTGATTGCGTTCGCTGCGCGCGTCCAACGTCTTCTGAGACCGTTCATTGCGCGAGCAAGAGGGTCGATCAGGCCGTAACCGTCTTTTTCCTACTTCAGCAGAAACCCCTTCGAGTCTTCTCCCGAGGCCGTCGTGACAGTCATGATGGCCATGCCCTTACGTTTCACGGTCGGGACCGTGGCGGTGATGTGCGTCGGGCTGTCGAGGTTGAAGGTGGCCGAATTACCGGGACCGAAAGAGAGGGACCGCAGGCATTCAGCGGGGCCGAAATTTCGCCCTGCGATGGTGACTTTGTCGCCGGCTTTCCCTTCGTCAGGTGTGACGGTTTCGATTTTTGGCGCTTCGCCAAAACAGGCTTGAGCTTTGCCTGCCGTTTCCGCCGAGGTGTATTTCGGGGCCGGGCTCTTTGCTGTCGCGGCGGCTGTATCCTTCTTGCCTCGGCTTTTCGCCGCAGGTTTTTTCTCGGGGGCCTTCTTCGCCGTCGAAGCGGGAGCCTCCTTTGCCGGTTTCTGAGTGTCATCCGCGGCGATGATGGGATCAACTCCCCCGAGTACGATGAGTCCCACGACCATCGACCACAGGATTCCTTGTGCTGTACGTTCCCCTAGCATGACCGGCCTCCATGCATACGTTAAAGATGATGCGTCTCTGAGAGTGAATCAACTTAGTCTTCGATCGTGGAAATATCGCCCACGTCCTGTCCCAACTCCTTCGCTTTGAGCACCCGCCGCATAATTTTGCCGGAGCGTGTTTTTGGCAGCGACGGCACGATATCGATCTCCTGCGGGACCGCGATTTTCCCCAGTTCCTTCAGCACATGATCCTTGAGCGACTGCACCAGCTCCTTCGAATCCTGGTAGCCCTGCTTCAGAATGACAAAGGCTTTGATCGCTTCTCCGGCGGTGCGATGCGGCTTGCCGATCACCGCGGCTTCGGCCACGGCATCGTGACTCACCAGTGCGCTTTCGACTTCCGCCGTTCCGATGCGGTTGCCTGCGACCTTGATGACGTCGTCGGCACGGCCCATGAACCACATGTAGCCGTCATGGTCCTTGCGGCAGACATCGCCCGCGGTATAACAATTGGGGATGGTGTTCCAATAGACCTTGTACCGATCCGGGTCTTTGTAAATGGTGCGCATCATCGAGGGCCAGGGTTTTTTGATCACCGCAAAACCACCGGCATTACTCGGCAGACTGTTCCCTTCCTTATCCACCACGTCTGCTTCGATTCCCAGAAATGGCCTCGTCGCCGAACCAGGCTTGAGCGGGACGGAAGGTAGGGGTGTGACCAGGATGGAACCGGTTTCGGTCTGCCACCAGGTGTCCATGATGGGTTTGTCGCTTCCGGTCACGCGATAGAACCATTCCCAGGCTTCGGGATTGATAGGCTCGCCGACGCTGCCGAGAATGCGCAATGTGGAAAGATCGTATTTCTTGGGCCAGTCTTCGCCGTACTTCATCAACAGCCGGATGGCCGTGGGCGTCGTGTAGAAAATGGAGACACCGTACCGGGCGATGAGATCCCACCAACGGCCGGGGTTGGGGTAATCGGGCTTGCCCTCGGCCATGAGAATGGTTGCGCCGTTCAGCAGCGGCCCGTAGACGATGTAACTGTGTCCCGTCACCCAGCCGGGATCAGCCACACAGAAGTACACGTCCTCTTCCTTCAGGTCGAACACATATTTCGTGGTGATGTAGGTACCGACCATGTACCCGCCGTGCACGTGTACGACCCCTTTGGGTTTGCCGGTGGTCCCTGACGTGTAGAGGATGTAGAGCGGTGTTTCGGCGTCGAGCGCCTCCGCCGCACAGACGGTGCTTTGCTCCTTCAGCCAGTCGGCCCACTCGATTTCCTTTGGCGCGGTGAGTGCGACCCCGAGGGCATCCCGGCGCACCATCACGACTTTTTCCACGGAAGGACAGGACTGTACCGCAGCATCCACCACGGGTTTGAGTGGAATCGTTTTTCCTCGGTCGTAGCCGACGTCGGCGGTGATGACGAGACGTGCTTCCGAATCTTGAATACGGCTCGCCAGGGCCGGCGCGCTGAACCCCGAATACACCACGCTGTGAATTACGCCGATGCGCGCGCAGGCCAACATGGCCACGACCTGCTCGGGAATCTTCGGGAGATAAATCGTGACGCGGTCGCCCTTGTTCAAGCCGAGCGCCTTGAGAGCGTTGGCGCACCTGTTGACCTGGCGCAGCAGCTCTCCATAGGTAAAGATGCGCTCTTCGCCGTTCTCACCGACCCAGATGATAGCGACTTTGTTGCGGCGCCAGCCGTTTGCATGGCGATCGAGGCAGTTGTAAGCAATATTGCAGGTCGCGCCGACGAACCATTTCGCCCAGGGGTAGTTCCAGTCGAGGACCCGGCTCCAGGGCGAGAACCAATCCAGTTCCTTGGCCACGCCGCCCCAGAAGGCTTCCGGGTCGGCAATGGAATCCTTGTAGGCCTGGTCGTAATCCTGAATATGCGCCGCCTCCCTGGTTCGGGCGGACGGCTGGATGACACGTCCTTCTTTCAATAGCGTATCGATCTTCTCGCTCATGCCTGCCATACCTCCACAAATCGCTGGCCTGTCCGGTGCGCGGTTCAATCGTCTCCGGCATTATGCGGATGGGGCGGAGGAACTGCAACCCTCGCGATCCAGAGAGACCAGGCCTGAAAGCGAGTGATGGCCGCATGGGACAAGGTCTGACGGCGGTGGCCTTTCTTGACAGTCGGGACGGAGCGAGGGTAGGCTGAGCTCGTTGCCTTTCACTGGATCATCCTCCCGATGCGTTCGCAGAGATCTCTCAGTTTTCCCCGGATGATCACCTGCCTGGCGGCCTTGTGCGTCGCCGGAATTTCCACTGATCCTTCGCTCGCCCAGGTCGGGAAACCCGAAGGGCTTTACTACAAGTCGTGGGCTGTGGTGGTCGGGGTCGAGAATTATCTCGTCGCGCCTAAGGTGCCGGGAGCGCTCGACAGTTCGCATGCGATGGCCACAGCGTTGCGAGGGCTCGGGTTCGATGAGGTGATCGAACTCCAAGACAAGGACGCGAGCTCCAGACGTCTGCTTCAAATTCTCAACGACTACCTCCCGCGCAAAGTGGGGCGGCAGGATCGGGTCGTCTTCTTTTTTGCCGGCCATGCCGGCGTGACGCAGGATTCTCAGGCCAAAGATCTGGGTTATGTGGTTCCGTGGGACGCGCAGCTCAACAATCCTGCCAAAGCCATTACCCTGGATCAGCTCAAGGAGTTCAGCCGGCGATCGGCTTCCAAGCACATCCTCATGTTATTCGATGCGAACCTGCGCGGTTGGGATGTGACGGCGCCGCAACCGCTCTCGTTGGAAGGGCGTTTGTCGCCGGAAGACGACACCGAGAAGCGCTCCGTTCAGGTGCTCACGGCGGCTGAGAAGGAGGAGGCGGTCGGCCGCGTTCCGGGGCAGAGTCCTTTCGTAACGGCGCTGGTCGCGGGACTGAAGGGGGCGGCGGATCTGAATAAAAACGGGTGGGTCATGGCCAGTGAACTCGCCGCTCAGGTGAAGCAGGACGTCGAGCGTGAGACCAAGGGGGCTCAACACCCGCAGTTCATCCAACTCGAGGGAGACGGGGATGTCGTCCTCATCGAAGGGCGGAAGGAAATGTTTTCGCTCGGCAAAGAACCGAGTACCGAAGCGGACCGGATGAAAGAAGCCCGCGTTCAATATGAACAGGCCTTCGCCCTGCTGCAGCAACAAAAGTCGGCAGAAGAAGCTTTGGAACGGCTGAATCGCGCGATTACCTACGACCCGTCGTTCGGCGACGCCTATGTGTTGAAGAGTTATCTTCGCTTGGAGGTGCTGCCCAACCTCGAAGAATCATTGGCTGCGGCGCAGGCGGCAGTTCAGCATGCCCCGCAAAATCCCGATTCTCATTACTCATTGGCGCTGGCCCTCGAAAAGAAAGGCCAGCACCAGGAGGCTGAACGGTCGCTGCTGCAGACACTGGCCGTCAATCCCGCCTATACCGATGTCTATTTTTCGTTGGGTACCCTGTACGCCGACCACTTGAATGAGCCGCAGAAATCGATCGACGCCTTCCGCCGGTATCTGGAATTGGGCGGGCAAAGCGAACGTGCCACCCGTGCCGTTCAGGGCGATCGTGCCCCGGGCGAGAAACCCGCTCCTTAGCGGATCCCTGACCAGTCTGCATCAATCGTCAAAACTGACTACCTGTTCTGCGCGGCTATGGATTGTGCTGCGGCCTGCCGGTTTTCACTCAACGGCTAGTCCTTGCCTCCGCCTTTCAGGTACCCTAGTCCGATCTTCAACGCCCGGCGCGTAATCTCGGGCCAACGCACCTGCGGATATTCCGCCAGCACAGCGGCGGCCTTCGGATCCTGAATATCGAGTTGAACGACCCGAATGATGCCGTCTTCAATCTGAACGTCAGCCATCTGTTTCATCTCCTTCGCGCTGCTACGTAAAAATGTTTCCCTTGCGAGTGCGGGACGTCAACCGCAGAACCGGTTCCGCGTTGACAGTCTTAGGGGTGCATGTTAGCATAAAAACTAGTTTTTTCGCGCAATTGTCTCTCGTACCCAGTGAACCACACACGTCGATCTTCCATCATCTTGCCGCGCACAACCGAGTCGTCGGATCTCACAGGTACCACACCAAGGAGGAATCGTATGAGCAGAGCAGAGGGGGCTTTGTCGAAGTTCACCGGAAGCGCGCTGGCGCTTGTACTCCTCATCGGGCTGACGGCCTGCGGTGGTCCCCCGAACTGGGTCAAAAAAGGATCCGGTGCGTTCAATGAGAAAAGCGATAAATCCTTTTACGGTGTCGGCTCGGTAGTCGGCGTGCGCAACGAACCGTTGGCCTGGGACACTGCGGAGAACCGCAGCCGCGCGGAAATCGCCAAGACCTTTGAAACGTATACAGCGTACCTGATGCGCGACTATGCCGCCTCCACGACGGCAGGTGATTTCTCCCGCAATAGTGAAGAGCAGAATATCGAACGGGCGGTAAAGACGTTCTCTGCGGTCACACTGAACGGCGTCAAGCCCATGGATCGGTACAAGGACGAGAAGTCGGGAACCTATTACGTGCTCACCAAGCTCAGCCTCGAGGATATGAAGAACAATCTGGAGCAGGCCAAGGAACTCAATGGCCAGGTCCGGGACTTCGTGCGCAAAAATGCCGACCGGTTGTTCGATCGTCTGGAGAAAGAAGAAGACAAGCGGGCGACGCAATAGTCGAAGCGCCGGCTGGGTCTGTTGCCGGGAGGAGCGAGCATGATCGAATGGCGGGAGCGTTCAGTGTTGCGGGCAGGTGCGATGGTGCTGGTGGTGGGTTGTGCCGCCGCGTTCAGCGGGTGCGGCCACGAGACTAAGGTCACGCGCGTCGATACGGGCACGGTGACCGACCTCAGCGGACGGTGGAACGATACGGACTCCCAGATGGTCGCCGAGGCCATGGTGAAGGAAGCCCTCGCGAATCCCTGGCTCGGCAACTTTACCAAGGGAAAGAATCGCCAACCCGTCGTCATCGTCGGGACCGTGCTCAATAAGAGCCATGAGCATATCAACGTGCAGACGTTCGTGAATGATTTGGAGCGTGAGTTGACCAACTCGCAGAAGGTCACCTTCGTCGCCGCCAAAGGAGAGCGTGATGAGGTCCGGGAAGAGCGCCGCGAGCAGGCTGTCCACGC
This sequence comes from uncultured Nitrospira sp., assembly GCA_964556305.1. Taxonomy (GTDB): domain Bacteria; phylum Nitrospirota; class Nitrospiria; order Nitrospirales; family Nitrospiraceae; genus Nitrospira_A. Next base: position 2,157 of record CAZKVY010000090.1, on the reverse strand, counting down.
CCGCGAGGATACCCAAAAGGCGCCCGGCAAAGAAATCGGCGCAGACTACATGATGCGAGGAAGCATCGCCACGATTCTCGACGAGCAGGACGGGGCCAAAGCGGTCTTTTATCAGATCGATCTGGAAATGGTCGATCTGGAAAACAATGTGAAATCCTGGTTCGGACAGAAGAAGATCAAGAAAGTTATCGAAAAGAAACGCACGATTTTTTAGCCAGACGTATTCAGTTGAGACCTTACCTCCCATCGACCACGGCCTCCCCTCAGGGAGGCCGTTTCATTTCTTGGCCCTCGCTCTCGATCCTGTGCTGGAGTCTGATGTGGTTGCTATCCGGTTGCGGGCTGTCATCCAACCACTATCTTCTTATCGATCAAAGCCTGTCGGCACACGACGCTCGACGAGCGGACGCCATCATGGCCCAGGCTGAGTCCGAATATGGATTGCGCAACCGTCTCCTCTACAGCATGGACCGGGGAATGACCCTCCACCTCGCCGGCGACTACGTGCAGAGCAATGCGCAGCTCGAACTGGCGGCACAGGAAGTCGAACGGCTTTATACGAGGACGGTGAGGACAGAGACCGCCGCCTTTCTGACTAGTGACAACGTACTGCCCTATGAAGGCGATCCGTATGAACATGTGATGATCAACATCATCAAGGCGCTGAATTATGCGGCGCTTGGGCAACTGATGGAAGCGGTCGTCGAGGCCAGGCAGATTGACCACCGGCTCAACGTGTTGTCCGATACCGCCAAGGAAAAAGACGGATACCGCGAAGATGCCTTTGCTCGCTATCTGACCGGCGTGTTGTATGAGTCGACGGGTGACCTCAACAACGCCTTCATCGCCTACCGGAAGGCCTATGAAATTTATGAGGCAACGAAGAGTTGGGCGCGTACGCCCATGCCGCTGATGCTCCGCGCGGATTTACTTAGGACGACCGATGCCCTGCATATGACAACCGAGTTCGAGGAATATCGACGCCTGTTTCCCGAGACGCACTGGATGCCACGACCTGAGCAGCAGAATCTCGCCCAGGTCGTTGTGATCGGCTATAATGGCCGCGCGCCGCGCAAGGAAGACGCGTTTCTGGACATCCCCATCAGTCTGAGCGCGTTGCAGTTGGTGCTCCTGAATCGGGGCGTCATCCATGCGTCGAATCGCCAAGAGCGTCGCGTGGCCGACAGTGTGTTGTACGGTTTGAATGGACGAGTCGTGCGAGTGGCCCTGCCGAAACTGATCCCGCAGAAAACGCAGGTGTTGCACGAGACGGTGACCTTGATGCCTCGAGTGGGAGAGCCGATTTCGGCGACATCCGAGTTAGTCTACAATGGCACCGCGCTGGCCGAACGATCCCTCTCTGATCGCATCCCTGGCATCACGACAAAGGCTCTGGCCCGGGCGGCCGTGAAATTTGCCGCGGCCGAAGCCGCCACACGCGGATCGCAGCATGCGGTGAATAAAGGCGACGCACCCTGGGTCGGATTACTGGTCGGGGTCTTGGCACATGGGTTGGCCGTGGCGTCGGAATCCGCGGACACCAGAAGTTGGCGCACATTGCCGGATGAGATTCAGATGTCCCGCCTCTGGGTGCCGCCTGGCGAATATGAGACCCGGATTCAAGCCATGATTCGGAGCGGGGGAACGCCGCAGGTTGAGTCTCCGCGCCCTCTCGTCCTGCGTGCCGGACAAACGCTCTTTCTGATCGAACGAGTGATGTTATGAGAGCGGTCATGCGCAAGGTTTCCGATCGAGGTGTACGAATCGGCCTGGTCTCGCTCTTGGTGCTACTGGGTTCCGGTTGCGGCTGGTTCGGCGGGTCTTCCAAACCGTCCTGGATCGACGGTGGCAGCACCCAATTTCCTTCCACGCACTATCTGGTGGGCGTAGGCCAGGCCGATTCGCGCCCTCAAGCCACTGAACAGGCCTATGCGGCCGTGTCGCGAATTTTTAAAGCGGAGATCACCGCGCAGGCTAAGGATTGGGAGTCGTACCTGGTGGTGGAATCCCGCGGGCAGACGAACACGGAACGCAAGCTGATTCTGGACAATGTCACGCGTGTGACGACGGATAAGGTGCTGGAGAACGTACAGGTCCTCGATACCTGGTTTGACCAAAAGGCGCGACAGTACTATGCTCTGGCAGGCATGAACCGGG
>CAZKVY010000089.1:0-14893 GCA_964556305.1 uncultured Nitrospira sp. | reverse complement strand
TCCGCATGGTCTCGGCGCTGGGGGTCGTGCTGGCGTTGATTCTAGGCCTGCTGGCAGTCGTGAAATCCAGGGTGGGCCAGCGTTTTCTTCCGGTCGCCGGCGCGCCGCTGGTCAAAATTCTCGGCAGCGGTTCGCTGGGATCTCGCAAGCATGTCATGGTGGTCGCCGTCGCCGGCGAGGTCCTGATTCTCGGGACCACGGCGACCGATGTGGTTCCACTCGGGAAAGTGACCGATCCAGAGCAAGTGAAACGCCTCCTGGTCGATGTGGCATCGACTTCCTCCACTCCGCCTCCCAATCCTGTCCGGTCTGAGAATCGCGAGGAGACCTTACATGCCGGAAGGTAATCTCACGCTTCTTCACCATAAAGCGAGGACGTGCGTCGGCTCAGGCTGTCGAACCATAGGATTGTTGATGCTCGCCCTCCTCGTGATTCTTGGCAGCGCCTCGGTCGTGCACGCGGAAGGCCCCTCGCTGACGCTCGATCTGGGCCAAACCGGTACCAAACAGACCGCCGTTGTTCTGCAGATTCTCGCATTGTTGACCGTCCTGTCCCTGGCGCCGGCGTTGTTCATCATGGTGACATCGTTTACTCGCATGGTGATCGTCCTGTCATTTCTTCGCCAGGCCCTCGGAACGCAGCAGGTGCCACCCAACCAGGTACTGATCAGTTTGGCTCTCTTTCTCACCATGTTCGTGATGGCGCCGGTAGGGCAGGCCGTTTACAAAGATGCGCTCCAGCCGTTGCTCGCCGAACAAATCGGTTACGAAGATGCCTGGAACCGGGGAATTCAACCGATTCGTGGCTTTATGTTGAAGCAAATGCGGGATAAGGATCTCGAACTGTTTCTGGAATTGTCCCATTCACCCAAACCGACGAAAATGGACCAGGTGCCGACGCATGTGATCATTCCCGCATTCGTCCTCAGCGAATTGCGCATTTCGTTTCAGATCGGATTTCTCCTCTACATTCCGTTTCTCATCGTGGACATGGTCGTGGCCAGCGTCTTGATGTCCATGGGCATGATGCTGCTGCCGCCCGTCATGATCTCGTTGCCGTTTAAGCTGATCCTCTTTGTTTTGGCGGACGGCTGGTATCTCGTGGTCGGTTCCATGGTGAAGAGCTTTCAATAGGCCTACCCATGATGACGATTGAAACGGTCACGGAAATCGGACGCCAGGCGATTGAAACCGCCATGTTGGTTTCGGCGCCGATCTTAGGGTTGAGCCTGATTGTCGGTCTGATGGTCAGCACCTTTCAGGCCATGACGCAGATCAACGAGGCGACACTGACGTTCGTGCCGAAAGTCCTGGCAGTATTTGCCGCGACACTGTTGTTTCTCCCTTGGATGATGGGGGTCCTCATTGCGTTCATGACGCATATCATCACCAGCATTCCGACGTTGATTCACTGATAGGTCGCCGACAGTATGAACGCCACACAAACTCTGCACCTTGCCTTACCTCAGTTTCAATCCTTTTCAGTCCTGCTGGTCAGGATTGCGGGCATTATCAGCGTCTTCCCTATCTTGAACACGCTGACCATTCCGATGCCGGTCAAGGCGGGGCTAGTGACGATGCTGGGACTGGTTCTGGCGCCCATCATTCACTTGCCGAGTTTTCCCGCCGATCCAGTTCTGGTGATTGCGGGCATTGGCAGCGAGTTCCTGATCGGCTTGACCATCGGCCTGGCGGTCCGTCTCTTGTTTGCCGGTTTTCAAATGGCCGGGGAATTGGTCGGGACGCAGATGGGGTTCAGCGCCATTCAGATGTTCGATCCGATGAGCCATCAAAACGCCCCCATCATCGCGCAATTCCAGCTCACGCTCGGGTCGTTGGTGTTTCTCTCCCTCAACGCGCACCTGCTCGTGGTACATGCCATCGGGATGAGTTACGAATTTGTTCCGCCCTTCGGCGCCAAGCTGTCAGACGGCATCGCCACCGATATTATCCATTTGGCGCAGAACATGCTGGGCGTCGCGCTCAAGCTGGCGGCCCCGGTATTCGCCACCTTGCTGATCGTCAATACCGTCCTCGCCATCCTTGGACGCGCCGTGCCTCAGATGAACGTGTTTGTCTTGAGCTTCCCGATCACGATCGGTGCAGGCCTGTTCGCCATGAGCCTGGCGATGCCGTTTACGCTGTCGCTGTTCGAGAAAGAATTCGAGAACCTCGTGGAGACGATGTTGAGCCTCCTGAAGGGGTTGGGCCATGGCTGACAGCGCGCAAAATCGCACTGAACAGGCAACACCGAAACGCAAAGCAGATGCGAGAGCGAAGGGCCAGATCGCGCTCAGCCGCGATGCCGCGATGGCCGTCGCCTTGCTGGGAAGTTTTGCTGCGCTCTACTGGATGACTCCCGGCATTATGGAACGGCTACGAACGACCTTGCAGCGTTGGCTCAGCCAATCCATGGAAGATTCATCGCTCAGGGCGCTCAGTCTCGATCACTTGCATCTGATTTTGCGCCAGATCGGGGTCGACGTGTTTGTGATGCTCGGGCCGGTCGTGGCAGGCATCGCCGTTGTGGGTGTGGGAGCCAACCTGATGCAAACCGGTTTCCTCTGGCGAAAGGAAGGCCTCAGTATTGATTGGTCGCGCATCAGCCCGATGGGCGGATTCTCCCGGCTCTTTTCTGTTCGGGCTTTCAGCGAGTTGGTGAAATCCTGGCTCAAGATTCTGGCGATCGGAGGGGTTGGGTACCTCACCATCAAGCAGGACATGCTCCAATTCTCACCGCTGACTCAATTCGGAATGGAAACGCTCTTGCCCACGGTGGGCTGGGCAACCTTCAAGGCCGCACTCATGATGAGCGGGGCGGCGCTCGTCATCGGCGCCCTTGACTACGGCTATCAGCGTTTTGAATGGGAACGAGGTCTGCGGATGTCGCGCGACGAAATTAAGGAAGAAAGTCGCGCAGCAGAAGGAGATCCCGGACTGAAAGCGAAGGTCCGTAGTACCCAGCGTGAGATGTCGCGCAAGCGCATGATGGCCGCCGTGCCCAAGGCGGATGTCATCATCACGAACCCGACTCACCTGGCGGTGGCATTGAAATACGATTCGAAAGCCATGGGAGCGCCGATCGTGGTCGCGAAAGGCGCGGGCTTCGTCGCCGAAAAGATCCGGGAAATCGGGCGTCAGCACGGCGTCATGATCGTGGAAAACAAATTGGTGGCCCGGACGCTCTACAAGTTGGTCGACGTGGGACGGGAGGTTCCGGAAGACCTCTATCGCGCCGTCGCCGAGATTCTGGCTTTCGTGTATCGCGTGCGTGGAAAATTGCCGCCGGCTTAAGCCCGGTCGGTAGGGAGCGGAGATGGCCAAGGACAATATCTCGGTACCCAGCACATCCCTGGTGAAACATCCGGACATTCTGATGTCGGTGGGCGTGGTCGGCATTCTGATGGTGATGTTGGTCCCGCTTCCGCGTTTCTTCCTGGACCTGTTGCTGAGTTTCAACATTACCCTGTCGATCATTATTCTGCTTGTCGGCATGCAGGTCCGGCGTCCGCTGGAGTTCTCCGTCTTCCCTTCGATTCTGCTGATGGTGACCCTGCTGCGTCTGGCCCTCAATATCGCATCCACCCGATTGATTCTGTTGCACGGAAACGAAGGCGCGGCGGCAGCCGGCGAAGTCATCCGCGCATTCGGCAATTTCGTCGTCGGCGGAAACTATACCGTCGGTCTGGTCGTCTTCACGATTCTGGTGATCATCAACTTTGTCGTCATCACGAAAGGCGCCGGGCGTGTGGCTGAAGTCGCCGCCCGCTTTACCTTGGACGCGATGCCCGGCAAACAGATGGCTATTGATGCTGATTTGAATGCCGGCCTGATCAATGACAAAGAAGCCCGCCAGCGGCGAAAAGAGATTGCCCAGGAGGCGGACTTTTATGGAGCCATGGATGGTTCGAGCAAATTCGTCCGCGGCGATGCCATCGCGGCCGTGGTTATCACCCTAGTTAATATCTTGGGTGGATTGACCATCGGTGTCCTCCAGCAGGGGATGACGTTAGCCGCCGCCGCGCAAACCTACACCTTGCTGACGGTGGGTGAAGGCCTGGTGGCGCAGGTCCCGGCGCTCATCGTCTCCACTGCGGCCGGTATCGTGATTACCCGAGCGGCCTCCGAGGTGAACCTGGGCCTTGAAATCACCCGCCAGGTGCTCATTTCGCCCAAAGCCATCGGCACCGCCTCCGGTATTCTGCTCGCCATGGGGCTCGTTCCCGGATTGCCTCACCTGGCATTTCTGGCGCTCGGTAGTCTCACCGGCTGGATGGCCTTTCAACTCAACGAAAACCAAAAAGTTGCAGCTGCCGTTCCCGAGCAGGAATCACCGCAGGTCAAAGCCGAGGAAGCCGCCACCCAGGTCGTGCCGTTGGACCTCATGGAAGTGCAGGTTGGATACGGACTCATCGGTCTGGTTGATGGAGGGCAGGGCGGCGCCTTGCTCGATCGGATCAAAGGCCTACGACGCCAATTTGCCGAACAAATGGGATTCGTTCTGCCGCCCATCCATATTCGAGACAATCTGCAGCTCCGGCCCAACGAGTACGCGGCGCTTCTCAAAGGTGTCGAGTTGGCGAAGTCAGAAGTGATGCCGGCCCACGTCTTGGCCATCGATCCGGGCACGGCGCAACGTGGAATCGTTCACGGCTTGCCGACCAAGGAGCCTGCCTTCGGACTGCCGGCCATGTGGGTTCCTGAGCAACAACGTGAACAGGCGCAGATGGCCGGATACACCGTGGTGGATCCGGGATCGGCCATCGCGACACATCTGTCGGAGTTGATCAAGCGGCATGCCCATGAACTCCTGGGGCGGCAGGAAGTGCAGGGGTTATTGGATCAGCTAGGCAAGAATCACCCCAAGCTGGTCGAGGAAGTCATTCCCAACCTCATTCCACTCGGCACACTGGTGCGAGTCTTGTCGCATCTCTTACGCGAGGGGGTGCCGATTCGTGACCTGCGAACCATCTTGGAAACCATTGCCGACCACGCGACGAGTACCAAAGATGCCGATATTCTCACGGAAGTCGCACGCCAGGCCTTGGGACGGACGATTACGAAACAATATCTCGCACCGGATGGTTCATTACCGATCATCGGACTGGACCCGCGGCTGGATCGCACGCTCGCCGATCAGGCCAACGCGGCCGGGCAGGGCAACCAATGGGTTCCCGATCCGTTAGTGGCACAGAAACTGCTCACTGCATTGAAGCAGGCCGCGGAGCGAATGGTCGGGCGGGGACATCAACCGGTGATTCTGTGTTCCCCCTCATTACGGCGGCATCTCCGCAAATTGACGGACCGCATTTTGCACTCGGTACCGATTCTGGGATTGAACGAAGTGGACAGTGTGACGCGACTGCAGGCCATGGAAACGGTTCGTCTCGATCTCGATGGCGGTGACACCAGGAGCTTGGCATGAAGGTACGGACCTTTCACGTGGCCTCGATGCATGAGGCCATTCGATCGATCAAGGAAACGCTGGGTCCGGATGCCGTGATTCTGTCAACGAAGCGCGTGCGATCCTGGGATAACGGGTTCGGCCTCCTGGGCGGATCGATGCTCGAAGTGATGGCGGCGATTGAAGACGATGCCGCAGTGCCGGAATCCGCCCCCATACTAGGCGAAGATGATCGCACTGTCCCTTCTGCCACGCAGGCTCCCGCCGTGTCGGCAGAGGAGTCACGGTTTCAGAGGACGCTGCAGGGCGCAATGGAAAAGAGAGAGGAAATGCCGCGCCCATCGGGCCGTCAGAGTCCCATGGCACACCAAGAGCTTCCACGCCAGGTGAAATCCTCCGATACCGGCAGGGACAGCCAGCCCACAACGTTCCAGTCGTTCCAACGCGTGTACGAAGACCTGCTGGCACAAGGCGTGGAGCATGCCACCGCCGAAGCCTGTTTGCGGGAATTGCGCGAGACCTTGGTCGAGCAAGGCGCCTCCCAGCGCAACTCCTCCCTGCAGTTATTGCGGACGGTGTTGCTGGACCGCGTGACCACCGCCGGTCCGCTACTGAACACCGCCGGCGAACAGAAGATTGCTCTGTTTGTCGGACCGAGCGGTGTCGGCAAAACGTCCACCATTGCGAAACTGGCGACTCACTATGGCATTGTCGAACAACGGAGTGTTGCGCTGATTACCATGGACACCTATCGTCCGGCAGCTGTGGAACACCTTCGACTGTACGCGGATGTGTTGGGGATTGAACTGGCGGTGGCGGGTTCATGCGAGGAGGCTCGCACGGCCATCGAACAGGCTCGCGAGGCTGAATTGATCCTGATCGATACGGCGGGATTCAACCCCTATGAACCGATCGCGGCGCAGCGTTGGAGAGGGTTGGTCAATGGAACTCTTCCCATGGAAGTCCATCTCGTGCTGGCCGCCGGCACGCGGGTGCCGGATATCGTTGTCAGCACCAGCCAATGTGTGGACGTGCCGTCGTTACGGCTCCTGTTTACCAAGCTGGACGAAACGACCGGCTATGGTGGGATTTTTGAAGCCACGCATCGTACCGGGATCCCGCTGTCCTACTGGGGTACCGGTCAGCGTGTGCCCGATGACTTGGTCCAGGCGCAAGTCAATCGCTTGGGCGACCTCCTTCTAGGAGGCCAGGTTCGCACGCCGGGGGAAAGCCATGGTGACTCATGGATCCGGCAGGCCTCACCGGCAGTGGTGCCCGCAGTCAAGACGTACTCGCGATAGACGGAAGTGAACAAAAGGGGAGAGACGATGGCGATCGAACCGGAAATTTTGGATCCGCACCTGAACACGTTTGACGGCAACGTCGGTCCCTCCCGCACCCAGGTCATCACCGTCACCAGCGGAAAAGGCGGGGTGGGGAAGACCAATGTGGTGGCGAACACGGCAATCGCCCTGGCCAAGACGGGCAAGCGGGTGCTGGTGTTGGATGCGGATTTGGGCTTGGGGAACGTGGATATTCTGCTGGGGCTCACGCCCAAATACACGCTGGAGCACGTCCTCGCGAAAACCTGCCGGCTCGAGGACATTGCCTTGACGGGTCCCGAGGGAATCGTGGTTCTCCCTGCCAGCACGGGGATTTCACAACTGACCGTGTTAACGGAGGCCCAGCAGCTCATCCTCCAGGAGGAGCTGGAGCGCCTGGCCTCCACCATGGACGTGCTCTTGATCGATACCGGCGCGGGAATTTCATCAACGGTGACGTACTTTGCAGCGGCCGCCCAATCCATCATCGTGGTCGTGTCTCCGGAGCCCACCTCGCTCACCGACGCCTATGCCTTAATGAAGGTGCTGCTGCGCCAATACCGGGAACGGCGTTTTTACGTCCTCGTCAATATGGTGAAATCACCGCGCGATGCGGCCCGCATCTATCGGAAACTTGAAGTCGCCGTCAGCCGGTTTCTCCATATTTCGCTCGATTACCTGGGCGCCATCCCCCAGGACGACTATGTGCCGATGGCGGTCTCCCAGCAGCGGGCCGTCATCGATCTGTTTCCGCATGCGCCGGCCAGCCGCGCATTTCGAGAGCTGACTGAGGCGGTGGCACAGCTGACGCCACCGGCGCTTCCGAAGGGCACAGTGCAGTTCCTCTGGCAACAACTTTTGCGGACGCACTGATTGAAAGGACTCTACCCCAATGATGGAAGCACGCAAAATGTCTGCGGCCGGGAATGTCTCGCGCCGGGTGATTGAGGAATCGGATCGTGAACGGGTCATTCAGGAATTCACCCATGTGGTGAAAGCCATGGCCCATCGGCTGGCCTTCCGCCTGCCGGCCTACATGGACGCGGAAGACCTGATGTCCGTAGGCATCATGGGGCTCATGGATGCGATGGACAAATACGACCCGACCCGCGAGGCCAAGTTTAAAACCTACGCAGAATTCCGGATTCGCGGCGCCATGCTCGATGAAATCCGCTCGATGGATTGGATTCCGCGTTCCGTCCACGAGCGCATTTCACTCCTCCAAAAGACCTATTCCGAACTGCTGCATCGACTCGGTCGTCCTCCTTCAGACCAGGAGGTCGGCAAAGAACTGAAAATGTCCGCGGATGAGCTGGACGACTTCCTGACTCGCTCGCGCGGCGCTGTGGTCATCAGCCTGGATGACCTCGGAGTGCAGGATGCGGATGGGCACAAGATCATCAGCATGTTGACCGATACCAATCAGCCGGATCCGCTCTCGGTCCTTGTCAACGAGCGAGCCCGCCACGTGCTCGAATCGGCGATCCAGGACCTGCCTGAAAAGGAGCGCCTGGTGTTGTCGCTGTACTATTTCGAGGAGCTGACGATGAAGGAGATCGGGCAGGCGTTGAAAGTCACGGAGTCGCGAGTATGCCAGATCCATTCGAAGGCTATCCTTCATCTCAAAGCTCGACTCGAACCGGTCGATGTCTAAACCCCAGGTTCGAACCCGGTCATCCTCCTTGCTGTCCGTTCTATGACCGACCGCCGTTGAAGCCTGCCAGCCGCCTTCAGTTTCTCCTCGCTCCGTCCGATACCTTCTAGACCCCAAGATCCATTGGGCAACCATTGTCTCTTCGGACACATGAGCCTCCCTCAACCAGCATCGACCGATTCGACGACGCCCAGCCGATCAGAGCCCAGGCATCAGCATAGGTTGCCGGACGGGAAGACGCTCACCCGATCATATGAGGCCGCCCGATTCGGGGTGCTGGCCTGTCTCCTGTTTATGGCCGGCGGCTTGTACTGGGCGGCGGCCATCGGCCTCTTGACGCTCTCTGCTTTAACGGCCTACCCCGTGATGGTCTCGATCGGGCTGGCATTCACGCTGATGATTTTCGGAGCAAGCTTCTGGACCCCGCGCAGTCGTGCTTCCACCGTGCACAGGCTCTGGAGTGAGTCAGAACAGGTCGGAACGAGCACGTACGATCCAGTCACCGGTTTGCCGTTGAATCGCCTGTTCCTCTCACTGCTCAATCAGGCCCTGATCCGCGCTCAGAAACATGGCCGTCAGGTGGCGGTACTCATGGTAGAACTTGATTACTTCACGCCTGCCGCCGAAACCCCTGGCGAACTGAACTGCCATCTTATGTATCGAATCGAAGCGGCCCGCGTGAAGAGCGCGTTGCGTACGACCGACACGGTCGCGAGGCTCGCCGAACGGACATTTGCGGTGTTGTTGGACCATGTGACGGATTCGGATGAGGTGTCTGTTCTCGCCAGGAAAATGCAGGGTGCCATTGCCCTGCCGATCACCCTCGATCAGCACGAAGTCTTTCTGACCAGCCGGATCGGTGTCGGCCTCTCCAACCAAAACAACCTTGACCCGGTCCTCCTGCTCGAAGCAGCCACGCGTGCCCTGGATGCGGCGTGGGCCGACGCCTCGGGAATTTCCGGCCCGGAGACCGTTCCCGCGAACGTACCCGCAGATTCCACCTCCACGATCGCAGCCTAATCCTCCCATCCTCATCCTTTGCACCTGTCCAGGTAGGCAGGACTTTCCCAGTTCTCAGGTAAAGACTTCCACCCGTCAACATCTTTGACAGCTCGCCTCGGCCGCATTGGCCTACGCGCGCGCGCAGCGAAATCCGGTTTCACGGCCATCTATCGGCAATCATGAGGATTTCTTCCGCCGGCGGTCGCAGACCGCAATGCGCCACCGGTCGCTTCGCAATGGCATGTCGATTGCTAACTCTCCCTGTGACACAGACAGAACGGCTGGAACCTATACCATATGAATCGAGCCATCTACCCCATACTTTCAGGCGCCGTCGCTCAGGAAAAACAGCTGCAGGTCTTCGCCAACAATTTGGCGAACGTCAATACGGCCGGGTTCAAACAGGATCAGCAGGGGTTTCGCGGGCTTTTCGCCCGTGCCAGCTCGGTAGGGATGGGCGCCTCCTCCAGCGGCATCACGTCCACGATCTCAACCAGACCGGCCGGGCCGACCGAACGCGTGTTTGCCGAAGCGCACGCAGTGCGAACGACCTTCGAGCCGGGTCGGATTCGCATCACGGGCAATCCGCTCGACGTGGCCATCCAGACCGACGGATTCTTTGAAGTGAAGACTCCCGATGGGGTGCGCTATACCCGTAACGGCATTTTCTCTCTCGATAGCCAACGGCGGTTAGTCACCAATTTGGGACATCCGGTCATGGGCACGAAGGGCGAGATCAAAGTGCCGGCCGGAAACATCCAGATCAATGCCGAGGGCGGAATCCAAGTCGACGGAAATTCCATCGGGACGATCAAGGTGGTCGAATTTCCTCCCAACGAGATGCCGCAGAAATTCGCCGAAGGCCTGTTTAACGGCGCGAAGCCGACCGTCTCGACGAAACCGCAGCTCCAATCGGGCCACATCGAAGAATCGAACGTCAATTCGTTGAGCGAAATGGTGAAAATGATTCAGGGCATGCGGAGCTATGAATCGGCCCAGAAGCTCATCCAGACGCTGGACCATATGACGGACACGGCCATTCAGGACCTGGGCCGAGTGCAATAGGAGGGGTTTTATGATTCGCGCAATGTGGACGGCCGCGACCGGTATGACGGCCCAGCAACTCAACGTGGACACGATCGCCAACAATCTGGCGAACGTGAACACGAATGCGTTCAAGCGCAGCCGGGCGGAATTCGGCGACCTGCTCTACCAGATTCAACGCCTGCCCGGCACCAACGCATCGAACGTCGGCGTCTTTCCGGTAGGCGTACAGGTCGGCGGCGGCGTCCGTCCCATTACGGTGGCCAAGGAGTGGATGCAGGGCAACATGCGACAGACGAGCAACGACCTCGATCTGGCGATCGACGGCGCAGGATTTTTTCAGGTCGCCCGGCCGGATGGCACGATCATGTATACCCGCAACGGTTCCTTCAAGCGCGATAACGTCGGCAATCTGGTCACCGGCGACGGCGATCAGTTGACCCCGGTCATCACCATTCCCTCCGGTGCGCTCAAAATCGACATCGGCCAGGACGGCACCGTCTCGGTGCTGCTCCCAGGTGTGACCCAAGCGTCGCAGGTGGGGCAGATTCAGTTGGTGCGCTTCGACAATCCTTCGGGTCTGGTTGCGATGGGCGGCAATCTGTTCCTAGATAGTTTCGCCTCGGGACCGGCGCAGCAGGGGACCGGCGGATTTTCCACCGGTTTCGGCACATTGCAGCAGGGATTTCTGGAAAGCTCCAACGTCAATCTGGCGGAAGAGATGGTCAACATGATCATCGCCCAACGGAGTTACGAAATTAATTCGAAGACGATCCAAGCATCCGACGAAATGATGCAGATCGCCAACAACCTGCGCCGGTAATCGGCGCCGTACTTGAACCAGGGGTGACACCTGTGAAACGAGCCGGTCTTCTCTGTGTGGCGACCATCAGCCTGTTCGCAACCGCGGTCCTTCCGGCGACGGCAGGGGAGCGGGCTCCCATTCGGCCTCTCTTTCGAGTGCACGAAGCCTTGGTGCAGAATGCCCACAGTCTTCCGCTCGCCCGCGGGAAACGCACCATTTATCCGGAACAGATCCGCGGGGTCATCCGCGACTTCGTCAAGCGCGAACTCGCCGGACGAGCCGTCGATTGCCAGGTGGCGCTCGGCGACCCTCAACAACCGATCGTGGTGCCTTCCGGAACGATGGATCTGCAAGTTATCGCCCCTCATTCCGACGAGCCGCTCGGCCGCCGGGTGTTTCAGATCCATCTGACTGTCAACGGCCGGTTTATCAAGACCATCGAGGCTACGGCGGATGTCGCAGCCGTTGTCGAGGTGGTGGTGCCGGTTCGTTCAATTAAAGTCGATGAGGAGATCGCTGCCGACGACGTCACCACTGAACGCCTCGTGTTGTACGATCTCAAACAGCCCTTTGCGACGAATCCCGCAGATGTCGTAGGGAAAGCCGCGAGCCGTCCGCTGCCTCCTCAAAACGCGATCCGGCTGACCTCCGTGCGGCGCCCGTTTGCGGTGCACAAAGGCGATCGAGTGACGATCGAGGCCCGACAGGGGGGACTCTCGATTCAAACCGTGGGTGTGACCAAATCGCATGGTGAAATGGGTCAAACCATTACCGTGTCTAATGTCGATTCCGGGAAGGATCTGCGGGCAACCGTCGTGGGTCCGGGGGTGGTCCGTGTTAGCTTCTAACCAGTCATTCGCTCACTACCAGAAGTTTGGATTTCTCCTCTGCGGGCTCGCTCTCTGCCTGCTGTCCGGCTGTTCGAGTTCGTCTGCCGCGAAGCCTGCGAAGGCGGAGCTCGCCAAAATGCCGCCTCCCAAGACGACCGGTTCGCTGTGGCAGGAGGAAAACGGGCGCGCCTATCTGTATGAAGACCTGCGCGCCATGCGCGCCGGCGACATCATCACGATTCTGATCTCCGAAAAACACAAGGGTTCGAAGAGCGCGGACACCAGCGCGGAAAAAGATTCCACGGTGTCGAATGGGATCGGTGGCACAGGCATGGGCTACCTGGGGCTTCCGGGTATCCGGCTCGGGGGAGAAGCCAAGCGAGGATTCGGTATCGATGCCAGCGCCAAAAATAAGTTCGGCGGGAAAGGCGCCACCAATCGCGAAGACACCTTGACCGGCACCATCTCAGCCATTGTGACCGAGGTGCTACCCAACGGCGATTTGCGGATCGAAGGACGGCGCGAAGTCACCGTCAATTCGGAGCGGCAGATCATGACGATCGCCGGCATCGTCCGTCGGGTCGACGTCAACACCAAAAACACGGTGCAATCCAGCGCCATTGCCGACGCCAAAATCGAATACTCCGGCCTGGGCGTGGTAGACGACGTGCAGCGGCCGGGCTGGTTCGTCAGGATACTGGATTGGGTGTACCCCTTTTAATGACGCAATGGTCAAGACGAACAGGCGCGAGACAGGAGTCACCATGACGAGGCCACGCAAGCAACAACGGGCGATGATCATCCAATGTTTTCGTCTCATGCTGTCGAGCGGGGTGCTTCGGACGCCGTCGATGGATCCGGAACTCCTGGCCCGTCCATGGACGCCGCCGCCGCCGAAACCAGTGCCGGCGGCGGACCCGCGCCAGCAGATGAGCCCATGGTTTCGCCGCACGGCCGTGGGCATGCTGGCGTTTCTGACGATCTCGTTGTTCAGTGCCTCGTTGGCCCATGCCGTCCGCGTCAAAGATGTAGCGACCATCGAAGGCGTGCGGGAAAACCAGTTGATCGGATACGGACTGGTGGTCGGTCTGGATCGCACGGGCGACCAGGTCATCGGCGGTCAGTTCACCATTCAGGCCATGATGTCCATGTTGAACAAGATGGGCATTAATCTGGTGATCGATCCGATTCAGCTACTCACGAGAAATATCGCGTCGGTCATGGTGACCGCCAAACTTCCGCCGTTTGTCAAACCGGGCATGACGCTCGATGCGGTAGTGTCTTCCATGGCCAATGCGAAGAGTCTTCAGGGCGGCACCTTGCTTCTGACGCCGCTGAAGGCGCCGAACCAGCAAGTCTTCGCCGTGGCTCAGGGGCCGGTCTCCATCGGCGGATTTTTGGGCGGCACCGGCGGCGCTGGCGGCGCCACAGTCACGAAGAATCACCAGGCCGCCGGGGTCGTGCCTGCAGGCGCCATCGTCGAAAAAGAATTGGTGGTCGATATCGATACGTGGGATACCGTGTCGGTCCTCTTGCGGCATCCTGATTTCACCACCGCCATTCGCACTGCCGAGGCAATCGACGGGACGTTTGGAAAGGGCACGGCCGTTCCGGTCAATGCAGGCCTCGTCAAGACCACGTTGCCTTCGACCTTCCAGGGGCGGGTCGTGGAGTACATCGCCACGATGGAAGGGTTGGATGTGAGTGTGGATGTTGCCGCCAAGGTGGTGGTCAATGAACGCACCGGCACGGTGGTGCTGGGAGAACATGTCCGCCTCTCCACCTGCGCGATCTCGCATGGCAACCTCACTATCTCCGTGAAGAATACGTTGAACGTGTCACAGCCACCCGCACCCTTGATCGGTTCCACCCAAGGCCAAACGACGGTCACCCCCGATGTGCAAACCGATGTGGCCGAGGAGCAATCGCGCTTGATCGTGGTCGATCAGACGGTGACGCTCGGAGAGGTTGTTCGGGCACTCAACGCGGTCGGCGTAACACCGCGCGACTTGGTCGCCATTCTCTCGGCACTGCGTTCAGCGGGAGCACTTCAAGCAAATCTTGAGATTGTGTAAGAGAGGCCTGACCCATTATGGATATTAAGAATCTTTTAAGCGGCCAGCTTGATCTAGCCCACATGAATGCCACCCAGCCCGCAGGCCTCGACCGTGTGCAAGGGCAGGGGCAAAAGTCCGCTGACGCCATGCATAAGGCCGGACAAGAGTTCGAAGCTTACTTTATTTCGCATCTCATTGGAAAAATGAGAGAAACTGTTCCGAAAGGCCTTTTAGACAGGAAGTCGGAGCAGGTCTGGTACTCCTTTTACGACCAGGAGATTGCCAAACTGGCGACCCAGGCGGGGGGAATCGGCCTCACAGCCTTTGTGGATGCCTACGTGGAAAAAAACACATAAAACGACCGTGTCTCCTAAAGTTCCCGGCTGACCCCGCCGATAGAGTACTCGACTAGGGAAAAGCCTACGGAACACCCTGCAAAGGGGAGGAGAAGCAGTCATGGAGATCTCAAATAATGGCCGGGCCGCAGATCTCGCGAAGATTCTCTTAGGCGTTCAGGAGACTGATCGGACACACAGCAAGAAAAACGCTTCTCAGTCTACGCCGTCGCAAGATCGCGTGCAGATTTCAGAGCGGGCGAAGGAACTCCAACGCCTTAGAACGGCGGCGGAACAGCCTGATCACGAGCGTGATGCCAGAGTCGGCCAGATCCAGCAGTCAGTTGAAGGGGGCACGTACAACGTCGATGGCAAAAAGGTTGCGGATGCCATCATTCGTAACGTCTTGACGGACGCGGTCCTGTAACGAGTCGCTTCAC
>CAZKVY010000088.1:0-15254 GCA_964556305.1 uncultured Nitrospira sp. | reverse complement strand
TCCTTTGTGCGCTTGCTATTAAAAATAGGCAGGGGCTAAGATTCCGACCTCCTAATAGCCCTATAAGCCCTCAAACCTGTTGAGGTTCGAGCCAATGGCCGGTTACGAGCTCCTCTTAGAGTACCTGAGCCGATATTTTCCGATCCTGGTGTTTGTGTTCGTCGCACTGGCATTCGGTGCGGGCACCTTGCTCATCAGCTACTTTGTTCAACCGAGGTATCCAGAACCTGAGAAGCTCTCTACCTATGAGTGCGGATCAGAGCCTTTTTCTGACGCCAGAATGCCGTTTCCCGTGCGCTACTATATTTTCGCCATGCTCTTCGTCATTTTCGATGTGGAAGTCATCTTCCTGTATCCCTGGGCTATTGTTTTCAACAAGATCGGGCTGATTGGACTTGTAGAGATGCTGATCTTCATCGGACTTTTCCTCGTCGCCTATATTTACGCGTGGCGAAAAGGAGCGCTGGAATGGGATTAATTCAACTGGGAGGCCACGACAAAGACGGGACTCCCGATGTGATTACGCTTACGGTGGAGAAGGCCGTGAATTGGGCGAGGAAAGGGTCATTGTGGCCGATGACCTTCGGACTTGCCTGCTGCGCCATTGAAATGATCGCCGCCGTCTCATCCCGTTACGACATGGATAGGTATGGTGCCGGGGTCTTTCGAGCCTCCCCCCGCCAGTCTGACCTCATGATCGTTGCAGGCACCGTATGCCGGCGCATGGCTCCCGTGATTCGAAAAATCTACGATCAGATGCCTGAACCGAAGTATGTAATCGCCATGGGCTCCTGCGCCACATCCGGAAACATTTACGACAGTTATAGTGTGGTTCAAGGAGTCGATCGATTCGTGCCGGTCGACATTTATGTGCCGGGATGTCCTCCAACTCCCGAAGCCCTATTCGATGGCATTCTGAAATTGCAGGAGCGCATTATGCAAAAGCGCGTGTTCCTCTCCCAACCCAAAGAAGTGAAGGACGCGCTGAAGGTCTGACGGGCGGGAACCGACTTCATGAGCCAACTAGCAAAACGTATCGAGGACACCTTTCCCGGCGCCTGCACTAAAGTAGTGGAGTGGCGCGGGGACCTCGCCGTGACCGTTAAGCCTGAGACTCTGCACGATGTGGCCAGGTTTCTTCGAGACGACCCGGCCCTGCGCTTTGACTACATTGTCCATGTCAGCTCAGTCGACTGGCCCGACGATGAAGAACGGTTTGAAGTCGTCTACGAAGTGTACTCCATTCGGATGCGACAACGAATTCGTCTGAAAACGCGGGTGCCGGAGTCGGATTGTATTGTGGACTCCTTGACCGACATCTGGAAGGGCACCGACTTCATGGAGCGCGAAGTGTATGACATGATGGGAATCCGGTTTCGGAACCATCCCGACCTTCGCCGCATTCTGATGCCGGACGAATACGAGGAGGGATATCCTCTCCGCAAAGACTTTCCGCTCCGCGGCAAGGGTTGGCGTGACACGTTTGAATTTTTGGATGAACCGACCCGATAGGGAACAGGGCTTGAACCACTGAACGATCATGGCACAGTTCGAAGATCAAAGAACCACTGTTTATAAAATTGATCCCGAGCACCCGGAGAGCGAAACGCTTCCAACGCTCCGGACTGAGGAACTCCTGCTCAATATGGGCCCTCAACACCCCAGCACTCATGGAGTGTTGAAGGTCATTCTGGAGTTGGAAGGGGAACGATTGGTCAAGTCGACTCCGGTTATGGGCTTTCTCCATCGTGGCGTGGAAAAGCTGGCCGAAGAAGGGACGTATCATCAATTCATCCCGCATACCGATCGCCTCGACTATGTGTGCGCGATGTACAACAACTTTGCCTATTGCCGGGCGGTTGAAAAATTGATGAACATCACCGTGCCCGATCGCGCTGAATACCTGCGCACGATCGTCGCGGAGATTCAACGTATTATCGGGCACCAGTTCTGGCTGGGCACGCAAGCCCTTGATATCGGCGCGATGACCGTCTTCTTCTACTGCTTCCGGGACCGGGAAATTCTTCTCGACTGGTTCGATGAACTCTGCGGGGCACGTCTGACGACCAGCTGGTATCGCATTGGTGGTGTGGAGCGGGACTTCACGCCGTCCTTGTTCGCCAAACTGAAGCAATTCCTCGACTACTTCCCGCCGAAGATCGACGAATACGTCATCTTTCTCGAGAAGAATCGTATTTGGCTTGCACGGACGAAGGGTGTGGCGGTCATTTCAGCAGAAGATGCATTGAGTTTTGGTTTAAGCGGACCAACATTGCGAGGTTCCGGCGTTGATTTCGATCTTCGCAAATACGAACCCTATTCCGCCTATCCTAAGTGTGAATTCAGCGTCCCCGTCGGCAAGAACGGCGACACGTACGATCGGTACTGGATCCGCGTGCAGGAGCTCTATGAGAGCGTGAAGATCATCCGCCAGTGCCTCGAACAGATCCAGGATGGGCCGGTTATGGCGGACGTACCCAGTGTGACACTGCCGCCCAAAGAGCGCGTGTTCACGAACCTGGAATCCATGATTCAGCAATTCAAATTGTTTTCACAGGGGTTCAATGCACCTCCCGGGGAAATTTACTGCGGGACCGAGGCGCATAAAGGCGAGTTGGGTTTCTATATCGTCAGCACGGGCGGTGGAAAACCGTACCGGCTGAAAATCCGCGCTCCCTCGTTTATTCACATGGGGGCATTCGATCATATGTCGAAAGGCTATATGATCTCCGACGCCGTGACGATTTTCGGAACGTACGACATCGTCATGGGCGAATGTGACAGATAAGCAAATTGTGAGTGATGAGTGGAGCATGGTGAACGGCTCACTCAGCTCCAAAACTTATAACTCAGTACTAGGGCCACAGCATGGGTTTAAAACCAGCGACCAATCCTGACGTTGAAGCCGCCACCATTGAACTGTCCATTGACGGCCGAACGGTAGCGGCCAAGGACGGCGTCTCGCTTTACGATGTGATCGCCAGCACAGGCAAGATTATTCCCGCCATGTGCTACCACTATACCTTCGACCCCTTTGGGTCCTGCGGAATGTGCCTCGTCATGCAGGAAGGGAAGAAGGCTCCGGTGCGCTCCTGCACCGCCAAGGCCGCAGCCGGCATGGTGATCAGGACCGACGGTGATGACCTCTTCGCCGCCCGAAAGAAAGCTGTTGAAAAACATCTCTCGGTTCACCCGCTGGACTGTCCGGTTTGTGACGCCGATGGGCATTGCGAACTCCAGGACATGGCGTTTCAGCATGGCGTCACGAACCTCGCCAACGCCAAACAAAAGTTTATCCCTGAAGACACCCGGAGCCTGGTACTGGACTTCAACATGAATCGCTGCATCGCCTGCGCAGAGTGCATCAACGTCTGCAAAGACGTCTTGATGATCGATGCGCTGCAATTCATGAAAAAAGGCGGCTTCAACCAGGTGGTGGCCAAGGGTGATCAGCCTCTGGCTTGCGAATTCTGCGGGGATTGTTTGGCCGTGTGTCCCGTCGGCGCCATCACCAACAAGTATTCAAAATATCTGTATAAGCCGTGGCAGATGAAGAAAACCACGACCACGTGCAACTATTGCGGCGATGGCTGCCAGATGCACCTCGAAACGAAGGACACGGAAGTCGTTCGAGTCACGTCGCCGCTTTCCTGGAAGAATAAATGGGGCGACCGGTCAGAAACTGCCAAAGGCCACGGTGGGCTTTGCGTCCGGGGCCGATTTGGATTTCAGTATATCGACAGTCAGCAACGACTCCGGCAACCCCTGGTCCGCACCGGTGACACCCTGACAGAGACGCCCTGGCTCGATGCCATGCAGACTGTCATCGATCGCTTGTCAGACATCCATCGCAAGCACGGACCGGAATCGATTGCCGGACTCATCACCGCCCGCTGCACGAACGAAGAGCTGTACTTGTTTCAAAAGCTCATGCGGGCCGGTCTCAGGACCAATCAACTCGACAGTAGCGCCCGCTACGGCCACCTAAATTACGTGCACGCCGTTCGGCATGCCGTCGGCATCGGCCGACCGCTCAACGACTGGGAAGATCTCACTAAAGCCAAGGCCGTCCTTGTCATCGGTTCCAATATCACGGAAACCAACCCGCTGACGGCCGTCCGAATTAAAGAGGCTATTCGAGTCTATCACGCACAGGTGATCGTCGTAGATTCATCGAACACCAATATTGCCCAGTTGGCCTCGCACCCACTCCTCGTAAAGCCGGGGACGGAAGCATTGCTGATCGATGGTCTCGTCAAAGCCGTCATCGAACAGGATCTCGTCGATGAAACGAGCGCGACGCAACATCCACAAGCATTTGCAGCCCTGAAACAAGCTGTAGCGCAGGTATCACTGGAACAGGTATCCGCGCAGACCGGGGTCTCCGTCGAACAGATCCGCGAGGTGGCCGCCATTTTTGCGGAAGCCCCGCGGGCCGTAGCCTTGTGCGCGGAAGGCATCGTTCGTCGGCCAAACGGATACCAGAATGTCCTCAAGCTCATTGACCTCGCCTGGGTCACCGGCAAATTGGGACAACCAGGATCCGGTGTCACCACCGTCACCGAAGAGGTAAACGAACAGGGCGCCATCGACATGGGTGTTGCCCCTGAGTTCCTTCCCGGGCAGGCTCGGTTCGACGATCCCGGCGCACGCGAACGGTTCGGAAAAGCTTGGGAGGTGACCCTTCCCGCTATTGGCATGGGCGCAAATCTTCTGGAGATTCTGGCCCGCATTCAGAAGGGTCAAATCAAGGCGCTCTATGTCATCGGCGAAAACCCGCTGGCGACCTTACCGGCCTCCATGGATGTGAAGGGCGCCCTCGAAAAGCTCCAGCTCTTGATCGTTCAGGACCCCTTTCTTACCGAAACGGGCCGCATGGCCCATGTGGTACTCCCAGCGGCTACCTATGCGGAAAAGGACGGCACGTTCACCAATCTGGAAGGAAAGGTGTTGCGAGTACGGCAGGCGCTAGACCAGGTCGGAGAAAGCCTGCCGGACTGGCACATCATGACAGCATTGGCCAATGGTCTCGGCTATGAGTGGCCTTACCAGTCACCGCAGGACGTGCAGAACGAAATCATGAAGCTACTCCCCGGCTACTATAACCTCGGTCAGCCACGTCGTATCTCCCCGTCAGCCGACGCATACCTGTCGAACGGCTATTCCAGCGAGGTCTTAAATCGATATCGCCAGCAGCCGGCCATAGGCGAGGCCTCACGGCCATTTACCTTGGTGATGGGCCAGGTACTCTACCATTCCGGAAAAATGTCCACGCAGGCCTCAGGGCTCATCAACATTGAGCCGAACAACGGGCGTATACGGATGAATCCGGCTGATGTGGAGAAACTTGGGCTGACTGAACAATCCACTATCCGCCTGACTTCGCAACAAGGATCTGTGCAGGCAGGGGTGAAAGCAGACCCGGATATCCAGATTGGCTCTTGTTTCTTCCCGGAACATTTCAACGAGCCTCCGGTTAAGGATCTGATGACCACCGAGGCCGATGCCGTGACCGGCGTGCCCTATTTCAAATCGACGCGCGTAACGATTGAAAAGGTTGGTGCGTAAGAGTAAGCTCGTCCGTCTTTTTGATGTCGTCAAAGGTGGTGGGAATGAGTGTCGGGGCGTTGACCAAAAAAATTCTGCAGGCGGCGTTGTTCTACGAAATATGGGACGCCATGAAGGTCACCTTCAAGCACATGTTTCACCGACCCATTACGTTCCAATATCCGCGTGAACAACGCACCATTCCAGACGGTCATCGGGGCGCGCTCGGGCTGCTTCGCTATAGCGATGGACATGATCGCTGTGTCGGATGTGATCTTTGTGAAGCGGCCTGCCCATCACGTTGCATCAAGGTTATCAGCCAGGAAGATCCTGAACGACCGCTGCAGCGTTTTGCCAGCGAGTTTTATATCGACATCACCAAATGCGTATTCTGCGGGTATTGTGTTGAAGCCTGTCCGGTCAACGCGTTGGCGATGACGAAAATGTATGAATACTCTACCCACGACAAGCGGACCCTCCTCTTCGATAAGAAGCGGCTTTACGAGGTCGGCGAACGCCACCTTGAGGACGCCAAGAAATACTTGTACGCCCATAACCAAGAAAAAAATTCGGACGACAGCCGAGAGTATCGTTACTACTTTCCGCAGTCCGTGTTGAAGCCCACACAGTCACAACCCAAACATTTGAGCTGAATCGTACCGTTATGGCCTTCGTGTTTTTCGCGTATTTCGCAGTGGTCAGTATTGTCGCCGGCATTCTCACCGTGGCGCTGAAAAATCCTGTGCAATGCGGTTTGGCGCTTTTGGCTCTCCTGCTCCACGTCTCAGGGCTGTTCGTCATGCTGAATGCCGAATTCCTCTGGGCCGTTCAAGTCATTGTCTACGCAGGCGCTATTCTGGTCCTCTATCTATTCGTGCTCATGTTGCTCAACCTCAAAACTGACGACCGATACTTCCATGCCAGGACTCCGTACCTTTTGGCTCCGGCCGTCATCGGCTTAGTCTACCTGCTGTTCCTCTTGATACGTTCTCCATTCGGCGGATCTCGAGGTGATGCATCTACGGCCGCCGTCCTTCTGAACGGAGATGCGCATGCAGTTGGCATCAAGATGTTCAGCGAATACTTGCTTCAATTTGAAATTATCGGTGTATTCCTGACAGGAGCCATCGTCGGCGCGATCGTCCTGGCCAAAGCGCCCAGGTCCATCGAAACGAGGCGGGACACATGATTCCTTTATCCGCCTATGTCGCGGTCAGCGCGATCCTGTTTACCACAGGTTTGCTCGGGGTCCTCATCCGTCGAAATTTTATTATCGTGCTCATGTCAGTCGAAATCATGCTGAATGCGGCCACGATCAACTTGGTCGCGTTTTCTCATTATTTGGAATCCATGCAAGGTCAGATCGTGGCGTTGTTTATCATCGCCATCGCAGCGGGAGAAGCAGCCATCGGGCTGGCCATCATTATTGTGGTATTCCGCGGCAAGATCTCGACCAACGTCGACGAAATGAACTTATTGAAGTGGTAACGTGTCCGATTCCATTGACCTCATCGTAAAATTGATTCCTCTGTTTCCGCTGATGGCCGTCATTGTGAACGGCCTCTTCGGGCATCGTTATTCCCACGACCTCGCACACCGGTTTGCCTGGGGATCGGTCCTGATGTCGTTCCTCTGCGTGCTGGCCGTGTTTACGGAAACCTTGCGAACCGGAGCCGCTCGTGAAGTCATTGCCTACAAATGGATCTTCGGCGGCGATCTCACCATCAATCTCGCCTACCTGATCGACCCTCTGACCTGCATCATGCTTCTGGTCATCACCGGAGTAGGGTTTCTCATTCATGTGTACTCCGTGGGCTACATGCACGGAGAGGCAGGTTTCACGCGCTTTTTCGTGTACATGAACCTGTTCATGGTATCGATGCTTCTCCTGGTCATGGGGAACAACTATGTGGTCCTCTTCATCGGGTGGGAAGGCGTCGGTCTTTGTTCGTATCTCTTGATCGGTTACTACTACGACAAGGTGTCGGCGGCCAAGGCAGCGACAAAGGCGTTCGTGGTCAATCGGATCGGGGATGCAGGCTTTTTGCTGGCCATCTTCCTCGTCTTCGTGAACTTCCGGACACTCGACTACACGCAGGTCATGCAGAATGCGGCGCAACTGTCGCCTGAAATGGCCACCGCAATCGCGCTCTGCCTGCTGGTCGGAGCGGTCGGAAAATCGGCCCAGCTCCCGCTCTATACGTGGCTGCCCGATGCGATGGAGGGTCCGACCCCCGTCAGCGCACTCATTCATGCGGCCACGATGGTCACGGCCGGCGTGTACATGATCGTTCGCAATCATGCCATTTTCGACCTCGCGCCCATGGCTATGACAACGGTCGCCTGGATCGGCGGATTGACGGCACTCTTCGCAGCCACGATCGGACTGGTGCAGACGGACATCAAGCGTGTCCTGGCTTATTCCACTGTGAGCCAACTCGGATATATGTTCCTTGGCTGCGGTCTCGGCGCCTACACAGCCGCCGTATTCCATCTCATGACCCACGCCTTCTTCAAAGCCCTCCTCTTTTTGTCAGCCGGGTCCGTCATCCATGCCCTCTCCGGCGAGCAGGATATCCGCAAGATGGGAGCCTTGAAGTCGAAAATCCCTTGGACCCACACCTTGTTTCTCATCGGCACCATTGCGATCGCAGGAATTCCGCCTCTGGCAGGATTCTGGAGCAAAGATGAGATCATGGGCCACGCCTTCGTCCACCATCACTACGTCCTGTACGGCATGGCAGCAGTCGGCGCATTCCTTACGTCCTTCTACATGTTCCGTCTGACGTACCTCACATTCTATGGAACGTCCCGGCTCGACCATCATACAGCGGAGCACGTGCACGAATCGCCAATGGTCATGATTGGTCCCCTCGTGGTGCTAGCCACATTGTCCGTCATCGGCGGGTTCCCGGGCGTTCCCCCGGAAAACGGCTGGTTTCACCATTTCCTCCATTCCGTCGCAGGCGTGGCAGGGGAAGAACACGCGACCCCGCCGGGCTTGATGCTCGGTCTCATGGGAACGGCAACCGTCATTGCACTCCTTGGGTGGGGCCTCGCACATTACTTTTACAGCGGCCCCTCTTCCGCAGCGGCTGCACTAGCGGACCGTATGCCCGGCGTGTACACCACGCTACTCAACAAATATTATGTCGACGAGCTCTATGACCGACTGTTTGTGGAACCCACGAAGCAATTGGGACGGCTCTGCGATTGGTTCGACCGGACCATTATCGACGGACTTGTGCGCTCAATTGACCGGGGCACGGATGCCAGTTCGGCAGCTATTACTTGGACCGAAAAGCACGTCGTCTATGCGGGTCTGAATATTATCGGCTATGCAAATCATCTATTGGCCCGTTCCTGGCGACGTCTCCAGACCGGCATGGTTCATCAGTATGCAGCCATCATCGTGGCTGGGCTTTTTATCCTCGCGCACGTCATTCTCCTGATTTGGACGGGAGCCGGCTCCACCGGCAATTCATCACGTTGATGCAGTCGATGACTTGGACACACGATGCTTGAAGAGTTTAGCTTTGGTTTTCCGATCCTCTCGTACCTGATCTTCCTCCCGCTGGCGGGGGCAGCCGTGCTCTGGCTCATCGACGACGAAGATCTTCTTAAAACCACGACACTGGGCATCACCCTGGTGGAACTGGCACTAGCGTGTCTGGTGTTAATGCGTTTTGTACCGGACTCTGCGGCCATGCAATTCGCTGAACATGCGCGGTGGATGCCGGCACTCGGAATCGGATATCACCTCGCCGTCGATGGTATCAGCGTGCTCTTCGTAGGTCTGACTGCATTCCTGACCGTACTAGTCGTCATCTACTCCTGGGATACGGTACGCAACCAGCTGCGTCTCTACTTCATGGCCCTGCTGGCGCTTGAGACCACCACCATCGGAATTTTTGTCTCCATTGACCTGATCCTCTTTTTCGTCTTTTGGGAACTCATGCTCATCCCGAGCTATTTTCTCATCAAGCTCTGGGGGGGAGGACCGGACCGGCATTACGCCGCACTCAAGTACGTGCTCTATACGTTGCTGGGCAGCGTCTTCATGCTCGTCGGCATTGCCTTGCTGGACATCAACTATCACCAGTGGGCCGTGACCCATCACTTGGACCACGTCTACTCGTTCGACTTATTGGAATTGCTGTCCGTGCCCATTCCGCTCTCGCAACAGATTTTAATTTTCTGGCTCATGTTTATGGGATTTGCCTTCAAGGCACCCGTCTTTCCCTTCCACACCTGGCTCCCTGATGCGCTCGTGGAAGGTCCGATTGGAATGGCCGTCATGTTAGCCGGCATGAAATTGGGCACCTATGGGTTCCTTCGTTTCACCTTCCCATTGCTACCCGATGCATCAAAAAGCGAAGGGGTTGTCTCCATCGTGATGGTCTTGGCGCTGTCCGCCATTCTGTATGGCGCGGTCGTGGCGCTGGTGCAATCAGATTTCAAACGATTACTCGCGTTTAGCAGCATCAGCCACCTCGGCTTTGTGGTGGTGGGATTGTTTGCCTTGAACTTTCAAGGCCTTCAAGGCAGCCTGCTAACCATGATTAACCTGGGGTTCAGTACGGCCGGTCTCTTTTTCATGGCTGGATTCTTGTCGACTCGTCAGCAAAGTTCGCAGTTGTCCTCCTTCGGTGGTTTCGCCAAACAAGCTCCGCTCCTGGCCACGTTCCTCCTCTTGATCGGCATGGCCTCTATCGGACTGCCAGGGACCAACGGTTTTGTTGGGGAATTTTTAATTCTTCTGGGCGCCTTCAAAGCCAAATGGTGGTTTGGAGCCGTGGCGGTGCTCGGCGTGATCTTCGGAGCCGCCTATTTTCTCTGGTATTACGAACGCGCCATGTTGGGGCCCCTGAGCAAAAATGTGTCGGCGGCCGTCAAGGACCTCCACATGAGAGAAATCACCATTGCGCTCTCGCTATCGATTATGATTTTGTGGATCGGCCTATATCCCTCGCCATTCCTGAGGATGATGAATGGATCGATTCAAGCCCTCGTCGACCGGCTCGACCGCGCAAAAGTGGCCTCAGTAGACACCGTTATCCACGTGCCCGTGAAGTAAGATCATGGCTGAATACACCCTGCTCATCATTTTATTCGCCCCCTTCCTCGGGGCCCTCGCGCTCATTTTTGTCTCCAACCGACAAGTCTCGCTGGTGCGCGGCATCGCGGCCGGGTCTGCCTTTGTTTCATTGGCCGCATCCGTCTATCTCTTTTATGCCTATGATTCAGTGAAAGGCGGGTTCCAATTCATCCAGCGCATTGAGTGGTCGCGTCAGCTGGGCATTTCTCTTCATCTCGGCGTAGACGGCATCGGTACTCCGTTGGTCCTTGCATCGGGCATTCTCTTATTCGCCGGCATCTTCGTCTCCTGGCACATCAAGGACCGGATGAAGGAGTTTTATATCTGGATCTTGATTCTTGCCGCGGCCACGATCGGCGTCTTCATGTCGCTCGACTTATTCTTCCTGTACTTCTTCTATGAAATGTCCGTGATCCCCATGTATCTGCTCTTGGGCATGTGGGGCAGCCACACCAAGAAATATCTGGAAATGACCGATCCTGAAGGTCTGAAGCAACGGGATTCCGTCGGGTTCATTTTCAACTTCGCCGCGAACAGCAAAGAATACGCGGCCATGAAACTGGTCCTGTTCCTTTCCGCCTTTGCCGTGGCCGCCTTAATGGGAATTCTGCTCATTTACAAATTTTCCGGGCTGAACACGTTCGACATCCTCATTTTGCGTGAGAAAGCCCACTTCTCAGGGCCCTTGGCCACCGTCATCTGGCTGCTGATATTTTTCGGCTTTGCATCGATCGCTCCGATTTGGCCGTTGCATTCCTGGTCTCCGGTCGGACACGCCGCCGCGCCGGCCGCCACCAGCATGCTGCATGCCGGCGTGCTGATGAAACTCGGCCATTTTTCAATTATCCGTGTCGCGTTTGAAATCCTCCCCGAAACCACCCGGGAACTGATGCCTATCGCTGCAGTGCTGTGTATCTTCAGTATCATTTATGGCGGTCTCGTCGCCTACTATGCGAAGGACACCAAATACGTCATCGGCTATTCCAGCTCCAGCCATATGGGCTATGTGTTCTTGGGCATGGCGGCACTGGACTACATCAGCCTCAGCGGAGCGGTGATCTATATGTTCGCGCACGCGATGGCCACTGGTATGCTGTTCGCCATGGCCGGCTGGGTCTACGATCAAACTCACACCCGGGACATCCCTTCCCTGGGAGGCCTCTCCAACCGGATGCCGTTTATATCCGCAGCGTTTGTCGTCGGGTGTATGGCCTCGATCGGAATGCCGGGAACCGTCAACTTCATCGCCGAAGTCATGATCATCGTCGGCAGCTGGAACAAATACCCCTTCCAGGTCGTGGTAGCGGTACTCGGCATCGTATTGACCATGGCCTATCTCTTCAAGATGATGCGCGGCCTCTTCTACGGCTCGATGGCGGAAAAGTATAGCCACTCCCACGATGCCGTGGCGGTTGTCGACCGCATGCCCCTACTCATTATGATTACGGTTAGCATCAGCTTCGGCATTTTCCCTGGACATCTCTACTCCGTGGTCCGCTCCGGGGTCGACCCGCTCATCGCCCGCATCACCAAAGTGGTCCCGGTCGCCGAGCTTCCGATAACCATTCCACAAGCCAGCTCGCCCACTCTGCCCGTGTCTACTTCACGTGAGGCGATTGCGAAAGTGACCGCGCAATGACTTTTTCCCTCACGCTTTCGGCCAGCGATCTGCTCCTCCTGCTTCCGGAGCTGTTTCTGACGCTCTGGCTGTGCGTTGTCCTAGCCGTCGATTTTTCGTTCAAGCGCATCGTGCAGGAACAGTTGGCCTACCTGACCATCTTTGGAGTGCTCGTCACGCTGGCCTGCCTCGCCTGGTTCGACATGACCGGCATCACCGGCACCTTGTTCGGAAAGATGTTCGTCGTTGATCGAATGGCGATCTTCTTCAAAGTCATGATCCTTGTGGCGACCATTCTGGTCATTCTCCTCTCGATCGACTATGTGCATCGGTTCTCTGTCTTCCGAGGGGAATATTATTTCCTCGTCGCAATGTCGGCCTTAGGCATGATGTTCATGGCCTCGGCCAACGATCTTTTATCGCTCTTCGTCACACTCGAGTTTGCGACCTTCGGATTTTACGTCCTCGTCTCCTATCTCCGTGACGACATGGCCTCGAATGAGGCAGGCCTCAAGTTCTTCATCCTTGGCGTCTTTGCGGCGGGATTGCTGGCGTACGGTATCAGCCTCGTGTACGGCGAAACCGGAAAACTCGTCTTTTCCGACATGACCGGAGCGAACCCGACCACGGGATTGGTCATCGGCTTCCTGCTGATCTTTGCGGCATTGGGTTTCAAGATCGGCGCCGTCCCCTTTCACTCGTGGATCCCGGATACGTACCATGGCGCACCGACCCCTGTAACCGCCTTCCTGTCCATCGCACCGAAAGTCGCCGCCTTCGCTATCCTGCTCCGGCTGTTCCTCGTCGCCCTGGCGACTTTCAAGCCGGCTTGGGCATTGCTCATTGTCGCCGCCTCTATCCTGTCGATGACCTACGGCAATATCGTAGCCATCGCACAACGAAACATTAAGCGCCTGCTGGCCTATTCCGGTATCGCCCAGGTCGGCAACGTCCTGATCGGTTTGGCCGCAGGAACAAAAATGGGCACCGACTCCATTCTGTTCTACCTCTTGACCTACCTCTTCGCGAACCTGGGAGCCTTCGCGGTCATCATGGCGATCAGCAATTCGCTGGGGAGCGATGAGATCGACGATTACCGCGGACTCAACCGGCGGTCACCGTTTCTCGCATTCGCCATGTTAATTTTTCTACTTTCTCTGGCAGGGGTGCCTCCACTCGCCGGTTTTATCGGAAAGCTGTATATCTTTGTCGCCGCCATCAAAGAGGGCCTCTACATTCTGATTACCGTTGGCCTCGTCAATATCGTCGTCTCGATGTATTACTATCTGATCGTCGTGAAGAAGATGTACATCAACGAACCGCTCGACTCCTCTCCCATCAAGACCTCTGGCCCCTTGCGAGCGGTGATCTATGTCGGACTAGCCGGAACGCTCGTGATCGGCATTTATCCGCAACCGTTCCTCGACTGGGCTGTGGCAGCCACGCTGATGTTTTCAAATCTCGTCGGACCTGCCGCGTCCATTCTTCCGCCGGTCACTCCGTACGGAGGCTGAAGATCCGTTCGGAGTTCCGGTTCTCGGCTTCCATCAATTCTCTTCGCTTCTCAATACCTTCTGTTACAATATCCTGGTGCAGTCTCCCGGCTGCACCAGAGTCATTGACGCGCATTCCCGGATCCAGTCCGCATCTTTCCGAGGCGTTCACTTTGGGCATGGACGAACCGAACCTCCACCAACCCGCCGACGTCGAGCTCGACGCCGCATTACCTGCCTCGCCGGAGACTGAGAAGAGTCCGGGCCGAGCTTCGTTCCTCACGCCGCTGTTTCAGACTTTCCAAAAGCGATCGATCGAACAGCGCGTGCTCGCTGGATTCGGACTGGTATTTGCCGGCATCCTGGTCATTTCCGCCATTTCCTACCGCAATATGACGATCCTCATTCGTAATGGCCACCTGGACAAACGGAGTCACGAATTCATTCAGTTTGTTGGCGCAACCGGAGAAGCCATAGATGACGCGGAGAATGGCCACCGACGGTTCCTTGTCACCGGTGACGAGAGCTACCTAGCCGCCTATAACAGCCTGCGGGAACGCGCTACGGAATACATTCGCTATTTGCGGGAGCTCACCGATCCAGACAGCCCACAGCGCGCTCATGTGAATGATCTTGAGCATTTGATCACTCAACAATTACAGGAAGAACGTGCCGCCATCGAACAACGCGCCAAGAAAGGCTTTGACTCGGTGCGCGGGATGGCGCTCACGGGGGTCGCCAAGGCTTCGCTCGAGTCAGCCAGGCGGCTCCAAGCCCAGATGGATCAAGAAGAAACCAAGGCACTCGCACAACGGGTCATTGAATCGACGATGACGACTCGCTCCAGCATCATTTTATTGACCATCGGGGCCCTTTTGCTGTTCGTGCTCCTCGCGGCCGTGTACTACTTGATCCGGCATGATATTACCGAGCGGCGTCGAATTGCCGACGAGCTACACCGTCGGGGGGAACTCCTAGAAGCCGCCAACAAGGAACTCGAGGCATTCAGCTACTCCGTGTCACACGACTTGCGCGCACCGCTTCGGCACATCGACGGCTATGCCTCACTCCTCGCAAAGGCCACGTCGATCTCTCTCGATGACAAGGCGAAACGCTACTTACTTACGATTTCGGAATCCGCGACCCGAATGGGGCAACTCATTGACGATCTCTTGGTGTTTTCCCGCATGGGGCGGCAGGAAATGTTGCACGGGACGGTCAATCTGAACCAATTAATCGCCTCCTTGCGGCACGATCTTCGACATGACTTGCAAGATCGCGCCATCTCATGGACAATCGCTCAACTTCCTGAGGTCACGGGCGACGCTGCCATGTTGCGGCAGGTGTTTATGAATCTGATTTCGAATGCCATTAAATTTACCGGAACCCAGCCGCAGGCGATGATCGAAGTCGGCAGTCTGGATAACGGGGCTGATGAGGCGGTGTTATTCGTACGCGATAATGGGGTAGGATTCGATATGCGTTACGCCAACAAGCT
>CAZKVY010000087.1:0-15285 GCA_964556305.1 uncultured Nitrospira sp. | reverse complement strand
TTCGAAACCCGTCACTCACCCCAACCACGTCGAAATGCAGGGTTTTAAAGGGGCACCATGACAGGCGGCAACAACCAGCTCGTCCCATCGGTCCCGCATTGTCCTCCTGCTGCTGTCGGCGTCCGATTTCACGTCCGATCGTTTCGTCGTTTTCCCGTCCAATGTTCGGTCTATTATTCCTGCGATGCCTTCCAGGGAAGCGGTATCGCTTGGAATCTTTCCTTGAATGGTTGGCGTGTCGATGGGACGCATCCGGTCGACCCCGGAACCATTGTCACACTCTGCGTCTTTCTTCCCGGTCAGCACCCGACCGTATTTGTCGACCGCGCGATTGTTCGCTGGTCCCGTGGCCAGGAATTCGGCATTGAAGTAAATGCCATCAAAGCCGATGAGCAGGCCCGTCTCGAACAGTTTGTGACCGCGTTGGTCTAGCCCTCTCTCGCGTTCATGGTTTCAATCAGTGTGTGGCGATGGGATGTGTTCGCCCTGCCGGGAACGAAAATCTGCTTGGTCATTGTCAGCAAGTTCAGTAGACTGATTGCTAGTCGAGGCTGATGCCGCGTGGTGCTCATCCCCTCGCTCACACCCCATGGCCAAATCACAGACGTCCCGTTCACATTCTCGCGTGCCCGTCAGCTGCTTCCTCTATTACCTGGGGGAAGGCCTGGTGGGAACGGGCAAAGTATGCGATCTTTCCGTCAAGGGCTGGCGGATCGAGGGAGATAAGCCCGTCGTGGTCGGCATGAAACTAACGTTACGCGTCTTTTTGCCTGACCAGCCTAAGGCGATCGACGTTGAGGGAGTGACCGTAAAGTGGGTGAAGGATCGTGTATTCGGGCTTGAAACCGTGAAGCTGAGTGCCACTACCGAAGCGCGCATTCACAAATTTGTCGAAAGCGTACTGAAATCGGCCGATTCCTCTCGAGTCGCATAATCAACCGGTCGTTTCCCTGTCGTCCGGTCTTACGGTCCTGCCTGGTTTGAGATCCCGCAGGCCTGTTCCCAATTCCCATCATCACGACCTGCTTGCCAGCGTTCCCCGATCCCCCACTTTCGGGGACTATCCCACAATCCGTTGTTTTTCATATTCTGCCGAGGCGTTTGCTTGGAGGAATGATGGAACAACAGAATCGTCCGCGTTTTATCGTCGAATGTACCGGATCACGTTCTGAGGATGGGTTGCTGGTCTGGAACGGCCGGATGCTTGATCTCTCGATACCGGGATGGTCACGAACCGGACTCAAAGGGCTGCAAGCCGGGGACCTGCTTCAATTGCATCTGCATATTCCGGGAGAGTCCAAGCCGCTGTCGGTACGGCTAGCGACGATCCGATGGGCTAGTGAGTCACGGCTGGGGGTCGATCCTATACTGATGGATGCCGACGATCAGCTGCGATTGAGCGATTTCGTCAGTACTCATGCCACGATGCCCTCACTCAGTACGGATCGAAAAGAACAGATCGTAATTTCTGATGCCGGGTAAGCCTTCCTCCCTCCGAGTCGAACGATATTCCCCTCGTTCCTCTATCGTGTACAAATTCTGTTAACTCCTAGTCTGAAGTGCGTTCTCGCAACCTCATCCGGCAGGTTATACTGCGCCGAGCACACTCGACAATGATGACCCCGTTCGATGGTGTGAGGCCGAATTGCTTGACATCGTTGGGTAAAATGGTGTCTCTTAGCCTAGACACATTGTCACACACACCGGCCTTTCGCCAGTCCTCTCCGGTCATGTCATCACAGTGCTGCCCAGGGCGGAGGCGTGCGAGATTGACGTATGACCCCTGGCCCTCAACTTCCTGATACGACCCATACCACCCCGCTGACGCCTGAAACCGAGGCGCAAGTTGACCAATTTGCCCACACGGATATTTTGGTCGGCATTCCAAGCTTCAACAATGTGGAAACGATCGGCCATGTCGTCAAGGCGGTGAGCGCCGGCTTGGCCAAGTATTTCCCGGAAGCCCGCGCCGTCCTAGTGAATTCGGACGGCGGTTCGACGGACGGGACCCAACAGGTGGTGTCACAGGCGGTCGTCGATCTTAAAACGCTCTTCATCGGCGACCAGCAGAGTTCGCTCCATAAGATCATTACGCCCTATCACGGTATCCCCGGAAAAGGCAGCGCATTTCGTACGATTTTCGAGATTGCCCGACGCCTGAAAGCCAAAGCCTGTGCCGTCGTCGATTCAGATTTACGGAGCATTACGCCGGAATGGATTGAGCTCCTGGTGAGCCCGGTCTTCGAGCAGGGGTTCGACTATGTCGCGCCGTACTATCTCCGTCACAAGTATGACGGGACCATTACGAACAGCATCGTCTATCCGCTGACGCGTACCCTCTACGGTCATCGGATCAGGCAACCGATCGGTGGGGATTTCGGATTTTCAGGCCAATTGGCACAGCATTATCTGGACAAGCATGTGTGGGAGTCGGAAGTCGCGAAGTTCGGAATCGACATCTGGATGACCACGGAAGCGATCGCTAGCGGGGCGCGCGTCTGCCAGAGCTTTTTGGGCGCCAAAATCCACAACCCCAAGGACCCGGCGGCAGATCTCTCGGCCATGCTCGTTCAAGTGCTCGGCGCCGTGTTTGCGCTGATGGAAGACCATTACGCGGTATGGGGCAAAACAGAGGGCTCGAATGCGGTCCCCTTGTTCGGATTCCAGTACGAAGTCGGCGTGGAGCCGGTCAACGTGAACGTCGATCGTATGATCAGCACATTTCGGCAAGGCCTGAGCGATCTGGGTACGATCTGGGATCAGATCCTGGCTCCGGGAACCAGGCAGAGTCTGCGGCCGCTAGGAACCTGTTCCCTGCAGGACTTCCGGATTGCCGACAGTCTCTGGGCTCGGGTCGTCTACGACGCAGCTGTCGCCTATCGGAATCGTGTCTTGCCCCTCGATCATGTGCTCAAAGCCTTCACGCCCTTATATCTGGGTCGCACCGCGTCTTTCGTCCTCGATACTCAGGGACTCACATCAAGCGAGGCCGAGGGCCGCATTGAAGCGTTGTGCCAGGCGTTCGAAAAGGACAAATCCTATTTGGTTGCACGCTGGAACGAACCTCATGCCAGTTGATCATCATGAATCGATCCATCTGAAGGCAGGCTGCAGTCGAGGCCGGAGGAGGGAATTATGAAGGAATTTTTTGAGAAGGGGCTCCTCGATCCGCTGGAGCTGATGGCTCGGCAGGTACTCGCGGTGTTGCCGAGCCTCCTGGCCATGTCCATCATTTTCTTTGCGGGCCTGGTAGTTGCCTGGACGGCGAGCCAAGCGCTCGAGCGTCTGCTACGCGTGGTCGGGTTGGACCGACTCTTTGATCGATTGGGAGTCACCGGCGCGCTGTTGCGCGGCGGCGTGAAAACGGATCCGTCTCGGTTGATAGGGCAAGCGGCGTACTGGTTGGTGATGATTTTTGCGACTGTCGCCGCATTGGGCGCGCTCAATCTTCAGCCGATCAACGATTTTGCCAAGTCGTTCCTCGCGTATGTGCCGCATCTCGTCACGGCAGGCCTGATTTTGGTGGCCGGCTGGTTGTTGTCCAACTTTGTCTCTCAGGCCGTGCTGATCGCCGCGGTCAACGCGGGATTGCCACCGGCACGATTGGTGGCAACCTGCTCGCGATGGGGGATTCAATTGCTGGCCGTGGCTATGGCGTTGGAGCAGCTGGGTATCGCGCAGAACATCGTGGTCGTCGGCTTTGGCATTACCCTGGGAGGGATCGTCATGGCCGGGGCGATTGCATTCGGGTTGGGCGCGAAAGATTTGGCCAAGGACTATCTCGAGCGAGGGTTGTCGGTCCGAACGCGAGATGGCGCACCGGATGACTTGCGGCATCTCTAACGGCAGGGCGGTCTCCGCTTATCACTGATAAAGGACATGGTATGACCAATAAGATTTCCGATGTCGACGGCGAGGCCAAAGCGCGCCGCTGGCTGGGTGGGGAAGCCGCCGTGCCGCGTTATCCGCACCGCCGGGAGAGTCGATTTGTGTTCAATCGGTCGTTGCTTGGTCTCGTGGCCTGCGCCATCGGAGCAGGATTTGCCGGAGGGCTGGTGGTAGGCCTATTGAGCCGCCGAACCACTCTGCCACAGCGCGGGCACTGATGCCCTGCCCGTTTCAATTTTGGATCACATGCCGCGCGACTGTTCTTCGTTCAATCGTCACAGAGTCGGTAGGAGTTCAATGAGGCTACGGTTCCATCCGGCTGGGCCTACTCCATGGGCGTGGATGAGGCGGGGGAGCTGCACCTCCGGGTCATAGGAGCCATTCGGTTTCCGCACAAGGATAGGATAATCCACGACTTCCAACATAGGAAGGTCATTAAGGCTGTCTCCAAGGCCGACTGTCACCAGGGTCTGTCCCTCGTTCGCTACTAGCCGTTCATACCATTCAATCAGCCGCCGGCTCGCAGTCCCCTTATCATTTGCTCCCATCAAATGGTAGAACCGGCCCCCGCGCGTGCAACGCAGGCCGCGCCTGTCTGCCGCGGCACGCAGATCCTGCCATGCTATGCCCTCGCCATTAATCACGAACGGCTCATCGTACTCCCGTTGCATGGCCCGCTGGGTATCCACGGATGACATTCCTGTGAGCTGCATCACCTCTTCAAGGGTCAGATCT
The DNA here is from genome assembly GCA_964556305.1 of uncultured Nitrospira sp. Taxonomy (GTDB): domain Bacteria; phylum Nitrospirota; class Nitrospiria; order Nitrospirales; family Nitrospiraceae; genus Nitrospira_A. The sequence goes on along the minus strand of CAZKVY010000087.1, from coordinate 10,662 downwards.
CCGAATCCCCGCAATCCATCACCCAGTTCCCGGCGGATCTCGTTCAGCGCCGTGCGAAGGTAGGCGTAGGGAGTTCCAAGCTGGAGGACCTGATAGGCGCCGCGGGTTATGGCTTGCTCAAGGGGAAAGGGAAATGTGCCGTAGGGGACATACACGGCCCCGCCATTTTCGACAATAAATGAGTGGCGATTGCCCAGACCATGGCGAAGCGGCTCCATTTCCGCATGAGTTTTGCTCGAGACGAGGATGAGCGTCGCACCGCGTTGCTGTATCGCCGTCAGGGCATCGGTCGCGTCCTCGTGCGAGTAGGTGGTCGCGTCCAGCAGACTTCCGTCCAAGTCAGAGAAAATGAGGATGCGTCGCATGTCGGTCCGGTTCTCCCTGCGGCAGTATACGGAACTCTCTCCGGCAGGTGAAGGTGGGTTTCTAAAGCCGAAGCATCCCGTGTCTGTGTCAAAATCGGCACAGGAAAATCCCTCATCAAGATCGTACCGAAAAATGCCGAAAAGGATAGGCACAAGGCTGTAATAGGTTCGGAATGACCCGTCAAGAGATGGCCGGCCGAAAAAGATCAGGAATGCTTGTAAAGTTATAGGGTTACACAGTGCGATCCGACAAAAAGCCTCCCCTGAAGTCCGATAAAAAAGTTCCCCCGAAAGTCCAGAAAAAGGGCAGCATCGGCTACAACAAGAAGTCGGCGCTTCTCGAGGACGCGATTACACAAATGAACGCTGGCAAGTACGGCCGTGCGTCCTCCGCCCTCAAAGACCTTCTCGCACTCGACCCGCTCAACGCCGAGGCCAGGCGTCTCTTCGCCACCCTCCATCTCCGGCTGGGAAGTCTCATGAGTGCCAGGACGGCGTTCGAATCCCTGGCCCGGGAAGCCATGGAGCGGCAGGACTATTGGCTGGCGGAGTCGCTGCTGCGGGAATATCTGACGGCAGGCCCACGATATGTGCCCTTTTTGGAAATGCTAGGACGCGTCTACGAGGAAAAAGGCGACGTCATGACGGCGGTGGCGGAGTACGGCAAGGCGGTTGAAGTCTTGCTGGAAGATCCGGACACGGACAAACCAAACCACCCCAGCGATCTTTTTGCACGAATTCGTTCAATTGCTCCCGGCAGCCCGGTCGCATTCCGCCTTTCCGCAATGTTCGATACGGTGACCGGTCAAGTGCTGCAAACCCCGCCTCAGCCTTCGGTTCCCGCCTCGGAAAGTGAGTCTCCCGAAGTTGCAAAAGCTGCAGAAGCGGTGGCTCCGCCTTGGGAACAAGTGGATGTGCCTCCTTCTGGCATGCCTCCTGCGCAAGACTCGCTTGTTTCAGTGGGAGAACCATCGACGGGGGTCATGGAATCACCCGTTCTTCCTCTCTCACCGATCGAGGTCGTGGAAGCAGTTGACCCACAGAAGCAGGAGCTCGATCAGCATCCTGCCATCGAAACATTGGAACTGCCTACCAGTCTGGCGCCGCCGGCTGCTCTAGATTTTTCCTGGTCCCCGGTGGACTCCACGGAAGAGACGAGTAAATCTGTCGTTGAATATGAACTGCCTGGTATCGATCCACTTCCTGCTGTGACGACGGGCGAAACTGAATTGCCACCTCCTGCGACCTCTTCGGAGTCCACGCCTGCGAGCGTGGTCCTGGTCGAGGCGGGTGCCGATCCAATTACACAAACGCCCTCGAGCCCGGCACCGATGCCGTGGGACCAGGTTGAGGATGTTGCCGTCGTTATTCCTCCCGCAACCGTGAGTCAGGGATGGACGGTATCCAACGATGCGACCCCGGTCTCCCCTGAGTCTGAAGTGGCATCGAGTCTCGAGGGTGAAGCGGGGCTTCCCACCATTGAGCTGCAAGCAGAGACCGGCAGCCGATCGATTGCTGAAGCGTTTTCTAGTCCTATCCCCATGCCCTGGGATCAGGCCTCGGAGGAGGCCATCGCAATACCATCCCCGCCTTCGAGTCATGTGCCGAGCGTCCATGAATTTACAGAGGTGCCGTCTCCTGAGGCCGAGTTGCCGCTGGATCCTCCCAGTAAACCAACGCCGCAGACCATCGAAGTGCTGTCGCAAAGCGGCAGCCACCCGATCGTCGAAACACCGACGACTCCGGTGTCCATGCCCTGGGATCAGGTCGAAGAGAATCCCATCCCCATTCCTCCGCCGGCCGCACCAAAGGCATCACAGGTGGCAGAGGTTGCCTCCTCGGAATCATATGAGACGGAAGAATGGTCGTCACCAGCAATCGAGGCGGTGGCTCCCGTCATTGAGGCCCTCACGGGTTCCGCAGAGACGCCAATAGAATCACTTTCTGATTCGCGTGCCTCGGAAATCACCTCATCCGGACTTTCCTGGGAAGAAATTCTGGCTGCGGTGGCAGCAATGCAGTCCTCTCCTGCGCCTGCTCAGACACTTCACAGTCCAGAGCCGGACCAGGCGCTAGATCGCACCGCGACCGATGAGCAGGCTCCCGCAGCCACGGTCGCCTCTGATTCTGTCGAGGTGACAGCAGCCTCCTGCGAAGCTTCCGCGTGGAAACCAGCCCTTGATCCGGACAGCGCCTCATTGACGTTATCCGCGCCTATGCCTTGGGAACAGGTCGAAGTAGAAGAGGTCACCATTTCCCGTCCGGAGCCCGAACCGGAATTCGGTTCAATCTCTATCGTAGTCGGACAGGCCGGGGAAGTTTGCGAATCGGGCGAGGTGACACAGGAGGCCACGCTCATTTTGCCCGCCGTGTCGGAAACGCCTGAGCCAGCATCGCAGGCGGAGTCACTCCCTGTCGCCGGCGAGCCTTCGAGAGAAGTTGCTGATGAATCGGCGCGCGTGTTCCGTCTTGTATCACCGGACGAACAAAACGAGCCGCCAAATACTTACCTCTATCATCCGCTGGAGACGGAGGCCACTCTTGCGGAGACGTCCATTCTCCTGCCGGACACTGAGCCATTGGCAGGACTTGCGAAGGAAGTATCCGCAGCAGCTCCCTTGGGTTTGAGTGAACGCGATACGATCCCTCCGCAAGCCGCGGTTCAGCCTGCTCCTGTCCCGGGGGAACCGGTCACGGAGTTCGCCATCGCCGTGACGCGCGACGAAGCGATTGCAGCAGAGCCCTCGGAGCCGTCACTTCAGGTGGAGCCATCGGCGAAAGGGGTAAGCGCGCAGGAGGAGAACGCCCCCCAGGAGATTGCCCTGGTGGCCGGGATCGTCGACGCTCCCATCGCATCGTCTTCCACTGAAGATCAATCGGATCCACTGGACGAGCCAGTGGTTCTCGAGCCGCAGGCCGAAGCGCCGCCGGATATCCCGGCCCTAGAGCTCTCGCCGGTGATGCCGAGGGAACCCGTTTCTAATTCGGACGAGCAGGGGATTGTCGGTTCTCCGGCGATCCCCGCCGAAGTTCCATCCGCAGAAATCGCGCATGCTCAGACAGACTCAGTTCAACAAGCCCTGCCTGTTGCACCGGCGGAGATGCCGAGTGCTGTCCCGGCTGATAACTTGAACCAGCTCATTGAGTCGCCCCATACCCTTGAGCCTGTGCAACCAGAACATCCCATATTGGCTGCCGAGCCGGCTGTTGCTGGGGAGTCAGCGGAGATGACAGCGGCTACCCCCGCTCCTTCTGACGCGGCGACGAGTGATGGGTTACATATTCTCTGGGAAGATGCGTCGTCAGCCCCGACTCCGAAACCTTCCACCGGCAACATGCTGACCCGCTGGCTGAAAAAATCTGCGGAGTCCGTGACGCCTGAAGTCAGTGCTGCTCCCCCAGCGAATCCTGTTCCTGTTGAGCCGCTGGCCGCTGTTGTTTCACCGCCGGTCGAGGAGGCGGTTCCGGCCGCAGTGGTGGCGGAACAGCCCGATGAGCGGGTCGAGCAGGTCACCGCGGCCGTCCCTGCGGAAGAGCCGCCCCACCGTCCCAAACCGATCCAGCCGACCGGCGCCGGAGTATGGAGCCGGGTGGGTGAGGCGGCGGCTTCTCTGATCGGGGCGGGAGTGTCGACGACGCGATCACTCGTTGTGCTGGTGTTGGCATTAGTCGGTCTCGCCCTGCTTCTGGTCGGAGGCACTGTCGCTGCAGTGGCCCTAACTTGGGTGATACTCGAGGAGCAGCCCAGCGCAGTCTATCGTACGATGACGTCGGTGCCTCAACAGACGTTGCAAGACTCCAGCAAAAATGGCTATCTCCTCCTGCTCGGCCTCGGAGCTGCCGCGAATCAGGATCCCGTGCAGGCGGGAATGGACCGACGAGTTGAGGGGGCCGACCGGACATTCACGCAGACCTGCCTGACCGGCGAAGGGTATTCTCCGGACGGGGGACACAGTGCATCGGCGGAAGCAGCGGGCAAGTGGATGAAGGCCGGTGATCCTGCTTTGCAGATGCAGTTGGATGCGGCCGGCCTCAAAAGCTGGCTGTCGCAAGCGGAGGTCAGCCTGGGTCGGTACAGGCAATGGCTGAACAAGCCGTTCGAAGACGTCGGGTACGGTCAGCCGATCAGCCCGAACTGTGGGCTGATTCTCCAGACTCATCGGCTTTATCTTGCAGACGGGTTTGCGCAAGACGTTGAGACGGGTGTCGGTCGGCTGGAAACCGATCTCACAGCCTGGCGGACGGTATTGGGACAGGCGAAGTCGTTGCCGGTCAAAATGCTGGCCAGTGCCGCGATGAATGACGACGTGGCGCTCATGAGCGGCCTCGTGCAGCGGCCGGACCTCGATGAGCGATATGTCAGCCGAATGGCCAAATTGGCACGGCCGTTAGAGCAACCCGAACAGTCGCTCCGCTGGCCGATGCAAAGCCAGTTTGTGTTGGCTACCAAGACGTTGGATGACGCGGTCAGTCAGGATCGAGCCGACACTCGTCCGTTCTATGGCGCCATCGCGGCCGTGTTGCCATTGCCGAAGCAGCGCCGGTTCAATGCCTACGCCGAATATTATGACGCTGCGGGAAAAGCGGCAGCCGACGGACGGTATGCCGACCTGCCCAAACAATCGCTATTTGTCCGTGTTCCTCCTTACGGCGTTAGCGATATGGTGATGAATCCAATCGAAAGTCTTGTCGGGGTGGATCGGCTGCCCGCGTGGGAAACGTACGCCGGTCGGGTTATGGAAACCGATGCGCGCTTGCGGTTGGTATCGCTACAGGCCTGGTTGCGTCGGACTCCGCCGGAGCAGGACCTGTTGACCAGACTGGCCAAGGCCGGCCAGGGGCTCTACGATCCCTTTACCGGACTTCCCATGCTGGTGAATATGAAAAGGGGCGTCCTCTATAGTGTAGGACCGGACCTCAAGGACAATGAAGCGCACGAGCGCCTTGATCTCGTGGTCCAGATCCCCTCGGTGGCCTGGGTCGGCGGGAAGAAACCGGCCGATGGGGGCAAATCCAAGTAAGTCCGTCCGCACATCCCTCTCTGCGCCGTTCATTGCATATCCGTCCCCGCGGTTCTTCCCATCACCTTCCAGCTCTCGGTAGGCGCACTGTCAACCGGAAGTTTCCTCCAGCGTTGTAACCTCTGAGACGAAGCCACGCTCTCTCTTAAAAACCGGTGGTGACTGCCGGCTGACTCTCCCGGTTCAGGCGCAAGCGCCTGTGCGTTGTAATCGGAGATTTTGCCTTGCCCCGTCTTGATTTCACAGTGTTTCGGGTCGAGAATCGGACCGGTTCCGGCCGATTCCAGGTCCATGCTGGCGCCGCGCAGGGGTTCTCCGTAGTTGGTCACCGGATGCGTAGAGGACGAGTACGGGAATGAGTGGCTGTCATTCCCCCATCGCCGTTCATGGGCACCCTGGCAACCTGTGCCTGGGTGAGAGGGTGGGGTCACTGGATCGAACCCAGGCATTGGATCGGTTTTTGGCCGGGATTGAGCGACGTGCATTCCGCATGGCGCATCTTGCCACGGGGGATAAGGATGAGGCGCTGGATCTTGTCCAGGATGCCATGCTGAAACTTGCGCAGAAGTATGCCCAGCGCCCTGAGGAGGAATGGGGGCCGCTGTTTCACCGCATTCTCCAGAGCCGTATTCGTGATTGGTATCGGCGGGAGCGGGTGCGCAACCGGCTGCGGGAATTTTTTCATGGCTCCCAAGACGAAGAAGAGGGGGAAGATCCGCTGGCGCAGGTAGCTGACCAGGCCGCACCGGCACCCGATGAAGAAGTGCAGCGCAAGCGGGCCTGTGCGGCACTCGACGTCGCCTTGCGTGCCCTGCCGCTTCGGCAACAACAGGCGTTTCTCCTGCGTATCTGGGAGGAGCTGGATGTGGCTCAGACGGCTCAAGCCATGGGTTGTTCGCAAGGCAGCGTGAAAACCCATTTGTTTCGCGCGCTGCAGGTGCTGCGACAGCGATTGGGAGCACATTGGCCATGAAGGAACGGTCGAACGATCAGCTGGATCCGCTGGCAGCGGCGGCGAAGCGTCTTCTCGATCAGAGTGTGCAGGACCTCGATCAAAAGACGGTGCTGGCGATCCAGCTCGCGCGGGTGAATGCCTTAGGTCGAGCCTCTACGCGACGGCCGTGGCTTCAATGGGTCGGTGGTCTGGCCTTGGCCTCGATGGCCGCTCTGGCGGTGTCGATGTGGCTGTGGCAGGCGAATGGCGTCAATCACTCGCATCTGTTGTTGGAAGATCTCGAACTGATGCAATCACCGGAAAATCTCGAATTGTCCGAGGATCTCGAATTTTACGATTGGCTGGCCGATGGTACCGGTACAACCGGGTAGACCAGAACTCCTGCTCCTGTTCTGCCTGGCCGTTGGGGTTGCAGAAGCGGCGCCCGCACCGCCGACAGAAGCGCCGGATGCTGAGTTGCTCGATTTCCTGGGGAGTTGGCAGGACGAGGGTGGCGGGTGGGTCGATCTGTTTACCGTAACCAACGATCCTGTTACGCAGCCTCCTGCGGAACCTAGCCCCAGTCCCAGCGGGAAGTTCGTAGATGCTCGCAAGCCCGTGAAGGAGACGCCATCAACGTCTACCAAAGACCGCCCGCGCGACCCACGGAGGATACAAACCGGCCCATGAGCCTGTTGTTGGTAGGAATAATGCTGTTGTTCATTGGGCTGGAACCTGCGTGGGCGCAGGGTGATCCAGCCGGGGTGCCGTGGAGCAAGCTGAGTCCTGGCGAACAGCAACTCTTGCAGCGGTTCAGCGACAACTGGGACCAGTTGCCGCCCCGCAAACAGCAACGGCTGCGGAATGGAGCCCAGCAGTGGGGCACGATGACGCCTGAGGAGCGTCAGGAGGCGAAGCAGCGCTTCAAACAATGGCGGTCGCTTCCACCGGAGCAACAACAGCAACTCCGTGAGCGGTATCAGCAGTTCCGTCAATTGCCGCCTGAGCAACGCGAGTCGGTGCGGAATGCCCGGCGATGGTTCAGGTCTCTCCCTCCCGAGCAACGGAAGGAGTTGCGGGAAAGGTTTCAGAGGATGTCCCCGGAGGAACGTCGTACCTATCGACGGGAACTTCGCCGCCAGCATGGTGGTGGCGGTGGACAGGCGCCCGGCGGGGCAGCCGCTCAATAACCTTCTGGCGAGTCAATTCGTCCTGAGCTCGTCAGGTGGGACGTGCGTCGACCACTGCGTCTGTCGTCTCAGTTTTTCGATGATCCTTCACATACACACTGCCGGGCTGACTCTTGGCGATTTTTTTGACCTCCGAGGCAATCTTGCTGACATCGCCCGGGTGGGTGATCATTCGGTGTTCATTGGTGACCACGGCAATGGATAGGCTCATGAGAGGAAACCGCTCGTGGTTGCCGCGCCGGTCGACGGAGTCGATAAACCCCTTGCCCCGATCGTCGGGATCGTAGAAATCCGGGATCACCAGGTCGAACCGTTTGATCAACGTCTGGCAAATGGCTTCGATGGTGGCCGGCGCGCTCATAAAGACGAAATCGTCTCCGCCCACATGACCGACGAATCCGTCTGTCCCTGCCAGCTCGCTCACGACGGTGGTGAGAATTCGGCAGGTGACCACTAACACTTCATCGCCTCGCGCGTAGCCATAACGGTCGTTGAACGATTTGAAGTTGTCGAGATCCAGATAGGCGAGAGCGAAGGGGGCGCCGCTTTCAATGCGCGCCGTTGTTTCGTGGAGAATGGTGCTGTTGCCCGGTAACCGCGTGAGAGGATTGGCATCTAGCGACCGTTCGAGACGGCTGAGACACAGGCGCACGCGTTGGGGCACTTCATCGGGTCGATAAGGCACGGCAATATAGTCGTCCACGCCGAGCGCCGCCCAATCCACATCGTTCACTCGGCTATCCCGAATCAAAATGATCAGGGGTAACCGGCCGAGGAAAGGATCCCCGCGCAACTCCCGCGCCAGCGTATCCGCCGATCGTCCATTCGTCCCTTCCGCCGCCAAGACCAGGCAGGGGGGATCATGCACCAATTCATGGAGCGCTAGCCGTCCGGCATCCCTCGCGACCACACTGAACCCTGAACGGATGAGTCCTGCCGTAAGCCGCTCGATTTCAATGGGATCATGGTGCAGCAGCAGGATACGCCGGTTCGAAGGAGACCCGTTCATAGATAGTCGTCGATGGTTTGAAATTCTTCCGTAGCTTGTGCGAGGCACTGCGCGAGGCCTTGGGCGTCGAGGCCCACGAGATCCCAGGCCTGACGGGAGAGCGGCGGGACCAGGTCGTCGCCGGGGTTGCCGCAGGCGAGACCCTTCACCAGCACATCGGCCACATGCACGATGGCGGTTTGAAGTTTCGCGTCCTGGGCGGCCGTTGGACTGTGGTGATGGAGAATCGGCTCGCGCAGAGTGGTGGGGAGATGCCAGGCGGTGGCGAGCCATCCCCCGACGTCGGCATGGGTCACCTCGAACAACGCCTGCTCGGTTTCCATGAGTGAGCGGGAAGTGTTTCGTGTCGCCAGCGTGATCTGCTGGCCGACATCGGGCCATTTGACGTAGAGGACGACCTTGCCGATATCGTGGAGCAGTCCGCCGACGAAGACTTCTTCAGGATTCTTCATCCCGGCTTTGGCGCCCAGGATATGCGCCGTGAGAGCCACTCCCAGCGAGTGACGCCAGAGCTCGTTCATGCCCGCGTTTTTCATCATGTCGAAGGCCGTGGCGCACAGCGTGAGGCCCTTGACGACACTCAGCCCCAGGACCACGACTGCATGGCCCACTGAGGCGATACGCGAAGGAAACCCGTAGAACGGCGAATTGGCCAACCGCAACACCTTGGCGGAGAGCACCTGGTCTTTTTCGATCAGGGCGCCGATTTCCTCCGCCGAGATATTGGGGCGACCGATCATCGACGCCAGTTTCTGGACGACGTGGGGCAGGGTCGGTAACTCGCCCACCTGTTCGATGCGTCGTCGGAGGTCTACGTTGGCCGAAGGATTCATGTGGTCGGCGCCTCCGGAGTGTCGGCTACTCCATGGGTCGCTCGGAGTTGCAGACGAATCGCTTCACGAATCTGGTATTGAATAGGATCGTCGACTACCCGACGGAAGCGGTGTTCCAACTCGGCTTCCAATTCGACCAGGGTCTTTCCGCTCGCGTCGCCGGCCTCGCCCTCCACAAAGACGGATATCAGTCCTAAGCGCTGGAGTCGAGAGAGGGTGGCCTCATCCAGCTCCGCGCCGACAGGAAGCACCACCATTCCCGTGCTGTTGGTGACGGGCTTGGCGAGGATCATTCCAACTGTGAGCTCTTCGGTCACGACGCGCTTCATGTCTGGCCCTCGTGTCTGTTGGAGGCCTGAGCGGGAAGGCCGACAAGAGCGGTCATCCGTCAGAACATGAGGATAGCCCTTTGGGCTCTATCGGCTGAAACGTGATAGACCTTGAGTTTCGGCGCGCTGAGAGCCCTGCTGCCGAGGGTGTGTCACAGTCTGCTTGACAGAAGAGGGGACATTCCACAGAATCGCCCACATCAGTAGATTGAGCGTTCATGAAGGGAGCGTGTGATGAAGTGTGACATTCTGTATCCGGGGGCCTTTCCGATGGTGCGAGTGTATCTGGATGCAAGTGAGACGGTGAAGGCCGAGTCGGGGGCCATGGTGGCCGCCTCGCCGACCATCGATATCGAGAGCAAAATGGAAGGCGGCTTTCTGGGGGCGCTTTCGCGGAAGATGCTGAGCGGCGAAAAGTTTTTCTTCCAGACGCTGCGGGCCAGCCGTGGAGCAGGAGAAGTTTTGTTGGCGCCGACGGTGCCGGGCGAAATTGTTCTGCTGGAGTTGGACGGCGTCAACGAGTACATGGTGCAGAAGGACGGCTTTCTGGCCGGCGCGGAAGGCGTCAAGATCGAGAGCAAGATGCAAAGCCTGACGCGCGGGTTGCTGGGGGGAGAAGGATTCTTTATTTTGAAGATCGGCGGGATCGGGTCATTGATCCTCAACAGTTTCGGCGCCATCCATAAAATCGAACTGAAACCGAATGAGGAATACATTGTGGACAACAGCCACCTCGTGGCCTGGACTTCCACGACGACCTACAACATCGAGAAGGCCTCCTCCGGCTGGATTGCCAGCCTGACATCGGGGGAGGGCCTGGTGTGCCGTTTTCGCGGACCGGGCGTCGTCTACATTCAAAGCCGTAATCCCGGTAGTTTTGGAAATTGGATCAGGCAATTCATCCCCGTTTCTGAGTAGCCGCTGTCCAAAATGCTCGTGCACTTCGTTCTCGGCTCACGACAAATCCTCAACGTACCGCTG
>CAZKVY010000086.1:0-15409 GCA_964556305.1 uncultured Nitrospira sp. | reverse complement strand
ATCGAGGTGAACGGTATTCCATCGCTGGTCGCCCATTACAATCGGACCACCTCGACCATCGCCCAGAGCGGTATGCGCGTGGGAGAGATCCTGAACGATCGCTCATTGAATCTGGAAAAGTTTCAGGGGGTTGAGGAAGCGACGCTTGATCTGTATACCGCTGTGAAGAATGCCTACATTCAGAAACGGCGCAATCAGATCCGGGAATAATCCCTACCCGATCACGTTGAGTTCGCGCCCCACGGTTGCGAAGGCCGCCACGGCACGTTCGAGTTGCGGGCGGGTGTGGGCGGCAGACAGTTGCAGGCGAATACGCGCCTGTCCTTTGGGTACGACCGGGTAACTGAATCCCACCACATAGATTCGTTCCTGCAGCAGACGGTCGGCCATTCGCGTGGCGATGGTTGCGTCCCCCAGCATCACCGGAATGATGGGATGATGACCGGGCACGAGGGTGAAGCCGAGGGCAGTCAACTGGCCCCGAAGCCAGGCGGCCTGTTCCATCAAACCCGTGCGTAAATGGTCGCCTTGCTCGACCAAGACCAGCGCTTTCAGCGCGGCGGCGGCGATGACCGGCGGCAGGCTATTCGAAAACAGGTAAGGCCGAGAACGTTGCCGTAACAGCTCGATCAGTTCTTTTCTGCCGGTGGTAAATCCCCCGGTTGCGCCACCCAGCGCTTTGCCCAGGGTGCTGGTGACGAGGTCGATTCGCTCAGCCACGCCGAAATGATCGGGAGTGCCGCGCCCGCCTTTTCCCAAGACCCCGGTCGCATGGCTATCGTCCACAACTACTGCGGCGTCGTAGCGGTCAGCCAGATCTGCGATGCGATCCAGTTTGGCCAGATCGCCGTCCATCGAGAAGACACCGTCGGTGACGATCATCCGCACCCGGCTTGCCCTGGATTCAGCCAATCGCGCCTCGAGTTCGGTCATGTCGGCATGGGCATACCGTAGGCGGGCGGCCTTGCAGAGGCGAATGCCGTCGATCAGGCTGGCGTGGTTCAGTGCGTCGCTGATGATGGTGTCCCGTTCATCGAGTAATGTCTCGAACAATCCGCCGTTGGCATCGAAGCAGGAGCTGTAGAGAATCGTGTCCGCAGTGCTGAAAAAAACGCTGATGGCTTGCTCGAGTCGCTTGTGCAGGTCTTGCGTGCCGCAAATAAACCGTACCGAGGCCATCCCGTAGCCGTATTCCTTGAGGCCCTCCTCCGCCGCCTTCCGCACATCCGGGTGATTGGCCAGCCCGAGATAGTTGTTCGCACAGAGATTGACGACCTCACCCTGGGCGACGCGGATCTCGCTGCTCTGGGGGCTGAGAATGTGTCGCTCGTGTTTGTAGAGGCCGGCGGCGCGGATCTCTGCCAACTGCTGTTCTGCGGCTTGCTTGAGGGATGTGTATGCCATCTTTCTCGTGAAATGTGAAAGGTGAAACGCGAAACGGCTGAGGGCGTCTCAGGTATCAGATCAGTTCTGCGGAGCTCTCGCCCTGGTCGTTTATGGAAGCAGGACTACTTTGCCGCATTGGCCGGACTTGATCAATTCAAATCCTTGGGCAAAGTCTTTGAGGGGGAAGGTATGGGTCAGGACCGGTCGGATGTTGAGGCCTGCCTTGAAGAGACCGGCTAAACGATACCAGGTACTGAACAGCCGGCGGCCGGTGATGCCGTGGACACGAATGCCTTTGAAAATGACTTCATTGGCGAGATCGCAAGTCACGGGACCGGTGGGAATGCCGAACAGCGTGACGCGGCCGCCGTTTTTCACGGAACGAAAGGCGTGGTGCAACGCGGTGGGGTGTCCGGACATCTCCAGCGAGGCATCGACGCCTTCACCCTGGGTGATTTCCAGAATGGCCGCGGCGATGGCGTCCGGTCCATCGGTTTTGGCATTCAGCACGTGGTCAACCCCGACCTGTTTGGCCAATCCCAGGCGGTAGTCACTCACATCGGTGGCGATGATGGTAGCAGCGCCCGCCGTGCGAGCGACGGCGGCGGCAAAGAGCCCGGTAGGGCCGCACCCGGTAATCAAGACGGTGTGTCCGGTGAGATCTTCGACCAGCGCCGCATCGACGGCATTGCCCAAGGGTTCCTGCAGAGAGGCCAACTCCGGGGGAATGTCTGGCGAAGTTTTCCAGAGGACCGTCTCCGGCAGCACGATGTAGTCGGCAAACGACCCATCCAGATCAACCCCGAGGATACGATAATTTTTGCACACGTGGGCTTGGCCGGTGCGGCATTGAAAGCAGGCGCCGCAGGTCAAGTGTGATTCAGCCGCGACATAATCGCCCGCCTTCACCAGGCTGACGTCCGTCCCGACCTCCACCACCTCACCGCACATTTCATGACCGATGATGCGCGGAGGATGGATACGGCTATGGGCCCAGGCGTCCCAATTGTAGATATGGGCATCGGTTCCGCAGAGCGACGTCGCTTTGACTCGAATGACCGCGTCGTTGGGGCCAGGAGTGGGCTCGGGACGTTCGGTATAGGTCAGCCCTGGCTGGGCGGCAGTTTTCACAAGCGCACGCATGGGCTCATTATAACAAGACCGTCAGAAATGCCTAGCCGAAGCAGAAACTTCCCGCGATGCGCCCCGCCAGGCGTCGTCGCGAATGAGCCTCTATTCGAGAGCGCCCAAAAAACGGGTTGAACTGGGTAGGGCGCCTGGGTAGGATGCGAGCATGCAGTACCAGTTACGCTCCACGTGCGCAGGTCTCATGCTTGGACTGGGAGTGATGCTTTGCGTGAGCCAGCCCTTACCGGCCCTGGCTGGACCGACCACTAATCAGGCCCCGGCAGCACCGAAACGCTGGGCCCAATTTGATCTGGTCAGTACCGAACCAGACGGGTCAGTGCAGGCAGGCAAAGACGTGGTGCTGAGCATCACGCTGGGCGGTGTGCCGTCCGGAACGGAATCCGTCATGGCCATGATCGAGTCCAACGGATTTCAAAGCCAGACGGTGTCCCTGAGCGAAGAGCCGACGGCTGCGGTGTACCAAGGCACGGTCATTCTCGAGCCGAATTCAACGCTGAAGAGCCGCACGACGGTGCACCCGAAGGCTGTGCGAGTCCGTGTGTCGTTCGCGCGCGCGAAGATCACCGGGCTGGAAGAGTTTTTGAAACGTGATGTCTACGTGACACTCGGTGAACCACCCCCCCCTGATTCCGACGCTGACGTCCAGCCGGGGCCGGTGGCCGAAAGTCCGGAGGCTGATGCTGCCGCCGTGCAAAAGGCCACAGAGCAAGTCATGGCCGTGAATGCGACGATAGTGGAGGAAGACCTACTACCTCTGCCTCCGCCCGGCGAATCCAAAGCCTATTGGAAACAGGTGAGTGATCTGATCAGCCGGAATTGGAGCCGACAAATCCGCTCCATTCGCCGCGCCCCCAGCAGCGAAACGGTTCGTGTGCAGTTTAAAATGTATGCGAGCGGCATTGCCCAGGTGATTCAATTGGAGAAAAGTTCGGGAGCGCGAGACGTGAACGATGCCGGGCTTCAAACGATCATTCATGCCCAGCCCTTTCCTCCGATTCCGCCCGATCTCGGTAGTGATGTGGTCGACGTGCATGTGCGTATGCGAACGGGGGCGAAAGTCGCCACGCGCGATGTGCAGATGACGGTTGAGAAGAAGCCGTCCAAATCTGCTCCGCCCCCCGCCCCAACACCCAAAGAAGGAACCGCGGCAAGCGGTTCTACGAAGGAGTAACTATGACGAAGTGGACCGGTCGTGCGGTAGCCATGTGCTGTCTCGGGGCGGGGATGGTGCTGAGCGCAACCTTCGCGCAAGCAGAAACGGCGCGGTATGACGTGGACCTCGACCACTCAATCGTGGAGTTCAAGGTTGCCCACATGGTCGTGTCCAAGACAACCGGTCACTTTAAGGATTACACCGGCTTCATCGAAATGGACCCCGATGCCGGAACGGTCAAAACGATTGAAACGACGATCAAGACCGCGTCGGTGACGACCAACCACGAAAAGCGCGACGCACATTTGCGGAATGTGGACTTCTTTGATGTCGAGAAATATCCGACGATCACGTACAAAATGAAGAGTTATCAGAAATCCGGCGATGGCTACACCGCAGTCGGTGATCTGACACTCCACGGTGTGACGAAAGAAATTACGCTCACGGGGACATTCAACGGAGTGACCAAGGATCCCTGGGGGAATACCCGCGCGGGGTTTACCGCGGAAGGCAAACTGAACAGGAAAGATTTCGGCATGGTATGGAACAAGGCCCTCGATAGCGGCGGCCTGGTCGTCGGAGATGACGTGTTCATCAAGCTGGACATCGAGTGCATAAAAGCGAAATCGTAACGTGAATACTCCCTCTCTCAGGGATCGCCCACCTGCCCGGTCGCGACCGGGGAAGGGTGATGCAGCAGCGAGGCATCTCCGAGGTTGAGGTGCAGACTGCCCTGCCATGTGGCGCCGAGTACATTTGACACAACAGCTGACTAGGGGCAGGGAAGCGGCCTGATGGCCTTTCCCGTTCCGGACGAGAGTTGCGCCGGCGTCAAGCCGGTGAATGAGACGGTGCGTGAGGGAGCGATTCGGGCGACGCCGCAAGGTGGGAGCAGGTTCGTTCGGAGGCCGAGAGTAGGAGCATCCTCATGAGGAGCAGGTGGGCTGGAAAAACCGGATCGGTCATCGGTAGGATACGCGGCATGCGGTCTTGGAAACTGACAGGGGCGGCGCTGGCGCTGATGTGCACGGTCGGCATCATGGACGCCGAGGCGTTGGAGTTTACTGCCGATCAGGTGACGAAAATCAATGGCCGGACGCAGAAATCCAATATCTACTATCGCGACAATATGTGGCGGATCGAGCACCACACGATGGGGCCTGTCAACATCAGTATCGTGCGGAAAGATAAGCAGGTGGTCTGGCTGCTGCTCTCGCGCATGAAGCACTTCAAGACGGTGCCCTATAAGGCCGACCAGGACCTCAAAGTATCGGAGCACTTGGAGGGCGAGGTGTCGCGTGAGGAAATCGGAACGGAAACGCGCGAGGGACACCCGACGACGCTCTATGAAGTCACGGTCAAGGACGGCGAGCGGACGGAGGTGTATTATCAGTGGCTCGCCACCGATATTCATTTTCCAATGAAACTCGCCAAAAAAGATGGGAGTTGGATCGTCGAGTATCAGCATGTCAAATTGAGGCCGTTGATCGATTATTTGTTTCAGTTGCCGCTCAATTTCGAACCATTGGAAGAATTTGATCACCAGCCGGCTGCTGCGGAGCCGAATCACCAGCCGATGTAGGGTGATCAATAGAGACAAGGAGTGTCATGGCGCATAAACAAAGCCTCGTGAGGTGGGTACTCAGTGCGGCGCTGCTCGGGATGAGTGGATCCCTCTATGCGCTGGATGTCGCCGATGTCGTCAGGGAATGGACTCCAGAAGGGAAAAAGCTGGCAGCCGAACGAGTGAAATTGCCGGCGCACGATGAGATGATCCGTATTCCGGCCGGCGAGTTTCTTATGGGTAGCGACCGGAAGGTCGATAAAAACTCCTATCTCGCCGAATTGCCGCAACGCAAAGTGTATCTGGATGCGTATGACATCGATAAATATGAAGTGACGACCGTGCAGTTTCTCAAATACGTGCTGGCCCATAATCTTGGCCCGCTGATCGATTGGCAGTACGACGGCGGGAATTTCCAGGAGACCATGGTCAGCCATCCGGTGATGCACGTGTCTTGGTTCGACGCAGAGGCCTACTGCAGATGGGTGGGAAAACGATTGCCCACCGAAGCGGAATGGGAAAAGGCCGCCCGCGGTGAGGATGGCCGCATTTATCCCTGGGGCAATCAAATGGCGGGACTTTCACGGGCGAACTTCGGCCGCACGGGCCTGTCCGGGCCGGTGCGCGATCGCCCGGAACGGCTGCTGCTCTATCCACCGATTATTTCAGTGGACAAATACGACAATGCCGTCAGTCCCTATGGAGTGTTTCAGATGGCCGGGAACGTGGCCGAATGGGTCAACGACTGGTATGACCCGAAGTACTACACCACCGGACCGGACAAGAATCCAAAAGGCCCGGAGACCGGCAGCCAGCGCAGCTTTCGCGGCGGCGGCTGGATCGACAGTACTCCCAGCGTGCGGGTCGCGCAACGCAACGGGACGGACCCCAACACCAAAATGAACTGGATGGGTTTCCGCTGTGCGCGGGATGCGAACAATGGGGCGGGCGCGCCACAGGCTGAGGCGAGATAACGGGGACCGATTTACTTCAAGGCCAGAAGTCTGCGGCCGTGTGGCGTTTAGCGTCCCCACTTCGTCTTCAAGAGACGATGAACTTGCTCGCTCGTCTCCTTCACGAGGATGCCCATCTTGCCATGCGAGGGTTCGAAATCCACCGGTAAGCCGTGGCTGCGAATTCGTTCGCTGGCTGTGGGGCCAATGGAGGCGACGACCAGCCTCTTGCAGGCTTCTTTGAACGGCGCCATGTTTCCCTCCTGTTCTACCAGCTGCACCACATGATCGATCTGGGCAGCATTGGTCACCAGCATGACCTGCACCAGCCCGGCCAGAATCTGGCTGATGACTTGTTTGAGAGGAGCCGTGTTTTCCGGAAGCGCCCAGCGATAGACGGGCACAGGAGTAACCTGCGCGCCACGCTGCTTCAAGGCCTCCAAGAGGTCCTGGTTCGGCAACCCGTATTCCTGTACCGCGACGCGCAAGCCTTGGACCGGTCGATGGGCGTCCAAGGTGGAGACGACATCGACCCAGGTATTGGGCTCAGGGACGGTGAAGGTCGGTGGGAACCCCAGCGCCTTGAGGGCGGCCACGGGTTTTGGGCCACGTGCGATCAGGACGGTGTGTTTCAACGCTGCGGCGAGGTCGCTTTTGGAGTGGCGACTCTGGAGGACCTCAAACAGGGCGGTGGTGCCGGCGCCGGTCATCAGCACCAGCACGTCGAGCCCTTCGCGCATCAGCCGATCCCCGAATTGTAACGCTGCCGAATTGTCTTCCAGCGGGATTTCCCGCAACGCCGGCGCCATGAGCGGTTTGCCGCCGTGGCGCTCGATCAGCCGCGTCATTTCTGCGGCCATACGCGACTCAAATGCGGCGACCGTCAACCCGTCAAACCCTTCCGTGGCCATACCCCTCCATGCCTCGCCACCGACTCCCGGTCGGTTTCGCTACTTGGCGTCAGCGGCGCAGCGAAACCCGGTTGATTCGTTTCGAATCGTCGGGTCGCTATCCACCCGGGTGAAAATCCGGACCGTAGGAGTTTCGTTCTGCCAGCCGGCTCCTCGAATCACACGTTTGGTACCGGTTTCCGGCCCCGGGGGATTCTTGGCGGGACTCTTTTCATAGTATTTCGGATCGTACCAGTCGTTGACCCATTCCCAGACGTTTCCTGCCATGTCATAGACGCCATAGGGACTTTTGCCCTTCTCGTAACTGCCCACCGGCATCAACGTCTTTTCGCCGATCCACTTCTGGTTGAAGTTGAGATGTCCGTCGGTCGGCTCGACGTTGCCCCATGGAAATCGCCAATCATTGTTGCCCTTAGCCGCCTTCTCCCATTCGGCTTCCCGTGGCAACCGCCTGCCGGCCCACTTGCAGTAGGCCTCGGCGTCGGACCAATCGACGTTGACCACCGGGCGGTCGGCCAGCGATGCCGGGATGCCGATGCCTTCCCAGAGGTTCCGGGTGGGATTCTTGGGATTTTGCGGAACACGATGATTGGTGGCCTTGACGAATTCGAGGTAGCGACCATTCGTCACTTCGAATTTATCAATATAGAAGTCGGTGATTTCGATCACGTGGCGGGGATATTCGTCGCGTCCGCCATCACGGTCTCCGGTCGGTACGCCCATCGGGTACGAGCCTGATGGAATCAGGATCAGCGGCGCCCCGTCTTTTCCGGTGATCTCCTTGGGAAGGGCCGCCTGGTCCGCTGCGAATGCGTATGAACTCACATGCAGTCCGATGAGCGCCACCACTATTGCGAGGACGGATCGTGCCACCATAACTCCACACTCCTTGTTGGTTCGAAAAAGTCGATAGGCGATCGTACCACAGCGGCACGAAATTCAAACACGGCTTGTGTAGAGAATATGGGCGTTAGACTGGCCGAGACCGGAGAATCAGGATTGACGGAATAGTAGGCCCCCACCTACTATACGGCCGAGGAGACTTCGGCGTGACGACCCATCGAGGTTTGCGACATCTGGCGCTACGTGTGACCAATCTTGCCCGGTCGCGCGCTTTTTACGAACATGTTCTGGCGATGAAGGTGGTCTGGGAGCCAGATCCGGAGAATGTGTATTTCAGTTCAGGGTCCGACAACTTAGCCTTGCATCAGATCGGCCAGGCCGAACTGGCCCAGTATCAGCCGCCGCGTGGCCAGTTGCTCGATCACTTCGGCGTGATTCTGGAGAGTCCTGCCCACGTGGATGAGATGTTTCGTGAAGTGCAGCAGGACGCGCCCCAGTATGGCGCCACGATTTCCAAACCGCCCAAACAACATCGTGACGGCAGCTATTCTTTCTATTTCACCGACCCGGACGGCAATATGATTCAAGCGCTGTACGAACCGACCATCAGCCGAATGGAACTGAAACCCTAAGCCTCCCCGTACCCCGACCTATCATGGGAATCTGGAATACCTTTTCTCGCGATCAGTATGTGGGCCTGGCCCCCTGGGTTTGGGTGCAGCTTGAGAGTAATCAGCCGCCCGGGCCGTTTCCGTTCATCGGTGGCGTCGCTCCGGAGGTGGTGACAAGTTTGCACGAAGCCCACAGCCTCTTTCTACCCTGTGTGGAAACCGCCATCAGCGATGTCTTCTCCCGCCGCGCGACGCTCGGCGATCCGCAGACCAGGATGCGGTTGGAAGACGCCTATGCCGAGCTAGTCAATTCCCGACAGCAGCTCAGCCAGCACATTACAGCGAAGCGCCAGCCGGACGGGCAGTTTCACTGGTCGCATCCGTTCGACGCGACGAAATCCGCCACCGTGATCAATACCGGTCTGCGCATCTTCAATGCGGTGAAACGCCAGGCCATTCCTGTTCCGTTTGAACGTCCGATGGGGCCGCTGGTCGGAAAACTGCTGGGAATGTTGGACGGCACGCAACAGGCCGGCGCTCTTCAAACCATCGTCTCCACCGCTGGACGGGACGGTGAGCGGCTCTTGACTCAATTGATGGAGCTGTTTGTTCAATATGGATGCCTGGCGCCCGCGCCGCGGACCTCGATTCGTCATCACTGGCTGCAGCATACGGCGGATCGGGACACGATTCATCTCGGCCATGCCGCGCTCATGTATCGGCAACGGGACCAGTTCCTGCTGTTCGATCCCTGGCTGTTGCCCTGGTTTGCGGAATCGAACGTGCCAAGTCTCTGGGTGTCCTTGCTTCCGAAGCCGGCGGCGATTTTTCTGACGCATGATCATGATGACCACGTCGATCCCCGGACGCTGCTACATGTGCCGAAGGATGTCCCGATCGTCATTCCCAGCCGGAGGAATCGCAAGAAGTTTTTCTACGACTACCTGCCGTTGCTCCGGGAGTTGGGATTCACTCAGATTGTCGAACTGGCGCACGGCGAAACCTGGAACTTCGAAGGTGGCGCCGTGGTCTCGGTTCCCTTTTACGGCGAAGATCCCTGCGACCTGGAGATGCCCAGAAATTGTTATCTCGTGACCGACCGGGGGCAGAACGTGCTGGTCCATGCCGATAGCGGTCCGACAAACAGCGGGCGGTCGGCGATCAAGGAAGGTGTCATTCAGCAGTTGGTTCAGAAATATGGTCCCCTCTCCCTGGTACTGGCCTCTCAGCAGCAGCTGCAAGAGATTCGCAGTTATGCAGCCCATGCCCCCCTGTCCCATCCAGGTCTCTGGCTCGAAGTGGGTGAGAACGGGTATCTCACCAATAGTTACCTGAACGAGTTATGCGCCACCGCGCAGGCCCGGCTCTTTGTGTCCTATGCGACCGGCGGTGCCGATTGGTACCCGGACCATCTCTCGTTTATGTTCAGTCAGCGCAATCCTGCGCGCACTGCGTTGCTCACCGCTAATTGGGAGCCGCCGGAAAAACTCAAAGCTCTTCTGTCGTCACATGATTGCCGGTATCATCGCGCTCGGGCGTTGGATCTGTTCCGCCCTGCCGGTGACGGGTCGGTCAAGATCTCGTCCGCGGTCGAGGCCCTGTCGCCCATGCCGCTCCATCAGCTGGATCACGGGGAGCCGGCGTTCATGAAGCGTGGAAGATAATTTTGGCCAGAAGGGAAGCATTGCTATGGGGGCTGTGAAGGGGTTGGTGCTCGTCACCGGTGCCGCGGGTTTTATCGGGTCTCATGTGGCCAGGCGGTTACTGGATCGCGGAGAGTCCGTTCTGGGGCTGGACAACCTGAACGATTACTACGACGTGCGTCTGAAGGAAGCCCGACTGGAGCGGCTGCAGACGCACCCGCAGTTCCAATTCGTGAAAGTGGATGTGTCGGATCGGCCCGCCATAGCGGCCCTCTTCGAACAACATCCCATTCGCCGTGTGGTGCATCTGGCGGCGCAGGCCGGCGTCCGCTATTCGCTGGTGAATCCCCATGCCTATACCGCCAGCAATATCGACGGCTTTCTGAACATTCTGGAAGGCTGCCGGCATCACAAGGTCGAGCACCTGGTCTACGCGTCCACGAGTTCAGTGTACGGTGGCCATACGAAGATGCCGTTTTCGGTGCATGACAATGTCGATCATCCGGTGTCCCTCTATGCCGCCACGAAAAAGGCCAACGAGCTGATGGGGCATTGTTATGCCCATTTGTATCGATTCCCGATTACCGGCTTACGGTTTTTCACGGTCTACGGGCCGTGGGGCCGTCCGGATATGGCCCTGTTTCTGTTCACCAAGGCGATTCTGGAAGGAAAGCCGATCGACGTCTTCAACCACGGGAAGATGCAGCGCGACTTCACTTACGTCGACGACATCGCCGAAGGCGTATTGCGTACACTCGACCGGCCTGCGCAGGTTGATACCCAGTGGTCGAGTGATCATCCTGATCCCGGTAGCAGTTCCGCGCCCTATCGACTCTACAATATCGGCAACAACCAGCCGGTCGAACTGCTGCGATTCATCGAGGTGCTCGAACAGACGCTCGGTAAGAAGGCTGAAAAGAACCTCCTGCCCCTGCAAGCCGGCGACGTGCCGGCGACCTATGCCGATGTGGCGGATCTCATGCGGGATACGGGCTTTAAGCCGGCCACCCCGATCGAAACCGGCATTGCGCGCTTCGTGGAATGGTACCGCGACTACTACAAGATCTGACCGGAACCGGAGTGGGATCCAGAAATCCAACCTCCTTTGTGGGGTCTATTAGGTAGGCTGCTGGCCCGCCTTCGCCCCTCGCTCCCACGACGCAAATCCGCTTCATTCAAAAATGGCTGCGCACTTTATGTTGGTCTGTCGTTGGCTACTTGTTGTGGCTTCTTGCATGGAGTAAGGTATGAACGATGTATTCCATCTTCCCGAAGACCGTGCGGATGGCGTATATGCTTCTTGCCGCCGGATGTATGTTCAGCACAGGCGTGGGACGGGCTTTCGCCGACTCGCTCTCGGCGAGTGTGCCTGCCCTGGCCGAATTACGGAGTCATGCGCAAGGGGACGTGGTGTATGTTCCCTCCACGAATGAACGGCGCGCGGACCTGTTCCGTCAGTCGCCCGTCTTAAGCGGTCGTTTACGGGTTAGCGAGCAGACGTTAATCCCATACATAGGCGCCGGCTTTGGCGGGGGCTACGTGACGGAGCGTGATCGGGCCTTAGTCCCGCAGCCGACCCTTCCACAACAAAATCCCTTCGGCGAGTCCATGGGCAAAAGTATGATGCCCAACGAGTTTCAAATGGGCATTCGCATTCCATTCTAATGCCTGCCGGTTTTGTTCTCCTTTCAAGTGATGTCTCCGGGATACAGTGGCTAGAAGAGCTGCCGGGCCAGGTCTGCCGGATCGATTCCATCGAGACTCGGGAGGATCAGATGCGCACCGGTCAGCTGTGATGCCGGATAGGTCGTCGCGATAGCAAGCACGAACATCCCCGCCTGTAATCCTGCTTGAATGCCCGCACGGGAGTCTTCGATCACCAGGCATTCGCTGCACCGAAGCAGCGGCGGTCTCGGCCGCCGAGCATTTAGCTGGCGGAGCGTGAATTCGTACAAGGCGGGGTCGGGCTTGCCGACAGGGCATTCATCGGCGGAGACGATCACTTCGAACGCATCTTCCATGGAAGTGCCGAGAAGGGCGGCAACGATCTGTTCCCTCCTGCCGCCGGACGCGATTGCCAGCCGGTATTGTCCGAGCGCCCGCTCTACGAAGCCGGTCACCCAGGGAAACAGGGCTGCTGGGCACGTCGCGGTATGGTTTTGAAAGAGGGCCGCTTTTCGTTCGATGATTCGTGTGTGGACGTCAGGGTCACAGCTTCCGTCCCGTCTGCTGAGGAGGGCGGCGGCGCAGGTCCGTTCATCCATGCCGAGATAGGTGCCATAGTACTCCTCCTTACTTAGGGCGAGTCCGGCCTCACTCAACGCCTGCTGAAAACATTCGAAGTGCGACTTCTCATCATCGGCGATGACGCCATTGAAATCGAAAATAATCGCGCGCAAACACCCCTCCCATCTGCGCCCTCTGTGCGGCTAGACGCGTCACCGTAACCAAGTTCTCGGATGCGGGACAAGCAGAACTCCTTGTTCCATTGAGAGCCCTACGGTATGCTGCGTCACGAACGCGCGTCCAGCCCGATTTGAACCGACTTCCAAAGTTTGTTGTCCTATGAGTGATTACGCAGTTCTCGGCGATTTGTTGGTGATCTATGCGGTCTCCACCGCCGTGGTCTTCGTCTTTCATCAGTTCCGGTTGCCTTCGATCGCCGGGTTTCTGGTGGCGGGCGCCCTCATTGGTCCGCATGGCTTACACCTCATCCCTGATGTGTCTCAAGTGCAGGTGCTGGCCGAAATCGGCATCGTGTTGTTACTCTTCACGATCGGAATGGAGTTTTCGTCCGCGCATTTCGCCTCCGCCCGCCGCATTCTTGCAGTGGCCGCGCCGGTTCAAACCGGGGGCGTGCTCATTTTGGCACTGCTCGGGGCTCTGGCCGTGGGGCTCTCGTATCAGCAGGGTATTTTCTGGGGTTTCCTCTTGTCTCTCAGCAGCACGGCCATCGTGCTGAAAGCCCTTTCCGAGCAGGGCGAGAGTGATTCCTTTCACGGTCGCGCCACCGTGGCGATTCTGATTTTCCAAGACCTCGCTGTCGTTCCGATGATGCTCATTACCCCGATCCTGGCGACGCCCAGTGGGAGTGCGATGGGAATGGTGTTGTTTACCCTGCTCAAGGCGGCGGTCGTCGTGGTGTTGATCGTCGCAGCGGCCTGGTATCTCGTGCCGCGCCTGTTACGTCACATCGTGCGGAGTCGAAGCCGGGAGCTCTTCCTGCTCTCCATTATCGTGCTCTGTCTCGGAATTGCTTGGCTGACGTCTTTGGGGGGGCTCTCGCTGGCATTGGGCGCTTTTATCGCAGGGTTGGTGATTTCTGAATCTGAGTACAGCCACCAGGCGTTGGCCGAGGTGCTGCCGTTTCGCGATAGTTTCAATAGTCTATTTTTTGTGTCGATCGGGGTTTTGATGGATGTGCGGGTGGTGTGGGACCATCCATTTGTCGTGTTGGGTCTGCTGGTGGCCGTCATAGCCGGGAAACTGCTCGCCGGGGCCGGAGCAATGGTGGTGTCGGGTGCCCCTCCCAGATCGGCGGTGCTGGTCGGGGTTGCGCTCGCGCAGGTTGGTGAATTCAGTTTTATTCTCGCGCAACAGGGGCAGGATGCCGGCTTGTTCGCAGGCGATCAATATCAGGTCTTTCTCGCGGTGTCCGTGCTGACGATGGTCGTAACCCCGTTTGTGATGCAATGGTCGCCCCACCTCGGTCGGCGGATCGAAGCGCTGCAACGAGTCCGGGGATGGATGCCGACCCGTACGGTAGCGCACGTGGAACAATTGGAGGGAGGACAGGTCCGCATCAAGGACCATGTGATCATCGTGGGGTACGGACTCAATGGCCGCAATCTCGCCCGCGTGTTAAGCGAAACCGAAATTCCCCACGTGGCGCTTGATCTGGACGGTGAAACGGTGCGCCGCGAGTCGCGCCATGGCGTGCCGATCTATTACGGCGACGGCTCGAACGCAAATGTCCTCCGGCACATGAAAATCGAGGACGCCAAGGTCCTGGTCGTGGCCTTGTCGGATCCGTTCACGGCTCGTAGGACGGTGAAGGTCGCGAAAGGACTCAATTCGAAGCTACACATTGTGGTGCGGACTCGGTACCTGCGGGAGCTGGAAGAACTGCATCAGTTAGGGGCGGATGATGTCGTGCCCGAGGAGTTCGAGACCTCGATTGAAATTTTTGCCCTGGTGCTGCGCACCTATTGTCTGCCGCAGGAGTTCGTGGCGCGAAAGGCGGAACAAATCAGGCGGGAGGGGTACGCCTTGCTACGTCGCAGTGAAATGCCGGAGTTAGCGCATCATCTCCGTGGCGGGACGCTGACCGATGTCGAGGTGGAAACCTGCCGGGTCGATGAGGACGCGCCCGCCGTGGGCAAATCGCTCACGGAATTATCGATTCGTCCTCGCACTGGTGCATCGGTGATCGCCTGGACTCGCAGTCAGGTCACCCAGTCTAACCCATCCGAGACCGTACGCTTACAGGCTGGCGACGTCGTGACGTTGCTCGGATCGCGCGAGCAAATTCGTCGGGCCATGGCGCTATTGAACGAGCCCAACCATGGCACGAGTCACCAACTCAAATAGCTTCCTCTGCTAACTTCTCCACCGCAGCGTGACGGGGCCCTTGATCGGATGATCCAACGGACGTCCGGTTTGCACCGAGGCAAGGTGGGCGGCCTTCAGCTTGTAGTACCACTTGGCCGGGGTGTCGGCGTCATCGATCAGCATCAGGGCAGGTTTGTACTTCAGACCGATGGCCTGGCGCTCCATCGCCTGCTTGTCCTGCTTCATGAAGATATTCGCAAAATACCGGAACAGGGGCTTGGCGAAGGGTAACCAGGGGAGAATGTTCCAGGCGGCCGAAAAATCGATCCGGCATTGCTGTTCACCGATGGGCGTCACAGTGGCCCGCGAGGAGACGAACATCGACCCGCATTGCACGAATTCGAACCGCTGGTTCGGCAGCACGAAGTCGATGGTCGTGGTCAACGGCCCGCCGTAGAGTTTGTTCAGTAACTTATAGGGGCCGCTGTTTTTAGAAGGCGCATGAGGCACCATACGGAATCCGTTGGGGATGGGCTCGAAAGTTTTGGCTTTGTCGTGCATGCTCGCCTGCGTCCGCCACCAGGAACTTTGATGGACGAAGGGGCCGTGAGCCGGATCCATGAGGCCGACGATGCCATCGTCGAT
>CAZKVY010000085.1:0-15449 GCA_964556305.1 uncultured Nitrospira sp. | reverse complement strand
AAACTCAAAAGTGTTCGACATTATAGTTTTGGCTGGAATGGTTGTCAATATCATTCTGGCGGTGTTTCTGATCCTTTACTACTTTGATTTCCTATGATTTCTTCAATCTCCCACCCTCATCTAGGCGGCCAGTCTTTGCGTGAGATTGCGCGCAGCGAAAGCCGATAGTTTCATCCCGGAAATCTGACATCATTTTACTGCGAGCGGTGATACGCAGATCTGATCCTGAGCTGGTATACGCCGCCCCGCGCAAAACTTTATAGGTGCCGTATTCGGGACTGTCTGGATTCCGGTCCGAGGCTGCAGCGTAAGCGTCCTCCAAATACCAATCATCTACCCACTCCATGACATTGCCCGCACCGTCCATGACTCCGTAGGGGCTGGCATCACTCCGCACTCTCCCCACCGGCGCCGCCACCTCAAACCCATCGTTAATACGCGCCCAATTCGCGCCCCCCGGCATTTCCACGTTGCCCCAGGGCCACAGACGACCATCCGTGCCACGCATGGCCTTTTCCCACTCAGCCTCAGTCGGCAACCGCCGGCCTCGCCATTCACAATAGGCTTTGGCATCCTCCCAGGACACATAGACCACCGGTTGATTCACCCCTCGCATACGCCCCGTATTCTTCGCATAGCGCGAGGGAGGCCCAGATTTACGATGGCCCGTGGCCTTCACAAAAGCTGCATACTGCGCATTCGTCACTTCGTATCGATCGATGGAAAACTCGTCGAGATAGATTCTCCGCTCCGGCTGTTCATCGAACCCTCCCTGACTCGTTCCTCGAATGAACGGTCCCGCAGGGATGACGACGAGTTCTTCCTCCAGAGGCTGCTCCGGCACAGAAGACTCTACAGCACCGCCCTGGGAATCTTCCTCCGAATGGTGAGACTCGGACTCCAGGGGGGTAGAAATGGTCCCGCGAAGAATGGCGATGATAGGCAAACTGGCTGCAAACAGTACAGCAAGCAGAAATACTACCTTGAAGCGCGTTTCTAACATGGTCCGACTAGTTACTTCACTGCCGTGTCGGTATCGACGTCTTTCGCGCAACGAAACCCAACCGTAATATCATGCCGCCACGGTTTCGCCTGAAACCGCTTAGATGAGCGCACGTTTCGCTTCGTTTCCCTCCAGGAACCGCCGCGAATGATTCGTTGCTCTCCCTGATCAGGCCCCTTCGGATCTCGATAGGGCGACGTGCGATAAAAATTCTCCTCATAGACATCCGCGACCCATTCACCGACGTTCCCCGTCATGTCGTAAATGCCGTACGTACTGCGCCCCGATTCAAAGGACCCAGGAGGGGCAAGATAACGAAACCCGTCTTCCGTTCCATCGATATTTGCGTATCCGGGAATAAACTCATCACCCCACGCGTAACGGCGCTTCCCTTCACCGCGAGCGGCTTTTTCCCATTCCGCCTCGGTGGGCAACCGTTTGCCGGCCCACTTACAGTAAGCCTCCGCGTCATCCCACGTCACGGCTATGGCAGGATATTCGGGCTTGAGCAGCTTGGCAGGATCGTCTTCAAAAACCTCGATTTTTCGTTTGACCCGCTTCGTCATCTTGAGAAATCGATCGTACGAATCCTGCGTCACCTCGTGCTTATCCATGAAGTAGGTCTTCAAATAGACTTGATGCTCGGGTTTTTCATCCGGATCACTGTCATTGTCTCGGCTGCCCATCACAAACGGCCCTTCGGAGATTTGCACCATCTCCCGCCCATCGTCCCCGGTAAATGTCTTATACATAGAAAAGTCCTGCGCCAGAGGTGCAGCGACCGGCTTGGCTTCCGTCACAATGGAGATGGCTAATTGGCGCATCTGCTTGGCCTTATAGGATTCATAGACCAACCCCCCGATCATTAGGATGAACGACCCGAACACAAAAATTATTGATCCGATAAGTACCCCTCGATTTTCCATCGCCTTACTCGCACCTCATGATTTGATCACCGCCGACTGAGTCGCACCTGCGCCCTCACTCTCATCCGCCTGTGCGGCTTTTCTGGCCGCCCGTATATCCAGCAACATTGAAATCTGCACGCCGAGAAAGCCGCCCATCGCCGCACCAGCCCCAGCCCCGAATGAAACCTTTTCAATCCCGGCGATCAACCAGGCAAGCAATCCTCCCAAGACCGTGCCTACCAAAATACTGACGAGGAATCTTCGTCCGCCGAGATAGCCAACCACCGCTCCAAGTGCCACCCCCAACGAAGCGGTCACCGGAATGGACGAGGCGCTAAGAAACGAACCAATCAGGGCGCCGACCGTGGCCATAACCACGATGCCAAACACCACATCAAACCATGCACTAGCGGATGGTCTGGTCATTCGCTTTGCATCCTCAATCAGGTGCCCTGCGGTTAGTTGGCCGGCCCCACCGTCACGGTGCCGAAATCAATCTCCACCCCGGGACCGGCAAACAACGAAATTCCCCAGGCCTTCTCCGCGGGCTCATGTTTATGAATGCGCTTGAAATCCTCGTAGACATTGACTCGCTCTTCAACCCACTCACCGACCGGCAGTACCCCGCTTTGCACGACCAATTCCGAACCGCTGAACATGCCGCCTTCGACGAACGTCCCCACCGGCTTGCCGGCGCTCCAGATGTATTTGGTGAATACAGGAATGAACATGAGATCGGTATCCAACGAAGCGTACAGCGCCGCAACAGGCTCTGAATTGCTCGGAGCCTTGTGGAGGCGCCATCGCCAGGTCAGGACCGGATAGACCTTCGGATCCCAATCGATTTTGCGTTTTTTTATACGCTGCCCCGCATCTTTGGCAGAGAGAAATTTTTTGTTTTCTTCGGATTGAATTTTGTAGGCATCCCGCCCCTTAGCCTGGCTGCGCTGGTTTTCATGCTGCCAATCGATAGGGAAACCATCCTGATCCGCCGATTGAAAGTCTTCCAGCACCATCACGCCTGCCTCGGCTGCTTGAGCAGGCGTAGCGCCCTCGAGCACCGCGCACAATCCGATCACGCTCAGAATCCAGAACGCACCAACAATCCTCATACCCATCACGACACTCCCTAATGAACCTTGCCTAACCTTCATGTGAGGGAGACGGTAAAAAACCCGCCTCCTTTTCCGCGCTCACATCCTCATGCATCACCGGCTGTTGTCCGCGTTGGCACACCCAGAACAGAAAGAAAACCGCCCCCCAAAACAGCACCATGTTGATCGTCACCATCTTCGCCGCAAAACCTAGCGAGGGGGTAAAGGCCCAGGGCGACGTATCCGGCATCAACTCATTGACATGCCAGGCCAACCTGCCTGAGGAACGGATGTACCCCATCAATCCCATCACCCAGGTAAATGCAGCCGCAAGGCCAAACAGACCGACCATGCCACGAACCGAGATCTGTCCCCACTGCACCGGACCATGGATCGTCGCCCCGCGTAACATGCGCTGGTTAAGCAGCAATCCCAGGGTGACCACCAACAGCGTCGTCACGGCTTGCGGACCGGACAGACCCACCCGGAGGCTGGCCGGAAGATAGAATCCATAGATCGACAACCCGATGATATGCACCGCACCCAGGCCGAACAGGGCAGCGAGAAGGGCATTCCCCATCCTGGCCCAGGAAATGGTCATCGTCCGGTTGGCACGTCGATAATAAATGTAACTCAACGCTGTGATGCAGATCATCACGTTGACGGCCCCGTTCTTCGACGACATGACCCCATAGTTCCCGATCACCGGATGCTGTGCACCGCCCATGGCTTTGACTTCCGTGCCGGTCATCAATAGCGTATGCGGCGTCAGCCAGATGAACAAGCACCCCGTCAGCGCCAGCAGGAGGTACTGGTAGTAGGGCTGATACCGTTCACCGCCCCGGATCCGCCCCATGCTTTGCCAGAGATAATAATTCACGCCAAGAAAAAGCGCGCCGATCAGAAGCGCCTGCACCACGAAAAGCCACGTCAGCAGACCGCCCATCATGGTGACACCCATGCTCTGACTGTAGGCGTAGACGGAGCGCATCAACCAATAACCGGCAAAAGGCATCGGCAATAACGCGCAGACCGTCACAAACAAAAACACGTAACCGACCCAATCGTAATAGGCTCGCTCCTCCTGACTCTTCCCTGAAAAGAACCGGTAACAGGCGTAGGCCAGTACAACCGCTCCGCCCGACATGATGTCAGCCAAAAAGCGATGCAGGTTGAGCGGATTCCACAACGCGGAGCGAAGCAAGTGCCAGGGATTGCCCAGATAGCGCCCCTGTCCGTCAACACCGGAGGGCGCCATCATGAACGCAGACCAAGAATTTGCCAGCAACAATAGTGACGTCCCGCACACCACCGCGAGCAGGCCGATCGAAAGATGGACCCATTTAGAGCCCGGTGCCGCCATTCGTTCCCAACTGTAGTAGTACGCAATCGTGAGAAACGTTGTGCCGACAAAAACCAAGGCATAGATAGGCATCATGCTTTTGAAGGTGCCACCCATATACTGCATGAAACTGGGATAGAGCGTGATAAACATTGTCAGCATCAGACTACCGACTGCAGCCGTGACGGAGAGCGCCAACAAGGCCACCTTCAGCAGATCCTGAGCCAGACCGTCATACCGTAAGGCCATCGCAGGATTTCTGGCGACCAATCCCAAAAACTCCAGTAGGACGCAGAAGACCGGCAGGGCCAAGACGAAACCACCGAAGTAGGTGTGCTGCTGGATGATGAACCACATCAACAGCCGGCTATCGAGCGAGCCGACTTGCGGATATTGATTGTCGTTGGCCGTGGGTGCAGAAGGACCGCTGGGAATGCCGGGCGTATGGAAGTAGACATCGTTCGACGGATCCGCGGCCATAAGCGGGGAAGGACTCAGCACCATGAGGCTGAGTACCGACAGCAGCCCGCTTACGAGAAAAATGATCAAGGAGGAAAGCGAAGGATGTTTGGTCATGACGACACTCTCTGGCTGTTCTTCTCAAAAACAGCCGCAGATTCACTCAAAGCCGAACCGACAATGGCTTCGCGAGACTTGCCGAGAATGCCCATCACGAACGGGCAACGCAGCAACGCACTCGGCACGCCTCCAGGTTGACGATTTTCAATTTCCCGCCGATGTCCCAAATAGTAACAATATAACGGCATGATGCCGCCGACGAGGCCGGCGACCCCCATAAACATGAAGATCGAACTCATCGGCTGCTTCAACACGTAGAGGCAGGCTCCGACCAGCACTAAATAATAGGTCGAAGCAAAGGCCAATCCTGGCCACCACCAAAATTTCATTAACTCACCCCGACTGGTCGCAGCCAGTCTTGAGATAAGGGGTGCTCGATCTCCATGCCCGGCGAAAAATGCGAGAAGCCCAGCGGTGCCCGCCGCCATAGTGACGATGCCCCCTTGCGCGAATACTGCAAGGTCGCCGCTGACAACGACCGCTGTCAGCACAGAAAGCGCCATACAGCCGACGACGCCTGCCGTGACCCAGGTCAAGAGCGCCCGATCGAATCGTTGCAGCAACCTTCGTAACGCCATGCCATCGGGGAAGGTGACCAGCGGTCGTCCACAGGCCTCAAGCCAGCGAACATAGCCGATTTCAAACGCATCGCGCGCGACAGCTGTGCTGGGAATAATCAGCGCCATCATTGCGGGCCCGTCGGGGTGTTTGGCATAGTCGTACCCCACCAACCACAGCAGGGCCAACACCAGCAGAGACAACTGGATACCGTAGACGAAGCCGACCCAGGCGAGGATCCAGCCGATACGCTGCAGTCCATCCGAAGGGAGAAGCTGCATGAATGGCATCGCACGCCCGACTCGATAGGCGCACAGCGCCGTGGCCATCGACACCAGTCCGCACAACAAGAGCAATGTGAGTGGATCAGCGAGAGAAAATCCCTGCTTGGCCGCCCGGTACACGGCAAAGGCCACCAGTCCCGGGACAAACATGACAAGACGCTTACGTTTGCGAACCGAATCTTCTGTGACCGCCAGCGTCAAACTCGGGAGCACACGTAGAGCCAACCGATGCAACATTGTGTCATCCACCCGAATCTAAGGGAGTCAGGCACGGGAGGGACACCCGGTGACCTCCTGCACACCGCCTCAAACGTCTCTCACTACGCCCGCTGCGCAGCCATGCCGAAATATCGCGCTTTGACTTCTTCCATCAATGCGACGCTCACCGACCGCTCACCGCGGTCCAAGGCAGTCCGCTCCAGTTCGATACGCGCCATGGCACGAACGGGCGCCGGCACATTGGCGAGGCGCTGCTCGGCGTCAGCATCCCAGGCTACGACATCCCCGGTCAACGCCTGGTCGATCAAGTCGTAGGTGATGACCCGGTGCCGCCTCGTCCTGGCAAACCCTTCCACTAACTCACGCAATGCCGGCGCGGCATAAGGGGGAACACGATCCAACCGATGCGTGGCCTCATCCGACCACATCAACCGATCGACAAGCCCCTCTACCTGTCCTGTTGGCACTTCGATCCCGATCAACCACCGACAGGGATGACATTCCGTGCGAACAAACCATGTGGCCTCGCCATCATTCGACAGCCGTTCCTCAATCCCCTCCGTATGCATCCACCCGCCGCATCCGCACACAAACATAAAACGCTCAGTCCTCAAGCCAGCATCTGTCGCTAGCCGATTTTCCCAGGGTACAAAATATACAACATCGTGTAAGTGAAGGTTCCCGTCAGGAACAAGATGCAATACACAATCATCGTGAACCGGCCAAGCGCTCGGTGGCGTTGGCCGCCATCAGGCCAGATCCGCTGAATGCCCATTTCCACCGCGAACACGATGGCCACCAGACTCAGAAATCCAAGATAGACCTCCAGCTTGCGCAGGGAAAATCCGGCCGACATCACTCGTGTCCCGAAGAGAACGATGACCACCGTCAGAAGCGCCGCAAAGATCATCCCGATTTTCTTCCATGAGGTCTGCAGCAACGACGCACTCAGCACTCGGGTTCCGCCGATGAACTGTTGGGACCGAAACCCCAATACAATCATATACACTGCCATGACCAGTCCGATGATCACCAAAATGATGTGAACGGTGAGCACAGGGATAAAGACATAGTCGTACAAGGCTTGCGACCCGCCGAATCCTTCCTTCCCCTCAAACGCCAAGACCCCTAACTGGCGAAATAGATAGTAGGCGGTAAAGAATCCCACCATCGTAATCATGCCGCCCAGCATTAACCAATGATGAGGATGTCCGCGATGCTGCTTTGCCTGAAGCCACCCGATGATAAAGAGGCCAGTGAACAGCGTGGCCATCAACTGGCTGAGATCGGCCCCCATGGTGGCATGGGTTCCGAAGAACCCCGGCTGTCGAAGGAATTCAAACATCGTCAACTCTGGCCCGCATTCGGCCTGACTCCCTGCACCACAGCCGTCCGCTCAATTTCTTCAACCGAAACATATCCCCCGTCTTGCATCCACTGCATGGCCTCGGCGGTGCGATAACAGGCGCCCTGTTCCGTATTGACGAGAATATGGACGGCAAACGCAGCCGTCCAGGCCGGGCTCGTGCCGGATGCATCCAGGAATCGATCCTTGATGATCAAACGTCCGCCGGGATTGAGATGGCCATGAATCTTCTTCACCAGCGCGGCATTGGTCGCAAGATCTTGATAATGGAGGATGTCCGACATCAGCACCACATCATAGGGACCTCCGAGCGCATCGCGATTAAAATCACCGGCCTTCAAGATGATTCTTGCCTCAAGACCAGCGTCCTTTACCGTCCGTTCAGTCAGAGGGAGGGTCGTGGCGAGATCGAACACGGTTGCCGAAATGGCCGGATAGACCTGACAAAATGCGATGGCATTGGTACCCGCGCCGCCACCAAGGTCCAGCATGGTCTCCGCCTGACCAAGTGCCAATCGCTTCGCCAGATCCGGGCCGCTTTGTTGGCCAATCCGGTGTAATACAGAGAGGACATTGGCGCCAAGTGCCGGGTCCGTCTCGAACACATGCTGAGTCACAGGTGATCGGCCGGTCTTGATGGCCTCTTCCAACTTGCCCCAATTCCCCCACTCGGCATCATGGAGTAAGAGCAAATGGCCGACGTACTGCGGTCCATGCTTGACGAGATGGGTCGTGGCCACCGAGGTATTCGCGAAGATCGATCCGCTTTTCGTCAATAACCGGATGGCTACCAACGCGTTGAGGAGCAACTCGAGCGCCCGGGAGTCAGTACCGAGTTTTTGGGCAGCTTCTTTAGCAGAACGACCTTGACCGTCGAGTACGGAAAAAACATCTAACTTCACGGCAGTCAAAAGGATTTTGGTCTCCCAGTAATAGCCCAACTGGAAGACTTCGGCGAGAGACAATTCGCGAGGCACAGATCCCCCACTTAGATATTGTGGCGTTGAAGTTGGTCATCTTACCCAGTTCAGAAAGGGAAACGCAAGGCGAGCAGCGGACGAAAACGACTCAGAAAATCGAGGAGTAATGGGCGTTCCCCGACGAGCAGCTACTAGTGGACGACCTTGAAGATCGCGCGTCTATTTGAGGGCCGTGGCGTGAGATTGCGGATACCCCGCAAACAAAAAGGGCAGTGGTTCGAACAGAACCACTGCCCTTTCATCAGCAGATTATCCTGCCTAATGGGAAGACTACTTGAGGTCAGCCTTCAAGGTCGCCGTTCCGCCCTCGGCCACTTCGATGTCGAATTCGTTCAGCTTGCCCTTGCCAACGAACGGATGCCAAACAACCACCTTGTGCTTGCCCGCAGGCACACCCGGGATCTCAAATGAGCCGTCATCCTTCACCACCGCGTGGTACGGATTCCAGACCGGCAGGAAGAAGGACTGCATGAACTCATGCTGGTCACACTGTAAACGATAAAAGCCCTGCTTTTCGGCGCCGCCACGGAAGGTCACCGGCTTTTCCAACTTGTCGCCCTTCTTCGCCAGACCGATATTGAACCCGGTGGCGGAGCTGGAGCCCTTCACGACAAAGCTGTGCGGGTTGTGCAACACGCCGAGAACCGACTTGGGATCATCAGGGTCGGCATCTTTATTCTCAACACGGAAATTCTTGTTGTTCACCACCACGCCGTTAAACGGCAAGAATTCGCAGAACTCAGCAGTCACGTCCGTCCCCTTGAAACCATCCTGGAACGCCTGATCTTCGATATCGATCACGGACACGATCGCATTCTTCAGTCCGCCATCCTTGGCAAGTTCAATAGTCGGCATAAGCCGCTTGTCCCCCTCGACCAAGGCTTTGTTTGGGTTCTTCGGGCAAAACTTAGGATTGGGAAACTTGGCGAAGGAGAATTCCTTCTTCTCGGCTTTCCCGGCATAGGTCACTTTGCCAGAAATCGTGCCTCCTGCAAACGAAGCGAGGGGCGCAGCCAAAAATGCTGCGGCCGCAACGCCGAATACTACTTTCATCGCACCCTTCTTCATGTCACTGCCTCCTTGTAATGAACATTAACCGAAACCGAACAACTACACTGTCACCACTCAATCACAAGGGCTGGTGACCAGTGCCCTCTAGATATGACGTACTTGCTCGTGACTTAGCCCTAGGAGGACTACGTTTAGGCCTCTGAACATTTCTCTATACTGGAATCTCACGCACAGTGTCAACTTGAAATCCGTCCAATCCGGCTCCTTACGATTTTGTGTGATTAGACGCGGACTTCGCGTGACCCAGAATTCGCGCAATCGACCCGCCCACCGTTGCTCGAACGGCATCGTCTTCGTCATGCAACGCGGCTTTCAAAATCGGCAAGACCTCCGCCCCTCCGATTTGCCCAAGGGCGCGGGCCGCAGCAATACGCGGCCGCGGAATGGGATCCTTCAGCAGTCCGGCAAGAAACTCAATCGCAGCTGGCGTATTGGCCCCACGTGCTCGCCCCGCCGCTTTCCCCGCGGCAGAACGAGTGCCGGGATCAGTGTTTTGTGCCAATTCGTACAAGGCTTGAGCGACCGACTCGAAAGGCTCCTCAACCCGCAACAGCGCCGAGACGACGGCGGCCTTAACCACCGGGTTCGGATCTGCCAGGGATTTTCTCAACGCCACCAACGACTCTTTGACTCCTAATTCACCCAAGCTGATCGCCGCCGAAGTTTTTACTGCAGGAATCTTGTCCTCGAGTGCCTTTTCCAATGCGGGAATTCCCTGCACCTTGCCGAGGTCTCCCAAGGCCGACGCTGCCGCTCCTCGCACGGACGGCTGGGTATTGGTCATAGCCGCCAGGAGAATCGAAAGCCCCCGCGCATCTTTCAAATCTCCCACCATCCTTAACGCCGTGGCGCGCTCTTCCGGGTTGGGCGCCGAAGCTGCCTTTTGTATCGTGTCCCACATCGCGGTCTGGCCGGTAAGGTAGAGGGCTCCTGCCGCCGCGAGACGTACAGCCGGCTGCTCATCTTTCAGGGCCTTTTCTAGGAGTGGAATCACAGAGCGATCTCCGCTTTTCCCCAACACTTTGATGACCGTCGCTTTCACCAGTCCCGCTTGATCCTCAAGGGCATTGCGCAGTCTCGGCGAACGCCGTCCTGCGTCGAGCTTCCCCAAGGCCTCCGCAGCCAGCGCACGCACCAGTCCGGATCCATCGCTCAACCCATCTTCCAAGGCGGGAATCGTTTCCGCTGAATCCACATCCTTTAACGCTGTGTAGGCTGCGCCTCGCATCTGCTCACGCATGTCTTTCACGAGTACATAGATGAAGCCCAGCGCCACTTCCTTTAACAGCAGCCGATCCTCCTGCTTCAATTCCTGCTCATGCCGTTCGTATTCGACCAATGCGTCTTTCGGCTTACCGAGAAAAATCAACGATCGAACTTTCAGCCGCCTGGTTTCCGGCTGAGTGCCCTTGTCTTTCGTGACCTGTTCGATGAGGTCCAAAGCTTCCTGGTATTGCTTTTTGTCGAAGGCGGCCTGCGCCTCCTTCACTGAACTTGCCATGGCGGGAACCGGCCAGAGACCGACAAGCGGGCCCGATAAGATCGCCGCGGCCAGACACCCGTTGACGGTCCGAATCCAGCACCTATTGTATTGCGCTGCCATGAAACCCTTTCCTGGTCGTGCCACTGACGCTCATCCTCGTTCTTGCGTTCCCGATTTTGGAACCCAATGTTGATACCCAGTGGGTGCTTCGAAATAATAATCCGGCTGGGGAGAGAGCCGGAAACGAAGATACTCGATCGCCCAATCCCGGTCCTGACTCACCAATTTCAAGACGACCCCCGTCTCCACATCAACCCATTCGTAAAAGCGCTCATTCCGGCCATTGTAATCCACCCGGACGTCATAGAGTTTAGAGGCTCGCCCGATAGTGGTGGCATCGCCTATCAGAGTCCGGCTTTGTTCTCCCGGCAGGGTGGGTTGAATCGGCAGGATTTCTTCGGGTTTAACAGGAACCGAGAGAATTTGCCGGCGTTGGGCTAGCAGAAACCAGGACTCTCGTTTGTCCAATCGAAGTATTTCTATGCTGGAATAGCCCAGCTCGGTCTTGATCGCATACTTGTACTCCAACCGAATGCGATCGCTCTTGGCAAACACTTGTGCTTCGAAGCGACGACCCTCTACCCGCTTAACGAGGGAGGCGGAAAATTCAACGGGCTGTGTGGACCGGGGCCCGGTGGAGACCTCTTCCGCCAGAACAGGAACACTAGCTAGCAGGCAGAGGCTTATCGACAGGCATCCCCTCCGGAACCATTGCCAGAAGCCCGCCCCGCTGCGATTAGTGCTGATGCTCCACCAACGGTTGAATCTCAACGGGATGGCCGAGCGATTCCAGGCCAAACCGGGGATTGTCCATCACTCTGTATGCGGTACGAGTTCCCTTTGGAGCCGGGAGCGCCACTCTTTCGGTCGTGGTGCCATCGGGGGCGATCGTGATCGTCCGCGTGACTCCAGGCCCTGCCTGAGGATGCCACACCACCAGTTGATAGGTGCCCGGCGGCACGTTCTCGAGCCTGAAGGCACCCTGGTCGTCCGTCACTGCATAGTAGGGATTATTGACGGCCATGGCCCAGCTTTCCATATAGGCGTG
This sequence comes from uncultured Nitrospira sp., assembly GCA_964556305.1. Classification (GTDB taxonomy): domain Bacteria; phylum Nitrospirota; class Nitrospiria; order Nitrospirales; family Nitrospiraceae; genus Nitrospira_A. The sequence goes on along the minus strand of CAZKVY010000085.1, from coordinate 3,454 downwards.
AAACCCGCATTGCATATAAAACGTCCGCCGGCCCTTATTCAAATAGACCGGTCCGACGAGTGACTTGCCAGGGGCGTGATTGTGCACCGCGCGCATATTGCCGCGCTGATGCTGATGATTGAGAATCAATGGCGTATTGAATAAGACCCGCGCCCCCGCCTCCGGTGAGGTTTCATAGCCCTGAATGTCGTGCATCACCGGGTCCATGTTCACCACTTCCACCGCGTGCCCGTTCCGCACGATCGTGACCCAGGGCTGAAACATGCAATCGCGTGCTTCGATCAACGGCACGGACATGTCAAATGCCTTCCCCGACTCAACTCCTTCCAGCGTGACAATCGCGTTCTTGAGTCCTCCTTCCGAGGAGACGATAAAGTCGCGAAGCAGGCGCCATCCTTTCCCGTTTGAGATCCGCCCACAGTAGGTCGGGTCTGGAAAGGTGATAAGATTGAATGCTTTAGGATCGGGAATCGCTCCAGACAGCGTCACCGTCCCGTCCACTGTGCCACCGTGCTGCACGTCGATCACATCATAGGCACTCACCGGCGACACCACCTGCCCCACCCACATCAACACAGCCGCTGCGAAGGAATGCATCTTCTGAGTTCGATTCAGCATTATGACCTTCCTTGTCTGTGATTCACGCGCTGCTACGGGACCTGCCTTTCTAAGGTCGGGCGGATGTCCACCACCTTGCCGAGGGATTCCGGTCCGTAATGCGGATTGTGCTCGATCTCGTGGACGCTACGACGCCCTTTCGGGGCTTCAAATGCGAAATCAACCGTAGAAATCCCCTTCTCCGTGACCATGACTTTTTTCTGCAGCATGGTTCCCAGAGCCGGATGCCAGGCCATGAGGGTGTATTCGCCGGCAGGCACATCCGTGAGCGTGAACGAGCCGCCGTCAGTCGTCAAAGCGTAATAGGGATTCTCAACAGCCAGGCCCCAGCTCTCCATATAGGCGTGAAACCCGCATTGCATCACAAAAATCCGCCGCCCCTTCGTCATGTGAATCTCCTCTTTGACCGGCTCACCAGCCAAATGCTCATGGCTTTCCGCCGTGACAAATCGCTTGTGGTGGGGATTCATGGGCAGCGGCGTGTTAAACAGCACGCGTGGTCCGAGTTGGGACGTTTCGTAGGCCTGAATGTCGTGCATGACCGGGTCCATGTTCATGACCACTACCTCGGACCCGTCTCTGACGACAGTGACAAAGGGGAGAAACCGGCAGTCACGCGCTTCTATCGTGAGCGGTTCAAACTTAAACGGCTTGCCCTTCTTGGCGTCCGTCAGGAGGACCACTACGTCCTTCAAGCCATTTCCGGAGGTCATGGAGAACTCATCGAGAATTCTCCAACCCGTCCCGGTTGAGATGCGACCGCAATACACAGGATCTGGAAACGTGATCAGATTATAGCCTTTGGGGGTCGGTTTCCCCCCCGTCATAGTGACCGTACCGGTAATACTGCCACCATCCGTGACGGTAACTTCTTCATAAGCCCATGATTGAGAGGAGAAAACGCACAGCGCAGTAAAGAGAGCAAGTCCGGCCATTCGCATATATCAATCCTCCAACGATGACAGGTTGGTCAGAGAGTCACAGTCGATATGATTTCAGGCACTGAGCTGATCATACACAATCCCCATCTCATAACAAAAGGGGGGAGCCCTTTCAGGCCCCCCCCCTTCCTCACCGCACGTGAGATGTGACCAGCTTACTTCGACGCGACAGGCATCGCGTGCGCAGCCGGCTGCTCTACTTCGGCACTCTTCGCCCCGGCACCGGCGCCGGTCAGCGGGAGCAACCTCGTATCACCAGACGGTAATACTCGCACATAGCCCCACTGGCCAGACTGCGAGTAAGGCAATCGCTGGTTGCTATACACATAGTCGCCCGGCAGGTGGTACGGACCACCCGCGGAGGGCAGGAATGCATCCAGCACTTCGGAGCCTGAATATTCGACCACACTAATCAGATCAGCTCCGCGCATGAACGGTTCGATCGGCCATTCATGCTTTTCGACGCTGAACATGCCATTCTGTTCGTTGCTGACCCCTAATACATGGATGCGCACCGGATCACCGGCATGCGCTTCAATGAGTGGGGTTGCAGGATCTTCGGGCTTGTCCGCCTTGCAAGGCTGGAACACTTTCCCCAAAGAACAGCCCTGCTCTTCTCGGAACTTGTACGGTTCCGACCGGTAATTGACGCCGGTCAACCCCGCCACGTTCTGCACGTAGGGCATGAAACTCGTGCCAATAATGTTGTCTTCGTCTTGGAAGAACAACGCCACGTCTCGATAATTGGCGCGCAGTTCATTGCCCGGCACCGAATGATCGATGATGACATCGGCCGCCCAGGCATTTTTATTTGAAATGTCCGCGCCGGTCTTGGGATCACGATACTTCGATCCCTTGGGCCCGACGACGACGGCACCGAACAGCCCGTTGCGAGGATTGGTCATCACATTACCCCAATCCCACACCAACGAGGTCGTCTCTCCGTTGAACGGATCCGCATAATATGTATAGTCGCGTTCCGCTCCCGGGGCGATCGTTTGATCACCGGGATTGTTCCCCACGTTCGCGCCCATGGAATCCTTCGGATCGAAGGCCAGGCCGATTGCAGAGAAAGAGGCTTTGCTCTCCTTCATCTTATTCTTCAGATGCACCTTGACGCAGTCGCCAAGATTCACACGAAGAGTCAGCGGCATAGGATGCATTCCACCCGCCACTTTGGCCGTATCCTCCTCCAACGCGTAAATCTTCGCGTCAGGATTGGTCATAAGGATCCGCCGTTCGAAGTCCACTTCGATGGATTCAGGCGCCTTCGCATTGAACTTCATGCCGGCGTAATCCATCGCGACCACGTTGAACTGCTTCACAGGAGCATCAGCGGGGCACACTGGCAACGGCTTCGGAATCTCCCCTTTGATGGAGAAGCCCGCGGGCAACTTCTTCAAATCCCCCTGTTCCTTATCTAGAACCCGGATGATTCCCCAACCGCCTTCGGAGAACTTCGAAGACCGGCCGTTGAAATGGATGTAGTCACCGGCCTGGTGCCGGGATCCACCCGCTTCCGGAACCACAAGGTCATACCGCTCGGCAATACCGATATGAATCGAATTCTTCCGATTCGCATCCGAAGCATACCGCTCAGACCAGAACGTATGCCCGGACAGGGTCCAAGTCATCGTCTCGTTCATGAGGGTGTGCAACAGACGGAACACCATAGTATCTCCGACGTAGGCCCGCAAGGTCGGCGTGTAGGGATCACCATGCACAAGACTGCTGAAGGCCTGAGAAACATCGGGATTGGTCGCCAACCGTTGCGCGACCGGCGCTGCACGGAAGTTCAGTCCGCTGCCGGTGGTGTGCGTGCCACCATTCAAGAACGGCAACGGCGTCATATAGATCTTCTCCGGCATCATGAAAGACACGGTCTTTCCTGCCTC
>CAZKVY010000084.1:0-15984 GCA_964556305.1 uncultured Nitrospira sp. | reverse complement strand
GAGGTAGGAGGAGGAGTTATGGGGAGCATGATGAAGCATATGTCGATCGGGCCCAAGTTCGTTTTATCAATATCATTGGTAGCGTTGCTTGTTATCTCGTTAGGGTTGGTGGTTCTCTATCAGCAGGAAGAAAGCAAGATCGATACGCTGCTTACCGGCCGCGCCAATGTCGTTGCCACTCAGATCATGATCAGCCGCGCCTACATCACCCAAAATTATGTGGCGAAGATCAAGAAATCCAAAGCCGCTAACGAAATCCAAGTAGTCAAGGACCATGCAGGGATGGCCGATGCAATTCCGTTCCCCGCAACGGCCGTCCGTGAAATGGGCGAGGAGGCCAATCGCACCGGTCTGTATAATGCCCGCCTCATCAGCCAAAACCCGATGAATCCGTCCAATACTCCCAAAGACAACTTTGAGAACGAGGCGATCCGGGCGATCATGAGCGGGGCCGAGTCCTATGCACGTCGAGACGAAATCAACGGAGTGCCCACATTCCGCCGTGCTACGGTGGATAAAGCCTCTTCAACTGCCTGTTTGAGCTGTCATACCAACAACCAGGTCGGTGATGTACTGGGCATGCTGAGCATGTCGGTGCCCATGACGGAGGCGATTGCACTTTCGAGTCGTTCAATGTGGCAGACGGGCGGCTTGATGGGCGCCATCGTCGCCATTATTCTTGTTGTGACGTATATGCTGCTTCGCAACATTGTGTTGCAGCCGATGGCCAAGATGAGCGAGATCTCCCGCGACATCGCCAAGGGCGAAGGTGATCTCACCAAGCGTGTGCCGGCCGATGGCCATGATGAAATCGCGCAGATGGGCCAATACTTCAACGAATTCATCGAGAAGTTGCAGCACATGATCAAGAAAGTGGCACACGTGACGGATAAGGTCGCGTCCGCTTCGGTCGAGCTGTCGGCCACCGCCGAGGAGATCTCGAAGGGCACCGATACTCTGACGTCTCGTGCGTCACAGACCGCCGCGGCGGTCGAAGAGATGAACGCCACTGTCGGACAGGTTGCACAGAATTCCGGAAAAGCAGCCAGTCTGGCGCAAGATACGGTCAAGACTGCGCAAGAAGGTGGAACGGTGGTCTCGAGCACCATCTCCGGGATGCAGCAGTTGTCCGAGGCGGTGTCGAATTCCGCAACCATCATCTCTGATCTTGGGAAATCGTCCGATCAAATCGGTGAAATCGTTCGAACGATCGAAGATATAGCCGACCAGACCAACCTGTTGGCCTTGAACGCCGCGATCGAAGCAGCTCGGGCCGGCGAACAGGGTCGTGGATTCGCAGTCGTGGCTGATGAAGTCCGGAAACTGGCAGAGCGGACGACCAAAGCCACGAAGGAAATCGGCGATATGATCCGCCAGATCCAACAGGATACGCGGGGAGCCGTCGACTCGATGCAGCAGGGCACGCAGAAAGTCACCGCGGGTGTGGACCTGGTCAACAAGACCGGCGAAGCCCTCTCCCAGATCGTGCGGATGGTTTCGGAAAGCGCCGATATGATCCGGCAGATTGCCGTGGCCTCCGAAGAACAATCGGTTGCGACACAACAGATTGCCAGCGACATCGAAAATGTGGCGAAGGTCACGAAAGAGTCCTCGTCCGGCGCGCATGAGTCGGCGAAGGCCAGTCAGGACCTGAGCCAGTTGGCGGTCGAATTGCAGGGGATCGTGGGTGGATTCAAGCTATAAGCAGCCAACCACGAGAAGGAGCCCAGGATGAGTGCGACTGAACAACAAGTGCAATCTCACATCCAGACGCCCGCAGAACATTCTGCGGAGCGTCTGGTCGAGAAGTCCGCCGATGATCTGCTGCAGTTTGTGATTTGTCTGATCGGCAGCGAAGAGTTCGCGGTGGATGTCTTGAGCGTACAGGAGATCAACCGGATCGTGGAAGTGACGCGAGTGCCTAAGACTCCGCCCTATGTGGAAGGGGTCATCAATTTACGGGGCCGCATCATTCCCGTTCTGGATCTTCGCAAACTCTTCGGCCTCACCGGCGCGCAGCAAACCACCCAGACCCGAATCGTGGTCGTGTCGGTGCAAGCGCGGTTAGTCGGGTTGATCGTGGATTCGGTGGAAGAAGTCTTGCGGGTGCCGAGAAGCGCCATTGAGCCGCCTCCGTCAGTCGGCACCATGGCTGGAGCAGAATTTACGCAGGGAGTCGGCCGGATCGATGACCGGTTGCTAATCCTGGTGGATCTGAGCCGTCTACTGTTGGCCCGGGAAGCGGCCTAAGCAAACGGGATGGGCTGTAATAGCCAGCCTTTTGCAAGGGAAGCGAGACGGCGGGTCAGGATTGGTGAGGATCGGAAGCATCGGGCAGGGAGGGTCCTCGGCGATTGCGTGCGTCGAGGGCCCGTTCGAGCAAGTGAAGCGACTCTGCCAGAACATCCGACGCGCAGTTAAGGGTGACATGAAACTGTTGCATGGCTTCGGTCCAACGGCCTTCCTTCTGCAAGACCTGAAATTTTCGGTGTTGCTCATCGAGGATGGCCTGTTTCGCATCGAGCATCAAGGCATCTGCAGGACCCACAAGAGCACCTCCATGGAAGACGCGTGTGATTCAGTTGCACGCTATCAAAGCGCTTCCCGTGGGCGCAAGCCCACCATTCTGGGTAGATGGTGGACGCCACACTGTGACGCGGCAGTGAGGTAACTGAGCTGTGGATATCGCCACAATCTTAGGTATTGTCGTAGCCCTCGGCTCAATTATCGGGGGACAAGCGCTCGAGGGAGGCCATCTTGGATCCATCCTCCAATTGACGGCGTTTATCATCGTCGCCGGAGGAACGTTCGGTGCCTGCTGTGTTCAGAATCCGCTGTCCGTCGTCATCAAGGCGGTGACCGGCGTCACCCTGGTGATCACCAACCCTCCGCACGATGTGAAGGGCACGATCACCCAGATTCTCGACCTCGCCAACGTGGCACGTAAACAGGGATTGCTCGCACTGGAAGGTAAACTCAAAGATCTCCATGACCCGTTCTTCAAGAAGGGTATCCAATTGATCGTCGACGGGACTGATCCTAAACTGCTCCAGGAAATCCTAGAGATCGAAGTGGAGCATCATGAAGAAGAGGGCGTTCATGCCGCGAAGGTCTGGGAAGCCGCGGGCGGATATGCGCCGACCGTCGGTATTCTCGGCGCCGTGCTCGGTTTGATTCACGTGATGGAAAATCTCGCCGATCCGTCGAAACTCGGTGGCGGTATCGCGGTCGCGTTCGTGGCGACCGTGTATGGGGTCGGACTTGCCAATCTGTTCTTTCTCCCCATTGCCAATAAGATGAAGTTCAAACTCAAGGAAGAAGCCGGACTACGCACGATGGTGATCATGGGACTTGTCGGTCTGGCTCAAGGCGAAAATCCACGACTCCTGCAAGAGAAACTTGAGAGCTTCCTCCCTCCGCACGAACGCACCAAGGATGACAAAAAGTGACGCGTCATTCTGCAGTCGACGCCAGACCAGAGTTCGTACCCTGTGCCCGCCCGGTTGACGCATAACCTGCAAGGGTTGAGCCATGGCAAAGAAAAAACACGAAGAACATGAAAATCACGAACGCTGGTTGGTGTCCTACGCGGACTTCATTACCTTGTTGTTCGCCTTTTTCGTTGTGATGTATTCGGTGTCGTCCGTGAACGAAGGGAAATATCGAACGGTCAGCGATTCCATCAAAGCGGCATTGAATCCAGTAAACAGTACGCCTTCAAGCCGGTTGCCCTTCGCCGTCGGCGATGCCAAACCGAAGATGATCAATACCGATATGTCCAGCCCTAATGATCCCGTTATTCGGCGCATGAAGGAGGTAATCAAGAAGATTCATCCCTCGCTTGCGTTGGAAATGCCTGACATCAGAATCATAGAAACCGGAAACGGAACCATCATGATCTCCCTGCCGGAATCCATTCTTTTCGGCAGCGGGGAAGCGCGCGTTCGCCCCGAAGCACTTCCATTCCTGAAAGCCCTGGCCCAGATCCTGATCGAAATGGATCGCCATGTCCGCGTACTGGGCCATACGGACAACGTGCCGATCCGGACGGCTCAGTTTCCTTCCAATTGGGAACTCTCGGCCATGCGAGCGGTCATGGTAGTCAGAATTTTTTCAGAACTGAATGAAATCCCGATTACGCATCTTTCCGCCACCGGTTTTGCAGACTCCAAACCCATCGCCACGAACGACACCCCCGAAGGTCGGACGAAGAATCGACGGGTGGAAATTATTGTCCTCGAGAAGAATCTGACGGAGGAAACGCTCGATTCGCTCCTTCCGAATGCGGGCCCTCCAGCCCTGTGAATAGGGGGCCCAAGGGTCACGTCTGCGAGCTTGGTTTGCCCAATGAGAAAGCTACGTATACATCATTGCGTGTAATGGTTTCTTCCGTGGAACCGATACAGAACCATGTGAGGTAGCGACCGCCTCTCGAAAGGAACGGGTGTATGACGCTCAAGGCGGTTGGGGATCTGACCATCTTCGAGGTGGGTACGCTGTGCGAGGATCTCAAACAGGCGCTTGCTACGCATCCGCAAGTGGAAGTGGAGCTCTCTGAACTCGACAAGCTGGATGAGCCGGTCAATCGTCATCGTCCGTCGGTCGATGTGATGTTTGACTCCGTCGCACAGTATGCGGGAGGAAACGCGGTGGGCGTCATCCTTACCGGCATGGGTGGAGACGGGGCCAAAGGCCTGCTGCGCATGAAAGAAGTCGGCGCCTATACCATCGCCCAGGATGAAGCGACATGCGTGGTGTTCGGCATGCCGAAAGAAGCCATCAAGCTTGGGGCAGCCGACGCCGTTCGTCCCCTTGGCGACATCGCCGCCGCCATTTTGACTCATGTCACCCGTGCCTGATTGTTCACCATTTGCATGAAGAGGACCTGCGATGAAAATTACCAGCGAAGTCCACAACCATAAAGTGACCTTGAAACTGGAAGGCAACTTTACCTATACCCAGCGGAAACCGTTTCAGGAAATGTTGAAGTCCGTCAGTGTCGACCCGATGGAACACATCGTCATCGATCTGTCGCAGGTGGCCTTCCTCGATAGCGCCGCGCTGGGGCTGCTGATGATCTCCCATCGGCAATTGCAGGCCGACAAACGCACGCTGACCCTGGCCTATCCTCAGCCAACCGTGCGGCAGATCATCGAACTCGCCAACCTGCACAAGACTATTCCGCTGATCGAGTCGTCAGTCCCGTCCATGGCGAAGAAAAGTGCCTGACCGTTTCGTTTCTGAGGATGAAAGGAATCAGGCATGCAAATTACTGAGCGGCGAATCGGGGAGTCGGTCATCCTCGACTTGGTGGGGGAACTGACCTATGCCAATCGAGCCACGTTCAAAGCGTCGGTGGAACGGAGCAAGGCCAGCGGTGCTCGTCACCTGATCTTGAACATGCAAGGCGTTCGGTTTCTCGATAGTTCGGCGCTCGGCACACTGGCGCTACTCACACAGAGCCAGAGCGTGGCCAAAGGGACCATCGGTCTCCTGAATCCCCAAAGTTATGTCAAAGAAATCCTTACCCTGGCCAACTTACATCAACTGCTGCCGGTCTACCATTCGGAGCAGGAGGCCCTGGCTGCCTGTAGCTTGCGCAAAGCCGGATAGGGGACGTATCAGGAACATTACACGTGGCTGAACCAGCACGACGTCTCGAGTCGCAATCCGTCAGTGACACCTCCGCAAAGGCGACCCCGGTCATTCTTCTGGTCGACGACGACGAGATCACCCGGACGGGTATGGCCGGACGGCTGAAACGGTTGGGCTACCGTGTGATCGAGGCCGGAGACGGGAACGCCGGCTTGACCGCCATCCGCGCCCAGCGGCCGGACCTCGTCATCCTTGATTGGATGATGCCGGGCATGGACGGTCCGAGTGTTTGCGAGGCGATTCGCGCAGATCCTGAGTTGAAGTCCAGCCAGGTCGTCCTCATGACGGCACACGACCGACCCGAGCAGATCGCCGAAGGTCTCTCGCGCGGCGCCGATGACTTTCTGAGCAAAGCGGCAAGCAAGCAGGAAGTCCTGGCGCGGGTACAAGCCAGCCTGCGGTCGAGCGCACTGGTTCGTCAAATCGAGCACACGCGCGACGATCTCGATCGATCCCACCGTCTCCTGTCCGCGAAACAAGCAGAGCTGGAGAGTGAGCTACAATCGGCTGCGGACTTCGTACGAGCCCAATTACCCCTGCCTGGCATGCCGGCCGCAGGAGTCGGTATGCAATGGGCCTACCAGCCGTCCCTAACCCTGGGCGGAGACCTGTTTCAAGTCTGTTCCTGGGGAGCCGATGCCCTTGGTTTATACATTCTGGACGCCTCAGGTCACGGGGTGGCCGCAGCCTTACGGGCAGTCGCACTCATGAGTTTTCTGCGTGAAGACAATCTGGCAAAAGCGGTCGGCAGTCTTGACCCGGGCGCTATCATTACTGAAGCGAACCGTCTGTTTCCGCTGACGCAGGACGGCGAATATTTCACCTTGTGGGTGGGACGTCTGGACATCTCCTCACGGATGCTCTCCTACGCCACCGCCGGTCATAGCGGAGCATTTCTTCAGGCGGCCGGCAACGGATCTCGATGGCTGTCCATGGCCAGTCTTCCCCTGGGATTCGACCCTCAGAGCATGTTTGAAAGCATGCATACCCCGCTGCACTCCTTAGATCGTTTGTATTTGTTCAGCGACGGCATCTACGAAGCCCCGTCGCCGACAGGGGAACTCTGGGGACGAACCCGCCTGCAAGCGACGCTGGAGGCATACCGCAGCCATAATCTTGGACAAAGCATCGCCGATACGATGGCCACGGCACGGCAATGGTTGGCTGGAGACGTTTTTCCGGATGACGTGGCGTTGCTCGGCCTGGAGATGCTGGAGAGCCCCACGTCTCAAAAGGAGAGACTGTAATGGACTCGGAACCGGTCATGGATCTTGCCGCAGCCTTGGATCGCTTCGACGGCGACCACGATCTGTTTCTCACCCTCGCTGGGCTGTTTGTCGAACGCGCAGCACAGGCACTCGGTGCCCTTCAGACAGCGCTGGCCGCACAGGATCTTCCTGTGTTGGTCAAGGAGGCGCACAAACTGAAGGGATCGGCAATGGAATTTTGTGCTCGTCCGGCTGTGGCCGCCGCCGCACACCTTGAGGAGTCCGCCAGAAAAGCGGTCGGGCAGGACCTCCCTGCAGCGGCCGAACGGGCTCGTGCGGAGGTCCAACGACTGACTGCCGCGTTGGTTGAGATCATCGAAAAAGGATTTCCCTCATGACTGGTCACACCGCATCGCCAACGATGTTGGTCGTCGATCCATATGCCGAGGCTTGGGCCCTCGTCATGGAACAGGCGAAGCTCCGTGGGCTCTCCGTCATCACCGCGCCAGATCCTCACGTGGCATTGGCGATGATCGATATGGCGGTGCCCGATGTGCTCATGACCGATCTGTTCTTACCCGACCTGGGCGGCCTCGAGTTGATCCGTGAAATCCGCATGCGTTCTTCCAGAACCGTCGTCATGGCGACGGGAGAGTCGGGGCAAGCTCGTACTATTCTGGAAGTGGTACGCGCGGGGGGAAGTGACTATCTGCAAAAGCCGGTGCCCGCGGAAGAACTTGGCCTGGCGCTGGATCGGGCGCTTTACCAGATTCCCTCTACTATAGAAACCGTTCCGGGGATCCAACAGCTGGACTACCGACTGGTTCTGGGCACCAATCCCAATCATGTCGAGGACTGTGTGACCTGGTTGATTCAACAGACTGCCTTAACGCTTCCTGACACGCAACGCCTGCACCTGCGTACCACGCTCATTGAACTCATCGTCAACGCCGTGGAACATGGCAGTCTTGAAATCTTGTATCAGGAGAAACACGAAGCGTTGAACACCGATCGGTTTGAGACGTTGCTCGCGGAGCGGCGTCGCCATCCACGGTTTGCCAAGCGCCGTGTCGTGGTGCAGGCTTCGTACGACAAAGAACGCCGCCGCCTCCGGTATGCCATTACGGATGAGGGGAAAGGTTTTGCCTGGAACCGCTTTTTGACCACAACCGAGCAACCCTCTGTCAGTCGTGATGCCAACGGCCGCGGTGGGTTTCTCGCCAAGGCGTTTTTCCCCGATCTAACCTACAACGAACGGGGGACGGAGGTGACGTTTTCCGTGCCCTTACCATGAGATGGGCTTCCTCGCTACTGTGGCTTGACGCGCCTCCTTCTCCCGGTTTATCTTCCCCTCGCTGATTCCACTGCCTTCTGACTGCTCACATATGAGGCTCCTCATGACTCGTCTCACACGATTGGTTCCTCTCCTCCTGCTCTGTTCCTTGTCGGGTGGTTGTAGCAGCGCCGAATGGGTCCATCCCAATCGGCCGAAGGATCAGTTCACCCTGGACTATAATAAGTGTCAAGCCGACACCATGCGTGACCCCAAACTGCAGCAGGGCATCCAACTCTTGATTATCCAGGCGACCGAACGCTGCGTCCAGAAGCAGGGGTGGCGGCTGGTGGAAAAAGAGTAGCGCCTGCCTCTTCCACTCTGCGTTGCCAAACCCCCGTGGATGTTCCGCGGCCCCCATCGCTCGCTTCGTGACAAGCCTTTCCACGTTCTCGCCTCATTCGTCATCGCGTCGTTTCTGTTGACGGACGGGCCAAGGTTCGATATGTAATGAACTGACCGACCATCCACTTTCAGCCGCATGACAGGAAACCAAGCCATGACGCGCATCGATCTCATTGCCGGAGCACGCCCGAATTTCATGAAAATTGCGCCGATCATCGACGCGTTGAATGCCGCACGGTCACGTGGCAGCCACCTTCGTTTTCGCCTCATCCATACGGGGCAGCACTACGACCGCGCCATGTCGGGCAGCTTTTTTGAGGAGTTGGGCATCCCTGATCCTGACATTAATCTGGAAGTCGGGTCGGGCACGCAGGCCGAACAAACGGCGGCGATCATGGTGAACTACGAGAAGGTCCTGGCCAAAGAGAAAAGCCACCTCTGCCTGGTCGTCGGAGACGTGACCTCAACCATGGCCTGTTCGATCGTAGCCCGCAAGATGGGAATTCCCGTGGCTCACGTGGAAGGTGGCATCCGCTCGAACGATTGGACGATGCCGGAGGAAATCAATCGCGTCGTCACCGATTCCATCACCAATTGGTTCTTTACCACCAGCGAAACAGCCAACGAGAATTTGCGTCGCGCAGGCGTCGCCGACGAGCGTATCTTTTTCGTCGGCAATACCATGATCGACACGCTCCTCAAACATGCGGTACGGTTGCGGCCTCCGGCTTGCTGGAGTTCCCTTGCACTGGAACCGAGCCGCTACTTCGTCGTCACCTTGCATCGTCCCGCAAACGTGGATGGTGAGCAGCAATTGCTTGGACTGTTACGGGCCATTGCCGAGGGCACAGAAGGATTGCCGGTGGTCTTCCCGGTGCATCCACGAACCGCCAAGAATCTGCGTGAGGCCGGACAAGCGCTCCCGTCGATGCACTATGTGGACCCCTTGGGATACCTGGAGTTCAATTATTTGGTGAAGCATGCCCGCGGAGTCATTACCGATTCCGGCGGCATCACGGAAGAAACGACCGTGCTTGGCGTGCCCTGCTTGACCTTGCGTGACAACACCGAACGACCGGAGACGGTGACGATCGGCACCAATGAACTGATCGGGACCGACCCGGCGAAGCTGTCACCGGCCCTGCAGCGCTTGATGGCAGGGCAGTGGAAGAAAGGCGCCATTCCGCCCCTCTGGGACGGGAAAACTGCCGTGCGGATCGTAGAGCATCTCGAGACACTCCTCCGCCAGCGATAGGATTAGCGCTGCGACTTCTGGCCCAGATAATCCGACCCAAGGAAAACCGGCTTGCCGAAAATGCCAGGCTAGCGTACCGCGGGAGCGATTACGGCACAAAGCGCAGCCGGGTCATGAATTCATGGGGTATCGCGCCGGTGTATTCGACGCGCAATGTCGTAATCGGATGTTTTGAACCATATTGTTTTGATGCCCATCCGCCAACCGGTTGCACGCTGCCTTCACAAAGAGTACTCGTACCACCCTCAACGGTTAGGAGGAGGGATGGGGTACACCCTTCCAAACGATAACCTCCATCCACAGCAATCGGCTGGCATCCCAAATGCCAATTCAGTTCGACGTGGTGCTCACCGGTTCCTGTGAGCCAGTCCCAAATCATCCAGGAACCGGGCGGCTCATACGACACGCCGCGCAAATGGGTCACACCTAATCGATTCTTATATCCGTAATGCCGGGCGATCACCGTGATCTTTCCTTCTGGCGTCTCATCTTTGTAGACCAGGTGCGTATCGAAGGGCAGGGTCCAAGCCAGGGGGCCATCCTGCACGGCCTGGTCCAGCCCATCGATGGTCACCGTATTGTGGGCGCGGGTGCTCCTAAAATACTTTCGCCACTCTTCATGACCGGTGAGGGTATAGGTCCCAGGGTCGATCAACACATCACGCGATCCTACCTGAAGGCATAAAGCCAGCGCATCCGCATGACCATGCGTGTACCGCGGTGCCATCCCCAACGCGCCATGATCGAAAATGGCCTTGTCTAGCGCCCGGCCTCGAATAATCGAATATCCGGCGAGGTGAAATGTGGTCAGCCCCGGAGAGTGCGGCTTAGTGGGGTGAACAAAATGCATGGCGGGAGAAAGCGCATGCTCATCCTCGCCTTCCCCAATGAAGGGCAGGGTCCCGTCCGTAGAATTGCGAAACTCATGAAGAAAATCGCGGCTACGCGTGAAGACCTGGCGGATTTTTTCCGGAACGGGCATCTGCCGATGATCAAGGAGCGCCAAGGCCATCCCATAGAGATCCGTGCAAAACTGAAGGTATCCCAGCCCCTGCTCCTGACTGCCGCCGTCATGACTGATGTGCTGAGGAGTCTCTGCTTCCAAGAGATAATGCCCAAACGCCAGCCATCGTTCAGCCATCTCCATTTCAGGGAAAAGACTGCCCGCATAAATCAGCGCCACTGTCGCCGCTAATGTGTCATGCGGAGTGGTCAGGCGAAGCGAGAGGCGCTTTCTGATGAGTTCCGCATGCCCGGAAATGAGGGTCAGGACCGCAGGCCACAACCGCAGAGAACCTGAATCCAACGGACGGAGTGCGTCCACCGCATGACACACCGCCAAGAGTCGAAGCGCGCATTCCCTCGGAGCGATATAGTGGATGCCGGTCAACAACGGGTTCGCCTCAACCCAGGAGACAAGTTGGGCTTCCACCGCTGCCACGGCGTTGCTGCGTATGGTCGGTTCAGCCTGTTGGGCCAGCATCGTTAAGAGCACCAGATGCTGAAGGCGTGAAGGTTCCCAGGCTATGCGGATATCGCCGCAGGGATTACCAGCGTGAAACGGGATGTCGGCGAAAAACCGGCGCGGCCACAGTGAGCCCGTATCCGGCGCTCTATGCCAGCAGGAACCATCTGAGTTCCAGGTCCATGAATACCCAAAGACCGTCACCACGCCTTTGAGTAAATCGTCCAACTGCCCACCGTCCGCCGGAAGTTGCCAGGGCAGCGGCGGCAGTATCGGTGACGGACTGGTGCAGAACGAGTAGTTCGCGACATCCTCCGCAGTGAACAGTCGATGGAGCGACCCCCGACCGAGCCCCTGGCGCAAATGTAGGAGCGAAAAGACCGCCCGTTCTCTCGCCTGGCTCCACCATTCCAAGCGTCTTGGCGCAGCGAGAGCCTTCACCGATGAGACGAGGCGTTGAGGAAGGGCATTGGGGTTGAATGACAGTGTTACGCGCAATGATCAGCCATAACAAAATGGGCGAAAAAATCCTGACCAAGACTCCGTCCATTCAGCCTTGGTCAGATGCAACCTCGTTGAAGGCACAGTACAGTCGCAGAAGGCCGAGGTCAATGCCGAAAAACCACGTATCCGCGCGTCCAGATTTGCGACAGAATCCTACATGTGGACAGAGATGCTGCGTCAGAATGCGACACATGACGTATGGTTTATCAGTCGTGGACATACGGCACTAACACTACGTAGCTACTTTGTGTTAAGGATCAGGCTCTTTATATACACATGCGGCAGCGTTGCCTGACTCATGTGCGCAAATTGTTTTTTCCAAAACGGGAGTGCAAGGCATTGAAAAAAGCACTGATCACAGGTATCAGCGGGCAGGACGGATCGTATCTGGCAGAACTGCTGCTGACCAAAGGCTACGAGGTTCATGGGATTGTCCGTCGCTCCAGCTCGTTAAACACAGCTCGCATCGATGGCATATATCAAGACCCGCACGTTCCGGAAGCCCGCTTACGGCTCGTCTACGGAGACCTGAACGACGCCAGTTCCCTCAATCGTATTTTGCGGACGATTCAACCGGATGAAATTTACAACCTGGGCGCACAAAGCCATGTGCGCGTCAGCTTTGACGTGCCGGAATACACGGCGGAAGTTACCGCACTCGGGACCGTTCGTCTCCTGGAGGCCATCAGAGAGTCTGGAATCAGGCCTAAGTTTTACCAGGCCTCCTCCAGCGAAATGTTCGGCAAGGTGCAACAAATTCCACAGCGGGAAAACACGCCATTTTACCCGCGCAGTCCCTATGGTGCTGCGAAAGTTTATGCCCACTGGATCACGGTCAATTATCGTGAGGCCTACGATCTCTTTGCTTGCAGTGGCATTCTCTTCAATCATGAGTCTCCACGACGTGGGGAGACGTTCGTGACCCGCAAGATCACTCGAGCCGCGGCCCGAATCAAGTTGGGGGTGCAGCACGAATTGTATCTAGGCAATCTCGACGCCAAGCGTGATTGGGGCTTCGCTGGTGACTATGTCCAAGCCATGTGGATGATGCTACAGGCTGATAAGCCGGACGACTATGTAATCGCCACGGGCGAGACGCATACGGTCAAGGAATTCCTTGACCGTGCATTCGGCTACCTCAAGCTGGACTGGAAGCAGTACGTCAAAATAGATCCCCGCTACTATCGCCCGACCGAAGTCGATCTGCTGATCGGCGATGCCTCCAAAGCCAAACGCACATTGGGATGGGAACCGAAGGTGTCATTTGAAGAACTCGTGACGATGATGGTCGAGTCGGATCTGCGTGCCGAGCGTCAGACACTGGAGGGCACGAAGAAAGCCACATTCGCATGAGCTTCTGGAGCGAAAGACGGGTCGTTGTGACTGGAGGGGCCGGGTTCCTGGGCTCAGTCGTCATTGCACAGCTTCGACAGCAGGGTTGCCGAAATATTTGGGTTCCCAGAAGCGTGGATTATGACCTCGTACAGATGGAAGCCGTGGAGCGACTCTATGATGAAGCTGCACCGGACATCGTATTGCACTTGGCGGCGCGCGTCGGTGGCATCGGCGCAAATCAAGCCAATGCAGGCCGGTTTTTCTACGACAACCTTATGATGGGGACCCAGTTAATGGAAATTGGGCGGCAGCGAGGATTGGAGAAGTTTGTCGCCCTGGCCACCATCTGCGCCTATCCAAAATTCACACCCGTTCCCTTTCGTGAGGACGACCTGTGGTCTGGATACCCGGAAGAAACCAATGCTCCCTATGGCCTCGCGAAGAAAATGCTGTTAGTGCAAGCTCAAGCCTATCGCCAACAATACGGGTTCAACGCGATCGTGCTCTTCCCCGTGAACCTCTATGGTCCTGGCGATAACTTCGACATGCAGACCTCGCACGTCATTCCAGCCCTCATTCGCAAGTGTGTGGAGGCGCAGACGCGAGGTGACGGACAAGTCGTCCTATGGGGAGACGGCTCGTCCTCACGAGAATTTCTTTATGTGGATGACGCAGCACGGGCCATTCTCCTCGCTGCAGAACATTACAACGGCAGCGAGCCGGTGAACATCGGCACGGGCGAAGAGATCTCGATCCGAACACTAGCCAAACGGATAGCTGAAGAAACCGGTTTTACCGGGGAATTGGTCTGGGATGCCACGAAACCTAATGGGCAACCGCGCCGATGCCTGGACGTGAGCAGGGCAAAACGATACTTTGGATTTGAAGCGAAAAAGAAACTCCAAGATGGGATCAAGGATACTGTAAGGTGGTACCGCCAGCATCAAGAAGATATCCGAGAAGTTGTGTTCTCGCCTCTTACGGAATGACTTGGTAAGCGTATCGCCTTCTCCCCCGACATCGCATAATGCCACCCCCTGGTGGTCAGTCATGCTGGATATGATTCATTCAAGATCTACTCCTCTGGCCGGTTGCTCTTCTCCATCGATGCGAAGCGTTGTCACGACCGGCATGCTGTGGGCAACATTCGGCACCTTAGCGAGCAAATCTGCCAGCCTCGCTGCACAACTGGTTCTCGGGTGGGTTCTGAGCAAAGAGGATTTCGCCCTCTTTGCCATCGCGATTTCCTGGTCCACAATTATCCTGGCGCTGCGAAACGGTGGGACACAAAGATTACTGATCCAGCAAACCAGCAAGTACGAGGAATGTGCGACAGTCTTTTTTAAGATTGCGCTGATTTTTAACGGGTTCGGCTTTCTACTGCTTGCTCTGGCCGCTCCGGCACTTTCTGCTCTCTATGACAGTCCTGAACTCACCCTGATGCTGTGGATCATCGCACTCTCGCTTCCTCTCAGCACGGCCAGCATGGTGTTTCAGGCGAAACTTTCTTCCGACCTCAGTTTTCAAAAACTCACTCAGTTGAACATATGGTCGGCCATCCTACGCCATGGTTCCATGGCCGCCTTTGCTCTAATTGGACTGGGGCCACTCAGTTTCGTGCTGCCGCTCCTCGTCATTGCTTTGTTTGAAACTCTTGGCGGTTGGTACTTGGTAGGCAAATGGCCAGCTGACGTCCCATTGACGTGGCAACAGATGAGAGTGGTGCTTCGTGACAGCCGGTGGATCATGTTGACAACCTTGGCGGGCATCTTGGCGATCAACGGCGATTACCTGGCAATCAGCCTCCTGCAGTCGAAGGAAACACTCGGTGTGTATTACTTCGGGTTTCAATTGACGTTCTCCATAGCCCTTCTATTTACCAATGGTGTCGAAGCCGTAATGATGCCTGCGTTTTCCCGCCTCGATCATGATCAGGAACGTCAAAAAATCGCCTTTTTCAAAGCGGTACGAACGCTCACGGTCGGGGCGACCCTGATTTGTTTCGCCATGTTCATCTGTGCGGGCGCCCTCGTCCATGGCCTGTGGGGGGGGAAGTGGGACAGTGCCATCCCCGTTGTCCAATTGCTGGCCCTGAGTTTGCCGATCAAAATGGTAATGCCGCTGGGTCGGTCGCTCATGGAAGGACGGGGAGAGTGGCGACTCGTCTCGGCGCTACTTCTAGCTGACGGCGTCGGCACCGTCCTCGCCGGTGGGTTCGGGGCGTGGCTGGGAGGAGTAACGTCAATAGCGGGTGTCGTGAGTGTATACAATTTTGTATTTGGGATGTTCTTTTGCGGATTCATCACCCGACGGATCGGTGGGCGGATGGGCGCCGCCTTCGGTCCGATGCTGTATGCATTCATGCTAGGAATTCTGTCGCTCCTGGCCACCTCACTGCTGACACACCTTGTGGCAGCCGATAGCTCAAGCCTATGGCAGGCGGCGGGTTTGGTGCTGATGTATGTGGGGATCTATGTGGGCATGACAAGGCTGTTTTTGAGGGACAGCCTGACGGAGATCATCAGATTGGTGCATAGAGGATCGGGGCGAACCTAAAGGTCTATGGCATGATCGGACTTTCTGCATATGCCGCCATAGCAGGTGGCCTCTTCATCGCGCTTTGGAGATACCCAGCAGTGGCGCTCGCAGGGGTGCTCTGTATGTTTGGATTAGAGCAGTGGGGTCAAGCCACCACCACGTTCTTCGCGCAACACCACACGGCAACGAATTTTTTGATAGGAGGGCTGCTCCTACTCGCCTTGGTCATTCAAGGCGTCAGGAGGGGATTCTCGATTTTTGCCGGATACCCGGCTATCGGATGGCTCACCCTGGCGTTGTTTCTCTACGCATTCGCTTCTACGCAATGGGCTCCTCGACCGGATAT
>CAZKVY010000083.1:0-16190 GCA_964556305.1 uncultured Nitrospira sp. | reverse complement strand
CCCAACCGGCGGTTTACAAAACCGCTGCTCTGCCAATTGAGCTACGCCAGCTCGCAAGATTCGTTATCGATAGAGTCGAGGATATCGAGCAGAACGGGAACCCTACAATTCTTCGTCATGCCTGTCAAGCTGCGAATGGAGGCGGTCAGGCCGTTGCTCATTTTCTGCACCATAAGTCTTGCGATGTCCTGCGCAATTTTCCCGAAAGTCCTTACTTTTACTTGAATAAAGTCTCAATTCCCAATAAGCTGATTCAGCATATGTCTATCCCAAGAGCCACATATTTCGTTTCGATTCATAGACGTCTTCTACTACACTATCCCCCAGGTCGCAGTCTTGCAGAGAGGAGTCTCCCATATGAGCCAGTCACACATTCTCGTGATCGACGATGATCCAGCTGTCCGCCAGCTCCTGGCGGAAACGCTCACGAGTGAAGGCCATCAGGTGACGGTCATGTCGAGCGGCCTCGACGGAGTGGAAGCGGCGAAGGACCAACCGGTACACGTCGTTTTGACTGATCTTCAAATGCCGGGGATCGATGGACTGGAGACGATCGACAGAATCTCAAAGATCGACTCCAAGGTTATTGCGATTGTCATGACCGGATATGGGACCGTTGATTATGCCGTGCGAGCGATGAAGGCCGGAGCCTTCGACTTCATCACTAAACCCTTTGAGCCCGACACGGTTGCGGTGGTGGTGCGAAAAGCGTTGGACGTCTACAAGCTTAAGCAGGAAAACCACCTTCTACGAAAAGCGGTACGGGACCAATACCGTCTTGAGCATTTGGTGGGCACGAGTGCGCCGATGCGGATGGTGCTGGATTTCGTCGAGAAGGTGGCTGATAGCGACAGTACGGTTTTGATTGAAGGGGAGAGCGGAACGGGCAAAGAACTGATTGCGCGCATGTTGCATTTCAATAGTATGCGCCGAGACCGCCCACTGGTGCCCGTCAATTGCGGGGCGATTCCGGAAACGCTCTTAGAGTCGGAACTGTTCGGACATGAAAAAGGGGCTTTTACAGGAGCCGCGCACACCAGGCTTGGCCGATTTGAACTGGCTCATGGTGGAACCATCTTTTTAGACGAAGTCGGCGAGATGAGCTTGCCATTGCAGGTGAAGCTGTTGCGCGTGTTACAAGAGCGATGCTTCGAACGAGTCGGTGGAACCAGGACGATTAACGTGGATGTGCGTATTATTGCCGCCACCAATCAGGATTTGGCGCAAGCGGTTCAGGAGCGTCGATTCCGACAGGATCTGTATTATCGATTGCATGTCATTCCCATTCACATTCCTCCATTACGGGAACGCCGCAGTGATATTCCGCTCTTGGTCAACCATTTTATTGCTCAATTCAATCAATTGCGCCGGACGGAGATTCTCGGCATGGAGCCCGACGCATTGGTTCGCATGACCGAAGAGGAATGGCCGGGAAATATCCGGGAACTAGAAAACATGATTGAGCGTCTGTGCGTGTTGAAAAAGAGGGGGATGATCACTCTGGCCGATCTCCCGGAACGTTCTTTGAAGATGGGCGCAGGCAAGACGGCCGAGGCTCCCGAGCAGTTTATTCGCTTCTCCGAGGATGGCATCAATTTGACGAAGGAACTCGAACATTACGAAAACCGTCTTATCGGGGAAGCCTTGCGAAAAGCCAACGGCATAACCAGCCGGGCAGCTCAGCTGCTTCAGGTCAATCGGACGACACTTGTAGAAAAATTAAAACGAAAAGGTTTTGATCCGAAAAGTCATGGATACTCCATTCAAAATTAACTGATCTCCATTCCTCTCATCCTGTCAATTTCTTGACCCCTCCCTGATCGCGGACGTTGGTCTTTCTGACACCCAGCTCAGTTTTTCTCGTCAGTATTCCTAAATCATCAAGTGATGCACCGAGTTACTGAATCCCCATAGGGGCACAGGACTTGCTGATTCGCCTCCTGTGCGAATTTTACCTGCCACATCACGCTATACCCGCATCTGCACAGGCTACTGTTTGAGTTGCCTCCTATTCTTGAGCACCGGCCCTGCCGTGGCTGCGGACGGCTTGTCCACGATGCGGCAAGAGCTACCGGCCATGATGCCGGAACCGTCGGAACTCGTGCGTGGCGTATTGCCCGATCCAGGCCCTCGGTTCGAACGACTCACGGAAAGCGCGGAGTGGAAGCCGTTCGAACAAGGTGTGCGGCTGTACAATCACGGGCAATACCTCGAGGCACGCCTGCATTTCAGCAATATGCTTCGGGATCATCCCGAATCGCCGCTCAAATCATCAATCCAGGCGTTTCTGATCGAAAGTACCCTCCAGAGTCACGACCCTGAAGTCCGGCCGCTGAACATCATCGATCAATATAAAACGGTGATGCGCGAGAATCCCCAATCGACGAATGCCAAGCGGGCGGCCTGGCGTATCGGCGATGTGTATCGCGTCGAAGGGTGGTTCCAGGAAGCGCAGATTGCCTATCAGCATGCTCTTTCTCTCTCGGAACGCGACTCTTTTGACGCGAACCGGGCCATGCTCGGTTTGGGCTATGTTCAGCGCGGATTTAAGAATTGGAAAGAGAGCACGCAGACCTTCGATCATGTGTTGAAACGCACTGTCGATCCCACGCTGCTGGTATCTGCCTCCCTGGGCGAAGCCCACAGTCTCTACCGGCTGGGTCGGCTGAAGGATGCCGATGCGCTCTACGAAAGTATCTCCAGCCGGTGGCCGGCCGCGCTTCGGAGCGATGCCGTTGCGCTGCTGCGATATGCCGATACCGCTGGGGAATCCAAACGAGGGCCGGTCATGCGAGAACAGTTGCTACATTTTTATAATCTGTATCCAAGCAGGCCTGAAACGCCGTTCGTGCTGACCTACCTCGCCGATAGTTACAAGGAGGCGGGGCGTTGGTCTGAGTCGAGCATCTTCTACGCAGCGCTACTAACACAATATCCTGATGCGCCTGATGCTGCCAAGGCCAGGCTTCGGTATGCCGATGTACAGGAACATCTGGATCCCGAGGGAGAAGAGGTCAATCTCCGACACACCATCGCGGCACACCTGGCGAATATTCCACTGAAGCCGGGGGAGATGCTCAGTCCTCGCCGGGTGTTCGAACAGAGCGCCAAGGATTATGAAGGTTCCATGGTCGGCAGCGAGGCCCTGTTTCATCTCGGAGAAACCCTGGATAGGGCGGGGAAACCAGAGGATGCCTTACGGGCCTACGAACAGGCGGTGCTGCGCGCAGGGAAGTTTGAAAACGATCCGTGGCCGGAAAAAAGCGGCGCGCAGTTGGTCCGCTTCCTTCGTCCGAAACTTGAGGCAGCCCTGCAGGCAGAGGATGATTTTGAGGTGATCAACATTTTCCATCGGCATGGACCGTTTGCCGACCGGTGGTATGCCGGCACAGATCTGCTGCTGAAGACCGCAGAAGCGCATCGTCGCCTGGGGTTTCCCGTGGAATCTGCTCGGTTGTTTCAATCCCTGGTTCGCGACCCTAAAGCAGAGAAGTTTCATGAAAACGCGTTGATGGGACTGGCCTACAGCTACCTGGACCAAAAAGATATGCGGGCAGCCAGGGCGGTGTTTGAGCGGTACCGGCTAGAATTTCCGACCGGCCGGTTTTCCGGAGACGCCTTGCGTGGAATCCTGACCTCGTTTGAGGGCGAAGGCAATCTCGCCGCCCTGCTGAAGCTCGGAAAGCAATGGCTGGTTCACAATCCACGGCACCATGACCGCAGCATGGTGCAGCTGAAACTTGCTGGAGTGTTGGCTCAGGCCAAACATGACGCTGAGGCGGCCGGTATCTATGACAGCCTCTTGAAAGCAGGTCATGAACTTCCCGCCGCAGACCTGCTGCGGCATGCCGATGTGCTGGCTCGCTTGAATCGCCCGGCGCCGGCGTTGGCCATGTACAAAGAAGCGGTTGTCGCAGGGCTCGAGCCGGAGCAGGAAGCCTGGGCGCAGTTGCAGATGGTTCAGCTGGCACGCGAAACGAAACGTGAAGATTTTGCCCGAAGCGGTCTACGCGCCCTCAGTGTCAATCCCGACAGTCTCGTTCGCCGCATGGCCGCCATGCTGGAAACTGAATTGCCGGAACCTCCGGCCGACAAACGAGGAAAAAAACCGTGACTAGTCAGGCGCGAGAAACGTCCAATAATGATTTGCTGACGCGCGCGTTTCGAGATTTCGATCAGGCCGCAACCGTCTTGCAGCAGTCGTATGACGCGTTAACGACTCGCCTGCAGCAGATGGATCTGGAACTCGCACAAACGAATGCCAGTCTGCGCGAACATCTTCGTGAAACCGAGGACATGCGTGCCCATGTGACGGCGGTCCTAGAATCATTGGATACCGGCGTCATCGTGGCGGATTCGCAGGATGTAGTGGTGCGGTGCAATCACTCTACGGAGCAGCTATTGGGCGTGCCCCAGGCTGAACTGCGAGGACGTCGAGCCAGTGCCGTGTTGGAAGAGATCCGTAAGGACCATGGTGAATACCCCCTGGTGCTTCCGAGCGGCGTCACCATCGCCCTGTCACAGACCGATCTGACCGACGAGACGGGGAATCTGACGGGGAAGCTCGTGTTGATTCATGACGTCACACGGGTTCGCCAGCTCGAGGATCGTTTGCAGCGGCGCAATCGCCTGGAAGCCATGGGGCAGATGGTAGGCAGCATCGCGCACGAGATTCGGAATCCCTTGGGGAGCGTGGAGTTGTTCGCGTCGATGTTGCGAAAAGATCTCCGGGACCAGCCTCAACTCCGGAGTTATGCGGAGCATATTTCCATGGCCGTTCAATCCATGGATCGGCTTCTGTCCAACCTGCTCGTCTATACCAGACCTGACTGTTCTCGGCTTGGATGGCATGAGACGGAACTCCTTATCCGGGAAGTTCTGACACTGGCGATTCACGCCATCCCGCCGGACTCTGTCGAGGTCCGGTGTCAGGTGCACCCGCTCGTGCCTCAGCTCTGGTGCGACGGCGCGAAAATGAAGCAGGTGCTCTTAAATCTGGTGTTGAATGCCGTTCAGGCCATGCCGGAGGGTGGAACTCTTACCCTGGCTGCCTGTCCAGCCCCACCTCAACTTCAGGAATCGCCGGCCATCCAACTCACGGTGAGCGACACCGGAATGGGCATTCCCGCGGAACTGCAATCGCGGGTCTTTGATCCGTTTTTTACCACGAAAGATCAGGGAACTGGTTTGGGACTCGCCATCGTGCACGCGTTGGTCGAAGCCCATCATGGACGCATCGATGTGGAAAGTAGTCCGGGACATGGCACCTCGTTTCTGATCACTCTGCCGCGAGGGCCGGTGCAGACTCCGTCGACGCCTGCTTCACGCGTGAGCATGTCGGGCTCGTCAGAGGCTTCACGTCAGATGGTGAGCATAACAGAAGAAAAGAGGTACGAATGAGCGCGCAACCAGCTTTGCAGGGACCTTCAGCAGCTGCCGAAGAGGCCCGAATCGTATTGATCGTCGATGATGAACCTTCGATGCGAACGGCCTTGTCGGAAACCGTGCGTCGAATGGGGTATCAAGTGCGTGGTGCCATCGACGGAGCGGATGCGATCGAGCAGGTAGAACGGTTGAAGCCCTGGTTGGTGGTCACCGACTTGAAAATGCCTCGCCTGAATGGGCTGGAACTCGTCAAAGCGTTGAAACAAAAAGCTCCCAATACGTTCATCATTCTCATGACCGCTTACGGGACCGTCGAGACGGCGGTGGAAGCCATGAAATATGGCGCGAATGATTATATTTTAAAACCGTTCTCCACCGACCTACTTGAACGCGTCATCCTCAATCTGCAAGCCAGTACAGAGCCGGATGAGCACGATGCCCCTGCAACGCTCGAAGCGCGCGCGATCCTGACGCAGGATCCCGGCATGATTCGTCTGCTTACGACCCTCGAAGGCGTTGCGGCCAGCCAGGCCACCGTGCTGATCAGCGGTGAAAGCGGCACGGGAAAAGAGTTGTTGGCACGCTATATCCATGCGAGAAGCCCCCGCGCCCATCGTCCGTTTGTCGCCCTGAATTGCGCCGCTCTTCCGGACAGTCTGCTGGAGAGCGAGTTGTTCGGTCATGAGCGCGGAGCATTTACCGGTGCGATTCAGAAAAAACTGGGCAAGTTTGAAATGGCTCATACCGGAACGCTGTTTCTCGATGAAATCAGCGAAATGAATCTGGGCCTACAATCGAAACTGCTGCGGGTTCTGCAGGAGAGGGAAGTCGATCGCATCGGGGGGCGCGACCCGGTTCCGGTCAACATCCGGGTGATCGCCACGACGAATCGTTCGCTCTACCACGAGGTGACACAAGGGCGCTTTCGCGAGGATCTGTTCTATCGCTTGAATGTGTTTCCCGTCACGGTGCCTCCGCTCCGCGAACGACCGGGCGACATTCCGCTCCTCGCCAGGCATTTTCTCCGTTCGTCGGCGCAACGCAACGGCCTGACCGTGCCGACGTTGTCCGAACGGGCCATCGCCGATCTCCAACAGCGTGCATGGAAGGGCAACGTGCGCGAATTGGAAAATGTCATGGAGCGCGCCATTTTAGTGACAACCGGAAACGCGGTTGACGTCGATCACTTGATGCCGGGGGATGGAACGGTTCCTGTACAGCCGATCGAAACGGTAGAGGCACTCGTGGCCCCGTCCGCTCACGGGTCGCTGTGGGAAATGGAGCGGGACCTGATCTTCAAGACTCTGGCTCGGGTAAAAGACAATCGTACCCATGCCGCCAAGGAGTTAGGCATAAGTATTCGTACGTTGCGAAATAAATTACGGGAATATCGTGATCTAGGATATCAGGTAGAAGCGGAGAAACCCTGAGGCTCTCTGAGCCGTGCTAGGCATTTTTTTCCCCGAGGGCCGATATTGCCGGGTGTCGTCGGTGCTGCGTCACCAAACTACGTCGGGCGGGCCCAGGGGAAGTCCGCAGCAAACCGGGTACACAGATTGCACCGTTTACGGCAGAACTTTCTACGGAGTGTTGACCATGACCATTTTTGACAGGACCATGCAGCTGCTCGAACGTTCGTTGGACTTGCGCGGCGCCCGCCAGCAGGTGATCGCGGCCAATATTGCTAACGAAGAAACGCCTAAGTATCGCGCAACCGACTTGAACTTTGGTCAGGCGCTGGCCAACGCGCAGCAGGGCAAACTTCCCATCACCTTGGTTTCGACCCATCACAACCACATCGGCCCGAAGGGCAACGGCCTTCAACGGGTGCAGGGTCGCATCGAAGAAGTTCCTGCCGGCGATCTGCCGTTGGATGCCAATTCGGTCAACATCGAACTGGAAATGGCCAAGATGTCGGATAACGCGCAGCAGTACAACACGGCGGCCACCATGATCAGCATGAAATTCAAAGGTCTCCTGAACGCCATTCGCGAGGGACGGTAGCCGTTCCTACAGCACACTGATGCGATTCCTCGGGTCACGGGCGAACCAGAAAGAGGTGTGTGATGGATTTAACAGATAGTCTCGCCGTCTCGGTATCTGCGCTCGATGCGCAACGGCACCGGCTGAATGTGATCGCCAGCAACCTGGCGAACGCGCAATCCACCAAAACCAGCAGCGGGGGCCCCTATCGCCGCCGTGATGTGGTGTTTCAAGCGGCGCCTGTATCATCAGCCTTCCAGAAGGCATTCACACAAGTGTCGAAAGGGGCCGGCCGGCATGCATTGGATGGAGTGAAAGTCGCCCGGGTCATCGAAGACCAGAAACCCGGGCAGACGGTGTATGACCCTCGCCATCCCGATGCCGACAAGAAGGGATTCGTCACGATGCCCAATGTGAACGTCATGGAAGAGATGGTCAATATGATCGGCGCGTCGCGAGCCTATGAGGCCAATGTGCAGGCCGTCAATGCGACTCGCACGATGTGGAATCGCGCCCTGGAAATCGGGAGGTAGCCATGTCCGATCTGCGCATTGCGGGATCCAATCTGATCCGGCCGATTGAGACGCCCGATCTCCAGCAAGCCGGGCAGACCGGTGAAGCCGGAGGGGCAAACTTTTTAGGGTCGTTGAAAGAAGCCATCGGGCATATCAACGATGCGCAAGCAGGGGCCAGTCAGGCCGTCGAGTCCTTGGTGACAGGTCAGAGTACCAACATTCATCAAACCATGGTGGCGATGCAACAGGCTGATGCATCCTTTCAGCTCATGATGCAGGTGCGAAACAAGCTCGTGACGGCCTACGAGGAAATCCAGCGGATGCAGATATAGCGATCGGTCTGCGCGCGGATCTCACCCATAAAGGATTTCACCGCCCATGTTCTCAAAATTCAGCCAGTTCACGATCAATCAACGCTTCATCATTCTGCTCGCGTTGGCCGGATCCATTGCCGGTCTGGTGGCAGTCACGCTCTGGACACAACAGCCGGACATGCAGGTGCTTTTTGCCAATTTGGCTGTAGACGATGCGTCGGGCATCATCGACAAGCTGAAGGACGCCAAAGTGCCCTATGAGACGACGAACGGCGGAACGACGATCCTCGTCCCCAGTGCGCAGGTGCATGACTTGCGGCTGGAAATGGCCGGGCAGGGTCTACCCCACGGTGGCGGGGTCGGGTACGAAATTTTCGATCGCACCACGATGGGCATGTCTGATTTTGTGCAAAAGCTGAATTATCGGCGGGCCCTCCAAGGCGAATTGGCGCGTACGATCACGCAGATGCCGGAAGTCGAGCGGGCACGTGTGCATTTAGCGATTCCGGAACGGCGGCTATTCGCGACCGAGCAGGATCGCGCCCGCGCCTCCGTGGTCGTATCGCTCCGGTCCAACCAAAACCTGTCCAAAGCTCAAATTCAAGGCATCGTGCATCTCGTGTCCAGTAGTGTGGAAGGTCTCCAGGCTCGCGACGTCACCGTAGTCGATGGTCACGGGAACCTCCTGTCGAATACTTCCAGCGACGAAGCGGCCGGACTGTCCGGGACTCAAATGGAGTACCAGCGCACTCTGGAGAAAGACATCGAGACACGCATTCAAACCATGTTGGAACGCATCGTCGGCGTGAACAAGGCCGTCGTTCGAGTGTCGAGTGTCCTCGATTTCCGAAAAATCGAGACCACCGAAGAACGCTACGATCCGAATGGCCAGGTCGTGCGAAGCGAGCAGCGCGGGCAGGAAAAGTCCAGCGGCGTGAACGGCACCTCCGGCGGCGTGCCCGGTGTGGAATCAAATGTGCCCGGCGGCACAGAAGCCGAAGGCGGCCAGACCAGTTCAAACAACAATCAAACAAAAAATGAGACGGTGAACTACGAGATCAGCCGGACCGTCTCACGCATCGTCGAGCCGACCGGCACGATCAAGAAGCTCTCCGTCGCGGTGCTGGTCGACGGCACGTATGAAGGAGGCAAGGCAGGAGAGGCGGCCGCCGATCAGCCGAAGAAATATGTCCCTCGTTCAGAGGAAGAAATGAAGCGCATTGAAGAAATCGTCAAGAAAGCCATGGGTTATTCCACTGAACGTCAAGATCAGGTGGAAGTGGTGAGTATTCAGTTCGGGCTCGGCGCGGAGGAACCGGTCGGTACGGGCGTGGAAGCCGCGGCTGACAACACCAAGGCGTGGATGCCCTACCTTCGATATGCCGTGGGAGGACTCTTGTTTTTCTTGATTCTATTCATGGTGGTCCGTCCGCTGATGGTCATGCTCGTACAGTCGGCGCCGGCCTCGGCGGTCGGGGAGACGCCGGCCCTGCCGGCATCGGTTGGACAGGTTGAGGCGGCCATCTCCGGGAAACAGCCAGGCCAGATTCTCGACATGGCGAAGAACAATCCTGCGAACACCGCTGTGGTGGTCAAGCAGTGGCTAAAAAGTAACGCCTAACGATTATGGCCATGAACAAAGAGCTCACCGGTGCGCAAAAGGCCGCCATTCTGCTCAGAGCGATCGGCGAAGAGGCCGCAGCCGCGGTCATGAAAACGCTCGACCCGAAAGATATTCGCAAGCTCGGAGCCTTCATGAAGGACACCGCGAATATTACCAAGCAGGAAGAAGACAGTGTGATCGCAGAATTTGAACAGGCGAGTTCCTCAGGTGAGGTCCAGTTCGAAGGACGAGAATTCATGGAAGCCATCCTCAAAAAAGCGCTGGGCCCTGAAAAAGCGGCGCGGATGATGGAATCCCTGAACACAAAAACCTATCCAGGCATCGATGCATTGAAATGGGTCGATGCGCGCACGATCGCGCAAATACTCAAAATCGAACATCCGCAGACCATTGCTGTCTGTCTGGGACAGATGGAAGCCGAACAGGCCAGCGCTGTCCTTGCCCTCTTGCCGGTGCATTTGCATGCCGACGTCTCCCTGCGGCTGGCGACTATGCAAGAAGTGCAGCCCGAAGTGTTGGCCGAGTTGAGCGACAGTTTACAGGAGATTTTGTCGGCTTCTATGGGAATGTCGAGCATGTCGGTCGGCGGAGCCGAACTGATGGCCGAGATCCTGACCCGGGTCGATAAGAATACCGAAGGCGCCATCATGGCCAAACTCACCGAGCGCGACCAGGCGCTGGCGGAAAGTATCCGTGCCTTGATGTTTGTCTTCGATGACCTGGTGGATCTGGATTCCCGCGGGATGCAAGAACTCATGAAGGAAATCAGCAAAGAGGACCTTCCGATCGCCTTGCGAGGCGCGACGCCGGAAATCAAAGAGAAGTTCCTCAAGAACATGTCCAGCCGGGCGGCAGAAATGCTGAAGGAAGACATGGAGACTCGCGGCCCGGTCAAGGTGTCGGATGTCGAAAAGTCCCAACAGAATATTCTCAAAGTCTGTCGCAAACTCGAGGAGGAAGGGCGCATCGTCATCGGAGGCGGCGGCGGCGAGGAGTTATTGTAAATGGGGAGCGCTGCCGTGGGCACGGGTGTTTCAAGGGCGGCATCGGCCGAGTCCGAGAAGGAGTTGGCGCCGCGGGCGGTATTGATCGTCGATGACGAGCCGTCCATCTGCCTGTTGCTGGCCGAGATGCTGGAGACCACGGGACATCCCGTGCTCACCGCCGGCTCCGTCCAGGAAGCGCTGAGTCATCTCCGAACCCGCTCGGTTGCCGTGGTGATCGTGGATGTACAGCTCGGCGGCGTCGATGGCATTGCCTTTCTGCAACAGGCCCTGGACATCGATAATCGGCTGCTTGGGATCGTCATGACGGGCCACGGCAATATTGAGCTGGCCGTTCGGGCCATGAAGTCCGGGGCGGCGGATTTTCTCACCAAACCGTTTCAAGTCGAGCTGGTCAGGCTGGCGGTGTCCAGACTGCTGGAGCTCTATCGCCTGCGCCAGGAAAATACCGTGCTCACCCGCACGTTGATTCGCTCAGGCAACATTCAATTACGTCCCGTGCCGCTGGCCGATTTCAG
This sequence comes from uncultured Nitrospira sp., assembly GCA_964556305.1. Classification (GTDB taxonomy): domain Bacteria; phylum Nitrospirota; class Nitrospiria; order Nitrospirales; family Nitrospiraceae; genus Nitrospira_A. The sequence goes on along the minus strand of CAZKVY010000083.1, from coordinate 4,847 downwards.
CCGGGGCAATCGTCCTTTTGGAACCGAGGATCTCACCGAGTTTGAGCGGGGAGTGGCGGAAGGCGAAAAGCGTTCGACTGAGAGGGTGGCGGCCGCTCGACAGCGAGAACAGAACCTCCTGGCGTCCCTGATGACGCGCTTGGAGGACACCTGGCAGAGCCTGCATGAGACGGTCGAGGAAGAGGTTGCCGCACTCTCCTTCATGATTGCGCATAAGGTGGTGCGGGACGCCGTCACGGAAAAACGCGACCTGATCGTGACGCAAGTCCGAAGCGCGGTCGCCCATCTGCATGAGAGCGGTCTCGTCCGTATCCGCGTGCATCCGTCGGATCTCACGGTGCTCGAATCGGCGCGAACCGCACTGAGCCAAACACCCCACGGGCTGTTGACCTTAAAGTTTGAGACCGATCCCGCGATCAGTCCCGGTGGATGCCTCGTCCAGGCGCAGAGCCTATTGATCGATGCGACGCTGGACACGCAATTGTTACGGCTGGGCGAAGCCCTGAGAAAGCGGGATACCGGTGAAGCTTAGCGAACGCTTGGAACATGTCGAACCGTTGTCGGTGACGGGTAGGGTGGCCCAGGCCGTCGGCATCGTCATTGAGGCCTCCGGCCCCTTCACCTCTGTGGGAGAAGTGTGTGAGATCACCCGCGAGGGAGGCCATGGAGCCGTCATGGCGGAGGTCGTGGGATTTCGCGAAGATCGCGTCTTGCTGATGCCATTGGGTGAGATGCAGGGTATCGGACCGGGTAGTCGCGTCGTGATGAAAGGGCATGTCGCTTCCGTGCCCGTCGGGCCTCAGATGTTGGGACGCATCTTTGATGGCCTCGGACATCCGTTGGACGGGCAGCCGCCCATCCGTAGCGAGGTGCGTGTTCCTTTGTATGCAGCACCGTTGAATCCCCTGCATCGTGCCAGAATCACACAGCCCGTCGATCTGGGTATTCGTGCTATCAATGCGTTGTTGACGTGCGGTCAGGGGCAGAAGATCGGTGTGTTTGCCGGATCGGGCGTGGGGAAAAGCGTGCTCTTAGGCATGATCAGCCGCTATACCCAGGCCGATGTGCGGGTCATCGCCCTGGTCGGGGAGCGGGGCCGCGAGGTGAAAGAATTCCTGGAGCGCGATCTCACTCCTGAAGCGAGGGCCCGTTCCATTGTCATCGTGGCGACATCCGATCAACCACCGCTGGTTCGAATTCGGGGCGCGCTGGTCGCCACGGCCATTGCGGAATATTTCCGTGATTGCGGCAAACATGTTCTGCTCATGATGGATTCACTTTCACGATTGGCCTACAGCCAGCGTGAGGTTGGGTTGGCCATCGGGGAGCCGCCGACGACAAAAGGCTACACGCCGTCCGTGTTTGCCGTCTTGCCCAAGCTGCTAGAGCGGGTGGGCCCGGCGCAGAGCGGTGGCAGCATTACCGGACTCTACACCGTACTGGTCGACGGCGACGATCTCAATGACCCGGTCGCGGACGCAGTGCGCTCTATTCTAGACGGCCATATTGTCCTGTCGCGGGAACTCGCCGCGCGCAATCATTTTCCCGCCATCGATATTCTTCACAGCACGAGCCGGGTAATGCGGGACATCGTGACGCCGGCACACTATGCGGCCGCACGGTTGGTCCTTGAACGCACGGCGCTCTATCGGCGTTCGGAAGATCTCATCACCCTGGGTGCCTACAAGCCGGGGACGAGTAAAGACCTCGACAAAGCCGTGTCCGCCCATGACGGCATTACGGCATTTCTGCGACAAGAAACCAAACAGGCGGTCGGATTGCCGCAATCGATCGACGCCCTCCTGTCTCTGGCAGGAACGATCCAATGAACGTGACCGTCCTCAGGGCCTATGCGGTGCAACTGGAAGAAGTCGCCAAACTGGAATTGGCGGAACTCAGTCATGCCCTGCAGCAGACCGCGACTCGGATGGCCATGTTGGAATCACGAGCCAAAGAGGATGCCGACCGGTATCTTCTTCAGGTCCGGGCAGGAAGCACCGTTGAGCAAGTCTATGGCCACCTTGATGCCATGGACCAGGCGATCGCCACACGGAAGGGCCTCGAGCAGGTGTTGGCGGCCGAACAGACCAAGATGGAACAGAAACGTGCAGAACTTCTCGAAGCGATGCAGTATCGAAAAAAACTGGATCTCCTCGAGGCCCGCGCTGCGCTGGACCTACGCCGCCGTCGTGAACGCCAGGATCAGCAATTGCTGGATGAACGCGCCTGGAGACGAAGCCCACTGCAAAAGGGAGAACGGGCATGACACAGACCGGAAGCCGTACTCATCACAGGGTGGGTGCCGGTGCGGCGGCGCGATTGCTTGTAGGTGCGCTCTTGATTGCGGTCGTCGCAACGGCGCATGCGGCTGAAGAAGCGAAGCCGGCTCCTGTGGCACAGAAGGATGAGCCGCAACCAGAGAACGCGAAAAAAGAGGTGCAAGGACCGGCCACGAGCGCCCCACGGGAAATCTACGAGATGTTGGAGCAACGCAAACGTCTTTTGGACAAACGTGAGACGGCCGTGCGCGGATCGGAGACGCATCTCTTGGAACTAAAGGCAGAGCTGGAGCAGATCGTCACACGCCACGAACAAGCGGTGGAGGCCGAAAAGAAACGTCGCCAGGCCGCTCAGGCCAAGGGAGCGGGTGAAACTGAAAAGTTAAAAGCGTCCTCCAAGACCGGTCCGACCGTCAATGTCAATCAAGCTCAACTTGCGAAGATTTACGAAGCCATGCCGGCTGAAGAAGCCGCAGCCCGCTTGGAACGCATGCCTGAACGGAAGGCACTCGAAGTGCTCCGCCTGCTCAAAGGTAAATCCGCGGGAGCCATTCTCGCGGAGGTCAAGCCGGAGCGCGCAGCTCGGCTGACCGAGCAGTTGCTCACCATACCCTAGCCGCATTTTTTCGCGTCTATCCTACGGCAGCTTTTGCCGTCCCCAACTGCAGAAATTTCCTTCTCAGGACTCTCTGCTCACCAGAGCATCTCAAAATCTCGCGTCAGACGGCGTTTTACTGCGGAGGCTTCATGGCACGGCCTTTGTAATAGTGTTCCATGTCTATTCACGCACCCGCAACAGACAGGAATTGTATGGCCACTGATATGCAGCGTCTCTCCATTGGGTTTCCCAGTCAGCCAGCGCCCGGGATCCAGGATGTCCGGGATCGTCAGCCGGCGATCCAAGGCGTCGAGCCATCCCGGAACTTTGAATCAATGCTCGGGCGTGCGGAAGCTCGCCAGATGCCGCCCCAACATGAGGAAGCCACGGTGCGAAACGGGGATAAGGCGAGGAATCATGCACGGCCGGCGGCTCAGTCCACGCAGGTATCCTCTCGCCAACCATCCGAACGGTCCACTGTCGCTGAAGCCCATGACCACAACATGGACCGCAGGGAATGCATCGGAGAAAAGACGCAACAGTCTAAGGGTGAATCAACAGATAAGGATGCCGCTCAGGAATCGAAGAAGCAGAGCAAAGACCAGGAGGCCGTGCCGCAGGACATCCTGCTGGCCGCGATGATCGTGCCGAGCGCACAGACGAACCAGGTCGAAGCGCAGCCCGCACAAGCGGAGACAGGAGCGACTCATTCTGAGGAGGCCGTGACGGCGCTCGGGGTCATTCCCACGGACGGTGGAGCAGAAGGATCGGCCCCGCCCACCGCCATGGCCGCTTCCGTGGCAGTCGGTGATGTGGCCGCGCAAGGACTTCCGACGCGTCAAGCGGCTGCCGCGGTAGAACCAGGCAAAGAAGCGACGCAAGCAAAGGACACGGCAGGGAAGCCGGTGCAGACGGAAGGGACAAACATGCGTTCGAGCGCTGGCCAAATCCCCGGCTCAGAAGGACAATCGGCAGCCCGTGCCGAAACCGGCGCCGGGGCTCGTATTGATCCGGATCGCCAGAATCCTGCGCTTTCCGTTATGACCGCCACAAAACAGGATGCAAAAATTGTGGAGCAAGGCCCGATCGATCAGGCGGATCGTTCGACGGTTCTCGATGCAATTGCGCAGGCCACGTCAGTGAGCGAGGGCCAAGCAGGGGCCGGGTCGAGCCAGTTTACGGGGCGGGACGGCCAGAGCTTTTCCGATTCTTCAAATGGAACGGATCGTTCTCTCCCGAATCAGACCTCATCGCTCGAACCGAATACTCGATCAGGATTTCTCGACCGGATGAATGGACTGAATCAGCCGGCCCCTTCGGTGAACGAAGGTTCACCGGGTCGAAGTGAGTCCGGCCAGACAGCCTCGGTGCTGCGTGCCTCTGAATCCGAACGGATGAACGACCTTCGAGGAGCTGCCCCAATTTCACAGAGCGTGACGTTGGATCTCGATCCGCTCGATATGGGACCGTTGCGCGTGCGGGTCATGATGAGCGACCAGACCGTTCACGCGCATATCCGCACGGAACATGGTGAGTTGGGTCAGGGGTTGTTGCAACAGGGACAATCGTTGGAATCCTCGCTGCGCACGACCGGCCTGGAAATGGGCATGTTGCGGGTCACGGTCGATCAGCAACATGGCCGGGGAGATATCGGCTTGATGTTTCAACAGCAGCAGCAACAGGGCCGTCCTACGACACCGAACATGTCTCAGGCGGCGGTGCCAGAGGATACACGTGTAGCAAGCGGGGAGCGTGGTGTCGTCTCTAACGAACGCGTGAGTTTTTTTGCCTGATTGGAGGATGTATGGATATCAGCCAGATGATTACACAAAAGACCTCGACGGATACATCAACACCGACGACTGATGGACCCAAACCGCTCGGCAAAGATGACTTCCTCAAGTTGCTGGTGACGCAGCTTCAACATCAGGATCCCCTGAAGCCTCTTGAGAATGAGGCGTTCATCGCAC
>CAZKVY010000082.1:0-16554 GCA_964556305.1 uncultured Nitrospira sp. | reverse complement strand
GATCGTCGGCGATCGTAGGCCTGAACCAGAATCCGATGGACATACATAAGGCGAGGGTCTGCAACAATCTCGATCGCATCACGCACACGTTCCTAACGTGACGGGCCTGCATCAGCGGCCGCTGTCACGGCCGGCATTCGAAGAGTCTGGGTGACAAGTTTATGGCCCGGCATCCCATGCTCCATCCAGGCCATGGCAAACAGGCCGTGCCGATTGACCGCGACAACCGGTGTCTGACTTTTTCGCTCGTTCAGCTTCTGCGGCGCAACGAAGGTCGCCCCCCGATCCATGGACGCACTCATCACCACATCACGCTTGACCGGCCCCTGCTCCTCCCAGATCACGACCAGGCGTCCTTCGGGATCGACGGCGATCTGCGGGTGGTCGGGGAAGGTGTTCTTGGACACATTCAACTGCCGCTTCGGTGAAAACGTCCGGCCTCGGTCATCGGAAAAGGCCAGATAGACGGCGGGAATTTCATCGGTCCCTTCCGTGTACCAGACCACATACAACCGTCCCTGGCGGTCTACACCCATGGAGGCCGGCCGATGAGGGCAGGCGGGAAAGACCCATTTGTCATGGCCCACGATCACCGAGGGTTCGAACGTTTCGCCATGGTCCGTGGAGCGCGCGACGACGGTCTCCCGCACGTTTCCATCAAAAATCTTCCGCCAGGCCACATAGACCATTCCGTCCGGACCGCTGGCGATGGCCGTGCGGCAGCAGACGCAAGTGCCTTCGTCCACCTTGGTATTTTTCGTGATCGTCTGCCCCTGATCCAACGAGCGCGCCACATAGGTGCCGGGGTCTTTCTTGCCCTCACGGCCATCGATCCAGGACAGATGCAATCGTCCTTCTGCATCGCGATGGAGCGCATCGAAGGTATGCTGAATGACACCCGGATCGTCATTCACCACTATCGACGGCAGGAATGTCCGGCCGCCGTCATTCGAACGGCTCAGGCGCAACTCCGTCGCAAACGGTTGTTCAGCGGTGGCTTTGGGATGGGCGAGCCCCCAGGTCACAAACACGTCATTCCCCTGCACGACGAGCGCCGGCGCTTCCTGTCTCCAATAGGGGACGTCCTCTGAACGATTGATGCGCACTGGCGCGCCCATGGGACCGCCCGGCTCCGTGCTACGGGCATACAAGACAGAGCGCACCTCCTTGTTCTCTTCCATCCAGGCCAACGACAACGACCCCGCGTCATCGATTTGCACCGACGGCCCCACCAGGCTTTTCACTTTGTGCTCCGTCGTGAACTTCTGGCCCAGGTCAAGGACTGCGGGGGACTCGGCTCGAGCCATCGTCACGATGCTCGACAGACTGAGGCCCAGAATGAGCAACCCGCCCATCACTCCAGGACGACGGAACATCTGTGTGTCTCGTTTTGCCTTGGCGCGCATTCCGACACCTGCCTTATCGGCTCAAGCTGTAATTGACCGGTAGATTCAGCACAACCATTTCCGACGACATTTCATGTTTCATGTGTAGCGGACAGGCGCGCCGCACGGCCTCGATCGCCGCCAGGTCTAACGATTCATACCCTGAACTTTTCACCACTTCGACACTGTTGAGGTGCCCGTCGTGACGGATGGAGACCTTCAAGACGACTTTCCCTTCCCAGCCATTCAAGCGGGCCGTGCTGGGATAGTGCCGCAACTCACTAATGCGACGGTGCAACGACTCTCCCACCCATTTGTTATCCGCGTTCGTTGCCCTTTTCGGAGCAGCTGCGCTCGCGACGACCTGATGCTGTTCCATTTTGGCCGGGTCTTGTTGGGCTGCCGCGCCAGGAGTGGGCGGTGCAGCCACTGGTTCTGCCTGGGCCGACGGCGCAGCGACGGGCTCACTGACGGCGGCCACTGCCTCGACGGCCGATGCCGGATTCTGGGGAGCCGGTTCAGCCGCCGGAACAGCCTGCATCACTGGAACACTTGCCGTCACAACTGGTTCTGGTCGCGTCTCTACCACGGTAGGTTCGTTGACGACCGGCTGGGCCTGGTACGTCTGGGCCGTGGCAGGCGCCGCTTCCACGACCTTCTGTTCCACTACCGGCGCCACCTCACGTTCCACCTCGGCCGAGGCCGAGGCCTGCAGCACCGGCTCAGGCTTTTGGATTTCCTGCGGCTCAATCGGCTTCGCTTGCATCTGCACCACTTCCTGCTTCGGCTGGATCTGTTCTTGCGGACGAACCGTTTCGATCACCGGCTGGACTTCACGCTGCACGGCTTGCGGGAGCACTCTGGTTTCCATTTGCCGTTGAACCGGCTGAGGTGGTGGCTCAACCGCACGAACCGGCTGGGATCGTGGCTTCACCGGAGTCGGGGCGGGCGGTTGAACCTGTGGCGCAGGAGCCGGCTCCTCCTGACGCGCCACGTCACGTGGCGGCTCGACAAGGGCCACATCCCACTTGAACGGCTCCTTCTCCACCATGACGGTCATCTTCGGCAGGAGACCAAACGCCACCAGCGCAAGACAGGCATGAAAGACCAGCGACGCCCCCCATCCTGCGGCCGATTGGTTTGAGTGCCTAGAGTGCGCGACGATGACGGTGTCCATGGGAACGACCCCTTTCCATACGATGCGTTCCGACTTACTTGAAAACTACCTTGGAGAGTGAAGCGATCGGCACCTCGACCTGACCGAAATCGGACTCGCCCTTAAAACTGCCATTCACCACTGCCGGGACAAACTCCCCGCTCTTGCCGTTCGTCAAGGTGACGGTCATAGCCGGCGCGGTGTTATCCGCGCCGGGCTTCAACTCGATCTGCTTGATCTGGTCGAACTTAATATTGACCGTCGCCGTGCCGCGTTTGGAGGGCAAATGCCGCAGTTCATGGGGCACGAACGACGTCTCGCTCATTTTTTCTTCCCAGTAGAAAATCCCGTTCTTCAGCTCGGTCTCGATGCCCTGCGTATCGGTCACGGCAATGGTAAATGCCTTCTCCGCCTTCGTATCAGCAGCGGAAATAATCGGAACCGACACCAGACAGGCCAATGCGTATAACCCGCAACCGAACATCCACTCCTTCACCTGCATCTTCATCACTCCTTCACGACGTCACGCGCGAAATTGATGCCGTACTGGCTGGAACCTCCATGGACTCGCCAGGAGATCCCGACACAATCGGGCCTCCTTCGCAGAGCGACCATTGACAGGAGAAATACACCCTCAGCATGCGAGACACCTCGCTCACCTGTTCGATCCAGGCTCCTCGACTGGTAGACGCGGAGCAAGACTATGCACAAGGGGACGTCGAATTAGAGGGAAACGGGTGGAGCGCGCGAATGACAGAGAGTGGCTAACTGAAGAAGATGCAGAGTGCCGGAAAGGATTGACGCCTCCCCGGAGATTCCTAACATATGCGCCCCATGAACCGGAGTCACCACATGGACCCCGGCCGTGGCGCACATCCAGGCGCAGATGCCTGAGCCGTGCATTCCAGCATCGTGGTGCGCGGCATGGTGAAGTTCATGCGCGACCGCGCTGCCCGTCGTCACCGCCAATAGGGCAATGACGGCAAAAACGACAACCCAGACAAAGTTGTGAAAGCGGGAACTTCGCATAAGAGAACGCACCAAAAACCTTCGCGCGCATGCTAACAAACTCGCGAGGAAGCGTCAACGCAGCTTTTCGCCTGGTCCGGTCTTTACGACTACGACCCACCGACGCCGATGATGCGTTCTACACGCTCATCACGTCCGCCAAGGTCCCGATACCGGCGGTATTGGGCCAGGGCCCGCCCCATGTCCTTCCGATGGAGTTCGTAAAACACCCCGAGATTGTAATGAGCCTCCGCCGATTGAGGCTTGAGCGCCACCGCGCGTTCGTGTTCTCGTTCGGCCTCGTCCAGCCGGTTCAGGCTGGTGTAGACCATTCCTAAGTTCAAGTGGGCTTCGGCATATTCAGGGCGATACCGGATGACCTCCAGAAACTCCCGCTCGGCTTCGGTGAGGAGCCCCTGGCTCCGGTAGACAAACCCGAGGTTGTAATGAGCATCGACCAGATCGGCTTTCACCGCAATGGCCTCCTTGAAGGCGGCCGCCGCAGCGTTCAGGTCATTGCCCCGCTCAGCCAAACGCCCGAGGAGATACCAGGCGTTGGCATGCCCGGGATTGGCCTGCGTGAGACGGGACAAGTAGTCGCGGGCCAGCTTGAGATCACCTTGACTGTCGTAGAGACTCGCCAGGTGATAGAGCGCTTCAGCGTGGTCTGGTCGCATGCGGAGCAAGGATTGGTACATCTTCAGGGCATTCGCGCGATCATGCCGTTCTTCGTAGAGCCGGGCTAAATCCAGATGCGCTTCTTCATTGCCCGGCGCGATATCCAGGACTTGTCGCAAGACCTGCTCCGCTTCGTTGCCCCGTCCCTGCGCGAGATAGACGTCGGCGAGATCGTTGAGAATCTCGGCGGACGGCGCGCTCAATTTCAGCGATTGTTTGTAGGCCTGGATCGCTTCGTCCGGGTTACGCTTGCTTTGAAAATAGACCAATCCCAAGACATGGTAGGCCTCGGCCAATTTGGGATTTTGCGCGAGCGCTTTTTTCAGGGCTTCGATGGCGCCGTCCGCATTGCCTTCACGAAAGAGGGACACTCCCTTTTCGTAACTGCGCCGAGCCGATTCCGACGAAGGACTTGAGACCGCTGATGATTCGGCAATGAACGTGACGAACACGACCAGGCACAAGAGCGGAAGGCTCGTGAGGAGATAACGCGAAGAGCTGACCCCTTGCCGCATCGAAATCCGCAATGGAATCCGTGGGTGACTTGGCCGAGAGAGTCGGCGAAGTGGTGGGCACACTATAGATCTGAGCGCCTCCGAAAGCAACGACGAGAGCCCCATCGCCGTTGCTCGTCGCGAAGCAGTTGAGACCGTCGGCCCTGTTTCGGTAGGATTCGATGAGAGATTCCTGTATACTCCGCCGCCGAGCCCATGCCCGAGAGGCGAGCTTTGCCCCTGGCGGGCTCGTGAGAATGAAGGTATATGTCTGCATGCTGACCCAAGTCCTGAACATCATATTCGGCAGTAAAAACGACCGCGAGATCAAGGCATTGCGCCCGATTGTCGAGCTCATCAACGGGCTGGAATCAAGCCTCACGCCCCTGTCCGATCAAGCGCTGGCCGACAAAACACAAGAATTCAAAAAGCGCCTCGCGGACGGGGACACGCTCGACGGCATTCTGCCAGAGGCATTTGCCGTCTGCCGCGAAATGTCCCGCCGTCGTTTGAACATGCGGCACTTCGATGTGCAGTTGATCGGCGGCATGATTTTGAACAAGGGCCGGATCGCCGAAATGAAGACCGGTGAAGGGAAAACCCTGGTCGCGACCCTCCCGCTCTATCTCAATGCGCTGGAAGGCAAAGGCGCCCACCTGGTCACGGTCAACGATTACCTCGCGAAACGCGACGCCCAGTGGATGGCCCAGCTTTATCATGCACTCGGCCTCACAGTCGGCATCATTCAGCACGACGCCTCTTTTCTCTACGATCCGACCTACGAAGCGGCGGACAAACGCCTCCAGCACCTCCGGCCCTGCAGCCGGCATGAGGCGTACCGCGCCGAGATCACCTACGGCACCAACAACGAGTACGGATTCGATTACCTGCGCGACAACTTGATCGTCAGCGATTTGAGCCAATGCGTCCAGCGCCCGCTGCACTTCGCCATCGTGGACGAAGTGGACAGCATTTTGATCGACGAAGCGCGCACGCCCTTGATCATCTCCGGCCCGACGGATCAAACGACCGACCTCTACTACCGGATCAATTCGATCATCCCGCAGCTCAAGCCGGAGCATGACTATACGATCGAAGAAAAGACCAAAACCGCCTCGCTTACCGAGGAGGGCAACGTCCGGGTGGAGAAACTGCTGGGCGTGGACAACCTCTACGACCTGCAGCACATGGATCTGGTGCACCACGTCGTCAAAGCCTTGCAAGCCTATGCGCTCTACAAGCGCGACGTGGACTATGTCGTGAAGGACGGCGAGGTCATCATCGTCGATGAATTTACCGGCCGCTTGATGCCGGGCCGCCGGTGGAGCGATGGGTTGCACCAAGCCGTGGAAGCTAAAGAAGGCGTCAAGATCGCCAATGAAAACCAGACCCTCGCGTCGGTGACGTTCCAAAACTACTTCCGTATGTACAAGAAATTGGCGGGCATGACCGGTACCGCCGACACGGAAGCGGGCGAGTTCGCCAAGATTTACAATTTGGACGTCAACGTCGTTCCGACCAACCGGTCCATGATCCGCAAAGACTACGCCGACGTCGTCTTCCGCACCGAAAAAGAAAAGTTCACGGCCATTGTCGAGGAAATCAAAGACTGCCATGAGCGCGGACAACCGGTCCTCGTCGGTACCATTTCCATTGAAAAGTCCGAGCGTCTGGCGGGGTACTTGAGCCGCAACGGCATCAAGCACAACGTATTGAACGCCAAGTTCCACGAGAAGGAAGCGGAAATCATCGCCCAGGCCGGTCGTAAAGGCGCCGTGACCATCGCCACGAACATGGCAGGCCGCGGCACGGATATTCTCCTGGGCGGCAATGCCGACTTTCTGTTCAAACGGATTCTCTATCAGGATGAAACCCTGACGGATGCGCGCAAGCAGGAAATTTTCGACGAGATCAAGGCCGATTGCGAAAAAGACAAACAGGCGGTCGTGGCCGCGGGAGGCCTCCATATCCTCGGGACTGAGCGGCATGAAAGCCGCCGAATCGACAATCAGCTCCGTGGGCGCGCCGGCCGCCAAGGTGATCCCGGCTCCTCGCGCTTTTACCTATCGCTCGAAGATGACCTGATGCGAATTTTTGCTTCCGAACGCGTCTCCCAGATGATGCTCAAGCTGGGGATGGAAGAAGGCGTACCGATCGAACATGGCATGGTCACACGCGCCATCGCGAACGCGCAGAAAAAGGTCGAGGCGCATAACTTCGAAGTGCGCAAACAGCTCCTCGAATACGACGATGTCATGAACAAGCAGCGGGAAGTGATCTACCAGCACCGGCATGCCGTGCTGGCCGGTGAACACATCCAGCAGGATATTCACGACATGATGAAGGATCTGGTGAACGCCTTCGTCGACACGTACTGTCCGGTCGATCAGTACCAGGAAGAATGGGACTTCAATGGCCTTGGAGAGGCCCTGCAGGGGCAATTCGCCCTCGACATCACCCAGGGCAAGGGAAGCGTGGCCGACCATTTCAAAGACGTCGGTCGGGATGCGATCATCGAAGAAATCCAGACCCAGGTCCGGGGTGCCTACGATCGGAAAGAGCAGGAGCTCAGCTCCGAGCTGATGCGGTATCTCGAAAAGATGCTGCTGCTTCAAGTGATCGACCATCATTGGAAAGATCACCTGCTAGCTATGGATCACCTACGGGACGGCATCGGTCTGCGGGGCTACGGGCAAAAGGATCCGCTGATTGAATACAAACGCGAAGGCTTCGACATGTTCTCCTCCATGATGGAGCGCATCAAATCCGATGTGTTGGAGCGCATGTTCCGCGTGCAGGCCGTCCGGGGCGAACAACCGCCTCCTCCCGCACCTGAACCGATTCCTCCGCCGCGCATGGTCCTTAACCGCAGCGACGAACCTGCCACTCAGACCGTCCAAACTCAGGGCGACAAGACCGGCCGTAACGATCCCTGTCCCTGCGGGAGCGGAAAAAAGTTTAAGAAGTGCCACGGAGCGTAGCTGAGGACAGACCATCTCCTTCCACTCACGGCGTGTCGAGCAAACACTCCACCGAACATGGAGATTCTCCTGCCGGATCGGGTCTTTTCGCCTTGACTTGCCGCTGAGGCAGCGGCTAATCTAACCCCCTCTTTTCCCTAGAGAATCCGGTAGTAGAGCCGTTTCTTGCGATGGCGCCTGAAACGGCCGTCGACTACCGACAAGGGGGGTGTCACTTTGAGCACTGGGCATCCACAACTCCTGGCGGAAATCAGGGCTGAAATCGCTGCGGCGGGACCGATTCCGTTCGCTCGTTTCATGGAACTGGCCCTCTATCATCCGCAGTACGGGTATTACGTTCGTCCGGTCGATGATCCGACCCAGGAACGTATCGGTTGGTCAGGTGATTTCTACACGAGTTCCGATGTGCACCCGATTCTCGGTCAAGCGCTGGCCAAACAGGCGCAGCAACTCGATGCGTGCCTCGGACATCCCGATCCCTTCACTGTTGTGGAGATGGGGCCCGGCAAAGGATTACTCGCTCGTGATTTTCTCACCGCCTGCCAAGATGCGCCCGCGAACCTCAGCGAACGACTCCGGTATATCCTGATCGAACGCAGTGCCTCGATGCGCGCGCTTCAGCATCACCATGTCGCGCCATGGATCGGCCGAGCCGGTCATGTGGCCTGGCTCGATCGTCTGGAAGATCTTCCTCCGGGCAGCGTCACGGGCCTGTTCTTTTCCAATGAATTGGTCGATGCCTTTCCCGTGCATCGCCTGGCAGTGATCGACGGCCGTCCGCAAGAACTGTATGTGGATGTTCGAGAGGATGGCTTCACAGACGTCTATCGCCCTCTTTCGGATGAACTGGCGGCCTATCTGCGAGAAGGCGGCATCAGCTTGCCCGATGGATACCGCACAGAGATCAATCTCAAGGCGGTTCAGTGGATGAAACAGGTGGCGCAGGTGATGGCCCGCGGCGTGGTGCTGACGATCGATTACGGCCACACGGCCGAAGACCTCTACGGACCGGAACGCAAGAACGGCACATTCCTCTGCTATTACAGCCAGACCACCACCGAAGATGCCTACGACCGGATTGGCCAGCAGGATATGACCGCCCATGTGGACTTTACCGCCCTGGCACAAGCAGGCCAACAGGCCGGACTGGACGTCACCGGCTTTACGAATCAAATGAGTTTTCTGATCGGCCTAGGCGCGGAACAGTTCCTGGAGTCGCTGCAGCCGGAATCGGCAGAGTTTTATGCCGCCATTCACCTCCTCCGGCCGGACGGGATGGGGCGGACGTTCAAAGTGTTGGCGCAGCATACGGGCATGGACAAGCCCGAATTGGACGGGTTGAGGTTCAAGCCGTTCTTCGGATCAATTTTGGCAGTTCGATCAGCCGCCTAACAGACATACAACGGACGACACCAGGCCGTCACGATCGCTATCTGACGAGTCAGTTTTCACGCTTTCTGAACGAACTATGGGTAACGAAGCCGCACCGCTGAATTACATCCCGATCCTGATTTTTATCGTGATCGCGTTTGCGTTCAGCGCAGTTCAAATTCTTCTTGGGCGTATTGTCCGGCCGAGCCGACCGTATCGCGCCAAACTTGCGCCCTATGAAAGCGGCAGCCCGTTATTCTCGGACGCGAAGGTGCAGTTTCCGATTCGTTACTACATTATTGCGATGCTGTTCGTGATCTTCGACATCGAAATCGTATTCATGTTTCCTTGGGCAGTCGCATTCAAGAAGCTTGGGCTGGTAGGAGTAGTAGAGATGGGGGTGTTTATCGGGATTCTGATCGTCGGGTTCTGGTATGCGTGGAAAAAAGGGGCGCTCGAATGGGATTAAGCGACGTAAGAGGTGAATGGTTAGACGTGAGCAGCTCAGAGGAGATTCTCTTGCCCATTTCACGATTCACCTTTCACGTTTCACGGGGTTGATATGAGCTTTTTAGAGCGGCAGCTGGATGCCAACATTCTGACGACGAATCTCGACGCCTTTGTCGGCTGGGCGCGCAAATCGTCTTTGTGGCCGATGACGTTCGGCTTGGCCTGTTGCGCCATTGAAATGATCGCGAGCGTCTCCTCGCGCTATGACATCGATCGATTCGGCGCCGGCGTGTTCCGCGCTTCACCCCGCCAATCGGATCTGATGATCGTGGCCGGCACGGTGTCCCGCAAGATGGCCCCCGTCATTCGCCGCATTTACGACCAGATGGCCGAACCGCGCTATGTCATTTCCATGGGGTCCTGCGCGACCTCCGGCAACCATTACAACAGTTATGCCGTCGTGCAGGGTGTCGACCAGATCGTTCCGGTCGATGTGTATATTGCCGGTTGCCCGCCTCGTCCGGAGGCATTGATCGATGGGCTTTTAAAATTGCAGCAAAAGATTCAACGCGAAAAGACTTTCGTAAAATAGCCTGCGTTTCTCACAATGCAACCGCTGCTTGAACGACTCATGACCACATTCCCAGACGCCGTCCGCGGCGTGGAGGTGGATGCCGCTCGAAACGAAGTGACGGCCCAGGTGTCCGCCGCGCGTATCGTCGACGTCGCACGCTGGCTGCACGATACGCCGGAAGCGGCGTTCGATCACATCACCGATATCTGCTCGGTCGACTATCCGAACGATGTGGAACGGTTTGAGGTGATTTATCAATTGTTGTCGCTCGCGCATCGGCGGCGCATCAGACTCAAAGCCCGCATTACTGAAGAGAAGCCGGAAATCGCCTCCGTGACCGGTATCTGGAAGGGCGCGGATTTCATGGAGCGCGAGGTCTACGACCTGATGGGCATCACCTTCGTCGGGCACCCGGACCTTCGCCGCATTCTCCTGCCGGAAGATTATGAAGAAGGCCATCCCCTGCGGAAGGACTTTCCCGCTGAAGGGCGAGGCTGGCGCAGCTCGTTTCCGTTCATTCCCCGTTTGGACGAAGCCCCCGAGGAACAATTGGAGAGTGAAGTTCCCGAGGAGGAGAAGCAGGTCTATCGGGCATCCGAACAACCGAGTGGCACACGCCGCCGGGAAGAACTGCTGTTGAACATGGGGCCTCAGCATCCCAGCACCCACGGCGTGCTTCGGGTGGTATTGGAGCTGGACGGAGAGCGTATCGTCAAAGCCACCCCCGACCTCGGCTACCTCCATCGCGGCGTGGAAAAGTTGGCGGAAGGCCTCCATTACATGCAGGTCATCCCCCACACCGATCGGCTCGACTATGTCTGCGCGATGACCAACAATTACGCCTATGTGCGCGCAGTGGAAAAGTTGCTGGATATCACGGTGCCGGAAAGGGCGGAGTATGTGCGCACCATCGTCGCCGAGATGCAGCGCATTGTCGGCCATCTATTCTGGCTCGGCACTCAGGCGCTGGATATCGGCGCCATGACCGTTTTCTTTTGGACGTTTCGCGAGCGTGAAATCCTCCTGGACATGTTCGAAAAGTTATGCGGCGCGCGCCTCACATTGAACTATTACCGCATCGGCGGAGTCGACAGCGATTTCACGCCCGATCTCGTGACGCGCCTGAAGGCCTTCCTGCACACGTTTCCGGATAAGGTCAACGAATACAATCAGCTGCTGATGTCCAACCGCATCTGGGTCGGGCGGACGAAGGACATCGCGGTGATCTCGGCCGAAGACGCCATCAATTTCGGCCTCACCGGACCGACGCTGCGCGGATCAGGCGTCGATTACGACATCCGCAAGTACGAACCCTACGGCGCCTACGACAAGGTCGAATGGGAAGTGCCAGTCGGCAAGCGGGGCGACACGTACGACCGCTATTGGGTCCGCATGGAAGAAATGCGGCAAAGCGCCCGGATCATCGCCCAGTGTCTGGATCAGATGCCGGAAGGCCCGATCATGGCGGACGTGCCACATGTGATTCCTCCGCCCAAGGCGAAGGTCATGCGCGACATGGAGAGCCTGATTCACCACTTTATTATTTTCACCCAGGGATTCAAGCCGCCGAAGGGCGAAACCTATTGCGGCACTGAAGTTCCCAAAGGCGAGCTTGGATTTTTCATTGTCAGCGACGGCAGCCCTCGCCCCTATCGCCTAAAGATTCGCGCCCCCTCCTTCATTCACATGGGCGCGTTCGATCACATGGCGCGCGGGTACCTGATTTCAGACATCATCACGATCTTCGGCACTTATGACATCGTGATGGGCGAATGTGATAGATGAGGGTCGTGACTCAGGTGTTCGCATACCACGGCACACTCCTTTGGTTCGAAGAGCTATGTTGAAGGAAAAACACCAGGACGAAATCGACGAGATCCTCTCCCGCTATCCGGTGAAGCGGTCGGCGCTCCTGCCGCTGCTCTACCTGGCGCAGCGCGAAGAGGGGTATGTGACGGAAGCCGCCATGCAGGAAATCGCCGGGATCTTGAAGCTGACCCCGCCGCAGGTGTATGAGACGGCCACGTTTTACACGATGCTGAACCTGAAGCCGGTGGGGAAATTCCATCTGCAGGTCTGCAAATCGTTGATGTGCGCGCTGGTCGGCTCGGACACGGTCATCGCGTGGATCGGTACGAAGCTCGGCATCAAGCCTGGCGAAACGACCCCGGACAAACTGTTTACCCTCAGCATCGTTGAATGCCTCGCTGCCTGCGGGACCGGCCCGATGATGCAGGTGAATGACGATTATTACGAGCGACTGACGGAAGAGAAGCTGGATCGCATCCTGGCGGATTTGCGGCAGACAGGCACGTCCTCACTGAAGACCGGCCCGTTCATGTGGCCGGAACCGGCTGCGGCGAAATTGGGGACATAAACCACCTCGCCGTTCGCGATTCGATCAGAGGAGACTGCTCGCACTTCACGCGTGACAAGACGACCTTTATGAAGACGTACGAACCGATTCTGCTCAAAAACATGATTCAGCCCGGGTATACCGGCTCGCTGCCGGAATATGAACGCGCAGGCGGATACCAGGCGTTGCGAAAAGTGCTGGGAAAAGTCACCCCCGCAGAGGTAACCGCCGTGGTCATGAAGTCCGGCTTGCGCGGACGCGGCGGAGCAGGATTTCCCACCGGGGTCAAATGGGGCTTTTTACCCAAGGATTACCAGGGGCCTCGTTACCTGTGCTGCAATGCCGACGAGAGCGAACCGGGGACGTTCAAGGATCGCCAGCTTATCGAGCGTGACCCGCATCAATTGCTCGAAGGCATGTTGTTGGCCTGCTACGCCATCGGCGCGGCCAGTTCCTACATTTATATTCGCGGTGAGTTTGTCCTCGGAGCCAAGATTCTCGAAGCGGCCATTAAAGAAGCTCGCGCCGCCGGGTATGTCGGCAAGAATATCCTCGGCACCGGTGTCTCCATCGACATCTGGGTGCATCGCGGAGCCGGCGCCTACATCTGCGGTGAAGAAACGGCGCTCCTGGAATCGCTCGAAGGCAAGCGCGGTCTTCCACGCGTCAAGCCGCCGTTCCCGGCCACGCACGGCCTCTACAATAAACCGACCGTGGTGAACAACGTCGAGACCCTCGCCAACCTGCCGCATATCATCAATCGCGGCGCCGAATGGTTTGCCTCAATCGGGTCCCCCCCCAAAAGCACCGGCACGCGGGTGTTCTGCGTCAGCGGTCACGTGGCGCGGCCCGGCAACTACGAAGTGCCGATGGGCATCACTTTTCGCGAATTGATCTATGAGTTGGCGGGCGGCATGCGATCGGACAAGAAACTCAAGGCCTTCATTCCAGGAGGCGCCTCTGCGCCTTTTCTGACGCCCGATCATCTCGACGTCAAGCTGGATTTCGAATCCGTGGCGCTGGCCGGATCGATGCTCGGGTCTGGGGGCGTGACGGTCATGGAAGAGGGCACCGACATGGTCTGGGCTGCCTTGCGGTTGATGGAGTTTTTCTATCACGAGTCCTGTGGCAAGTGCAGTCCTTGCCGGGAAGGCAGTTCCTGGCTCGTCCAGATCATGCGCCGGATCGTCAACAAGCGCGGTCAGATGGCGGACCTTGAAACCCTGACCGACCTGTGTAAGAACATTGCCGGACGAACGGTCTGCGCATTCGGCGACGCCGAAGTCTCTCCGATTTTGAGCACGCTCAAACATTGGCGACACGAATATGTCACGCTGATTCACGCGGCCGAAGCCGCCAACTTGATCCGGCCGGAACCGGCAGGAGCCAAACATTGACCTATCACGGTTCACGTTTCACGAATGATGGCCAGCATGCCTGATCAAAAACCAGACACCGTCCGGCTCACCATCGACGGCACAACGGTCGCCGTTCCCAAAGGAACGCTCGTGATCGAAGCCGCACGTCGCGTTGGGGTCATGATTCCACACTTCTGTTATCACCCCAAACTGAAGCCGGATGCGAACTGCCGGATGTGCCTGGTTGAAGTCGAAAAGATGCCAAAGCTGCAAACCGCCTGTAGCACGCCGGTTGCCGAAGGCATGGCCGTGCGAACCGCCACCACCACGGTGGACGATGCGCACAAGTCGGTGCTGGAATTCATCCTGGCCAACCATCCGCTCGATTGCCCAGTCTGCGACCAAGGCGGCAAGTGCGACCTGCAAGATTTCTCGCATCAATACACGCCGACCACCAGCCGGTTTACCGAAACCAAACGCATCTTCCCAAAAGAATATTTTAGCCCCCTCATTGAAACGCAGATGAACCGTTGCGTGCAGTGCCTGCGTTGCGTGCGTTATTGCGATGAAGTCATGGACGTCAAGGCATTGGCTCCGTCAGGGCGCGGCACGATGACGGAGATCAAACACTTCGGTCCGCATGAACTCGACTGCGAATTCTGCGGTGGATGCATCCAGATCTGCCCCGTGGGCGCCATCACGAGCCGGCTTTCCATGTATGAATACCGGCCGTGGATGCTCAAACGAGCCGATACGATCTGCACCTTCTGTGGCGACGGCTGCCGCATCACGGTGCAGACCAAGGAGAATGAACTCATCGAAGTGAATTCCTCACACGGCGCCGGCCGGAATAACGGCGATCTCTGCGCCCGCGGATTCTTCGGCTTCCATGCCAGCACCCACGCCGGCCGCCTCACCCATCCGTTGATCCGCCGCGATGGCGTCTTGGTGCAAGCCACCTGGGAAGACGCGCTGGAATATGTCGCCGAACAGGCCCTCCGGGTGAAGCTGGCCCATGGCCCCGATGCGTTCGGAGGTCTCATTACCTCCCGCTGCACAAACGAAGACCTCTATGTATTCCAGAAATTCATGCGGCAAGTGATCGGCACTAATAGGATCGATAGCAGCGCGCGATACGGTCACGTGAGCGGGGTACGAGCGCTGCAACGCGTGCAAGGCACTCACCGCTGGACCATCGCATTCGAAGACATTGTGGCCGCTAACGCCCTGCTTCTGGTCGGCACCAATATCACTGAGACCAGCCCCATTACCGGGCTCAAGGTCAAAGAAGCCGTGAAGAAGCGTCAGGCCAGTCTGGTCACAATCGAATCGCTACAACCGGCCGTCGACACCCTCAGCAACATCACGAACCTGGCCACGCAGCATTTCTCCAGCCATCCCGGACAGATCGGGAACAATGTCTTGGGCCTGATCAAGGCCGTCATTGAGGGCGACCTGGTGGACGCAGGCTTGGCCGAACAGGCGCCGGCCTTCGTGCAACAGCTCACCACCGGCCTGCAACAGATCTCCTGGGACACACTCGAAGCCACGACCGGCCACACCCGCGCACAGTGGTCGGAGACCGCCAAGCTTTTGGCCGCTGCCAAACGGGTGGTGATCCTGGTTGGGAATGGTGTCCTGCGTCATCCCGGCGGCGAGGGAACGACCACGAATCTCCTGGACCTCTTAATTCTACTGGGCAAACTCAATCAACCCGGTTGTGGGCTTGGACCGCTGGCGGAAGAAAACAACGATCAAGGCGCGGTCGAAATGGGGGCCGTCGCTGAATTCCTTCCCGGCCCGATACCCCTTAATAATGCATCCGCTCGCGAGCGTATCGCCTCGGTTTGGCGTGAGGAATTGCCCCGCACCCCAGGCGCTTCACTGATGGAAATGCTTGCTGCCGCGGACAAGGGCACCCTCAAGGCCATGTTCGTGGTCGGAGAAAACCCGGTCGGCACTCTGCCCGCCGCAGCAGGGGCCAAAGAAGCTCTCGCCAAATTGGACCTGCTGGTCTGTCAGGAGTTATTCCTCACCGAAACGGCGGCAATGGCCCATGTCGTGCTTCCCGCCTGTTCGTATATTGAAAAGGACGGCACCTTCACCAATTCCGAAGGACATGTGCAAGCCGTTCGTCAGGCCATCAATCCGGTCGGTGACAGTCGCCCCGATTGGGAAATGTTGTCCGCTATCTCCGTCTTGATGGGCTCGCCGCTTGAATATGCCGATGCGCGAGAGATCCTCAAAGAAATTCGCAGCGTCATTCCCGGATATGGCCTGTTGGGACCGACGCCCACGTCACCCAAGGTGGACCAGGCCATAGTCAGTGGCTATCTAACGGAAGGGTTCGCAATCGATATGGCGGGACGATATGCCCTCACGCCCGTTCCGCAATCCGGCGACGGCCCGTTCACGCTGATGTTCGTGCAAACGCTGTTTCACTCAGGCAAACTGTCCACCCATTCCAAAGGCCTTCTTCAACTGCAGCAGGAAGGGTTTCTGTCCATCAATCCGGCGGATGCGGCCAAATTGGGGCTGACGGACGGCGAAAAAGTGACGGTCTCGAACGCACGCGCCTCCATCACCACCACGGCGAAGGTCCGCGAGCGTGTGCCGGCCGGCCTGGTGTGGTTTCCTGAACATTTCGACGGCGAAGCCAAACAACTCGCTGAATGGATGATTGATCCACAGACTCAAATCCCCTATTTTAAGCTCGCGCACGTGTCTCTGGCGAAGGTCTCGT
>CAZKVY010000081.1:0-16844 GCA_964556305.1 uncultured Nitrospira sp. | reverse complement strand
CGGTCACCGGCCACCGCCCATGTAGAAGAGAAATTCCACGTGATCGCCGTCTTTCAGCTTAGTGGTCTCGAGGTGCGTCCGTTCAAGCATGGTGTCATTCACCTCAACCGCAACCATTTGCGGCTCGATGCTCTTCGCCTTTAACAGGTCCAGGACTGTGCCGCCTGCGATTTCTTCCGCCTTGCCATTGATCATCACCTGCATATCTGCTCCTGGAGATGGTAAGAGTCTGACAGGATGCTGAACATGTCCGCCAGCGGCGTTCTCGTATCTCTCAGGTTCTCAACGTACCGCATGGGTACGCCTCGTTCCTGCGTTGGCTGCGGCCTTGCTGGACGACCATTTTGAGCATCCTGTCAAAAGGGATTCTTGCTGTGCCTTAGGTGTAGGTGCTCAGTTCGTTAAGCTCGCCGGGATTGGCAGTAAACTGCTAAATAATTTCAAGAAGTTAGCAAACGCGTTCTTGTGTTGTCAAGGCAACGGACCCCCAACAGGTCGAGAGAAGCAGGCTGCTGGAGAGCCGAGAGATGGAGACGACCGCTTTCTTGACTTTCACCATGCCTAGCTTACAGTATGCGCCGGTCTGGAGGGTAGGGTATGTGGAAGAAAAATTTCTTATTTCGCGCGCATGAGGCGGCTCCGCTGAAGGAATCTGAAAACGAGCTGTTTCATGACGCGGAACCGGCGTTGGACAGCGCCGGATTGCAGATGGAAAAGTTTTTGTCGGTGTGGGTACAGGGAGAAGGCGAAGACGAAAGCCCCACCATGTATACGAACATGTATGTGCGTACTGCCACCCTGGATTTCAAAACCCGCGCAGGGTTTCTTCAACCTTTGCAAGGACGCACGCATCAGATCAAGCAGATGTTGACGCCAGAGCAGAAGGGGTTTTTGCGCGATTGGTTGTCCACGACCTCACCTCAAGCCTGGGAAGATTCCGACGACCATTTTCGAACGCTCTTCGACCTAGAGTGACCGGTTCTGGCAGGATGCTGAACACCTCCGCCAGCGGCGTTCTCTGGTCTCACCAACGTGCACTGGCGTTCATCAAATCTCTTCTGTCAGCTAGACCACGCATGAGTCGTCCAACCTGTCTTCCCCTGACCGCCTTGATTGTTGCCGGGTGTGTATCTCTGACGCAGCTACCTGTCTGTGCCTTCGCCACGATTGATGTCTACTATGCGCCCGAAGATCGTCCTATCGATCGAGTGGTTCATTTATATGATCGGGCGACCAGATACATCTATGTGTCCGTCTATGCGTTGACGGCGCCGTCGGTGGTGAAGGCGTTGGCGGAGGCGAAGCATCGCGGCGTCGATGTCAGGGTGATTACCGATCGCGAACGACTCAACGATCCGAAGCAACAGAGTGCCGTGAATACCCTGCGACTGGCGGGCGTGCCCGTCAGGATCAACCGGCATGATGCCTTGATGCATATCAAGCAGGTCGTCATCGACGATGTGATCAATACCTCTGGTTCGGCAAACCACACGACGAGCGGCAACCGGTACAATGATGAACGGCTCGACGTCATTACCGATGCGCGCTTGACGGCCAAGGCCCGCGAGAAATTTTTAGCCATGTGGAACGACCACGAACGATTCGTCGTCTGGACCGAGTGAGAGACCACGCATGGGGCATGCCTCGATAGAGACGGATGTGGCGATAGTCGGTGCGGGCGGCGGCGGTGCCGTGTTGGCCTTGCTGCTCGCGCAGCAAGGTGTGCGTTCCGTCGTACTGGAGCGGGCTGCCGGACCGCCACAGGGTCTGCGCGGGGAAATCTTGCAACCGAACGGGCAACGGGTGCTCGATCGCTTGGGGTTGCTCGACAAGCTGCCGGCTCAGGCTGTTCGCTCGGTGCATCGGTTCAATTTTTGCCGCGCCGGTGGTGAACGGCTCTGTACGGTGGACTACAGTGATCTTCCCGCTCCCTACAATCGCGCCGTGGTTACCCTGCCCAATGTAGCGCACCATGCCATTCTCGATGCGTTGGAGAAGCAGAATCCCGGCGGGCTCTGGTACGACTCCACCTTTACCGGACTCCGCTTGGACGGCCGTCGCGTCATCGGCTTAAAGGCGACCCGTCAGGGTGAGCCGGTGGAGGTGTCCGCGCGCCTGGTTGTCGGCGCGGACGGCGCATTTTCGAAGGTGCGCGAGTGTCTCGGCATTTCCGCAGATATCCATCGGTATCCGGAAAGTTATCTCATTGCCATTCTCAAGGCCCCGCCGGGGTTCGATGAAGCACGGTATCTGGTGGGGAAGCGTGAAATTCTGGGTCTCTTTCCCGCTGCCGGGCAACAGGTCTACGCGTTCTATATGATCAAGGCCGGTGCCTATGAAGCGGTGAAGGCTCAGGGGCTGGACGCGTTACGGCGTGCCTGGGTTCGGATCGATCCTGCGATGGAATCTGTTGTCCCGGGACTGGTGGATTGGAGTCAGACGGGGTACATGCCGACGGGACGCGTAAAAACGGATCGATGGGTGACGGATGGCGCGCTGCTGATCGGCGATGCCGCCCATGCCATGAATCCCCATGCGTCTCAAGGGCGCATGCAAGCGATGGTGGATGCGGTGACGGTGGCTGATCTCATTCCCGGCTGGCTCAAACGCAATACCTTGTCGGCTGAGGCATTGCGTGCCTTCGAAGTTGCACGACGCCCCCAGGTGAGCATGTTGCAGCGGTTGGCCGATGAGCAATGTCGATTCTGGAATACCGGAAATCCGTTGGTGGCCTATCTGCGGGATCGAGTATTCAGGACACTCGACCGGAATGCCAGGCTGCGCTATCGTGTGCTCTCGACCACCGCCGGCTTGCGAAGCCAACCGCCGTTTTCATTGTTGGACCGTGTGATGGCCGCCGGACTCTTGTCCGACCCGCGCGCGCATGTGACGGGAGGCTGAAAACGTCCGCCAGCGGCGTTCTCGCCTCGTTCAGACCCTCCACGTACCGCCAAGGTACGCCTCGGGTCTGTACTTGGCCGCGGCCTTGCTGGGCGAACGTTTTGAGCCTCCTATTGGATGAGTGCTGTCGTGCTCAACGCCTAGGCCATTGGTTTTACAGAGGGGCCGAAACGTGTGTCTCCCGCAGCCGAAAATTCGGCGAGCGACAGTGAACATGATGAGTCTTACACAAGGACGACAGAGGTGTTTGTGACACAACCGACTGCTCTTGATATCCCCTCCGAGGTCCAGCAACTCCTGCAGCGATACGTCAAGGAAACGACAACCTTGCTCGGCCCGCAATTGGAAGGCATCCTTCTATACGGGAGCGCTGTGGGAGGGGAGTTTTTACCGGGCCGTTCCAATCTCAACCTCCTGCTGATGCTCTCCGGGTATGAACGGGAAGGAATGCAGCGATATGCCAAAGCCCACAAGCGCTGGAGCCGCGAGCAATTCGTCGTCCCGCTTCTGGTGACCGAGGCTGAACTGACCAAGCCCGGCGTGGTGTTTCCACTCGAATACCTGGAAATTCAGGAACAACATCGCGTGCTCTGGGGGAGGGATCCATTCATCGGGCTCCATATCGATCGGACACATTTGCCCTACCAGGTTCAGCAGGGCATCCAAGGCAATCTGGTGCGGCTGCGGCAGCGGTTTGTCGAGGGCGGAGGCACGGAGGAAGCAATGACCATGTTGTTGCCGCTGTCGTTGACGGCGTTGCTGCCCTGTTTGCGCGGCGTGCAACGGCTCGCCGGGCAGCCGGCTCTATTTCAGTCGGATGCCTTACTGGCGGCCATTCGCACTATGACGGGGCTGGATTTGGCCGGGCTCGGAGATGTGCTGGAATTGAAGCGCGGGATCATTTCACCCGGGCCGGTGGAAGTGCCGCGGTTATACGAGCGGTATGCGGGGAATCTGGAAGCGTTGATCGCGTTGGTCCGGCCGGACGGGACGGTGGCGCCGCGATGAAACGTCGATCCATTCGTTCAATCAGTCTTTTCGCCTGTCTATGGGCGGCATGGTTCTGGGTAGCAGCGCCGGCGGTTGATGCGCGGGAACCGGTTCCGAACTATGATCCGCAAGGGTATGTCAGCGACCATGCCGGGGTGATCGATGCAGAATGGCGCGCCAGGATCCGGTCGGTCTGCCAGGATCTCGAACGCAAGACCGGAGTGGAGATGGTCGTGGTGACCGTTCCGGCGCTGAAACCCTATCCGTCAGCCAACGACTATGCGATGGGCCTCTATCAGAAATGGGGCATCGGCTCGGCCCAGGATGAGCATGGGGTCTTGATCCTGTTGGCTGTGCAGGAACGCCAGGCCGCCGTGACCATGGGCCGGCGGATGATTCCGGTGATGGGAGGTGAGGTGGTCGGGAGGGTCGGCCATGAGTATCTCGATCCGGCGATCAAAAACGGGCATTTCGGCGAAGGACTCTATCGCACGGTCGTGGCTTTGGCGTCCGTCTCGCAGGAGATTCGCGTCAGTTCTTCAAAGAAGGCGCATTTTCGAGGACTCGGGTTCTGGATTACTGTCACCACGGCCAGCGGGGCCCTGTGGTTTCTCTGGTGGCTTAGCCGTCCGGACCTGCGACATCCCTTTGCACGACTGCGACGAGGGCAATACTGGGGCAGCGGGCAAGGCGGGTTCGGCGGCAATTTCGGCGGCCACGGGGGAGGGATGAGCGGGGATGGGTGGAAGTAGGGGGAGCGACAGCCGAGCTGGTTCCGTGCTCGCGCAACGCGCGGCCTCAGAAGGCCCTCGTTGGACGCGCGCAGTGGGAGACTAAGTAGGCCTCCCTTTGGTGAATTAGGGCGTGGTCGTCACATGCGCAGAGGGCCGTCTGCCAGACAGGCCCTTTCCTTGAAGTGGAAGTGTAAAAGAGAGTTCTATGTTGGACGCGCGGAATAGAAAACTAACCTGGCTGCTTTCAGCATCCGATGCGGAATCGGATTCCCAGAGAATCTTTTTGCAATAGTAAAGCTGCGTCGCTGTCCTGATGTGAAATCTGCGGCAATACGTTCAGCGTGTGTGCTGCCAAAGTAGTTGGTGCTGCCCGTAAGATCCTTGCCAAAGTGCCTCTTCCTATTTGAGTAAATGATTCTGTAAGGCACTTCATATTGATGTCGTTCGTGTGCGCACAGGGGAAGAGATATGGCTTAAACTCTGATGACAGATTCACGTGCAGCTGCCAGGGAAGGTACTCAAATGCTCACAGGGGGTGGAAGTCTGTTCTCATCCCGTCAGTTGCGCCATCATCGTCGCTGGGTTCCAGTAGCCCCACATGGTTTGAATTTTCCCTTCCTGGTTGATCTCGAAGACATCGATGCCTTCGAGGAAGACCGACCTCCCGTTTTTGCCGGTGCCGTGACCGGTGAACTTCACCGCGACGCGATTGCCGGACTGGAAGACATGATCCTCGGTCATGGTGATTGCTTCAAAGGCTCCGAGCACCCCCACGAGAAATTGTCGCAACGCCGCACGTCCCTTGAGCGGGGCCGGTGCCCCTGGTTCGTAACTTATGCCCTCCTCGGCAAAACAGCTGGCCCAGGAATCTGCATCCATCTTCCCGATGGCCGCGAAGTATTGCCGCACCGCTGTAGGAATCGTTTCTTCCGTCATCGTGTCCTCCTCTGCCTCATAGGCTCGGTCATATCGGACGGTTTCCAACCGCTGTTCACACTACGAAGCAATTCGATTGTTGGATTGATCGAGAAAAGTGCGGATGGTTGGAGGCATTGAAACGACAGTCCGACGACAGGCCGCCTGTTTCGCACAGCGGGAGGAGGGCTTGTCGCGACTGACACTCCGGGCCTACTCCACGATCCAGAGTGCGATACCGGAGAGCTCTCGTGACAGACGTTCCGCACTGTTACTGCTGAAGAGGTGCGCGGCATTCGGTTGGCCGTGCTTCGTGATCACGAGGGTTCCGTAGCCGCCGGCTCGCACTTCATCCAGAATGGTGTCGACGAGATCGCCCGCGTATCCCAATTTGAGGACTACCCGATCGGTCGGGAACCCTGTTTCACTGAGCCGCTCCCGAGCTCTCTCGAGGATAGGATATTCAAGCGTCTCTTCCGCCTGCATCCATTCTTGTTGATCTCTCCGAAGTTGTTCGCCGAGTTGATGCTCCATGTCGGGATTTTCTGAGCCACCATGTTCCATCAATTCGCGCGGCATGGGGTTCAACACATGAAACAGGGTGATGGTCACAGCGGGCGTCTCGCGGAGAAGAGTCCCGACGTAATGAAGGGCACGGGTGGTGGCGTTCGAATCGTCGACGGCGATGAGCAGGTTCTTCGGAGAGACGGAGCGATTCGAAATGGGGTCCGGTGCGAAAAGCGATTGGTCACGCGACGCAATGGTGGTCATGATGTCACCTTACCTGGATTTGTGCCGTCCCGGTCCTGTGATGGCGAACGTCTCGAGCGAGATGGTGGTTCTGTGAGGCGAGGAGGTACATGTTGCCCCCAGCTTAGAGGGTCGGAGTGCCCGCTGAGCCACGGCCGCGTGTCATGCGACCGAGGATAGACGTAAGCCTATGCTTCTCATGAAAACAAATCAATCTTGTGGTGGAGCAAGTTGGGGAGGACACGCTTCCTGTCGTGAGTGGTCGCAGGCATCCCATGAAGCCGATGACCCGGCCACATGGGATGCGAATGAGGGACGGAATCAGGACTTCTTGCCCGACCTACGAGTTTTGGCAGCTTTGGACGACTTTCCGCGAGAGACGGAGCGGGTTGGTAGGACTCGATTGCGCACCAGGTAAGAAGCGATTTCCGGAAATCTCGTACCGGCCGGCCCAGCCGGGTTGCTGTCGGCATAGGAACTACCGGGATTATTCTTGAATAGCCAGAGCTGCACGACGCTCATGGGCGTGGCCGGGGTGGGAACTCCGGTGCCTCGAAACTTCATCATGCCTTGAGTTTGGACCAGAACGGAGCCGCTGCTGGTGGACGAATTCAGCGCGACACCTCCCATGAGTTCGATGAGTGTTTCCATGGCGAGATGATTGCTCTGAGGAAAGGGCACGACTTGCGACAGGCCATACTTGGTAATTCCTGCATGCTGGTGAAGCAGACCGATCTCCTGTCCGGTGGCAAATCGGAACCCATAGGTGGTGGTATAGCCCCCGGCTCCCCCCAGGACGTCCAGGTAGGATAAATTGGCTGTCGCGTTCAGGCTGAGCCATTCCAGGTTCGTGTCGGTATCGAGTGTGATCAAGTGGTCGCCGGTTCCGGGGACAAGATTCTGCTCAACGAGGGCCATGTACGTACCTCCTGACGATGGTTGAAAAGGAGTGATTGCAGTCGCGCGATTGATCAGACCGGTATTGCCATTCAGATGTCAGACCGAATTCGTATGACGCTCACCTTGAGTGAAATCCCTGGAACTGTCAACCGATCCGGAATTGTGAGTGTGCGCAGCTGTCAGTGAACTCGTATTGCGAAGCCGGGCCATGATGATTGAACGTATCGGGAGGGATACAGCGGGAATCTATGTGCATACGGTACGCAGGGCCATATACGAGGTCGCCAGGAGGAGGCTCGTTTAGAAGCGCGTGCTGATTGGTAAGAATGCTGAAATACTATTCTCTTCGTGGAACGGACCTGCCCTCTTCCAGATCTTGCAGATCCGACCAGGCGGTGATGTCTGTCCGGGACGGGTCTACCGCGTCGCGGTACCTGTTGAATTTCGCAGCACTTTCTGGCGAACTGGGGCCCCGCTCGAGCAGCCTGTTGTTCCATGTCTCGAGTTCTACCGTGTCATGAGGGGTGGCGGTGCGTCGTAACCACTCCGCCACCCCGTCATCGGTCGGATGCGCCTTCACTGCGGCCGTGAATTGATCGGCCGTGATGCCGGTGAATTCCAAGAGCCGGTCATCCATGGGGCAGGGATAGATATACTCGCCTTCGGTTCCCGCGAGCACAGCGCGGCATTTGTCGATCATGCGTGCCAGATGGACATACCCAGCCAGCCTCGTCTTCATGCTACGCGGGAACGTCGTGCGTAAATCCATCACGCCAACAATTTGTGGTTGCTGAAGGTGAGCGTCCGTACCAGCACGGAGCCGTTCTCATAGGAAATGATTCGGCGTGTGGCGGGAAGATCAGAGTTGCCCACCCGGATATGAGTGTCCGTGAAGCTCTCGACATTGCGGAGTGTGCCGTCCTTCGGCGCGAAATAATACACGGTGTACTTCGTGGTCAGCTGCTTCTGGTCCTGGGTTGTGCTGCTCTCTTCCACGTTGATCGTGAATGCCACATGCGGCATCTTGCGATTGATCTGGGTGATGCGATTGTCCTTGATGCGATAGAAGGACTGCATGCCGTCGCCATGGATGTCGAGCCGGCGGCCCAGTGGGTGTTCGTCGCCGGCTTCCATCGTGAGGCGGTTTTTCCCATCCGATTCCTCGAATTTGCGGGGCGCGCGGTGCACGGCGATCATGCCGATCTGCTCCTGCGCCCATTTCTGAATCGCTTCATCGGCGAGTTGGACGGTTACTTCCCGCGGTCCCTTGACCACGACCGTTCCGCTCACCACTTGCCCATTCGTGTTGACGCTGAGGTCGGCGGAGAAACCCCGAAAATCGGGTTGCCAACGGGCCGTGCTTTCAAAGGCTCGTTGGAGAAGCGCGCGCGCCTCGGGATCATCGGCGACGGTCGGTTGTGTATCAGTGGCGGCGGCATGTTCCATCGGGGACTCCTTTATGTCGTAGGGGGTGGAAACAATGATTATAAAGACCTTGATCGCTCTTCTACAACCGGGGCGTGAACGGTCTCCGATGAGTCTCCATGCAGCGACGCGGGTAACATTTCTCTCATTTGACCAAGGTTTGTGTAGTACTGGCTAGGCCGAATCTGTTATACTGCGGGGCATTTCATCCGGCAATTTGGCGTATTTGGGCAGTGAGTTTCGGGCATCCTTTGAAAGGAGCGCTATGGAGCGGCGAGCAGCGTCTCATACTGAAGAAGAAGAAATGAACCAACGGCGGCGGCTGCTGGGTCTTGCCCGGAAGGGCGACCCGAAAGCCATTAGTAAGTTGTTCGAATTGTACCAGGTGCGCGTGCTGAACGGCGATATGTTGAGCAAGCTCAACAAATCCTACTACAAGGCCGCGGCTGCACAGGAGCAAAAGGCCGCACATGGTCCGGCCAAGTCCTCAAAAAGTTCGCAAGCGACCCACGGCAGCGCCAAGGGGAGCTCCAAGAAACCTGCCGCTCCGGCGGCCCCGGCAGCCAAAATGAAAGCCACGAAGGCCGCCGCACCGAAAAAACGAGCCAAGTAACCTGAGCCAAGTAACCTGCGTCTGCGTCGAGAGGGTCGGCGCAGACCGCCGATTCTCTTCCATCTCCCTGTTACTGAACTCCCACTCGTAAACCCCCGGCCGCGAGTTTCTTGCCGATTTCTTCAGCCAACTTTCTGGCTCCTGAGTAGACCGTCGCCTGGCCTTCATGGTCGATGCGCCAGGCCAGCTCGAAGGCCCGGGATGAGTTCATCCCCGGAATACATTTACAGAAGAGTGCGATCACCTGCTGGTAGGTGTGGCATTCGCAGTTAAACACGATCACGCGGGCTTCCAGATCGTCGCCGGTCCCCACATCGGTGGTATCGAGGGCGTCCGGGGTCATGACGGGGGTGAGGGTACTCATGCGCTCGTCTCGCTCGGCGCCGAGTGTACCAGGTGACACGGGGTTGAGTGCAACCCGGCATCATCGGCTTTAGTAACTCGCCACAGCATCGTCCGGAGGACTGTGACAAACCGGTGACTTCGGCGGCAGGAGGAGGAGGTCATGAGGACGAGCCCCTGTGTGATGTGACGACATAGTCGTTGGGCAGGTCGACACCTGCTCGGGCCATGGTTCGGCTCAATAAGGCATGGTGCGTCTTGGAGTCGGTGACCGGAACTAACCCATGCGCTTCGGCCAGGCGGAGGGTATAGACCTGAGCTGCGGCGGTTTTCAGCAGGGCGAGGCCATATTCGAATCGGTAGGCTTCCTCCAGGGTGGCAGACGACTTGGCCAATTGTTGTACCAGTGCGACGG
This sequence comes from uncultured Nitrospira sp., assembly GCA_964556305.1. Classification (GTDB taxonomy): domain Bacteria; phylum Nitrospirota; class Nitrospiria; order Nitrospirales; family Nitrospiraceae; genus Nitrospira_A. The sequence continues at coordinate 6,859 of CAZKVY010000081.1, read as the reverse complement.
TCCACCATTCAGTCGCGCGGTGCGGCTCTAGCAGTCGAAGCAAGGCAGCCGGGCCCGGCACGAGCGTCGATCCGATTCGCATGGAATGGGTCAGGTCAAAGAGACCGCGCTGAAATCGGCGATCCTCCTGCAAGCCGGCATGGAACAGAGTTCTCCAGTGGGGATCGGCACAATCGTGATTGATCTCGGTGATGGCAGCGTCATCCAAGGGGCCGCTGACCGGATGTCCTTGCACGATGCGGCCGCTGAGGACGAGGTCGGGGTGGCCGTCTCCCATGCGGTCCTGGTAGGCAGTGGTGCCCATGAACGGCGTGAGGCGAAGCGCCATATAGTCGCGAAAATGGATGGTTCCATAGTGCGCGAGCAGATAGTCCAACGTGTCTGGGGCACACAGATGAAACGGGTAAAACAGGGCATTGCGAATGGGCGAGGAGGTCATCGATGCGTATGTATCAGTGGGATTATCGAATGGGAGAGGGTTCCGCTGAAATAGGGATCGCGTCGGTGACTCGCGCGTAGATGCCGTTACCAGCTATCCATGTCGATAACTTCGGTGGCGTCCCACAAATTCTTCAATTCGGCATCGGCGATCGCCTTTTCTCGGTCGGCTTCCGTATCTTCTCCGAATCGTTTGGGCTGAGCCGAATCTTGATCGGTGGCGGATGCTGCGGGTTCGAGCTGCTGGCGCCGGCGGCGTTTGCTGGGATCCATATTGACGGGCATGGGTAGAGGCCTCCTTTCGGGTCTTCAGTCTCCCCTCTGCCGGGGACGGAAGTCAATGGGACAAGGGAGCGCAGCTATTCGTTCAGACTGGCCATGAGAGTGACCGCCACCGTATCCGCATACCGTCTTCCCCTCGTGGTGAGTCGAACCACGTCGCCATTGCGTTCGAGGAGATCGTCCGCCAGCAGTTTGTCCACTTCCTGCGTCAGCTCAGGGAATGACAGGGCGCCCGTCTGGCCCAGGGAAATGCCATCGATGAGGCGGAGACCAAAGACCAGCCGTTCGCAACTATCCACTTCCTCCGTGAGGTGATCAGATTCCGATACCGGGAGGCGGCCGTGATTTAGGGCTGTCGTATAGGCGGTCAGATCGCTCACATTTCCGAATCGCAGGCCGTCGACATAGGATTGCGCGCTCGGGCCGACGCCAAGGTAATGCCCGCCGGTCCAGTGCAGCCGGTTATGCCGGCTGGCGAATCCGGGTCGGCAATAATTGGAAATTTCGTAGCGGTCGTAACCGGACCGGCTAAGAATCTCTTCGGCCAGGTCCTCCATCCCGTTTTGGAGCTCTTCATCAGGGGCGGGGACGAGTCCGCGTTGAATGGCTGTCTTCAGGTGTGTGCCCTCTTCAACCGTCAAGGCGTAACAGGACAAGTGTTCCGGAGCCAGGTCGATCGTCCGCCGCAACGAGTCAGCCCAACTCTCCATCGTCTGGCCCGGGAGCCCGTACATGAGATCGAGATTGATGTTGGTGAAGCCGGCTTCGCGCGCAACGGCCATGATGTGGATCGTGCTCGAGGGAGACCCTGGCCGACCGACGCGATCCAACTCGCTTTGCTCCATCGATTCGGCGCCGAAGCTGACGCGGGTAAATCCGGCGTTGTGAAGATGCACCAGACTGTCCCGTCTGACCGATCCCGGATGGGCTTCGATGGTGACTTCGGCATTGGGCGCCAGGCCGAACATCTGCTTGCTCGTAGCCAGGATCGTCGCGAGCTGCAGGGATGAGAGCGTCGTCGGCGTCCCCCCGCCAAAATAAATCGAATCCAGCGGGGTGGGTCCTAATACGCCGCGTTCGCCGTACAAGCGTAGTTCCGTCAACAGCGAAGCCACAAACTCTTCCGCGGCGCGAGCGTGATGGATCTCCAGGTAGAAGGCGCAGAAATGACAACGCTGATGACAGAAGGGAATATGAATGTAGAGACCCTGACGTGTGGCTTGAAGCATGCTTGGCTTGCGCCTAGGCGCTTGGTGAAAAGTCACGGACCATGGCGACTTCAATTTCTTCCGTCGGCGATTTCCCGCGGTTTCTGACGTGCGATTTCCATGCGGGGTATTCCCGCAGCGTTTCAAACAGGTTCTTGATCAGGACAGGCTTGATCTGCAGCTCCCACTCGCGCAGCCAGGCCTGCTCATCGAGAGGGCCGTCGTAATCGTCGGGGAATTGCGCTTCCAGGCTGATGCGAAACACGAATGATTTATCTTCTGACCACATGTGCGGACTCCTGTTGGCTGATGATTGCGAAGTGGAACGGCCTTACTTATAATATTTCAAATCCTAAGGAGTACAGCCCATGCCCATCTTCGAATACGTGTGCCAGGAATGCAACCATCGGTTCGAGCTCCTCGTGCAGGGACAAACGGTTCCGGCCTGCCCCTCCTGCAAGGGGACAACGTTGGATAAACAATTTTCCGCATTCGGAGTCGGTGCAACCGGCGGATGGCCGGTGGTCTCAAATTCCGGCGGCGGATGCGGCTCCTGTGGAGATCCGCGTGGCCCCGGTTCGTGTTCGACGAATTAACAGGACCTGGGGTAAAGATGGACGATCAAGAAGCACAACTGCGTCGTGCGATCGGCACGATCCTCCAGTCAGACCCGTTGATCAAATTGTTGCAGGAAGTCCGGCTGGGTCGGATGAAGGCGACTGATGCCGGATTGCGCGCGGTCGTTGAGTCCTGGATCGGGGTCTATGCGCAAGTGTTGAAATCCCAATCCCTGAATGCCGAGATGCTGCCTCGACTCGATCCTGAACCCCGACTTCAGGTGCTGGTCGATGCAGGCGTCTTGTCCTGGGCTCATCCCGCGATCCGCGAGCTTGGAGAGTTATTTCGCAGTCTGCGGGTTTCTGCCGCCTGAGACGAGGAGTCCCTTCCACGTGCGGACATTCCTTGCCATGGCCCTCCTGCTGCCGGCCTGGTTGGCGCCCGCAACGGTGTCAGCCGAACAGTCTCCTGCCTTGCGTCCGCTGCACCGCACCATGTCTGCCGCGCTGGCGACCCTTCCTCCTCACAATCACCTCCTTCTCGATCGTGAACCCATCGAGCAGTTTCTTGCGGCGCTGGACGGGGCGCCACCAGACTGGGCTCAGCTCTATGGTCATGGGGATCATGATCCCGGTCACGACGAACGATTGTTGACCTTGAACCGTGAACGTGATGCCCGGCGCGAAGGCAAAGCACCACTGCAATGGTTGGTGACCGTGGTCTGGTTAGGTGAGCTGTCGAGGTATGACGAAGAGGAAGGAGGATTTCGTGTCGCACTGGGGCCGAAATTCAATCGGACGACATGGGGCGAGGTACGTTTCAAACATGAAGATCTGCCGGCGACATTGATTGCTTCGGCAGGGGAGGCTACCGCCGACCTCAGGACCAGGATGCAGCGAGGGGAACAGATCGAAATTGACGTGGTGATGTGCGGAACGCTGGTTCCAGAGGAATCTCTCGTCTACGATTTCTCCCACGACGTCGAGGGACTCGGCCTGATCATGCCGGTCGTGCGTATCGAAACCGTGGCCTTTGTCTTGGCGGCCGGTGCGCAGTAATGGCCGCTGTCATCCAATATTGATGCAGTCTGGGTGGCTAGGGCATCCGCTTCAGATGGGGATAGGCCTGATGCATGCAGGCATCACAGACGGCTTCCGTCACCTTCGAGCGTGCCATCCGGCGCAAGTAATCTTCAATGCGCTGCCAATAAGATCCATCCGTCTTCACTCGTTTGCACTTGACGCAAATCTGCACGGCACCATGCAGCGTGGTGATTTGCTCGAACGCGTGGTCGAGCTCTTTGGTCCGCTCAAGCAGTTCCTGCTCCCGTAATTTCCGTGCATCGATTTCCTGTTTCAGGCTCAGGGCCGTGGCTGCTCGCGCCAGCAACTCGACCGGAACTACGGGTTTGCGAATATAATCCGTGGCGCCGGCCGTATAAGCCGCCTGAATATCCTGTTCCGCCGTGTGTGCGGTAATGATGATGATGGGCAGTCCCTGGAGCTGTTCTTCCATCCGGATTCTCTGGCAGGCCTCTAGTCCATCGATCTCAGGCATTTCGAGATCCATGAGGACGAGATCGATGCCGTTCCCGACTTTTCCCCGTTTGCCGATTCCCAGCAGGTTCAGTCCCTCCTGCGCGGTGGCGACGGGAAGGAGGGGGCCGAATCCGGCACGATGAAGGATGGCGTGGAGCAGGTCCCGTTCCTCCTGAAAGTCGTCAATGATGAGAATGCTCATGGTCGAAGTCTTTCTCTAGCTCACCTACGGTGATCCGTTCACAGGGCCTGACGGGCCTGGGCAAGGATGGCGGTCAACTGATCGATGGTCCGCCGCATCGAAGTAAGATCCTGGTTCTTCGCCGCCTGCTCCAACTGCGCTCCTGCAAGCCCCATGTCGGGGAATCCGTACGATCCGGCCAAGCCTTTGATGCGGTGGCCCATGGTCCGGATGATCTCGTAATCTCCTCGCTCCATGGCCTCCTGCAGCTGCTCCACGTCTTGGCGACGATTGTCGAGGAAGAGAGGGCGGCGGCGCGCAATTTCTTCGTCGATGAGCGCTGCGATCCCGGCGGAGGAAGGGTCTTGCGGGGTCGCGCGCCTCAACGAAGAAGGGGTGCAATGGGTCTGAACCGCATCGACTAGGAGGGCTTTCGAAATCGGCTTGGCCAAACACCCAGTGCATCCTGCCGCCTGGCCCTCCTCCTTGGTGTCGCTCGATGCATCCGCAGTCAATGCCACAATGGGTGTCGGACCACATTGACGGGAGGACTCCCAGGCCCGAATCAGACGCGTGGCGTAGAAACCGTCCATGACCGGCATGTGCTGATCGATGAGGACCAGGTCAAATGGCTTGGATTGGAAGAGGGCGACCGCTGCTGCTCCGTTTTCTACGCCGTCGATCTGGTAGGGAGGGTCTTGAAGATAGCAGCGGATCAAGGCTTGTGATTCAAGCGAATCGTCGGCCAGCAAGATCCGAAATGTCGGCCTCGAGCCGGCGTCACCGGTGTGAAAGATCCGAGATGCCATGGCGGCTGTTCAAACGATCATGGTTTTGCCATCTGAAAGATTCAGGGCATACGAGCAGTATAGCGGTTGAAGCCCGGGCTACCTAGGATCTCCTGAAAATCCGGCAGGTGGGAGAGGTCGGTGGGAGTAGTTCGACGCAGGGGCCGCAGACCGTGGAAAGGGTTGGCCTAATAGCTGTCCCTGGCGCAACGGAATCCAGTCCCGGAAGGGCGGCTGTCCATCGTGCCCCAATCACGATCGGAGGCGCGCAGGCTGATCGCCGGTTTAAGCCAGGATCCACCGCGCATGGCTTTAATCGCACCGCGCTCCGGGCCCTGGGGGTCCGTGAGCGGCGCTGAGCGGTAATGGTTGGGATTGTACCAGTCCTGCACCCATTCGGCGGCATTTCCAGCCATGTCCAGTGCCCCGTATGGACTGGCGCCGGCGGGAAAACTGCCGACCGGCATGGTGAGGATTTCACCGTTGAGACCCTTCGCCTTCGAAATTTGCGCGCCTGGGCCTTTGATCCAGAACGCGTCCCATTCCGTGCTATCCGCAAATTGCACGGTCTTCCCGGCCCAGTAGCTCGCGCTGTTCGCGTTGTCGAACTGCCATTCGTTACCCCAGGGGTAGATCCGCCCGTCGCTCCCTCGCGCGGCCTTTTCCCATTCGGCTTCCGTCGGCAAGCGTTTGTTCGCCCAACGGCAGAATGCGACCGCATCAAGCCAACTCACATTCACAACCGGATGGTGCTCGATGCCTGGGAGCGGTCGGTTCTGATCCCAGAGATTCAACTTCACGGCGGCATTGGCGGGAGCTTGATGGTTGGTGGCCTCAACAAATTGAAGATACGCGGCGTTTGTGACTTCGTACCGATCGATCCAGAACGCGCCCAGATAGACCAGGCGCATCGGTTGCTCATCCGGCAGGCCGCCGTTGTCAGCCGAGGCCCCCATGGTGAATTCACCGGCTGGCACCAGCACCATGTCGTCAGGTGACACGGATGCTCCAGCCGTCTGATTCAGATTGAAGATGAGGAGTAGGCAGAGCGGCAGCAACCGCCAGCGGGCGTGGAGAATCCTCATGGCTTGACCAATTTGCATGCTTTGGCGATACCGTCGCGGTAGGCCATCCACAGCGTCAGTCCTTGCCGGACGCAGGCCAGAACGGCATTTTGCCGGGTTCTGCTGTCCGCATAGGTGACGACCATCGTGTAGGCGTCCTGTCGATGCCCGGCCTCCACCTTCTGGTGCGCGCGTATGAGGTCCATCTGCTGCCGGTCAATCCCGTGATGACGAATGAGGGGATGGGCGTCGATATAGGCTTCAATCTCGGTCTCGGTTTTTGGCTTGGAGGGTTCCTGAATTTCCTGACGGTCCTTGATGCTGCCTTCGACAAACACCGCCAATGCTGCGGCGCCGACGACCCAGTCGCGGCTGGCCGTCACCTTTTCCAGCCATCGTCGATACCGGGTACTGGCGGGGAGAAGTGTGGCTCTGAGGAACACCCGGCTGTCGAATCCGAGCCCGCGCATCATTTCATTGAAGAGCTCGGGGTGAGATCGTCCAAAAGACAGTCCCCCGGTATCTTCTTCATAAATATTTTCAGCCAACATGCGCCGCACATCCGGAGGCGGGTTTTGCCCATGTACCCGGGCGAGAAGGACGGGAAAGTCCCGCACATAGACCAGATACTCCTGTTGGTAGTGGAGCTTCAACTGGGCCTTGGTGATGCCGGGTCCCATGATGATCGGCCAGGCCCAATGGTGTTTACGATCCATGATGGACAACAGTCGTTCGAGAAATTGCGTGCGGGTCAATCTCTTCTGTGCCATGCCTTGCCTTCCTTCGTTCCTACTGGCTACAA
>CAZKVY010000080.1:0-17062 GCA_964556305.1 uncultured Nitrospira sp. | reverse complement strand
GGCATTCTCCTGTACGAAACCTTTACCATCGACAATTACTTTCGCCATCAGCATCCTCGCCGATGGGAATTCTGCCTGGCGCAAAACGAACTCCTCCGTCTGACATCTCCTCTGCGCGTTCTCCATTACGATGAGGGCGAACACGACGGAGGCCATGGCAGCGGGCCATGCTACACCGCGCGACTGGTCGCGCAGAAAACGGGGCCGGATACATCACCATGAGTCGCATTGATCTCCATCTCCACACCACCCACTCGGACGGCAGTTTTTCAACGGGCGAGGTCATGGCTTTTGCCAAGCAGGCCGGGCTCAAAGCGCTCGCGATCACAGATCACGACATCATCGACGGCATTCCCGAAGCCACCGCGATCGGAAAAGAACTCGAGATTGAAGTGATTCCCGGTGTCGAAATCAGTTCGCGACTCGGTGAGAGCGAACTCCACATCCTTGGCTATTTTTTGAATTGGACCGATCCGCTCCTGGCGCAACGCCTCAGCACCCTGCGCGACAGCCGCCACCTGCGAAACCCCAAGATCGTCCAACGCCTCAACGAGTTGGGCATTCCCATCACCTATGAGGAAGTGCGGGCCCTGGCAGGCACGGAATCCGTGGGGCGCCCCCACATCGCCCGTCTTCTGATGGAGAAAAAATTCGTGACCTCGGCGAAAGAAGCCTTCGACCGGTACCTGGCAAACGGCCGGCCGGCCTTTGTCGACCGCGAATTACCCGAACCGGCCGAAGCCGTGCGGTGGATTCGCGAAGCCGGCGGCGTGCCGGTACTCGCCCACCCGACGTGGGTCAGAACATCAGCTGATGGGTTACGCGTCCTGGTCCGGGAACTGAAAGCCGCCGGATTGGGAGGGATCGAAGTCCATTACAGCACCCATACGCCCAGTCAAACGACCGAATACCTCGATCTGGCCAAACAATGCGATCTCCTCGTGACCGGCGGTAGCGATTTTCACGGCGTCACCAAACCCGATATTGAGGTCGGGATCGGGCGCGGCCAGCTCAAGGTCTCCGAGAAGCTGCTCGATCCGCTCAGGAAAGCTGCCACTTCGTCATAATATCGTCTCGCCGCCCCACCGGCTCCTCGTCTCCCTTGATCTGGGCAGAGCCCTATCTGCCCTGTCGCTGCGTGATTCCCTCGTTTCGTTGACAGGCTCAGTCCTTCCGTTACACTGAGACACAACGACGCGCCATTCCTACACATGACCACATCCTGGGGCTGGATCGGCCCGTATTTCATCGTCATTGTCCTTGCAGTTCTGGTGGGGCCGTTTCTCGCGACCCTGCCGCTGTTTACCCATACCTTCGTCCGGCCCTTGGGCATGAATGCCGCGCAAGCCGTGCGGTTCGTTGCGGACGGCATCTGCCTGCTCATGATCTGGTCCGCCGCATCCCGAGCCAGACGGGACCTCAAAGACAACGGCAAGGGACAGACATTCCTTCGCGCCATCCTGTTCCCATCCGCATTCCTGCTGATCGTCATTGCTGCATGCCAGGCCTACGAAGCGCACGGCATTTCCGTACTCGGGCCGCCCAAACAGCCGCTCTACAACTGGCTGATCACGGGCGGCCTCATTGGCTCGGCCTCATGGCTGACGTTTGCCTGGGTCCGGCACGTCGACGCGCTCACCAGAATGTTCGCCGGACGCCCGCGACCCCGGCCAGTCGCAGAAGACCAGGCGCGACACGGTAAGGTCGACGAGGTACGTACGGCCGACGAAGCCGTCTCCTCTCCCCAATCCCGTCCAGCTGCCGGCCTCGTCGTGCGCAATGGAAGCGGCGTGCCCACCACGCTGGGACGATACCAGGTTCTCAAGGAACTGGGGCGCGGTGCCATGGGGGTGGTCTACCTGGGCAAGGATCCTACGATCCAACGTTCGGTCGCGATCAAGACGATGCGGCTGGACGACATCGACAAGGAAGAGGAGCTGAAAGAGTTCCGCGACCGGTTCTTTCGCGAAGCTGAATCCACCGGACGTCTTTCCCATCCGAACATCATCACGGTCTACGACGCAGGCGAGCAGGACGGTCTGGCCTACATCGCCATGGAATATCTCGAGGGGGTGCTCCTCAACTGCTACTGCCAGAAAACAACGTTGGTACCAGCCAAGCAGGCGCTACAGATTGTGGCGACCGTCGCCGAGGCGCTGGACTATGCTCACAGTCAGGGCGTCATTCACCGCGACGTGAAACCGCCGAACATCATGATCCTCAGGCAACGTCTGGTGAAAGTGATGGACTTCGGCATCGCCAAGATGGCCAGCGCCTCGAAAACGCAGTCCAGCATGATTGTCGGAACACCGCGGTACATGTCGCCCGAACAGGCCACCGGAAAGGATGTCGACGGCCGGTCCGACGTCTTTTCGTTAGGCATCGTGCTCTTCGAACTCTTGACCGGGGAGCGTCCCTTCGATGCGGAGAACATGCCGGCGTTGGTCATGCGCATCGCCAAGGCCCCGCACGCCCCATTGCTGAAATACCGTCGCGACCTACCGTCACGCGTCCAAACCATCCTGGACCGGGCGCTGCAGAAAGAAATCCAGAACCGTTACCGGTACGCCGGTGACATGGCGCAAGACCTCCGTGACGTGTTCCAGGTGATGCCGAGATAACCCCGACCATGCTCGTCTGGCACGTCACACATGGAGCCACGTCGGACGTCGGCCTGATCCGCCGCCTCAACGAAGATCGTTACCATGCCGATCCCGCCGCAGGGCTGTTTATCGTATGCGACGGTATGGGCGGCCACCGGGCGGGTGAGATTGCCAGCAGCCGCACGATCGAGATCATCCCTCAGCACTTGGCCGAGGCAGACGCAGACCCATCCTTACCGTTGATCGGGTTGTCTCGTCCGGAGTTTTCCCCTATGACCAATCGACTGGCCAGCGCCGTGCGGCTCGCCAACCACCGGGTGCACCAGGAAGCAGCACGCCACGCGGAATATGCTGGCATGGGAACCACGGTGGTCGCAGCCCGGCTCACCGGGGCCATTCTGTCGATCGCCCACGTCGGCGACAGCCGGCTCTATTTGATTCGCGACGGCACGGTGCAGTTGCTGACCGTGGACCATTCGCTGGTTCAAGAACAGGTACAATCCGGACTTCTGGCCGCTGCTGACATGGCGCGCGCCTCACATCGCCACGTGCTGACCCGCGCGGTCGGCGTGCACTCCCTGGTGGACGTCGAGTTGGGAGAACTTCCGGTCATGACGGGCGATATTCTGCTGCTCTGTTCCGATGGGTTGACCGCCGGAGTCTCGGCCGACGTGATCCTGCGAGTCACGCAGGAATCGATCGATCCTCAGATCATCACCGATCGTCTCATTGCCCTCTCGAATTCCGCAGGGGGCACCGACAATGCCACCGTCATCGTAGTGCTGGTGATGCAGCGGCACACAGGTTTCTGGAACCGCATCTACACGCGATTACGTTCGCCGTCTACATAGACATTATTTGAAGGAGCGCCTATGTCTCAGCACCACCCAGCACCACCCAGACTCCTCGTGAGGGCACCCCATGGCGGCACGACGGAATGTGAGATTACTCGCACCCCCTTCACGATCGGACGAAAGCATGACAATGACCTCTGCCTGGAAGATCCGGCGGTCTCCGCCCACCATGCCCGCATCATTCAAGTTCAGGAAGTGCTGTTTCTCGAGGACCTCAGGAGCACCAATGGGAGCTTCGTCAACGAACAGCACATCGACCGGCGGCAGCTTCAGGATGCCGACGGCCTGCGGTTTGGCGCCCATCGGCTGATTTTTCGTGAACAGCAGCCATCCGCGACGAAACCCGCGGTCGCGAGCGAGATGCTTGCAGCCGACAAGACGATGGTCGTGGCATCCCCGTCCGGAGGCGAATCCCCTGCTCACCCACCCAAGGTGGGCATCGTGGAAATTCTATCGGGCAAGACCGGTCAGTCTCAGTATCCTTTAACGAAGCATGTCTCGCTGATCGGGGCGCAGGATGATGCCGTCATCACCCTCACAGGGTGGTTTGCACCGAAAACCGCCGCGATGATCAGTCGCCGAGGAGAGGCGTATCTGGTCAGTCAGACGGAAAGCGGGAAGCGCATTCTAGTCAATGGCCGGCCTGTTCAGAGAGAACATGCCCTCCGTCATGGAGACGTGGTGGAAGTCGCGGGGATCACGATGCGCTTTGTCCTGCAAGACGAACGGAGCCACGCCGCCTGACTAATTGAGCAATCGACCGCGCTTGGGAAGAAATTGAAAACATTGATCGGACACTTCCTGCGCGTGCGATTCCAGGCACTGGAGCAGCATCTCCCCGCCCGCTGACGGCACCTCACGACAAAACTGCCGCCGATCCGCCCCACACGCTACCTGAAGTTGCTGCCAGGTCTGCTTCATACGCGCCAGCTTGTCGCGCAGCATGGGCCGACAAGGCAAGGACAGCTGAGCCGCTTTCCGTTGCAAACAGGCTCGCCGTTCCCCCTCTTCGTCAGCACAGAGCGCCTCCATTTCTAGATCGCATTTGACCTCTTGCCCTATCGTCAGGCGTACGGCCTCGGTGACGAGCGGGGTTGCAGGTTCAGGCTGGACGAGAGGCGGCTCCGCCTGCACAGTGCCCCCGTGAGGAGCATTATCGAGAACAGTCCGCACCGGAATCTGCGTGGTCGAAGGAGAGGGAACCGGAGGCGAGGGCACGGACACCGACACGGTCTCTGGGGCAACCTCGCTTTGCGGCAGGAGAAAAATCACAAGTCCCCAGACGCCGCCCAGAACCAGACAACTGAGAAGGGTCACCAACACGATAGCGCCGATTCGCGATGGGCCAGCCAAGAAACTCCTCTATGAGATTATCCGAGCTCGATGGGTCAGCAGAACGCTGGTGTGTGGAGCGACAGTCCCACCGTAGGCCGAGGCGGAGACTACTCTGCCGAGAGTCGTTTTGATCCGACGGCAATCAATTTTCCGGCGCTTCAACGATGTGATTCTCGAATCGGGTGCAGCCCTCGGCGAGCAGACGATTCGTCAACATTTCTCCCGGCCACTCGATCGGAAGGTCGGCCGTAAAGACCCACACATCAGGCGACGTCCACACCGGGCCGTGGTCCTCCGGCAACTCGGGATCGAAGAGATCGGTCCAGACCGGCATATACACCCCGTTCCCGCATTGCGTGTGCAAATGAACAATCGTGCGGGCCCGCACCATCGGATCGAGGTCGCGCCAGACGGCAGCAGTTTCGTCAGCCAGGCGATGCAGACGCACGGCATTCTGGGCATCGAAGAGCGCATACGACGCGTAGACCGGCACCTCCAGGGTGTCCGGGGCCAGTGCCAGTTCGGAACATTGCGTCACGAGGCCTTCGAGCAACGCGCGTCGTTCCGGTTCTTCCAACGAATCGGGCAATCCCGGGTCAGGCATCCCGATCAGCTGGAAAAAGAGGAAGGCCGTGTTTTCAACCGGAGAATAGAGCCGCGAGGCAATGGCCTGGGTGCGCTGCGAATCGGCAATACTCGCAAGATGCTCGTTTAATGTTTGCAGTGTCAGCCCTTCGAGCGTGGCATCGGTCAGTAGACGGGGCTCGACGCGCACCACCACGCCGGCCGGAATTTGAAGATGCCGGTGGAGAAGATCGGCCGTTGCCACGGGGTCGATCTTTAACCCGAGCGGCTGTCCTAGATTGGCCTGAAGCGGCAACTCCAGGGCCGCCATCAATGCATACGCGTTTTTATCCTCATCGGGTCCGTCCATGAGGACGGCACATGAAGCTTCCGCCACCAGATCGAACATCCATTCCGCCATCTCCTCATCGAGCGCAGCCAGCACGGTCAGGAGATCCTGCTCACGCCCCTGTTCGATGAAGGCTTGGAGGGTATCAATCGCAGCGTCGGTGTCGCCGTGATCGTGGCGACGGGCGTTGATGAGGTGGATCAAATCTCGCGTCAGCGGGTCCGGTCGTGACCAACTCAACATGGCTGGCCTCCCAGGTCGATGCGAGTGCGTGTTGCGAGGTAGTCGTTCATCCTGTTTTCCATGTTGCCAAACTTTCCAGAACGTGGCAAGCGCGAATGCGGTTCTTCATCGCTCCGTCGGGTGCATCGTGACCGGAGGACGATCGGATCGTCATTCCCCGATCACCTTCACCAATACGCGCTTGCGCCGCCGCCCGTCAAACTCACCGTAAAAAATTTGTTCCCACGGACCAAAGTCCAGTTTCCCGTCGGTGATCGCGACCACCACTTCCCGCCCCATCAGCTGCCGTTTGATGTGCGCATCGCCGTTGTCTTCGCCCGTGTTGTTGTGGCGATAGGTCGCCTCATGCGGGGCAAGCCGTTCCAGGAAGGTGTCATAATCGTGGAGCAGCCCGGCTTCGTCATCGTTGATATAGACGCTGGCTGTGATATGCATGGCATTCACCAATACCAGGCCTTCGCGTACTCCGCTTTTCCGCACGGCCGACTCCACCTGCGCCGTGATATTCAAATAGGCGCGTCGGGTGTTCGTCTCAAACCAGAGCTCTTCCCGATAAGATCTCATCAGCCTCCGCACACAGGTGGTGAGCGATTCTGCAACGGGGATGTTCGAACTTGCAAGCCCTTGTGCGCGGGCCGGCGACATGACGAATAGGCCGCCGAACATCGCCGGATCGCGTGTGTGTCCGGCTCGGAGCGCTCCACGGTATCCACTCATGTGCGTGCCGTGAGACAAGACGTCATGTCGTCGTTTTCTCGAACAAAATTGACAGGCCGGAGAACGGGTGATAAGTACCTACGATTAGACAGACCCTCGCCATGGTTCCGAATGAGGAGGTCCTTCGATGGCAAGCCAGCCCGAACCTGATTTGGAATTCACTGAAGAAGATTTGGATGAAGCCGTGCCGCCTCCGGCTCCTCCGATGAATGCGCCCAAACGATCGAAGAAGGGTCCGTTCCTTTGGATCCTTCTATTTCTGCTGGTGGGAGGTATCGGGTATGTGGCTATGGATCCCGACGCGGCCATGCAACTGATCCAGCCCTATCTGGACGGTGGTGCCGAGACCAGCCAACCTGTGGCTCAGCGACCGTCTGGGCCCGCCCCGAAACCGGCAGCAGTCCCTGCGCCGGCACCTGCTCCGCCCGTGGCTCCGCCTGCAGTGGTCGAAAGCACGCCTGCACCTGTGGAAGCGCCTGCGCCCATACCGGCGCCAGCGCCAACGTCGGTGGTACCTGCCCCGGTTCCGTCCGTGAAACCGGCGCCGGCGCCAGTGAGAATTGCCGGTCCGTTGTATGCGGAAGGCCAGCGCGTGATGGTCATCGCCGATCCGAGCCGGCCCAAGTCCCCTATGCCCCTGTTCGTCGATTCAGTCGGCACCAAAACCAGCACCACCGTGCCGGCCAGCACCACGCTCACGATTCTGGACGGGGAATACCTGAAAAACGGTTGGGTTTACGCAGTGCGCACCCAGGACGGCCGAAAAGGTTGGATTCCTGAACGCAGCCTCAGACTGAAACGGTAAGCACATCTCTGCCACTTGCTTCGCGAGCGACGGCCCGTTTCCCTCGGAACGGGCCGTTGTCTTTTTTTGCCCGGCCGCCCTTGCTATAATGCCGCTCCCGCATAACCGGCCAGCCGGTATCACACGGTCTACGCATAAGGATATGCTTGGATATTATGAGCGAGTTACGCGCCATCATTTTTGATTTCGACGGAGTCATCGCCGACACCGAGCCGCTGCATTTCGCTGCCCTTCGACAGGTTCTGGCCAGCATTGATATTTCCCTCACAGAAACCGAGTACTACACCGATTACCTCGGCTTTGACGATCGCGGATGCTTTCTGGCGGCCTTGCAATCACATCAGCGGCAAGCCTCCCTCGCACTCCTTGGCGAATTGATGGATCGTAAGGCCCATGCCTATCTATCCGCCGTCAAAGAGCATCTAGCCATTTTTCCAGGCGTGCGCGAACTGGTGCACGACGCCACCACCCGGTATCCGCTTGCTATTGCCTCCGGAGCGTTGCGGAACGAAATCGAATTGATTCTCGAAGAGGCCGGACTCCGCAAAGCCTTTCTCCATATCACCAGCGCCGAGGACGTAACCCGTGGCAAGCCGGCACCGGAGCCGTTCCTCCATGCCATGGCCGCATTGAATCGGCAACCGGCTCAACCGGCATTAACCCCCGACGATTGCCTGGTCATTGAAGACTCCCTGCCTGGCATCCGGGCTGCGCGAGCGGCCGGCATGAAAGTCCTAGCGGTCGCCAACACCCACACGGTGCAGGATCTCGGAGAGGCAGACGCCATCACGCACTCCCTGGCGAACACCAGCATCTCGGATCTCCGGACACGCCTCTGGGGACCGGCTCAAGGCCGCCCATGAGAATTTGTTCGCTCGTGCCCGGCGCCACAGAAGTCGTTGCGGCACTGGGACTCGCAGACCAGCTGATCGGCATCAGTCACGAATGTGACTTCCCTCCGCACCTCGCGCACATTCCCGTCATAGTCCGCGCTCGATTAGAAGACAGGTCACTCTCCAGCGCGCAGATTGACGCGCAAGTTGGCACAATGCTCTCGGCCGGCGAGGGCCTCTATGAGCTGGACGAACCGCGGCTCCTGGCAGCGAATCCAGACCTGCTCATCACTCAAGACCTCTGCGATGTCTGCGCGATCACCCCGACACAGCTCACGGCAGTGTTGCGCAAGGTGACGCCCACGCCCCGCATGGTGACCCTCACCCCCCGGCGGCTCGACGATATCCTCCGGGACATTGCCAAGCTAGGCGCCGCCTTGGGGAGGGAAGAAGCGGCCCAGGAATTCGCAGGCCAACTCCGCAGCAGACTTGAGGCGGTGCGAACACGCGTGCAGGCCGAATCGATACGACCCAGAGTGGCCTGCCTGGAATGGTTGTCCCCCTTCTACACAGCCGGTCATTGGGTGCCCGACATGGTCGCCGCCGCCGGAGGCACCGATGTCCTGGCACAAGCCGGCGCCGCTTCTCACAGACTCGAATGGGACGCACTTGCCGCTGCCTCACCGGACGTCATTGTTCTGATGCCTTGCGGATTTACTGTTGCGCGCACGAAAACGGAGCTGGTTTCTCTCACGAACCACCCCGAATGGAAACGCCTTCCGGCCGTCCGGCGAGGAGCGGTGTATCTAGTCGATGCGCTCTCGTACTTCAGCCGGCCGGGACCTAGGCTCATCGATGGCGTGGAACAGCTGGCGGCCATCTTTCATCCGGCCTGTTTCAACCATCGTCTCCCAGCAGCAGTCGAGAGGCTCGCACCACATGATATTCCGACACCGACGACACGATGATGACATCCGATGACGCTCAGACCTATTGCACGACCCTGACAAAAAAAAGCGGGAGCAATTTTTACTACTCCTTTCTCTTCCTGCCGAAGGCCCGTCGCGACGCCATGTATACCGTCTATGCCTTCTGCAAGGAGGTGGATAATGCCGTCGATGAACCGCCCCCCGGCAGCCATCCGCAAGACGAATTGGCGCGCTGGCGCCGCGAACTGACCGCGGCCTATGACGGGACGCCGACGTTGCCGGTGACCATCAGCCTCGCTCGGCATGTACGCGAGTTGTCCATTCCACATGCCTACTTTGAAGAATTGATCAAGGGTGTCGAAATGGACCTCACCACCACCCGGTATGCCACCTTCGAACAACTCTCGCTCTATTGTTATCGCGTGGCGTCGGTCGTGGGCTTGATCTGCCTTCACGTGTTTGGCACCACGTCGCCGCGCGCGCAGGATTACGCCGTCAATCTCGGCATGGCGTTTCAACTGACCAATATTCTCCGCGACCTCGGCAACGATGCGGAATGCGGACGCGTCTATCTGCCCCAGGAGGATTTCGCGCGCTTCGGCTACCGGGAAGAAGACCTGCTGCACCGCCGGTATAAGCCGGAGTTTACCAACCTCATGATCTATGAAGTCGGTCGCGCGAAGGAATTTTACGCCAAAGCCGCGCGCGCGCTCGAATCACTGCCACGCGAAGAACGCCGGGCACTGACCGTGGCCGAAATCATGCGCGGCGTCTATAGCCGGATCCTGCAACGTATTGAGCAGTCCGGCTATCGCGTGCTGGGAGATCGCGTGACCCTGGCCCCCAGCCATCGTCTGGCGGTAGCAGCCGGAGTCTGGCTGCGTTCCCGCCTCCCCTCGTCCGCTCCATGAGCCACTCGGTGCTCATCTTCGGCGGGGGAATTGCCGGTCTCACCGCGGCCTTGTCCCTCGCTACCAAGGGGCACTCCGTGACTGTGATCGAGCAGGCGGCCCAACTAGGAGGCCGGCTATGGCACGCGCCGCCACCGGTTCTCCTCGAAGCGCACGCAGCCAGCTGGTCATTGATCAAGACTCTGGGCCAGGACAGGCTGACCACCCCGCTCCGACACACGCCGCTGGAGTTTCTGCAATCCACCGGCGCCCGCATTCAATTCCTGCATCTCCCACTCCCTTCCCCGTTGAATACGCTCCTCGGAACCACACTGTTCCAAGGTCTTTCCATGCGCGATCGCTGGCACCTGCTCTCATTTCTCGAGCGAACGTGGGAGCAGGATCCTCCCTTACCGAACGATCTCGACTCGCGGGTGGCCGACGAATGGCTCACGAGCATCGGCCAGTCGGAGACGGCCCGCCATGGTGTCTGGAATAGCCTCGCGAGACTGTTAGTAGGAGCCGCGCTGCAGGAGATTTCTGCCGGCCTCTTTATGCGCACATTGCGCCGTTGCTTTTTGACCGGGGCTCGGGCGACGAAGCTGATCGTACCGCCCCACGGCGTGGATTCATTTCTGCTTGCGCCGCTGACGGCAGCACTCGACCAGCTCGGCGTTCGAGTAAAATTGAATGCCACGGCGACTCAGCTGCGTTTCTCTCACAATCGCGTCACAGAAGTTGAACTCGCGGATCGTACCAGGCTCACCGCCGACTGGTACCTCTCTGCGCTTCCACCTCAACGGCTGACACCGCTTCTCCCGGAGCGAGTGGTGACCCACTATGCCTATTTTCAGCAACTCAGCCGCCTCAGTGAATCTCCGCTCGTGGTGGTTCGTCTGCACCTCGACCAGGCCACTCGACAGACGCAGCTCATCCTCCTTGAAGGGAGAACATTCCACTGGATGATCCGGCATCCCGACGAGGAACGACATGAACAGACCTCCGTCGTCTGGGCTCAGGCCGTGGGCGAGCCGAGTCTGTTGCCACAGTCGAAGGAGGAACTCGTTCGCCTGGCAGTCGATGACATGGCGGCTGCATTCTCGGCTCCCTCATCTCCACGCATTCTCAACATCGACATCATTCGCCTTGCCAATGCGATGCTGGCGATTAAACCGGGCGCACATCAGTATCGGCCGATCCCGACCAGCCCCTTCACCAATTTTCTGGTCGCGGGAGCCTGGACGGACACGGGCTGGCCGGCCAATCTGGAGTCCGCCATTCTCAGCGGCCAACGTTGCGCCGATGTGATCTCTGCCCAGCCCTTATAACGACTTGAACATGCGTCCGCACTCCTCACCGTGCAGCGTTGACAAGCCCGGATGGCGCGACTAAGATTTGCCGCTCCATGTGAGATGTGACCTCCATGTTTTCACCTCATATCGCCCTGCAAGAACTCGCCAATTCACTTCACGATTGCCAACGATGCCCGCTCGCCAAGCTAGGTCGACGCCAAGTCGTGTTCGGCGTCGGCAACCCGCAGGCCTCTGTCATGTTTGTGGGTGAAGCACCGGGCTTTCACGAGGATCAGAAGGGAGAGCCGTTCGTCGGCGCGGCAGGTCAATTGCTCAACGAACTCTTGCAGTCGGTGGGGTTGTCCCGAGCGGATATCTACATTGCCAACGTCATCAAGTGCCGCCCGCCCAACAATCGCGACCCGGAGCCGCAGGAAGTCGACACCTGCAAACCGTTCCTGCTAAAGCAAATCACGCTGATTCGACCGAAGTTGGTCTGCTCGCTCGGAAATTGGGCCACGCAAACGCTTCTGGAACGCAAGGTCGGCATCACACGCGTACGTGGCCAGGCCTTTTATATGAAGGAATTTGTACTCTTTCCCCTACTCCATCCCGCGGCAGCCCTGCACCAGAGCAGCATGCTGCAGCCCTTGCGGGAAGATTTCCAGAAATTGAAGGATTTTCTCGATCGACACAGTCAGGCAACCGCAGTGCAGGAACCGGACGTGGCTGCCCCGCCACGCACACCCGAAATCGAACGCCCACCGTCGGCCGCACATCAAATGGATTTGTTCGGGTCCTAACAGCGCCGCCGAGCCAGGCTGCCTCGCCAGAGCCGGCAAGGCAGCTGACCGGCAGACTTCGTTCAGGTACGGGTAGGATGGGTTTCGGCAGCGGTTTCTGACGGAGAATTCTCCTCCGTCTGCTCACTCACTTCCTCTTCTTCGGGAGCGCCGAACCAGGCGACCAACATCTCTTCCCACCAGGCTTCATCGATTTCAGGGCCCGGATCGACGCCGAGATACGCGACATCGTCCGCCGTCATTCCCTGACCAACCAGATGCGGCTGGAACTTCGCCCGATCGATCACTTCTTTCGTGGCATACCCGCCTAGGATCCAGTCATCGGGGTCCGCCCGCCGGGACTTGTAGGCCTTTAGATTGAGCTTCAGATACACGAACGTCTGCTGCTGACGTTCATCTCCGACTCCGCTCTGCGGTAAACTGAGCGTCTTTTCGATCTTCTTGCGCCAATGTCGATCCTCGTATCGCGACGTGATCAACTGCAGCATGATTTTTCCCAGCTCGGCATCAAGGGCCATGGTGTATTCCTTACTCCGTTCTGATGATTGCCCGCTTATCGCCCATACATCCCGGTAAAGGATGCTTTTCCGATCGCATTCTGATTCAAATAATAACCGACCATCGCTCCGGACGCCTCCTTCTTGAGCGGCAACTGGTCTATCTTCAAGGCAAACACTGTAAAGATATACCGATGCGGCTTGTCTCCCGGCGGGGGACAGGGCCCCCCGAAGCCCGGCTGTCCAAAATCAGTCATGCTTTGAATGCTACCCGCCGGAGCGCCTGCGCCGTCCGGGTTTCCCGCACCCGCCGGCAAACCGGTGGTGCCCGGGGGAATGTTGAATACGAGCCAATGCCACCAACCACTTCCGGTAGGAGCATCGGGATCGTACACCGTCACGGCAAAACTTTTCGTGTTCTTCGGGGCATGGTCCCAGTGGAGCGCCGGCGAAACATTCCGACCCGTGCAGCCAAACCCGTTGAACACATGTTCAGAGCCAATTGTACTCTGATCCTTGATCGTTGGACTCGTCACCTGAAACTCGGCCGCCGTGCCGATCGTGGGGGTCGCAAGTAAGGCGCCAAGTATGCAGGCCATCAATCGTCGCATCACCCATCCCCCTTTGCGTTTAGTTCCCGGCCACCATCATTTCGGCAATCTTCACCGTCGGGCTGGCGATGCGTCCGCGGAACACCAGATCCGACCCTAGGGTCTCAATGGTCGAGTACATCTGCTTGAGATTGCTCGCGATGGTGATTTCCTCAACCGGATAGGCCAACTCACCGTTTTCGATCCAGAACCCGCTCGCCCCGCGGGAATAGTCCCCGGTCACCATGTTGATACCGAAGCCGATCAGGTCCGTCACATACAAGCCCTGCTTCACCGACGCCAGAATATCTTCCGGACTGGTGGTGCCCGGCACCATATAAAAGTTCGTCGGTCCCGCCGACGGACTTTCACCGATGCTGCGCGCCGCGTTCCCGGTCGAGGGCAAGCCCAATTTTTTGCCCGAGTACGTATCCAGCAGATAGCTGGTCAATCGCCCACGCTCAACGACTGCCTGTTTCCTGGTCGGCAGCCCCTCTCCGTCAAACGGGCGCGTGCCCAGCCCACCCGGCATCCGGCCGTCGTCGTAGATGGTTACAAAGTCCGGTGCAATCTGTTGGCCAAGTTGTCCGATCAGGAAGGAGGCCCCCTTGTACAGGGCATATCCCGAAAGCGCACTGCAGAGATGGCTAAGCAGGCTGCCCGCTACTTCGGGGTCAAAGATCACCGGCACTCGGCCAGTCGCTGCCTTACGCGCGCCCAGTTTTCGGACCGTCCGCCTCGTCGCCTCCTGCCCGATGGCTTCCGGACTCTCGAGCTTGGCGAACGAGCGATTCACGCCATACCAGTAATCTCGCTGCATGCCGGCCGCATCCGACGCGATCGGCGAGACCGACAGCGAGAAACTGCTGTTGGCATACTGCCCGAGAAACCCGTGGCTGTTCGCCAAAATGATCCGGCCCGACGAGGAGTCGCATTCGCCCCCTTCCGAGTTTGTAATCCGGGAATCAGCGGCAAATGCGGCGCGTTCGGCGCGGAGTGCCAGGGCGATCTGCTCGTCCGTCTGCAATTTCGTGGAGTCGTGAATATTCAACTCAGGACAGTCCGTGGCGCATTGCCCGGGCTCGGGAAGACCGGAGACAGGATCCTCAACCACGGCTTGCGCCAGCGCACAGGTTTCCTCGACAAATCGTTCAAGCGAATCGCGGGAAAAATCGGACGTTGATGCACTGGCGGACCGCTGGCCGAAAAAGACCCGCAACCCCAGTCGCTTTTCACGCGCCTTGGTCAATCGATCGACGGCTCCCATCCTGACTTGTACCGAGAGGGTTTCGCCGTCGGCTACCATCACATCCGCTGCCGTGGCCCCCTGTTTCGAAGCTCTCGTCAGCAGATCCTGCGCGACACTCGTATAGTCTTGTTCGCCGATCATACGTGTCATGGTTATGCTTTCGTCCCGCCGACGGTGATTTCGTCGATGCGAATGGTGGGGAGACCGACGCCGACCGGCACCGACTGCCCTTCTTTTCCGCAGGTCCCGATGCCCTCGTCGAGTTTCAAATCGTGGCCCACCATGGAGACCTGCTTCAAGATATCCGGGCCGCTGCCGATCAAGGTGGCCCCCTTCACGGGCCTGGTGATCTTCCCATCCTCAATGAGGTAGGCCTCGCTGGCGGAGAACACAAATTTTCCATTGGTGATATCGACCTGTCCGCCGCCGAACGACACGGCGTAGAGGCCCTTTTTCACCGACTTGATGATGTCCTGCGGATCCGACTCCCCGGCCAGCATGAAGGTATTGGTCATGCGCGGCAGCACCACACTCTGATAACTTTCACGCCGCCCATTGCCGGTCACCGGAATCCCCATCAGCCTGGCATTCAGTTTGTCGGTAATATAGCCGCGCAAAATTCCCTTTTCGATCAAGACCGTCCGGCTCGTGGGCGTCCCTTCGTCATCCACATTCAGCGAGCCTCTGCGAAATGGGAGCGTACCGTCGTCTACGATGGTGCAGACCTCGGACGCTACTTTTTTCCCCATTAAGTTTGAGAACGCTGAGGTTTTCTTGCGATTGAAATCCGCCTCCAACCCATGACCGATCGCTTCGTGCAGTAAAATCCCCGGCCAGCCACCGCCGAGCACGACCGGCATGACCCCGGCCGGCGCATCGACGGCACTCAGATTCAAGATCGCTTCGCGCGCTGCTTCCCGCGCAAAATGCAGGTACCGCTGCTCGTTCTGAAAATAGTCCAACCCGATCCGGCCGCCACCGCCAAATGTTCCGACCTGACGGTTGCCGTTTTCTTCCGCAATGCAGGTCACCTGCAGCCTGGCCAGCGGTTGAATATCCCCGACCATCAGTCCGTCCGAGGTTGCGACTAACATGACTTTGTATTCAGTGTTGTAGGCCGCCATAACGTTTTTGATCCGAGGATCATAACGCCTGGCTTCTGCATCGATGGCATTCAGGAGCGTCACTCGGTCGCGAGTGGCCACTTCGATATTTGCGCGGTCATGAGGATAGAGATTGCGAGCCAAAGCCGGCCGATGACTGACGGGAACCGGGGTCGTCCCTTGCGCCGAATTGGCGATATAGCGTGCCGTATCGGCCGCGATGTTCAGATCCTTGGCGGTCAGTTCATCAGAATATGCAAATCCTGTCTTTTCACCGGAGGTCGCCCGAACTCCCACCCCCTGCCCGACACTTTTTGTCGCCCGTTTGACGATCCCCTCTTCCATGGAGACCGATTCTGATTGGCAATATTCGAAATAGAGGTCGGCATAGTCGACGGCAGAAACTTTGACCCGTCCCAGCGCTTGCTCAATCTCTCGATCCGTGACCCCGAAACGCGCCAGCGCGCCGGACTCGTTCTTAGACATGGATGAACTCCTCTCGTACGGTGGCTGAGTATAACGTACTCTTTTCGGATGGCGCAATGTAAACACCGTCGAACCACCTGCAAATACAGCGAAATTGGGAAATTTTGTTTGACTTTCCAGGACCCCACCGCTAGACTCGCAGTACTTGTCTCAGGATTCACGTCGTACAAGAAAAGGTGTTCACGCCGTTCCATGAACGATTCTCGATCCCGCGATATCGAGCCTGCACCCGACTCCGATCTGCTCTCGCAACTCGACCCTGACTTGCTGCCAAAACATCTGGCCGTCATTATGGACGGCAACGGCCGATGGGCCGAATTGCGTGGGCTGCCCCGGATTGCCGGACACCAGGAAGGGATTAAGTCCGTCCGGGAGCTGATCTCGCTTTCGCTCGACCTCGGGATCAAGGTGCTGACCATCTATGCGTTTTCTCAGGAAAATTGGAACCGGCCGGCTCAAGAAATCACGGCCTTGATGGGGCTGTTGGAGCATTATCTTTCAACCGAACGCTCCAGCCTGGTTGAAAAGGGTGTGCGCTTCCAGACCATCGGTCGGGTCAAGTCGCTGCCACCGTCTGCGCTACGCTGGGTCCGCACGACGGAGCAGGAAACGGCACATCTGGACAAGTTGATCCTGAACGTCGCTCTCAGCTACGGCGGCCGCGCAGAACTGGTCGATGCGGCAAAGGACCTCGCGCAAGCGGTGCGAGAGGGGCGTCTGTCCCTCGACCAAGTCGATGAACGCGCGATGCAGCAGGCCCTGTATACCCACGACCTCCCCGATCCGGATCTATTGATCCGCACGAGCGGCGAAACCCGCATCAGCAATTTTCTGTTATGGCAACTGGCCTATACGGAACTCTACTTCACCCCGACTCTCTGGCCGGATTTCCGTCGACGCGAAACCTTGGTCGCGTTGAT
>CAZKVY010000079.1:0-17558 GCA_964556305.1 uncultured Nitrospira sp. | reverse complement strand
TCTATGCCTTGGTGAACAATCGGGCAGAAGGCAATGCGCCGCTGACGATTCAGGCGTTGGTCGAGCAGCTGGGTTGGGAGGGGGCAGGGCGTAACGACAGAAACGAGAGTGGGCAGGCCCTCAGTTCTGAAGGCGATAAAAATCGGGGCCATTCGCAAACAGTCGGTGGATGCACTCCCGAGCTATAAGGCGCGACGCGACTCACTCATCCATATAGCTCCAGACGTGACGATACTTCGCGCGACAGGAATCATCTCTACCGAACAGATCCTCAGTGTACTGTGGCCTCCCCACTTCATCGAGTTTGACCACCAACAAGGTTCCCGTGTGGGTGTTGACCTGATTCGCGATTTCTCTGCATCACAACATACTCGATACCACTGAAAAGCATAAAAGACGAGATGAACCGCCTATGCCCTGGCTTGGGAGCTGTGTCGTGGCTATAAAGCTTTGGGCTCCAGCACCGTCTGTCGTCTGCAACAGGCCAGGTCTGCTGAAGCAGCTAATCCACTGTCAAAAAGCCATCTGGCTGCGGGGATCGGCAAAGCGCTAACGTCTCGATCTTCTGGTTGATGGCTAGTGGGTCAATAAAATAGTCCCATTGCCCTGAGGTGCCGGTTCGATCTGGGTTGATTAAGACTGACGAAATGGACGGACCATCAGACCGAAGCCGAAAGACACTAAACCCACTGTTCAGGTTTGATTGCAGATTACCAAAAACCGGTGAATCCACAAGGGTAGGTCCTGCATAGGCATTGATGGTGTAGTTAATCGGTTGCGGGACACCGTTAAAGAGAAGCCCCTCAACCGTGGTGACTGCCAAGCTTGGATTGAATGACATGGAGAGCGAAGGGCTCAGGGTCAAGTCTGCACCTGCGCCTCTGGGAAATTAGTGGGGAATCCAATCACTACCCCGCCGGAGACGCTATACACCCCACCTAGATTGGTAGTTGTAGCGGCTCCCGCCTGACTAAAAAGGCTGGGACCCGTTGCGATCAAAGGAATAGTTTCAAAATTTACGATCATCCCCTGCGCAACGTCGCCAATAGAGAGCAGGCTCAGAACCACTGCAATCAACATACTGTTCCGCACAGCTTAGAATAAATACCGTGGCTGAATGGTCCCTCCAAGATGAAATGATTAATTCGGACTGGGAGGCACCTTGTAGCATAATTTCCCCTCCCCCATCGCAGCGTTAATTGCCGGACACATTCTCAAAAATATACTTATTTATTAAGATTTAATGCGAGTCGGCAAAGTCCTACGTTATATGTATGGTATTGGCTTCATCTACGCATACGTTTTCCCGCCATTTGTGGGAGAAAGCACGATCGCACGGGGGCGTAATCGCTCGATGAGGAGGAGGAGAACCAAGGAAGTCGTCAAAAGCTGAGTCGAAAGCGAGTCCCTCCCGAAGCTCGTGGGGCCACACTGTCGAATGCTGAGAATGTTTGGCCAATAAGACTCTCAAGCCCAGTTTGTCTCACCGCGAGTCCTTTCTGATACGCGCCTTCCTTTCCGTGTTGCAGGATAGAAAACTTCCTGTGGCGGGATCGCCCGTTGCCGATAGGCCATTGCACCTCCCGGAACAATTTGTGAACACGCCGCCCTCGAACCACTTCCCAGCGGTCGACACGCGTCAGTCCTGAGACGCCGGAGCCATTATTCTTTTTCAGGATCGCGCAATAGTCCGGCTTGCTCAGGGGCGCCTGCTCCTGGACGAGCCTGTCACGATACGCCTGGGCGGCGTGGAAGGCTTGTTCTGGGCCTCCGTGGGGTCCGTCGCGAAGTCACGCGGGAAGATCTGTTTTCGGCGCTGCACCGTCACTCGCCAGCAGTGTGTGTAGACGACGGCTCGTGATCGACACGGCGAATATTCAGCATGGGTCTACTCTCGGTGAGCATTGGTCTCAGCGATCGTTACATCTTTTCGTTTATCCGATTTCATGGACATCCTACTCGAACCGGTATGCCAAAGGGAGGAGTAGAGAGAAAAGACTGTCAAACTGCCAATACGCATAAGGAAATGGGGCAGATCGCTCTGCGAGACTTTTAGCGGCTAGGTCAAGGAGCTCCGATCCTGATGGCTGATACACATCGACCTTCTGCAACAAGCCATCTGGCCCTAGTGTCGCAGCAATCACTGTATTGCCATCAAGCTTAGAAGGGATCGCCTCGTTGCGGTTTTTCAGTACCTGGGTCTTCACCGCTTGGACAAACGCTAGATGGCTAGGAGACAAGTCCGTGTTGCAGGGGATGGCAGGTCACTAACCTGGATGGAACGAAAATCTGGGGTGCGCCTTCTCGCATAATTCATCAGGCCAAGGTGGAGCAACATATGTTTTTCCATTCCAGGTTACGATGAGGTGTCATTAAGGGCGCTTATTCAGGGCTGAAATATCGGAAGAGCCCTACGAATATAGCTGGGATCGAGCTCGGAACTTTACCGGAAATTTATTACCGTCTGGTCCATAACCATGTGAAGCGTGCAACTGCACCTATTGCCGAAGCTGCAAAATTCCTCTTCTCAATGAGCTGCTGCGTGCCGTGGATCGCCCCCGAGTTGTAGAAAGTCGTCTCACGTACCGCAGCTGACGTATACCCCGCCCATCGACGAGGCCAGTTTGTGCATTCCTGCTGGTACCCCTAGTGCTTCCCCTTTACGGTAGAACGTTATACCGTCGCATCCGCCTTGGGAGATTTGCACGCGCGATGATCACACGGACACGTCGCAGCTTCCGTGGTGGTGACTTTCGCTGAAGAGGCACACTCAGGACTGCAATAAGGGTAGGTGGCTGATACTTCACAGGCGCACCCTGGATGGGCGCAGGCCTTGGCGGTGGCCGCAATTGCTGAAGTTGGCATGTTACTCCTCCTAAGACTGCCTAAGGAACCTTGTACCGGATCATGATGAACTGTAGGCCTAGCGATACGCCTAGGCCGTCGTGCCTCTAAAGGCACAGATGGGCGTCAACTCGCTCTCAATGTGGCGCGGAAGTGTCTGACGACTTGCCTGCGAATATTCTTAACGAACCTCCAGAAGAGATCGAGGGTAGGTGCCGGTCGTATTCCACTTGACTTGAATGGAAACTTGAGAGGGATATCGTGAAGGATATTGTTTGAAGTAGGCCATCCTAGTCTTCCTGTGGGTGAGTCTAGACGAGCGAACTTACCCATGCCTTGACGAGCATTACCGAGTCAGATAACGCGGCTGATCTGCCCTCCCATCCAAAACGCTCAACGACAGTCTCACCTCTTTCCCCAGGCCGCATGGATCATTTCGATTTGGTGGAGTGGCGATTCACTACAAACCTCCCACACTCAACACAAGCATAACTAAATTCCATATAATGCAGATTGCACTCCTCCACTATTTTCGCGGTGTCAACAGTTGCGTCCGGCCACTCCATGTTGTACGCACTTGGGGCGATCGCAAATCCGCAGGGGCATCGGACAATATCTGGAAGCGTCATAAGAAGTCCTTACGTTAGTAAATAATTATTGATGCCGTGGCATTCCGGACGCATCACTACGAGGAGGAGTTTCCTGCCACGGTTCTTGTCGATCGTCACAGTCGGGTCGTGGCTCAATCCTTTTTCTAGAGATCATAACTCATTTTTGTCGTCTAACATTCTACGACCCAGCCTCGTTAAGTCACCGCCTAAGCCCGTCATTCCGATACCCCTTCACAATCTGGTCGACTCGTTCCCGACTCTCCAAAGACATCGTTGGTCGTCAGAGGTGGAATGCTTGACGACACCTCTGATAGAGGTTTTCGCGAATCTTCGCGGTTGGCAGGTCCAGGGATCTGCCCAGTGGTAATAGATCGATACTTCCCGCCTAAGTGTTAGTAGTAGCAAACCAACGTCTTTGTTTCTTGCCGCCATTTTTGTGAAAGGGAGACATCTGATGACATCAAGAAATATTCTTGCCTCTATGGGAATTGTAGGCCTGACGGCTCTTAACCTTGTCGCTCCTGGAAATTCCTTCTCTGAGATGGGCAGACCAGCTGAGGACGATAAGCAGGCAAGCGAACAACTCGCTAATAGTCAACGGACTGTTATAGGTTCAGTCATCGCGATCGCTTCCGACCAGATCAAAGTTGATGTGGGTGAGGTTCAGCCCCGCTTTCTTCCTCTTAAGCAGGCCAAACAAAAATCCTTCGCTCGCATTCAAGAAGGCGACGATCTCATCATCACGCTGAACGAACAAAATCTGATTGTCGATTATCATCCCCTCACCGAGGAGGCTGGAGACCATGCCGCTCAACATCGAATCATCAGGGGAGAAATAGCACAGGCGTTAGTAACCGGCCAAGAATCTGTGTTGATCAAGTCGGATGGCAAGGAGCAATCCTTTCCGATCCGTTCCCAGATTCGCAGCAAAGTGGCGGCCATTCCGATTGGAGTGAAAGCCCTTTTCCTCCTCGACGAAACCAATCAAGTTGCAGATGTGGCGTTCAAGAATCCCGAAAATATGAGGAAGGGAAACCGTCACGAACCTGCCCTCACTCCTGCCAAAAACCCGCATGAACGAGTCAGCGGGACGATCGTGGAATCGTCAGAAGATCACCATAGTCAAATCACCGTTCGAATGGACAGCGGATCTGATAGGACTTATGAAGTACGAGAGACATCCCAGAAGAAACTGGCGAATCTCAAGAAAGGTGACCAAGTCGTGCTTCTTATCGATAGTGAAAAAAAAGTGATCGATGTGGCAATTCCACCGAAATAATCAGAAACCGCCACGCGCAATCAGGCGGTCCTGGGCGGTAGCAAGAGTAGTCAGTTCCTCAATACGATGACTGGAGCGATCTAATCTCGATCCTGGACAGGAATGTGACCCCGAGCTTTTCAGAATTCGGGGTCACATACGATCCTGAGTGCCATGACTCACCGAAAATTATTTGAATTCTCAAAAGACCGCTTTCAGTTTCTTTCTCGCGTTGCCAGTCGAGATTCACGCGGACCGGTCAGAGTGAAGCCTATCAAAAACCTGCTCAGTCCAGAGCGCTGATATGGGAAACACATGATTCACTGGGAGAGTGGCGTGACCGGGGTCTCTAAGGTTGAACTAAGAAAGTGTTCAACATTCGACAGCTGATGAAAACCCTTCCTAAGCACGGCTACCTGATGATACGACCCTCGTCGGCACAGACCAATCTCACATAAGCGTATACCGCACGAGATCCGCCGCCTTCTTCCGAACGCAGCTTAAGGCCCATTCCTGCCCCTACCCTCCGACAAACGGCTTTTTATGGAACTGTTGCCCTACCTTGCGGCGAATATCTGAAAGCCCGGAGGCCAAAGAGAGCCTCTTTTCCTCTCTTCGGCCTACCATGACACTCTCGACACAAGGCTACGCTGCAGCAGTACGGCAGTTTAACAATGCATTATCAATTCGCCGCCGACACGGCTCTCTTTTGTTTCTCTTCCTTACGCACCCGCGTGCGCCGGTCTAATCACTGGTCGTCCATCGAGTTCAAGCCTCAGATTCTCCGAAACGCCTAAGGCTCCGCCACCCACCGTGGCAAAGAGCGAAAGCATGGCCAACACGAACATCCACCAGGCTGCGGTAGCAAGGTTCTTAATTGTCGTATTTGCCATGGCAACGGACTGCGCCTTCACCTCCTGAGCCTTTTCCTTAAACGGCTCGATCATTCCGATGGACGCCTGGATGACCTCCTGCGCTTGTGGCTTCGACATGCCGAACTTATCGACCATGACATTGATCGCGGCTTCCTTATCCAGCGCCAACAGCTTTTCTTTCAGTTCCGAAATCCCCGCATCCGTAACCTGAGTGAATGATTGGCCCCCTGCTGCCTTATCCGCAACTTTCCCGGCATCTTTCTTCATTTCTCCAGGCTGCAACTCCGGTTTTTGTGTCGCCTGCAAAATGGATTCGACTTGTTTCTTGAGTCCCTCGGAAGTCAGGCTGCTGTTCGAGGCTGCTTTGTCCACGACTTTGAACACAGTGGTGCTGATCCCTTGCCCGGCCGCTTGACCTATTGATTGAAGGCCGGTCCCGAATGCGCTGAACATCCCGCCGATCATAGTGGCCATGGCAGTCGTGGTCAGCCACGTGAAGACCAGCCAAGTCAAACCCCATACCACCGCCGCATGGTACATCCCGTCAGAACGCAACGGCGCGCCCGAAAGACGCGACGTCACAAAGCCGCCGGCAAACGCGGAAATTAGCATGGACAGACCTGTCCACAATCCCGTGGAAAGAGACATGCCTTCGGTCGGCTGGGAATCGTGCAAATTAATGGATGAAGCACCAATGGCCAATCCCAACAGGGTCAGAACCATTTGCACCGACACGCCCACAATGAACCCTGCAAAGACGGCACTCCATCGAATGCGCGCCTCGCCGATGTTCCACTCCCGTACTGTTTTTGTGATTTCCATAATGCTCCTTATGTGAGAATTCCGATGGCGGCTGAATGAGGGATTGTACTTGAGGCAGGGGTTGAAGGCCGTTTCGTGTCCTCTGCACTGCTGTGACATAGTAAGCCTGCGCGCCAGGGCATCTAACTGGGCAGAGCCCTGGTTACTCCTTCCAATGCCGAAGCCTCTGCCTAATTTCCCCTACATGCCGCAAGGGCTTCGCCGAGTATCTCCTGCCAATAAAGAGACTACGATCGAAATTCAGCGTGTGCCCTACTCCGCGCCGTACCGTCTTTCACAAACGCAAAACTATAATAGCTGTGTAGTAATTCGACGCGGACACCATTCATTAACAAACCGAGAGAGCCGAGCAGTTTTCCGAAGAGGAGCCGAAGCTCAGCTGCCTCTCAATCGATCCGGCGATCAACACGTCACAAAGGAGACAAACAATGAAGGCACTCTGCTGGCATGGCAAAGAGGATGTTCGCCTCGAGACGGTTCCTGATCCCACACTCATCGATCCACGAGACGCAATTGTAAAGGTAACGGCAACGGCTATCTGCGGGTCCGACCTGCACCTTTATGATGGTTACATGCCCACCATGGAGTCAGGGGACATCCTCGGCCATGAATTCATGGGTGAAATTGTGGACGTTGGCTCAGGCAACAGCAGGCTCAAGCGTGGAGACCGCGTCGTGGTGCCGTTTGCAATGGCATGCGGCAGCTGCTTTTTTTGCAAGAAAGAGCTGTTCTCGCTGTGCGATACCTCAAATCCCAATGCGGAAATTGCACGTAAGGCGATGGGGCAGTCCCCCGCAGGTCTATTCGGCTATTCTCACATGCTAGGGGGATTTTCCGGAGGTCAAGCCGAGTATGTCCGCGTCCCGTTCTCCGATGTCGGCCCCCTCAAGATTCCATCCGGATTGGCAGACGAACAGGTGCTGTTTCTGTCTGACATTTTCCCGACCGGCTATATGGCGGCTGAAAACTGCCAGATGGAACCGGGTGACACCATTGCAATCTGGGGATGTGGACCTGTCGGACAGTTCGCAATCCAGAGCGCCTGGCTGTTAGGGGCCGGCCGCGTCATCGCGATTGACACAGTCCCTGAGCGGCTTCGCATGGCAGAGGTGTACGGTAAAGCAGAGACCATCGATTTCGAGCAGGACGATGTCTACGACCGTTTGATGGAGATGACGAACGGCCGAGGACCTGACCGCTGCATCGACGCGGTGGGAGCGGAGGCTCACGCGGGCGGAAGCGTTGATGCGATCCTCGATCAGGCAAAGGCGGCATTATACCTGGGCACCGACCGCCCGCATGTATTGCGGGAGGCGATCATGTGCTGCCGGAAGGGAGGTACGATCTCCATCCCGGGTGTCTACATCGGCTTCTTAGACAAAATTCCGTTTGGCGCCGCCATGAACAAAGGCCTTACATTCAAAATGGGGCAAACGCATATGCACCGATACATGCGGCCTTTGCTCGAGCGCATTGAGAAGGGAGAAATCGACTCATCTCGTATCATTACGCACCGACTCACACTGAGCGACGGCCCGGATGCCTACAAGACCTTCCGCGATAAGAAGGACGGCTGCATTAAGGTAGTCATGAGGCCCTAGATCGAAGGATGCGGGATGGGCAGTATTGCTATCGCTCTACGCAATGGGAGGGATGTTTCGCTGATGGAGCCACACCAAGACGTGGCTCATGGAGGGCGTTTAGGCTGTACTGTCACGCTCTCGAAAAAAGTTCTGGCACACGTCCAGTACAAAGTCAGCCTTAAGGACCTTGTATAGAACGAGCCCCGGAGATGCTCCACTCAAGATCGGAAACTGGCCTCTTCTATCAAAGTGATACGGTATCTGCACACCACCTCCGGCGGGGGACCAGCACTTGGTGCCGGCCCCCCGCCCTGCCAGTCCCAACTCTCGTCTAATTAACTATTTGCTTTTGTAAGGGCCACCATGTTCTTTGGGCGCTTGCTTTCCCCCGCCATCAGCCTCTGATTTCGATTGTCCCTGCTTTGTTTTATTCTCCGAATTAGGCTCGGACTGTCTGGGATCACGAACTTTGCCGGTCGCGGAACCACTATCGGCATTTCGTCCTGTCGTGGGTCCAGTATTTCCACCGCGTCGAGTGCTCGTGGTGCCATCTTCACTTTGAGCAGTACCCGTACCGGTGGACTTGTTCGATTCGCTACCTATAGCTGGAACTACACTCGAGGCACTCAACAGAATGAGGCTCACCATGCAGATACCCCGATAGGTGATGTGCGTATCTTTGGTCATGTCCGCTCCTTCATGTGCGTGAGAATTGTGAGAGACTTTCCATGGTTGTTGTATCGGATTGCCGCAGAGATTAGTCACTGGGAAAGGCCCTTGATGCTCGCTCCGGCATGCACAGTCGCCCTCATGACGAAAACATGATTACGAGTCTTGAGTAGATGCCGGCCACGCCCAGCCTGAGACTATCAAGTTGATGCGACGCGAGAGCAAGGGTCTTTCCCAGTCGAAGCCGCGCTTATAACGTTCTACAGGTGTAAGAGAGGGAGGTGCTTCATGCCCTATTCCGATCGAGCATTTCTCAGACAGTCCTGTCTGACAGGTACGGCAAGTGGACTACTTATGTCGGCTGTGGTCGGTATGGTAAGTCGGTTGACGATCGGTCGAAGTGCCCCGGGCTTAAATGTGATCAGTCACATCGTGTGGGGCGAGAAAGCGGTTCGCCAGCCCATGTGGACGCTTCGCTACACAGCAACGGGATTGCTTCTGAATCAAGTTGCCTGTCTCTTCTGGGCAGGGTGCTACGAGGCCTTGTGGCGAAGACCTCGATCACATCGCGTCATGAGTTCAGCCGCTGATGCGGTGACTATTGCCCTGCTGGCCTACGTCGTGGATTACCATGTGATTCCCAAGCGGTTCACGCCAGGCTTTGAATTCGTATTTCCCAAAAAACTCTTTGCGGTGTTGTATCTGGGGCTCGCCGGCGCTCTCTTCGCGGGTTCATCCTACCACGTAAAACCGCCAAGCCTAAGCCAGGTGCCCCTTCCGCACGCGCGCTGAACCAGCAGGCTGTCGTTTCATGCCCCTTCTCGTACGTGACCAAAACGAGGCAGCGTGTGCCGGCGCAGACTCTCATCGAACAAATCGCGATTGATGCTCTGAGCCGCAGTTGCTCCTTGCCCGGCAGCGATGATCATTTGGCAATTCGCCGGTGTGACGCACCCCGCCGCATACAGACCCGGCACGCTCGTCTTCAAACACGCGTCAACTACGACCTGTCCCTCTGTATCTAATTCTGCCCCCAGCATTGTCAAAAGCTGGGTGTGCGTAACGTCCCCGCGGGTCGCGAAAGCCGCGTCAGCTTCTATGCGTTCACCTGCCCCGAACGTGAACGCGCGCAGGTGCCCGTCAGAATGTTCCACCTCGGCAATCCGTTCTCTGCGAACCGGAATCCCGTATTCCTCCAACCAGGCAAGGCGATTGGAGTCCCAGGTGACGATATGGTCATTGGTCGCAATCACCACGCTGGCAGAAAACAGAAGCATGGCCAATGCGTAATCTGCGGCCTCATTATTATGGCCAAGAATGACAATGCGCTTGCCCTGCACTCGGAACGCATCGCAGTCTTTACAGAAGAATAGGCTGAGGCCGAGACATTCCCTTACCCCAGCTATGTCAGGCGGTAAATGAGTGAGCCCCGTGGCGACGAGGAGGCGTGAAGCGCGATAGGACTGCGTCTTCCCTCGAAGGTGAAAGATTTCATCAACCTTGGCAACTGACTGAATGTCGTCCTGGGTGATCTGAACTCCGTATCGTTCCACCTGCTGGCGTCCCCGTTCTAAAATGGCCTCACCGGAAATGCCGTCAGGAAATCCCAAATAATTTTGGACGTCATCCTCCCACTTGGCCATGGATCGATCGGAATGAATTAACAGCGTGTCCCGTCGACTCCTGCCGAGATAAATGGCAGCAGAGAGGCCCGCCAAGCCCCCTCCGATAATGATCGCATCCCGGTGCTGTTGTTCCATCTTCGATTCGATACTCGGATCTAGATCGCTTTGTTATTTAGGTCGGTTCCAGTGACGTTGTTGTCCGATGGCCTCGACGAAAAGGTTCAAGAAATCGCTTCCGCTCTTGCCGAGCACGACACCGGGCGCGGAGTTGATACCCACAGACTTCAGAAGGTCCACCCCATCTTGGCCCACAGCAATGGCCTTCCCGTGATTATAGGCTTCGCGAACAAACTGACGGGCGTCGGCATCTCCCTGTAATTGCTCTAGGCTTTCCTTGCCATTGGGCACGTACAGCGCGTCGTACATCACCGACGCAGCCGTCGCCAGTGATTTATCGATCCGGAGGGCGTCTGATGACGTGCCACGGAGGACGCCTAAGTGGGGGGCTACCAGCTCTGCTGTTGCACCCTTTTCTTTCAGCGCTGCTTCCATACGGGTAAGGTCGGCGCTGTTTACGCCGTCGGCGGCCAAGATAGCAATCTTGAGACTCTTGATGGACCCCTTCGGCCCTTCTTCCTGGCTTAATCCCTTTGCCTTCCCGACTTTGGTGCTGTCTTGACCAGCAGGGGCTTTGATTCCGAGATAGGTTCCGACGAGCGTCGCGAGCTGCTGATCGACCTTTGACAGATGGTCAATCATGCGTTGCTGAACATCCTTCTTGGTGACCTTGCCCAGCTCGAACTGCAGGGCCTGACGAATATGCTCCCGCTCGGTTACACTCAAGCTATTGAAGAAGAGTGCCGCCTGCGTGTAATGGTCGCCGAAGCTCTTGCTTCGCTCACGAACCTTGCTTCCCTCGACTTTAGCCGGATAATGGACATATCCGCCCTTTTCCGCCGGTGTTTCCTTCGGGGCCCCATAGATGGAGTTCGGCTCATAGTTGGCCTTGCCTGCTCGATTCCCAAATCGCATCATGCCGTCCTGCTGAAAATTATTGACGGCCGATTTTGACTGATTGATCGGCAACTGCACAAAATTCGGCGTGCCGAACCGATTCAACTGGGTATCGAGATAGGAAAAGAGACGACCTTGCAGCAAAGGGTCATCACTCACGTCGATCCCAGATACGACATGGCCAGGGTGGAAGGCCACTTCTTCCGTCTCGGCGAAAAAGTTGTCGGGGTTGCGGTTTAAAGTCAATTTTCCCACGCGCTGCAAAGGAAACTGGTCTTCCGGCCACAACTTTGTCGGATCGAGAATATCGAACGGGGCTTTATCCTTATCCTCTTCCGGCAACAATTGTAATGCCAGTTCATACTCCGGGAATGCCCCATTCTCTATCGCCTCCCAAAGGTCACGTCGATGGAAATCCGGATCCACTCCCGTTAATTTTTGTGCTTCGTCCCACACCAAAGAACGCACACCCAGCAACGGTTTCCAATGGAATTTGACGAAGGTCGATTTGCCTTGGTCGTTGATCAGCCTGAATGTATGTACTCCAAAACCATCCATCATGCGATAGCTGCGGGGGATCGCGCGATCGCTCATGACCCACATCACCATGTGCATCGACTCAGGCGTGAGGGAGATGAAATCCCAGAAGGAGTTGTGCGCCGTGGAGCCTGACGGCATATCGTGGTCTGGCTCGGGGTGAAACGCATGCACAAGGTCGGGAAACTTGATCGCATCCTGGATGAAAAAGACGGGGATGTTATTGCCCACGAGATCCCACACGCCATCTTTGGTGTAGAACTTGGTGGCGAAACCCCGCGCATCACGGATGGTATCAGCCGTACCAAGCGATCCATTCACGTTTGAAAAACGCACGAAGACCGGCGTCTTGACTGCAGGATCGGTAAACACCGCCGCCTTGGAGTACTGCGTGAGAGGTTTATACATCTGGAAGTACCCGTGGGCGCCCGATCCGCGCGGATGGACAATTCGCTCCGGCATTTTCTCGTGGTCGAAATGGGTCATCTTCTCACGAAAGTGAAAATCCTCCATGAGTGTAGGGCCAGCGGGGCCAGCCTTCAGCGAATTGTCATCGTCTGAGAGACGAACTCCTTGGTTGCTCGTGAGACTGTTGCCGTCTGCGACACGTGGCTCCGCCGCATCGCGTGGGGCAATTTTGGGTGCTTTCTCAGGCATCGACTCAGCGAAAAGGGGCGTCGGAAGCCATGCCCCTCCCACCAGCAGCAGACAGGCGCCCAACCAGGTGCGGGCGGTCGCCTGCCAGGACGAGAAAACAATGACGTGGGTTCTATTCGAATTGGAAGGCTGATCATGTGACATCATGGGATTCCTTTTAGTGAACTGAACGTGTGGTGAGTGACGTACGGAGTCTGTGCTTCCCTGCAGGCCACCGATACTGGGCAGAGCCCTTGCAACCTCATCCCTATGGGAAGAGTCACTCCTGACACCTCCTTCAGATCGTACTAGGACTCTTCGCAAAGGCAGGTTAAATCCTATTCTCATATGCGCCAGCCGGGGCTATGCCCAGGTCACAAATTGCCTCAGTCGGCTCATAAGAAAGTGAGACACCCGACACATTGATCCCATACACCTCAGAAAGGCCTTGCGATGAAACTTTATCTCGATACAGCGAACATCAAAGAGATCCAAGAAGGAGCCAATCTCGGTGTCATCGACGGGGTGACGACTAATCCCTCTCTCGTTGCACGCGAAGGGCGCAGTTTTAAAGAAATGCTGCTGGAGATCTGCAATCTGGTCGATGGGCCCATCAGCGCAGAGGTCGTAGAAACAGAGATGCAGGCGATGGTCAATGAGGGCCGTGAATTGGCGAAGGTTCACACCAATATCGTGGTGAAAGTTCCGCTCATCATGGAAGGTCTTCGCGCCACTAAGGTATTAGCCTCGGAAGGAATCCGAGTAAACGTCACCTTGTGCTTTTCGCCTGCGCAAGCGCTGCTCGCAGCCAAGGCTGGGGCCTGGTGTGTGTCCCCGTTCATCGGTCGGCTGGACGATGTGAGTTCAGATGGGATGGAATTAATCCGGCAGATTTTGACCATCTATCGCAATTATGACTTCCCCACTCAGGTGCTCGTGGCGAGTGTTCGGACGCCGCAACAAGTCGTGGACGCCGCCTTGGCCGGGGGTCACATTTGCACGATGCCCTATTCGATTTTTCAGCAATTGGTAAAACACCCGCTCACAGACATTGGCCTAAAAAAGTTTCTCGATGACTGGAAAAAAATGGGGCAACTCTGACCTTCCACACAAACGCGGACTCTGGGGTCGGAGAGGCTCGCGCTATTGAGGGGCGGGAGGCAGGATACACATGCCATTAGTGCGGCGTTTTGCAGCCAGTATGTGTGCAGGGACAGATTGCAGAACCTGTCTGCCCGCTCGCCACCGCTTCACATTCAGCGCTGCAATAGGTCTCGTCCGTCACCAGGCATGAACACCCATAATGCGCGCATCTCTGGCCGCCTGGTTTGGCCGCCGTCGTTGTGGTCATAAAAATTTTCCTCAAAATGAACTTTCCACTTCTACTTGTACACCGTTTCTTCTCCTGAGCCAGCTGGCAAATATCCTAGGTTATGCGGAGACCCTCACAACAGAAGATGGTCTTCACTTGCTCACCGGTATGGGCTATGGTGAAGCATGGCTGTGCGGAATGTGTCGCTCTTTATTCTCTATTCCTCCACGGGGCAAATCCTGCTTCAGCATCGAACCCACGACGCGTGGCGATTACCTGATCACTGGGCGTTTTTTGGCGGCGGGATCGAACCGGGAGAAAGTCCAACGGAAGCGCTGATGCGAGAGGTAATAGAAGAATTGTCCTATCATGTACAAGACCCCCACTTTCTCATGGCGCAAGTCGTGGTCGACGGCGAGGACGAGAACACGAAATATGTGTACGTTGAACGATATGAAGGCCAACCGCTTCAGTTAGGAGAGGGACAGGCGATGGGCTGGTTCTTTCCCGACGAAACGCACGAGCTGAAAATGATCGACCACGACCGTGCCATCGTCGAACGAGTGCGGCAGTATTTGATAGAACGATAAAAGCGGCTGCAGGACGAATGGCTCAAAGGGGATCCGCGGTCAGCTACCCCCTTCTTCATGAACAAGAATCCTTCTGTACTTCACATCTCTCTGGAACAGTGAGCCTCCTGCCCGTTTCAGGCCTTAAGATTTTCGATCTCCAACTTCAGACTCGATCAAACCCGCCCCCAAGCACCCCGAGTGCCGTATAATGCTCCCTCTCGACAGACGATCGTCCTGACTCTTACCCAGTGAGGGTTGATGAGATCCCAGCCCGACCTTCATCCAGGAGACCACCATGTCGCCACGCAGACGCGCCGCTTCCCCTTCCCGACGAACCCGAGCAACGGATACTACCCTCGATTATCCCGGATACGCCCTCAAAGCCAGGGTGAAAGCCCCTTCGACGATTCGGGCCGTCCAACAGCGGCTGAACCAGGTCGGTTGCGGACCAATCGCCGAGAGCGGCATCTACGATCCTGCGACGCAGAACGCCGTACGACTCCTTCAGGCACGCTCAGTCGATGGGCAGGGACAATCACTTAAAATCGACGGTGTGGTCGGGCCACTCACCTGGGCTGCGCTCTTCGGATCGCGTAGGGTGCCTTTGATCGCAGACGCTCCGGTCTCACCCTTGGTGAAAGCCACCCTCAGTGTCGCATCGTCACAAGTCGGCGTGATGGAAGATCCGCCTGGCTCAAACCGCGGTCTCAAAGTGGATGAGTATCTGAAAGCGGTAGGAATCAACCCTTCGGCCGGGAGCTACGCCTGGTGCGCCGCATTCGTCTATTGGTCGTTCAGCCAAGCAGCGAATCGCCTGGGAACCGATAATCCAGCTATTCGCACGGCCGGCGTGCTGGATCACTGGAGGAAAGCCGGACAAGCCGGCCTCACTCGCTTGCAAGCAGGGGAAATCCTGGACGACCTCTCGCTGCTGAAGCCAGGACTGGTCTTTGTTATCAACATTGGCGGGGGTTACGGTCATATGGGCCTCGTGGAAGACTTTCGCGACGATCGCCTGATCACCATCGAAGGGAACACGAATCTCCCCGGCGATCGCGAAGGCGTCGGAGTGTTCCGGCGAACCGGCCGCAAGATTTCCGACATCAACCAGGGCTTTCTGAGTTACGACTCGTAGGCCCCGGCAGGATAAGGATCATGAACCGGCCTTGGGCGCGAGCAAAGTCCGGTTATCCAGGTCCCATCGGCTCTACCATTCTTCATACGAAATTTGTACTATGCCCCGGTCGGGCAAGATATTTCATGCGTTGCTGCAGTGAACCCGAACCCATCTCGAAGATCGGTAGGCGCAGCGTTTTGTCTGACGCGCCTTCCACGACCGGTGCCCCCTTACCATGCAGGAAATCGAATCGAGCTCCTCGTTCACGCTGATTGATGTGCCAGGCGGTCTGCCCTGGCTTGGCCATCTACGCACGTTCAAGCGTCGTCCGCTCGGCACGATGTCGGAATGGTGGCGATTGCACGGCGATGCGCTGCGCTTTCGACTCGGGCCCAAGCCGATCCATCTCTTCAGCCATCCCGCTTTGGCCGAAGAGGTGCTGCTGTTGCAATCCGAGCATTTTGGAAAAGTGTACCAGCAGCGGCGTCCCACTGGCCTCGCACTGGTTCTGGGCAACGGATTGGTGACCAGTTCCGGCGAGGTGTGGAAGCGGCATCGTCGCATCATCCAGCCTGTGTTTCACCGTTCTCGCATGGCGACGATGGCCGATCGAATGGCCCAGGTGGGAGAGCAACGGCTCGCCGGCTGGGCGACGCATGGTGGACGGCCGGTAGACATCGCCGCCGAGATGATGCAACTGACGCTGGAAGTGATCTCGCAGACGATGTTTCACACCAGCGTCGCGGAACACATCGGTCAGATCAGCCAATCGCTCCGCGTGAGCCTGAAATATGCGTTCGACTCATTCCATAACCCGGTGCATCTACCGGCCTGGGTGCCGACCGCTCGTAACCGCGAGTTCGGTCGGGCTCTGCGTTTTATGGATACGCTGATCTACGGATTAATCGCGGCCCGGCGGCAGAGCGGGGCGCAGCATGACGATCTCCTCAACCTGCTGCTCCAAGCTCGGGATGAGGAGACCGGCATGGGACTGAGCGATCAGGAGCTCCGGGATGAAG
Source organism: uncultured Nitrospira sp. (assembly GCA_964556305.1). Lineage (GTDB taxonomy): Bacteria > Nitrospirota > Nitrospiria > Nitrospirales > Nitrospiraceae > Nitrospira_A. Next base: position 1,064 of record CAZKVY010000079.1, on the reverse strand, counting down.
CCCTGACGATCTTTGCCGCCGGACATGAAACCACCGCCAACGCACTTGCATGGACATGGTATTTGCTCGCCACCCACCCCGAGGTGAAGGCACGTTTTCACGCGGAAGTGGACCGGACACTCCAGGGTCGGATCCCCACTGCCGACGATCTGCAACACCTCCCCTACACTCGCGCCATCTTCGATGAATCGCTCCGCCTCTATCCGCCGGTGCCGGCCATCCAGAGGAAAACGCTGACGCGGACAAACCTGGGCGGAGTGACCCTGCCGGCCAATGCGATCGTCCTCGTTGGCCTGTACAACCTGCACCGGCACCCGTCATTTTGGCCCGATCCGGAACGCTTTCTGCCGGAGCGTTGGCTGGATGCTGAACGTCCGCCTGCCCGCTGCGCTTATCTTCCGTTCCGCGCAGGACCGCGCGCCTGCGTCGGAACGCACTTCGCGACGGTGGAAGGGCCGCTGCTTCTGGCCCTGATCGGCCGACGCTACGACCCGCAACTGGCGCAGGACAGTGTCGAGCCTGAAATTATGGTGACCTTGCGGCCGAAGAACGGTATCCGCATGACGCTTCAACCGCGGCACAAGGCAGTCACTCCCGCCTGAAACCAAGGACAGTCCTGCAGAATATGGTTTGGTGGAACCGTTGGCCTGACGTCATTTGGTGGCGGTGAAGACAGAAGTCCGGATCGAGTGGAAGGTATTTGGTCGGGGCGAGAGGATTTGAACCTCCGACATCCTGGTCCCAAACCAGGCGCGCTACCGAGCTGCGCTACGCCCCGACTGAGTGCTGCTCCGCCATCGACTGTTGCAGCAGCGTCTTCGCTTGTGCGAAGGCGCGGGCACGATGGCTGATTCGATTCTTCACATCCGGCGCCAATTGTCCTAAAGTTTGATTATACTCCGGCAGAACAAAAATCGGATCATACCCAAACCCATTGGACCCAATTACCGATTCGGCAATGACTCCGTCTAACACGCCTTTGGCCGACATGGTCTTGCCGCCGGGAAACGCGATGGCTGCAACGGTCACGAAACGGGCTCCCCGTTGGGCAGGCGGAACCCCCC
>CAZKVY010000078.1:0-17721 GCA_964556305.1 uncultured Nitrospira sp. | reverse complement strand
GCCTGCCCCATATTGGTGCATCATGGTCTGGGTATTGAACATACCCGTATTGACCGCTTGCGCCTGCGGATCATTGGTCAAATGCTCCATGACCCGTTGGTGCTGCTGCTCAACCATCGCAGACCGCTCCGGCTTTCCAGCCATCGCATCTTCGACGATCGTTTGCCCCTTCAACTTTTCCGCCCAGGACGGAAGTTGATGGGACATTGCTGTGTGTTGAGGCACCGCATGATCCGCGTGTGGCTGACTTTCAGCCGACGCGGCTAGCGGTAGGCACACAAGCGCACCACCAGCGATAACGCTGAGGGCGCGCGATGTGACGCGAGTGAACCACTGACAATCCATGGACCGGCCTCCTTGGATAGAGTTGGAGAGAAACTGAATGTTAAATATTACGAGGGCCTACGAATTAGAACATGACAACCTCAGACCTTGAGCAACGCTTTTTGGCCATAATCCTGCGGCATCACGCGCGCAGGCCACTCCATTGAAACAGGTGCCGGAGATTACTGAAGTCCCAAGTCTCTGTCAACCCCCTTGCCCCCAGCATGAACTCGAACACAACCTCTTCCTCGATGATCCCCACAGGCGATCGACACCGGTCAGACAACGCGCGACTCTAAGCAGGAGTGATCCAGCACCCTACAATGCTACATGGTAATCGCCGCGCTCCATTGTCTCTCTTCCACCAGATCAGGCATAATGTCCCATGATCTTGAAACGCTGGCTTGTCGGCCTGCCACTCAAGACGAAGGAAGCCGCTCACGAACGCCTTTCTAAGCGACTCGCCCTAGCCGTCTTTTCCTCCGACGCCTTGTCCTCCGTGGCTTACGCCACAGAGGAGATTTTGCTCGTCCTCACCCTGGCCGGCACAGCCATGGTGGGGTATTCCATCCCGCTCAGTCTGTCGATCATCGGTCTGCTCGTCATTCTGACCATGTCGTATCGCCAGATTATCTTCGAATATCCGGAAGGCGGCGGTGCCTATATCGTCGGCAAGTCCAATCTTGGCGAATGGCCCGGCCTGGTTGCGGCGGCGGCGTTGATGATCGACTATGTCTTGACCGTCGCCGTGAGCGTCGCGGCCGGTATTGCGGCGTTGACGTCTGCCTTCCCCGACCTGCTTGCCCATAGAGAAGCGCTTTGCATCGCCGCGATCCTCCTGGTTACGGTCGTCAACCTGCGCGGAGTCCGCGAATCCGGACAGTTTTTTGCCGTGCCCACCTACATTTTCATCGGCACAGTCACCGCCATGCTTGGCGTGGGCGCCATTCAGATCCTGCTTGGCCATGCGACCAGGATCGAGCCTCTGCCGAGCCTTGCCCCGACCGAACCATTGACGCTGTTTCTCCTTCTGCGTGCCTTTTCCTCCGGTTGTACGGCGCTGACCGGCGTCGAAGTGATTTCGAACGGCGTCTCCGCGTTTAAAAAACCGGAACCCAAAAACGCCGCCTTCACGATGATCGGTATGGCGGTGATTTTGGGAACTCTGTTCATCGGCATCAGTGCCATGGCCTACTACTTCGGCATCGTGCCGAAAAGCGACGAGACCGTCGTCTCTCAGATCGCACGCGCCACCTTTGGAACCGGTCCGCTGTACTTCCTCGTCCAGGCCTCCACCATGACAATTTTAATCCTGGCTGCCAACAGCAGTTTCAACGGGTTTCCCCGACTGGCTTCGATCTTGGCTCGCGACAGCTACATGCCCCACCAAATGTCCATGATGGGGGACCGGCTGGTCTTCTCCAACGGCGTCATCATTCTCGGCGTTTTTTCCTGCCTGCTCATCGTCCTGTTCAACGGCGACACCCATGCGCTCATCCCGCTCTACGCCGTCGGCGTGTTTCTTTCCTTCACGATCTCGCAAGCTGGAATGGTGAAGCGCTGGCTCGTCAAGAAGGGACCGCATTGGGAAAAGAAGCTGTTGGTCAACGGCATCGGCGCCGTCACCACCGCCATTGCCACATTGATCATTGCCAGCACCAAATTCGCCCATGGCGCCTGGATCGTCATCGTGCTGATCCCGATGCTGATTACGTTTTTTCGCGCCATCCGCTCCCATTACAAAGCCGTCTCTGAGCAGGTTGCGTTGTCACGGGGACATCGTCCTCCCATGCCCCGGCGCAATATCGTGGTGCTACCGATCGGCGGCGTCAACCGGGCCGTGATCCGCGCGGTGGACTATGCGCGAAGCCGCTCCGGGGATATTCGTGCCGTCCTGGTCGATGTCGATCCCGAAGAAACCGCCCGGGTGGAAATCCAATGGGCGCAGTGGGGGTGCGGCGTCCCTCTCACGGTGCTGCCTTCTCCCTACCGCTCCGTCCTCAGCTCGTTGCTGGATTATCTCGAACAGGTGCTGCAGAAAGACCAGGAATGCTGGGTCACAGTTGTAATCCCGGAAATTCTCCCAGCCCGCTGGTGGCAGAACATCCTGCATAACCAACGAGCCTTCATGCTGAAAGGCGCCTTACTGTTTAAGGATCGCGTGATCCTGACGGACGTTCCCTATCACCTAACGAGGTGAGCATGCGAAATGCATCATCCAAAAATTTGAGAGCGAGCACCTCCCTGCTGGCAGCTGCCTGCTTGCTTATCGTCCTTCCCCATCCAGGGTTGGCATTTACGATCGTCGCTCCCGCGAACGGTGCCACGCTGACTTCTGGACAGCCAACCACCGCCGAGGTCGAAGCCGGCCGTGAGGCGGGCCTCGTCGAAGTGCGCTACTACTGGTATCCCGAACAGACGGAATCTTTGGTGGAACAAGGCGAGGAGCGCGCAGGAAAGGGCTCCCAGGGCAGCATGTCGACAGAAAAGTACTGGCAGAAAGACAGCATCACAGGAGCGCCTGTCGTCGCGCTGCCAGCGTTGACTTCAACCGTGGATCGCGTGCCGCCTTACGGTGGCGCGTTGCCGGTTCCCTCTGACGCCGTCGGCCGCATGCGCCTCCTGGCCATCGCGGACATTTCCCAAGGCCGCCTGGGACGCAAAACCGTCTTCGATGAAGTCTTTGTCACTGTCCAGCCGAACGCCGAGCTTCTTTCCATTGACTTTGAAACGGAGAAACCGCTCCAACTTGGGCGAACAGGACAATCCTCCGCCTACGGCCACGTCGATTCACTCGGCAAGATCTTCGAACTTCCGGTGGTGGGCGAATTTGCAGACGGCATCAGCCGCCCCCTCTCTTCACCCAGTTCCGGCACCGTCTATACATCCGGGAATGAGCAGATCCTCAAAGTCCTGCCCGATGGGCTGTTGCAGATTGTCGGCATCGGCAAAACCTCACTTACCGTCACTAACCGCGGCAAACAGGCCACGCTGGACGTACGCGTGGAGGTCAATCCTGAGCCGAACGAGCCGCCCATTGCCAATGCCGGTGCCGCCAAAACAGTGAAGGCCGGCACGAAGGTACGCTTGAGCGGACTCCAGAGTCGCGACCCTGAGGGGGAAGCGCTGTTCTATGCCTGGGCGCAGGTGCGCGGCAGCAAAGTGGCTATGCTCGACGTCAACATGGCGGAACCGTCCTTTACCGCTCCGTACGTCTCCGAAACTCGCACCTTTCGTTTCAAGCTGCGCGTAACGGATAAAAAGGGCGCGGACAGTGTGCCGGCGTATGTCGACGTGACCGTCCAACCTTAGAAGGGCTTCTGAAACAGGGCCCCAGCTTTCTTCTCGGTTGGAACCATTCCTCAACGGACCCGAACGCTGCGACCGAATGGTTCTTGCCTTCCCGGTACCATCTGCCGAATTCACACTTCAATAGCCCGTGATCTGCAATCTGTAGTATGAACGACGGCGCCCACATCGCGCTGGCTTCCACTGTATCTGTGGGGATACTTGCGTATCATCTCGGATACAGGCAATTCAGTATTCCCGCTATCTTGCTTCTCCCACAACAGACTCCGTCGCATAGCCGCCAGTTCGGCACTGACGTTCAATCCCATGCCCTTGTGCTAGTATCGACTGTATCTGACTGAACACCGTCTCGTAGCGCCAACCATGGAGGACTCGCATGGCACTGATTCAACAGGATCTCGTTCCAGGTAGTGAGGATCACCTTCTCACCTTCGATACCGACACCAATTTGCAGTGGCTCAATCTCACCGCAACCGCCGGACGATCGTATCAGCAGGTCATGGGCGGATTCGGCGACTTCACGACGACGTATGGCTTTCACTATGCCGACGGCTCGCAGATCCGCGAGTTATGCGAGCATGCCGGCATCACGAAAGGTTTATCGGAACCAGCCCTCACGCCTTCACCCAACGATGCCCGGAATCACCAGGGAATTCAGACCCTGCAAAACCTCATGGACGGCAAAGTGCTCCATGCAGCGACCAATGTGATCACCAGCCGCGGCATCATGAAACCTCCGGCTCCGCCGCCGGACGTCCCAACCAGGATTCTCGGAACCATCCGATTGTCACTCAGCCTGTTGAATCCCACTGGCTCGCATGCCGAAAGCGAGGGGCCGACCGCGAGTCCTCAAACCGGCGATCCGGAGATCGGCTCGTACCTGGTTCGTATCAGGCCCGCTGCAGCGACCGCAAAAACACAACCGGCTAAGTGACCGCCGGCGAAAACGTTCGCTCTAATCCTATCTGTTCGGCAATACAAGGGAGACTCCTCCCCAGTAAAACGGGCCCCGGCTTCAAGCGAAGCCGGGGCCCGTTCTGCGTCCCACTCACGACCATTTACCCACGACAGAGATTACATCAGGCTCAACGTTTCCCGTGCCTCAGCCAGTTCGGCTCGATGCCGGCGCAAGGCCGGACCGAATGAAGACCGGCTGACGTCCTGTTCATACTCCTGCATCCCGCGCTCCATAGAGGCGAGCGCATCGCGTAATTGCTTCACCAGCTGCCTGCCTCCGCCTGTAAGCCACTTCAGATGGCTGCCTGCATACTCAAGATCCTTGAGCGAGTACCGGACGGATTCGATTTCTTCAAGGCAGCGGTATCGAGCACGGGCGAGATCGCGCGGGTTGAGACCGGCCCTTTTCCAGCCGGTCTTTCCCCCCTTTCCGGATCCCCACACCACGAGCCGCTCGAACAGCATGGCGCCCATAGTGAAGGTAAATGTCGCGTGCAGAATTCCGCGCAGCGGCCGGAGCGTGCGTCGCCAAGGCGAATAAAAAATCTCCTGATTGTGATCGTGCTGATACATGACATCGTGGCGCAGGAGAAGATTGAGGTGGTGATGACTGTTTTCGTGAATCAGATCGTCGATTAGATCCAGCTGATCGCGATCAAAACAATTGATGGCGGATAATCCCGGGCGGTGCCGGTAACTGAAGCTGACCACCCCCGCGGCCTTTAACGGCACAATGCGCGAGGTCAGCAACGCCAGCAACCGATCCCCTTCCGGCCAGGCGGCAGCAATGGCCGATAGCGCCCGGCGCATGCGTTTCGTCACCTCGGCCTTCGTGGGCCGCACCCCGACCGGCGTTTTATCTTTTCCATAGACGAGTGTCGGCCCCAGGACGAGCGACCCGTATCGGCTGGTCCGAAGAAGCACCGGTGCCAGACGCCGCCAATGCCACCGCTCATGCCTGCCGCACTCCACCATAGGATAGGCGCGATCGCCGACCAGTAGCTCGATTGCGGACGCCGTGATCATGAACTCCCCCTGACCGTCCGCGCGCTGTAAGGCGGTGCGGGCTACACCAGTCGCCTCATAAAACACACCCGCCGTGCCGATTGCGCAGCCCCAGGGCAATTCGACTCGCTCAACATTCGCCGTCACATCACAAGGCACCACCCAGGCATCCCGGCGTTGTTGCGACACCCACGCGCAGGCCAACCGCGGGGCAAGACAGACGGACTCTTGCGTGATCTCACGAGCCAGCCGATGGCAGAGCGCCGTCAGACGTCCGAGGAGCATCCGTGGTTCCGGTTTGCCGTTGGGAAAAATCTCATCGGCATAGCCGTGCTCGTAGAACTTTTCTCGAAACTCGGCACGCAACTGTTCGGCAATATCCCGTCGAGACCGCTCCTGTCGCACTTGAGTCACAATATCGACGAAATACAGCAGGTCATTGAGCGACTCGATCCACCCCACCACTTTCCAGTTACTGTACTCCGCCTGCGTGAAGGACTGTCCCAACACTAAGAACCAGTCGATCGGTAGCTCAAAGGTACAGGTGGCATCTGCATAGTTCCGGGTGAAATCCCGGCACATGTCCTTCAACAAACCACGCATCGATCGCTGGAATTCCTCCATCAACCGCTCAAGCATCCGCGCATCCAGAACCGTCATCGCTCACAGCCTTTCTGACTCAAAAAGAGTGCCGCGCGCGCACTCTACGCGACTGCTCGAACGCTGACAAGCGGTCAGCATGACATGGACCATCGACATCGATTGCAGATCGTGAAGGCGTGGGGTCAATAACAGCAGCCGTAAAGAAAAGACTCACAGGCGCCGGGATGGCCTGGCGGAAAGGGATGCCCGGAGACCCTTCCCGCGAAACCGACTCCGGCTTCGCGGGGGAACAATTTACGCCGTGCGCTTGATCAAATCAAAGAGAAATGGCTTCTCCGGGACTGAGGCACGGACCGGGCGGAGATGGGAATTTTGCACCATCCGGTGGCGTTGAATCAGCGTATCCACCACATTGCCACAACTGAGACACCGGTGACCACGCAAACGCATGGGATGATAACTCTCCTGGAGATCGACCAAATCGTCCATCACCATTAATCCTTCACATCGCGTGCACGTCATGAGTCGCCTCCCTTCGGACAGCCTGTGAGATCTCCCTCGAGGCGGGACGATCTGTTGCCCACTCGTACAACTCAGCAACCAGCTGATGTGGAGAGAAGCAATGTGGATGCCATCGGTGCTCCGGGGAATATTATTGATTGGCCGGAAAAGGCAGTTACGCCAAAACCCATCCGTTCGGGCCGAATTGAGATGTTTGTGACCGAATTGGTCTCATGGGACAAAAATGGGTAAAATCGGCTAAACAGGCGAAAAGGTTCCCTCCCCGCTTCCAGCCCATGTAAAAAGGACCGGCGACATCATGGGTCGGGGAGCTAGCTTACGTACCAAAAATGGCTCTCACTGCGACAGAAATTGGTTCCATTGTCCGAGAATTAGCACCGGCGCTGGCCGACGGCTGGATTCAGAAAGTTTCTCAGCCGCTCTCCGACACCCTCATCCTAGAGGTTCGTGTCCCCGGACATACTCGGCGGCTGCTCTGCTCCCTGCGGAACGACACGGCGCGTATTCATTTCGTCGATCACCACCTGCCCAATCCGCCGACGCCGCCCTCCTTCTGCCAGCTGCTCCGGGCTCGAATCCAGGGTGCCCGCATCGACGCCATTTGTCACATCCCCGGCGACCGAATCGTACGCCTCGATCTCACCAGTCGAGTTGGCCCGGTATCTCTCATCGCAGAACTCTTCAGCCGCAATGGGGATCTGCTCTTTCTCGATGGAGAAGGCCGGACGGTCGCCACGCTTCGGCATGATAAAGACCGGGTGGGCCAGATCTATCAGGCTCCCACGGCTACGCCTGTTCGCCCCGCGTCCCATCAGATCTCTGCCACCGGGTCCGATACGCAGCCGCTGCGCGCCTCCCATCCCTTTCCCCTTTCATCCAAACTCGAAGCGTGCTATCGGGAACGCGAAGCGCAGTTGTCGCATCAGGCTCAAACCCGCGAACGGGAATCGGGGCTGCGGAAACATCTCAAAAAACTCCTGCGCCGGATGGCTGCGCTTCGTCACGACCTCGAACAGGCCGGACGATACGAATCCTATGCACGGTACGGCGAATTGTTGAAGGCGAATCTCGGCCTGCTCAAGAAGGGCCAGAGTGCTGTGTCAGTCGTGGACTATTACGACGAACAACTACCTGAACTGACGATTCCTCTCGATCCCACGAAAGGACCGCAGGCCAATATGGATGCGTACTTCGCCAAGTATCGTAAGTTCGTGTCGGCCCAACGGGAAATTTCGCCACGCCTGACGGTGATCGAAACAGAGGTTCAGCAGACCCAAGCCGAATTGGAAACGATCAAACAGGGAACCTGGCAGGCACCGAGTACGGAGGGCCGCTCTACGGAAAGAGCGACGCCGGCCCCGCGACGGAACCGCGCGCTCGACAGGGAATCCCGTGGGCCATTCCGGCGTTTTGTCTCATCAGACGGGCATCCCATCCTGGTCGGCCGCAATGCCCGTGAGAATGACGAGCTCACCTTCGGACTCGCCAAGAGCGAAGACCTCTGGCTCCACGCGCGCGGCATGCCTGGCTCACATGTTATCGTGCGGCTGGACAAGGGCACGGAGCCACCACCCGAAACCATACGAGATGCGGCCACCCTAGCTCTGCTCTACAGCGATTTAAAAAAAAGCGGGAAGGGCGATGTCATCTATACCCGCCGCAAATGGGTCAAAAAAGCCAAGGGGCAAGCCGCGGGCGCGGTGACCGTGACGCAGGAAAAATCCATCTACGTCACGCTCGACAGACCACGTCTTGATGCGCTCAAATCCAGAGGCCCCCAGTGACTATCCCTCGTGGCCCCGTCTGCTCTCCTGCCTTCCTATCGATACTTAAGACATGCTAGAGTGCCCACATATGGGCACCCCGGCTGGCACACGTGACTGGTTTCCCATTCTGAACGCTTTGCTCCAAGCGAAAACCCTTCGCCAGTTCGATGAACGACTTCAGCAGGAGTTGGCCAAACTTCTGGGGTGCGAGGTCGTCGGCCTCTACCTGTACAGTGAGACGACCGCTGCTTTTACACCCGTATCCGAGAGTTTGCGCGACCCGGCTTCCCCCGCTTACCCGATCGCGCAATTACCCGCTGCCGGCACCATCAAGGAGGCGGCGGTCCTTGCCGGACAGGCAATCCTGACAGAGGATCTCAGCGCCTCGCTCTGGACTGAAGCCCAAGCGATCGCGCCTCACATGTGCCAGGCAACCTCCGTGCTGGTCTCTCCAATCAGAATGTCCGCTGAATCCATGACCGGGACGACCACCAAGACGCTGGCTGTCATCGCAGCAGTAGCGCCTGGAAAACCGGCAGCATTTTCGGAGGATGACCGGATATGGCTCGACCTGTTGAGCCGGCACATCGCACCGGTCCTGACGGCTGTGCTTGCCGCTGAAGAGCGGGACACATTGGTCGCCATCAACAACCAGGTCGTGCTGGGCACCATCACGCTCGACAACCTGATCCATTCGATTCAGCCGATCCTCCGCGAAGTTATCCATCACGACGTGACCGGTCTCGTGCGATTTGTCGGCGAACCCCACAACCCGTGGTTCGAGATCGTCACCTGCGAGGGTGTTAATATCGATCAGGACGTCTTGCGGCAATTTCCATTCGAACAAATGGCTGCTGCCGAAATTCTCACGACCGGCAAACCCCTGCTCCTTACCGGGCACAACCAGGACCGCTTTGCCGAGCACCGTTACTTCGAATCCCTCGGGGTATTTTCCGCCATGCTCTGTCCCCTTCTCGTTCATGGAGCGCCCTACGGATTCCTTGCCATCGGGAGCAAACGCCGGAACGCCTTTTCCGAACGCGACCTTGCCCTGACGGAGCAAATCGGCTTTCACCTTTCCCATGCCATTACCAATCTCTCGGCCTATGACCAGATCCGGCGACTCAAGGATCAATTAGAGCAGGAAAACGTGTGCCTGCGCGAAGACATGGGCGCGTCCCTGGATCTCAAAACCCTCGTGGGCGACAGCCCCGCGCTTCAGAAATCGCTCAGAGCGATCGAAATGGTGGCGCCTACGGATTCCACGGTGCTGATTACGGGGGAAACCGGAACCGGCAAAGAACTGGTTGCCCAGGCCATTCATCGGCTGTCTCCGCGCCGGCAGAAAGCGCTGATGATCGTGAATTGCGCCGCACTCCCGCCGACGCTTATCGAATCCGAATTGTTCGGCCATGAGAAAGGCGCCTTCACCAGTGCGACGGCCCGCAAGCTGGGCCGATTCGAACTCGCTCATGGCGGCACGATTTTTCTCGACGAAGTCGGAGAACTCCCCATCGATGTCCAAATGAAACTGCTGCGCGTACTGGAAGCGCAGGAGTTCAATCGGCTCGGGGGAAGCCACACCATCCGCGTTGACGTGCGCGTGCTGGCGGCAACGAATGTCGATCTGGAACAAGCGATCAAACGCGGCGCATTCCGCGCCGATCTGTTCTATCGCCTGAATGTTTTTCCGCTTCGCCTGCCCACCCTGCGGGAACGCCGCGACGACATTCCGTTGCTGGCTCGCCACTTTGCCAAGAAATATGGGCTTCGCCATCGCAAACCGGTGACACGCATCAACAGCGCTGCACTGAAAGCCCTGTCCGCATACGACTGGCCGGGGAATGTCCGGGAACTGGAACATCTCATGGAGCGCGCGGTGATCGTCAGTCAAGGATCCATCCTCACGCTCGATGAACTGGATGGACTCGGTCTGAGCCATGAGCGGACCGCTCCGCCTCGCACATTGGCGGAAGCAGAACGCGCCCACATCATGGACGTGCTGGTTCGGACCAACTGGATCTTGGCGGGAACGCAGGGAGCCGCCGAAAAACTGGGCATGAAACGTTCGACCCTGCAACATCGCATGAAAAAACTGGATATCCGTCGCCCTCCGAGACATGCTTCATAATTGCCCGCCTATGGGCACTCCTGTTGTCAGCCTGCCAATATCTCGGCATATCCCATTAGAGAGTATCTCCCTCGCGAGTTCTATAACTGTCCAGTTTCAACAGTGGTTTCAATACGATGCGCGCGCGAAGCCTATGATTTCTATACTGGCACTGCCTGTGCTCTCGTCTCCTGCATGAAATTCATTGCTTCACGGCCGACGCCAGAGTCCCTGAGTCGGGAAATTCAGGCCTATGTGGCCGAACGGCAGAGCCAGTTGCTTCCCTCGGGCGAGGCGAGCAAAGACGGCCGCCGCTTTTCTTGGTGCGGGGACATTCTCGACTTCCTGACCGAGGGACTCGCCGAGCGGTTTGCCCCCATGGGTATTACCTTCGCCAATCCATTCCCCGGGCCCCTGCGCCTGATGGATGAAGTGCAGCAGCCCGATGGCCAGCACGTGCGGCGATTCTGGACGGTCGCCCTGCACCACGGCTGCCCCATTGCCAGAATTTGCACATTCTTCTTTCATCGACACGATCAAATCAGCCTTCCCCAAGCGCCACTCGTCATGGCCTTTGTCCCGAATCGTCAAGCAGGCGAGGATGGCGAATGAACTACGTGGCGCTCAGGATGCTGTTCGGCGATCGTGCGAAGTACCTCATGCTGCTCTGCGGGCTGACCTTTGCGGTCATGCTGATCGTGCAGCAGGGATCGATTTTCTGGGGCCTCATGATGTGGTCGCAATCAAGCATCAGCAATATTAATGTGCCGATCTGGGTTACCGACCCTGGAATCGGCCAGGTGGACGAAGTCAAACCCATCGCCGATACCGCAGTGGACCGGGTGCGGAGTGTGCCCGGCGTGGAGTGGGCCGTGCCGCTGTATAAAGGCGTGTTACGGGCACGTCTCTCCAACGGGGACTACCACCAGATCACGTTGACCGGATTGGACGCCCCCACACTCATCGGGCGTCCTGCCGAAGTGTTGGAAGGGCGGTTTGAAGATATTCTGGAGCCTGATGCCGTCGTGCTGGATCAATGGGCGGTTGAACGCATGGGTGGGCCCTCGGTAATCGGGATCGGCACGCTATTCGAGTTAAATGACAAACTGGCCCGAGTGGTCGCCATTGCCAAAACCCAGAAGAGCTTCACGAACATCCCCGTGGTTTACACCACCTACGAACGCGCCATTCGCTACGTCCCACGTGAGCGCCGAACACTATCCTATGTGCTCGCCAAGGCCATTGACGGAGTGCCTGTGACCGAAGTCACCACCCGTATCCACGACCAAACCGGACTGGGGGCATTCAGCGCTGAAGAATTCGGCTGGAAGACCATCAGCTGGGTCCTCAAAAATACCGGTATCGGCATCAACTTCGGCACAACGATCGTCTTGGGTTTCATCGTCGGCATGGCCATTGCCGGGCAAACGTTCTATCTATTTACAGTCGAAAACCTCAAACAGTTCGGCGCGCTCAAAGCCATGGGTGCCTCCACGTTCACACTCGCCCGGATGATCCTTTTACAGGCCTTTACGGTGGGGCTCACCGGCTACGGAGTCGGCATCGGCCTGGCGACGGCGTTCGGATTTCTTTCAGCCAAGGGGGGTGGCTTGCCCTTCGTTGAAACCTGGCAGTTACTGCTCCTGGTGTTGGTGGCCCTCCTGGGCATCTGCACGCTCTCAGCCTTGATCAGTATTACCAAACTGGCACGACTCGAACCGGCCATTGTGTTTCGGTGATGTCCATGGATGGATCTGTAGACCAGACAATATCGGCGCAGGACCAACCGCCTCCCTCCGTGGCGGTGCAGGTGCGCGGCCTGGTGAAATCTTTCGGGGCGGGCGATACCACGGTGACCGTGCTCAAAGGCATCGACCTCGATGTGCATTTCGGCGAATTATTGCTGTTGGTCGGAGAATCTGGCGGAGGGAAGACCACGTTGCTTTCAGCCATTGCCGGCATTCTCGACATCGACGCCGGCGAACTCGAGGTGCTGGGCGCTTCGCTCACGAATATGGCGGCAGGCACTCGTACCAGTTTTCGGGGACAGCGAATGGGATTTGTCTTTCAACAGTTCAATCTTTTGCCCGCATTGACGGCAGCGGAGAACGTCGCCATCCCGCTGTTGATTCAGGGCCTGTCGAGGACGGCGGCGGTTTCGCGCGGCCGACTGATGTTGGAACGCGTGGGGCTCGGCGATCGGACGGAATTTCTGCCCCGGAATCTCTCCGGCGGACAACAACAACGCGTCGCCGTCGCACGCGCCTTGGTCAACGATCCGCAGCTCCTGGTCTGCGATGAACCGACAGCCGCCCTCGACGGGCCCAACGGACAGAAGATCATGGAATTGATTCGTGACGTGGGGCGTGCGCCAAACCGCTGCGTCATCGTCGTCACCCACGACAGCCGGGTGTTTCACTTCGGCGATCGCATGGCCGAACTCACGGACGGCCGCATTGTGGGCGTCCACCCCATTCACGCAGAGGCGACCGCATGATGATTCTCAATCGTGTCAGTGTCTGGCTCGCACTGGCTTGTGCGGCGTTCGCCGCCTGGTCTGTGCTCACTGCCGGCAATACCGTGCCCATGCCTACCCCGGTCGTGGAACCACCCCGGTCTCCCTTTGAGACCACCGTCGCGGCAAGCGGCATTATCGAAGCAGCCAACGAGAATGTGCGTGTTGGTCCGCCGACTGCGGGGCTGGTGACCAAGGTCTTCGTCGCGGTCGGAGAGAGGGTACGGGAGGGCGATCCTCTGTTACAGCTAGACGATCGAGACCTTCGTGCGCAACTCGTGGCCCGGCAGGCCGCCATTCCACCCGCAGAAGCACAGATGGAAGAGCAAAAATACCGCATCGGCGATCTCGACACGCAACTCAAACGGTTGAAATCCGTTCGCGACAGCCGGGCCGTCAGCGAAGACGACGTCAAACGCACCTGGTATGCCGCGGAAATGGCGAAACGCGCGATGAGTCGTTTTGAGGCGGCACTGAAACAGGTCATTGCACAACGGGACGAAACCCAACTGCTTCTGGATCGGCTGACCGTTCGCGCGCCGCGCGCCGGCACGATCCTGCAGGTGAATATCCGGGCCGGGGAATTCGCACTGACGACTGGCGCGACCGAGCCGCTCATGCTGCTGGGAGATATGCAACACTTGCAGGTGCGCGCAGAAGTGGATGAGGTCAATGCCCCGCTCGTCGCCCCGCAGCGACCGGCTGTCGCCTACTTGAAAGGCAATACGGCTCAAGCCATTCCACTGACCTTCGTTCGCATCGAACCATACATTGTCCCCAAAAAATCCCTGACCGGTGACAACAACGAACGGGTGGACACGCGTGTTCTTCAAATCATTTATCGATTTGACCGCCCGAGATTCCCAGTGTATGCGGGTCAACAGGTCGATGTGTTCATCGAGCGAACCTCACCCGGTCAGGCGCTTCCGACCCAAGTCGGGGAACGTCCCGTAAAGGTGTCGCCGAAATGAAGCGGTCGATATTCGGAATGCCTGCGGCCTCCACGATCTTCGCGATGCTGGCGATGTCATTGACGGGATGCCTCCAAGGCCAGTCTTATACACGTCCGCCGATCGAGACACCCACCGACTGGAGTCATATGGCTTCCGGCCCCCTGATCGCCGACGCCTCCGGCACTACGCCGGAAGCCGACTGGTGGCGGGCGTTTCGGAATGAAGAACTCACACAATTCGTCGAGCGCGCGCTCACGCAAAATCATGACGTGCGTCGAGCGGTCTCCCGCGTGATTGAAGGACGGGCATCAGTCACCACGGCCGGAGCGGGACTGTATCCGCAACTGAACATCCAGGGCAGTTACACCAACATCTCCATCTCAAAAAATACGCTGGCGGGACTCGGCTTGGCGACCGGACAGCAACCCGGTCCGCAGGTCTTCGCCAAGCCCGGCAGCAGCTTCGACCTCTGGAACGGAGCGGCCGACCTGCGCTGGGAACTCGATGTGTGGGGCCGGATCCGTCGCGGCATGGAAGCCGCCTCTGCCGATGCACAGGCGATTGAGCAGGATGCCCGCGCGATTGCTCTCACCCTGATCGGGGATGTCGGCCAGGCCTATTTCCGCATTCGCGAATTGGACGAGCAGATCGAAATCGCGCAACGCGCGCTGGCCCTGCGCCGGGATTCACTGGAGATCATCGGGAAACGTGCGTCCGTCGGGTTGGCCTCCGACCTGGACGTCAAACGGACGGAAGTGCTGGTCGCCGAAAGTGCGGGACAGATTCCCGATCTGACCCGCCTGCGTGCGGTTGAATTGCATCGCTTGGAAGTCCTGACCGGGTCGGCGCCTGGCACTCTGGTACTGGCACCGATATCGTTGAGAAAAGTCCTTGTCCAGCCGGATATTCCGGTCGGCCTGCCTTCGCACTTGCTGGAGCGGCGACCCGACATTTTGCAGGCCGAGGCGACCCTCATCGCCGCGAATGCTCGCATCGGCCAGGCACGCGCCTATTTCTTCCCCACGTTTTCCATCACCGGCCAAGGAGGGCTGCAAAGCGCCGAGTTTGCCAACTGGTTTACGGGTAACAGCGCCAACTTCAGCATCGGCCCATCGGTGACCTTGCCTATCTTTCTTGGTGGGACCAATGTCGCGCGGCTGGATGCAGCTCAATCGCGTTATCAACAAATGCTGGAGGGATACCAACAGACGATTCTCCTCGCCTTTCGAGAAGTCGCCGATCTCCTGGTATCGATCCAGGCCCGCGCCGAGCAACTGATGCGCCAACGTGAGCAGGCCATCGCTGCCACGGCCGCCGTCGGTCTGGCGGAAGTCCGTTATCGAAAAGGGCTCGTGAATTACCTCGATGTCCTGGACGCCCAGCGGACGATGCTGGCGGCGGAGACACAACTGGCGCAAACTGAACGGGCGCGGCTGACCGATATGGTGAGCCTCTACAAAGCTCTCGGCGGCGGGTGGCAGCCTCCGCCCGGTACCACCTCCATTCCAACATCGCAATCGATCGCCCGCTGAGCTTTCCTCCTCGTGCAGACACACCAGACCGCACCGCTGTACGGTGGACTTTCAACTTGAATTTTCCGGCCGGATCGGGCTATCTGACGTGGTGCGATTCCATGACCCCTATCGGACGGCGGGCCAGACACCGGCCCCGCCTTTCACCCTATTGCCCCTGTGAGTTTGGGAAGGAGCCTCCCATGCGAGACGGTGTCCGCGGCCAGGTTCTGGCATGCCACATATATTCAACTTTCATCATTCTGACACTGGGGCTTGCCGTCCCGTTCGCCACACAGGCTATTTCCGCCTCGCAGGAACCTCCAGGGGCCAAATCCACGATGCCCGTCACGACTGTCCTGGAAGAAGAGCAGATTCTCTCCACCACCGACAAGAGCACGCAGCCGGTCGACACCGATGCTGAGGCGATGCGACACAACGATCTCGGCGTCGCCTTCGTCTTCAAGGGGGATCTTGGACAAGCTATCGACGAATTCAAGCACGCGCTTCGACTCCAACCGAATTATTTTGCCGCACACCTGAATCTGGCCAATACGCTGCTCGATATCGGTCGGCATGACGCGGCCATGATCGAATTCAAGGAAGCCTTGCGGCTGAAGCCAGACGACCCGAAAACGCACAATGACCTGGGGGTGGCGCTCAAGGAGATGGGAGATCCGGCAGGAGCCATCGCGGAATTCAGGACCGTGTTACGCCGTAATCCCAGCGATGTGAATGCCCACAACAATCTGGGGGTGGCGCTCAAAGCCATTGGCGATCTTGACGGCGCCATTGCGGAGTATCGCACTGCCGCCAGTCTGCAACCGAACGATGTGAACGCGCACTTCAATCTGGGGCTCGGACTGATGGAAAAGCGTCAACCGGAAGCCGCCATCAGCGAATTCCGTACCGCACTGCACCTGCGACCTAACGACGCCAAGATCCGCTTCAACCTTGGCCATGCGCTCGCTGGTATGGGTCAACGCATGGAAGCGGCCCAGGAGTTACGACAATACTTGCGCCTCGAACTCGATACTCCTGCCAATCGCCGATGGCTGGAACAGGCCGAGGCCAAACTGCGCGAACTGGAAATGCCGTAGGGCTGCGCCCAATTCCGGAGGGCCTGCCACGCTACGTGCCCCTAGAGCATCACCGGCGGGATGATTTTTCCGTCCCCCTCTCGCCGACAGCGCCCTGTTTAGGGTACAGTCCTCAACGCATATACTGAACAGGAACTCTGATGCACCGGCACCACACTGCGGCTTCTTTCGTTCGTCTCGGGATTCTTGCAGGGTCTCTCATGGCGGTGCCCTGCGTCGGGGCTGTGTGGCCGGCCATCGTACCAGGGGCGGAGGAAGGCGAGACCGATCCACGCCATCAGCGGCAATGGACCTTCGATAGTTCCTCTCCTGGAGTGCTACCGGGCTCCTACGTCATCGGCACGCTGTACGACGGCCGACCGGCCGGTGAATGGAAAATTCTCATCACCGACCGCGCAAAGAGCGCCTCCCAAGTGCTCGCCCAGATCCAGCCAAAAGGGACGGATCAGACGCACAAACTTCTCCTCATCGAGGGAACCGAGAGCTCGAACATCGATGTCGAAGTGTCCTACCTCGCCGTGGCCGGGAAGGCCGATTTCGGCGGAGGGCTGCTGTGGCGGGCGAAGGATGACCGGAATTATTATCTGTTGAGAGCGAGTCTGGTAGAGCAAAAGATTCGTCTCTATCGCGTCGTGAACGGCGTGCAGCAGATTGTCAAACAGATCGATCGCCCGCTCCCTGCGACCGGATGGCACAAACTTCGTATCGTGCAACGCGGATGCGAGATCAAAGCCATCTTCGACGAAACCATCCTTTTTCGTGTCTGCGACAATACATACACGAGCGGCCGGATCGGACTATGGACTCAAGCCGACGCCGTCACCTATTTTGACGATCTCTTCCTCAAGATTCTCGAATAACCTTACCCGCCCAACACTCCCCGTGCTTGACTGCGCATCCGTCATGGGACCTGGCCGATAACAAATGTCCTGCGGCTACTAAAAAAATGGGGCAGCCACCACAATGATGACTGCCCCACGAGCTGATACAAAGTCAGGCGTTACCAGCGATCGCGCTTGCCACCACGATCGTTGAATCCCCCGCCT
>CAZKVY010000077.1:0-17841 GCA_964556305.1 uncultured Nitrospira sp. | reverse complement strand
CTCATGGACGGATGATTGCGGCAACGGATTCCTCCGCCATCGGCCAGGACTATAGCAGAAGCGGCTGGTTCGACCGGGTGCGGCAGACCGGCATGGTGCAGGTCGATGAGGTCGAGATACATGAATCGAATCACAAGATCGAGTCGGTCGCCTTTACGGCCCCCATTCTCAGCGTCAGCGGGCAATTTCTCGGCGCCGTCACGACCCGCATCGGCCTGCCGATGCTGGAAGATGTGCTCATTGAAACGGTGCGCGAAATTCAGCATACCGATGGCGCGGCCGGTCCCTTCGAATATCAATTTCTCACCAAGGGCGGACTGGTATTTGTGGATTCCTCCTCGCCCAGCATCGACCGGGTCAATCTGCGCGAGCTCAGTCTGCCCTCTGTCCTGCTGAGTAGCTCGGGCAAGGCGGGATATGTCGAAGAACTACATGCTCGCCGTCACGTTCCCGTCGTCACAGGGTATTCCCAAACTAATGGGTACAGCGACTACTCCGGCTTGCAGTGGACGATTCTGTTGCGAATGGATCGCGACGTCATTCTGTTGCCGATCCGCGCGATGATGTGGAAACTCGGGATTGCCGGTATTGTGGTGTGGTTGCCGATGGTGGGGTTGCTGCTGTGGGCCACCGGCCGATTGCGCGAGCAGCATCGCCAAGCGCAACAAGAGAGCGAATGGGCCCGCGCGGCGGAAGCGGCCCTGTTGCAAAGCCAGGAACGGAACCGGGTCATCGTCGATACGGCGTTAGACGCCGTCATTTCTATGGATGCGGGGGGCATCATTACCGACTGGAATGCGCAGGCCGTCAACATTTTTGGGTGGGAACGCGAGGAAGCACTAGGCCGGCGTGTGTCGGAGACGGTAATTCCCGTTCGGGACCGCGAAGGGCATGAACGCGGGCTTCGGCATTTCCTGGATACCGGACAGGGCGCTCTCCTCAACCGGCGTATCGAGATGATGGGTAGTCACCGTGATGGCCATGAATTCCCCGTGGAAATTACGATCTCTCCCGCCAGACTGGGCGATGCGTATATTTTTAGCGCGTTCATTCGCGATATCACCGCGCGCAAACGGACCGAACGCCAACTGGCATCGCAGTATGCCGTCACCCGGGTACTGGCGGAATCGCGGACGTTGGAAGAAGCCGGACCGAAGATTCTGCAGGCCATCTGTGAAAGTCTGGAATGGGAGTTGGGCATATTCTGGCGACTCGACCGGCAGGGAAGTGTGCTGCGTTGTCTGGATGTCTGGCAGTCACCGGGGCTGAATGCGGAAGAATTTGTGCTCGATACGTGGCGGCATACCTTCGGGATCGGCAAGGGACTTCCCGGACGGATTTGGCAGGCGGGGGAACCGACGTGGATCAAGGACGTCGTGCAGGAAGCGAATTTCCCTCGCGGTGGCGCGGCTTCCCGCGTGGGACTCCATGGTGCCTTCGGGTTCCCGGTCCGAGTCGGGACGGAAGTCGAGGGGGTCATCGAATTGTTCCGGCGCGAGATCAAACAGCCGGATGAGCAGTTGTTAAAGATGGTGGCCGATGTCGGTCTCAAGATCGGGCAGTTCGGCGAACGGGCCCGTGCGGAGGATGCCTTGCGACGCACGGAAGCGCAACTGCAGCAGTCGCAAAAAATGGAGGCCGTCGGACGACTCGCCGGCGGCGTCGCGCACGATTTCAACAACATGTTGACGGTGATTCGAGGATACAGCGAACTGGTGCTGAGCCGGCTCTCCCCGACCGAGGGCTTTCGGAAGGAACTGGAGGAGGTTAAAAAAGCGGCGGATCGCGCTTCCGGTCTGACCGGTCAATTGTTGGCCTTCAGTCGTCGGCAATTTATTGCCCCGAAGGTGTTGGATCTGAATTCGGTGATCCATAATATGGAAGGCATGCTCCGCCGATTATTGGGTGAGGATATCGTCGAACTATGTACCGTTCTCGATCCGGAATTGGGGCAATTGAAGGCGGATCCCGGACAAGTGGAACAGGTCATTATGAATCTGGCCGTCAATGCCCGCGATGCCATGCCCGACGGCGGCCGATTGACCGTCGAGACCGCCAATGTGCAGTTTGGTCAGCGCCGGAACCGTCCACCGATGGGCGCCGAACCGGGATCGTATATCGCATTGATTGTGCGCGATACGGGTCACGGGATGGACGAGGACACGCAGTCCCACGTCTTTGAACCGTTCTTTACCACCAAGGAAAAGGGCAAGGGCACCGGGCTCGGATTGTCTACGGTCTATGGCATCGTCAAACAGAGCGGCGGTTGCATCGAGGTGGAGAGTAAGCCCGGTCGCGGGGCAACCTTTAAGATTTTCTTCCCGCGCGTAGAGGCGGCGAGTCCGGAAACCGAATCGGTCGCGGCCGGCGGTGACTCGGTCCGAGGGCGCGAGACCGTGTTGTTGGTGGAGGATGAACCGGGTGTGCGACGCCTGGTCAATGAGACGCTGCGCCTCCACGGCTATACGGTTTTGGAAGCCCGGCATGGTATCGAAGCGTTGCTGACCGGCGCCAAACACGCGGGGCCGATCCATTTACTCCTCACGGATGTGGTCATGCCGCAAATGAGCGGCCCGGAAGTGGCAGAGAAACTTGCGACGGTCCGCCCGGAAGTCAAAGTGCTCTATATGTCCGGCTACCCCGACCATCCGGCCTTCTCCAAAGGCGGCATTGATACGGAGCATTCCTTCCTGCAAAAACCCTTCACGCCCACGACGCTGGCACAAAAGGTTCGGGAAGTTCTGGATGGGGCGAAGGTCAGCTAAGTAGTGCGGTGTCGTGGGGACGGTCCGTCTGTCGCTTGAACTTCCTGCCGGTTTCCGTTTATCGTGGCGCACCATGCACATTATTCAATTTAAGGTAGGAGTGGCGGAATGAGCGAGGGGCGAGCAGCGACGGCTCAGAAAGGGCAGGCGCAAGACATCGACCGGTACCGGATCGGGCACGAACCGTTTTATGCCGACGTGCGAGGCGAGGTCGGGCTCTTTACCATTGCGGCGCAGAGCCGCATGCCGGTGATGCTCAAGGGGCCCACGGGCTGCGGGAAAACGCGGTTCGTCCAGCACATGGCCTATCGCCTGGGGCGGCCACTCATTACCGTAGCCTGCCACGAGGATCTTACCGCCTCGGACCTTGTCGGGCGGTATCTCTTGAAGGGGCAGGAGACGGTGTGGATGGACGGTCCGTTGACCCTCGGCGTGAAGCAGGGAGCGATCGTTTATCTGGACGAGATTGTTGAGGCCCGCAAAGATACCACGGTCATCATTCACCCTTTGAGCGACGACAGGCGACTTCTGCCCATTGAAAAAAAAGGACAGGTCATCGAGGCAGTTGATGAGTTCATGCTGGTGATCTCCTACAACCCCGGCTATCAAAGCATTCTCAAAGATCTGAAGCAAAGCACCAAGCAGCGGTTTATGGCCATCGAGTTCGATTACCCGCTGCCGGATGTCGAGACCCGGGTCGTGGCACATGAGGCAGGCGTCAGTCCCGAGACCGCCCAGCGGCTCGTTAAAATTGCCGAGAAGGTCCGTAACCTCAAGAATCATGGGCTTGAGGAAGGGGTCAGCACCAGACTGTTGATTTATGCGGCCACGTTGATCAAGCAGGGCGTGCCTGCCGATCGCGCCTGTGAGGTGGCGATCGCCCGGCCCATCACCGATGACCCGGATATGTTACGCAGCATCATCGAGGTCGTGAAGGCGATATTCTGAGCCGCTCGTCTATCGCGCCTCGCCGACCCGACGTCCTCCAAAAAATTGTGACCACCCACGATTTCAAGCCGGAGTCATCACCCCAGGCAGCAGAACAGGTCGTTCGCACTACACCCGAGGGCGCCGTCGTTTCGGTGCATGTTCAGCCGAAAGCTTCCCATACGCAATGCGCCGGGCTTCACGGTCGGGCGATCAAGATTCGTGTGGCGGCACCGCCGTCTGATGGTGCCGCGAACGAGGAGTTATGCCGGTTCCTTGCCAGGACGTGTCACGTGCCGCTGAGGGACGTAGAGATCCTCGGCGGGGCGAGCAGCCGTGAGAAGCGCATTTTGGTGAGGGGGTGTTCTGCCGAGCAGGTGCTCACACAACTCCGGCTTGACTGAGAAGCGGCTGGGCCCGCACCAAGGAAGGGATGAGGCATTGTCGATACGAGGACGTGATGCAGAGTGAGCTGTGTGCCGGAGTATCGCAGCGGTCGTGGCTTCTCAAACGGGTGGGATCGAGCATCCCTCGATGCTCAATTCCTCTCATCGTCGTGGCTTTGACTGCTTGTGCAGGGCCTGAACCCATCTTCAAGTCCACAACCTATTTACAACTCCACGGCAAGCAGCAGGCCGAGCAGGAAGCGGCGGTCTGCAGGGTAAAAGCCGAACGAGCCGGGTTACAGCATGGAACGAATCGCAGCGGAAATGCCGGAGCGGGCACTGCGCTGGGCGTCATCGGCGGAGCGGCAGTGGGGGCCTCTGCAGGGCTGATAGGTGGACCGACGGGTATCGCCATCGGAGCGGCGGCCGGCGGCGCGGTCGGCGGGATCTTGGGTTTGTTCGCCGGCACCTATAAGCCTGTACAACCGCAACAGGACTATGCGGCATTCGTCGAACGTTGTCTCAAGGAGAAGGGCTACGAGACCGAGGGGTGGCAATAATCATCCGGTCCCGGATGAGCCGCACCGAGGATCCGGACGTTCAAAACGTAAAACAGCCTGAATAGTCGGCGATCAGGCACTGGACACGAATCGAAATCCGTTCCAGCCGCTCCAACTGTTGCGGCGTCGGCGCGGAGCCGCTGACCTCTCTCAGCCATTCGGCATCCTGCTTCAATTTTTTCAGAGACCAACGTGATGTGCCAGGAATGCGCGTTTCCTCGTGAACCGCCTGCTCCACGATGCTGCGGAACGAGGCGACTTCGTCGGCAAACTCCACACGCTGCGCCTCAAAGGAATAAGGCGCCTCGTCCTGCGACATCTGTGCGAGGAGACGGCGCAGCCATTCGACGGTGGCGGCCATTCGTTCGTAGTTGAGCGTGCTGGCCACGTCGCCTGCCATGTGGTAACGGGGTGAGCGCGCAGCGGAGAGAAACAGGAACGGGATCTTGTGGTTGCGGAACACATCATAGTCGCTGAAGGCCCTGTGCCCATGATCGGGGATTTCTTCTACGAGATGGATTCCAACGGGAAGCACTTTGAGGGGTGAGGCATCGGTTTGTGTGACCCGCCGGTACAGCTCAGGACTTTTTTCCGCTCCGGTGGCAAAGATCGCCTCCTTGAGCGGTGCCCAGTGTACACCTCCCATCAGGTCCATGATGATCGCGGCTTGAAGATTGTCTGCCGTGCCGACTTCCGGAGGCAGGTGATGGTAGAGAAACTGTGATCCCATCTCTGGAGTGCCGAAGTAGGGAGATTCCTCGCTGTTGAATCCCACGAACATGATGCCGCAGCGTGAGCGACCTGCTAGATTTCTCGCCGTTTCGATCAGGATGGCGATGGAGGACGCGTTGTCGTCGGCTCCGAGAAACGGATACCCCAGATGGTCATAATGGGCCCCGATCACAATCCAACGTGTGGTGCCGGTACGGTCGGTCGGCGGGATGACCCCGATAATGTTGTCGCCCATCCGGTCCGAAATGGTCTGTCGATAGCCGCGGAGCGAAGGAAGTGGCTGCAGTCCGACCAGGCCAAACTGCTCCTCGATGTAGTGCGAGGCCTGGCGGTTTCCCGCTGTTCCGGGTTGGCGGCCCGCCAGCGCAGGGCTTGCGAGGAATGACACATGGGCGTGCAATCGTTGGGCGGGGGCCGTCGTGATTGGCAAGGCGCGCGGATCAAGAGGGTCCATGGTGTGAAGGCACCCGGCAATACTGAAGTAGAGCAGCGCGGAGAGAACCGTGAGGGCGCCGCGAAGGCCAGGCGTTGGATTGCGTCGAAACCGGCTCCTCACGATTGCGTGGAGGAATCCTGACCAGTGGGCGCCGCCGGCGATTTGGGCGCCATGGGCAGCGCTTTGTGGCGGAGAGCTCGGCCCTTCTCCGGGGTCGGATCGGTAATAAGGCCGTAACATTGGCGGCCTTCATGGTCTTCCGGCAAATACTCCGTGATCGGCATGCCGTCTTCACGGACAAAGAGCAGGCAGTGGCAATATTTATAGATCTGCATTTCGTCGCAGGCACACATCCAGCGCCGTAATTTGGCCTCGGCTTGTTTGTCCGGGTAGAAATTACAGGGACAAAGCGGCTTTCCCAACTCATCGACGTGGGCGGCTAATCCCAACACCACCGCGTTGGTGACGGCCGGATTCGGGTGCATGGCCGTGCCGCTCTTCTCGGCAAAGCCTTTGACATACTTCCACATCTTCTCGAGACTTTCTTTGCTCGGCTCAGCCATTTCGTCCCTCGCGTGACAATCCCACAATGAAAAATCGATCGGTGCCAGGCGATCCCGCCTGCGAGGACACAGTTTACAAGCGAAATTGTGTCCTTTACAATCCACGACTTCCCTCAAAATGGATCAGGGCAATGGCGTCTGGACACTCCTTCCCACAACTTATTGACCGTTTGGCCGACCAACTCGGGCCGGATTCGGCTGCGGCAATAGTGGACGGCATCCTCGCATCGGCCACCAGGTCGGATGCGCCGGCGGGGGTATGGCTGTTGTTGGAGGAGCTCACCGAAACCGCGCCCAAGGCGGCTAAAGCCTCGATAGAGGTCTTGCTGGAATTACAGCACCGGGGCTTGCTTGCCGTCGTGTTGCCATGGCTCGATCTCGGGGTCGCCATCGCCGGAGATTCAGGAGCCCTGGCGCTGAGATTTTTTAAAGAAAGCCCGCTTCTCCTCAGCCTTCTCGATCCCTCTCAGCGAGCGGTGGTCTTGACTGCCGGTTTGGAATTGGCCGACCGCCAGGCCAATGTGGCGGTGGAATTTATTCGGATCGCGCCGGAAGTGGCTCCCGTTTTGCCCTCGACGGACTGGCCTACATGGATGGAACTGGCCTGTGAGTTGGCGGAGACCGATTTTGCGTTGGCCGTGGAGTATATCCGGCAGATTCCTGCCATTGTTCGCGTGCTCTCTCTTCATACCGTTCGTGCCTGGGTGCAGTTCGGGATGAAACTCATTGTCGAAAATAGTCTCGGTAAACCGGACTATCTGGGAGCCTTGGAATTCTTCCGGACGAGTCCGGGCATCCTTGAGGATATTCCCGATCAGGTGTCGCGTCACCAAGTGATTCGCGTGGGTGCGCAGATGGCAGAGCGGTCGCCGGAGGCCGGCATTGCGGTCCTGGCGGAAGCGCCCACGATCCTGCGCGGACTCCCGACCGATGAATGGCGGAAGCAAGTATTACAATACGGCCTGCTGCTTGCCGAACGCGACGCCGAGACGGCGTTGGCCTATCTTCGCCGTTGCCCTGAATTGATCGCGTTGATCGGACCGGGTGAAGGGGCGCTGCAAAAGTTTCAGGCCTGGTTTGCCTCCGGGATGGACGTGCTGGAGTACAGCGTGGAGGGGGGCCGCGCCTACTTTGGCATGGAGTCCGAGAAAGCCTTGGGCGCTGTGTCGCAAGCGATGAGCGGGGTGCCGCTGAGGCAGATCGCCAGACGGGTCAAGTTGTTCGCTCAGGCACTGTGCGGACGCGATCTGCGCATCTACGATCTGCCCGATTCGCTTGAATCAGCCCAGACGATGGTGCGCGCCACCGTGAGTGATGATGGGCGGAGCATCGGATTGCCGTCGCTCATCAGGCGGCATCCGACCTACGAGGAGAATGTACGCCTCTATATGGTAATGGCCGCGCATGAGGCCGGGCATCTGGAGTTCGGCACCTTCGACTTACCCATCTCCCATTTGCAGGACCTGACCGCTGAACTTATGCAACGATACGGGCGCAAGCCTTCGCAGGAAGCCCATACCCTCGGCGACCTGTTCGTACGATATCCTCAGCCGGGCCTGATGCGCGATCTTTGGGCGCTCGTCGAAGATGCCCGGGTCGAGTATTTGATGCGTCAGGAATATCCGGGTCTCAGCCGTGATTTGGCTGTCATTGCGAAAGATGCGGTGCAGGTTCGAAGTCTGGCGCACGGCATGACGGTACGCGAATTGGTCGTCGATCAGCTCCTGCTTCTTTCCACGGCTGAGCCCGACTCGTTGCCGATTCCTGACGCGGTGAAAAAGGAGGTCGATCACCTCTGGGGTCTATGTCGGACCATTTTTCATCCCCTAGCTACCGCGGAAGAGGCTGTACGATTGGCCGACCGTTTGTATGTCTCGATGGATGAGTTGCTCGCGATCCGTCGCGAGGCCATTCGGAGTCCCGACGAGGCGGAGGCTCCCGAACAGTCGATTCCCGCGCCGAAGGCCTCGGAGGATCTTTCCGACACCTACCGTCCGATGGACAACTGGGAGTATCGCGGCGCGATGGACCCCAACCTGGTGCGGGATCGAACCGAATCTGCACCTGAACAGAGTCCGGCTTCAGGCCAGGGCGATAGTGAGGGAGGGGCTGGTTTGGCCGGTGATTCTGGCGGATCGTCCGGTGCCGGTACGGCGCGTTCTCAGCAGATGTCTCAAGAAATGTTGGTCCCTGGCCGTCGACAGCCCTCACTGGTCGAAGAGGTCTTGGCGGTGGAAGGCGAGGGGGCGCGGCCTGAGGAACAAAAGCCGGGAACGGCAAAAGCGGTTCGTTACCGCGAATGGGATGCCGCGATTCAAGATTATCGGATGCAGTGGTGTCGTGTTGTCGAACGGGAGGCGGTCGAAGGGTCGTCGGATTTTGTCGAAGAGACGCTGGCGGCCCAGCGGGGGCCGGTCGCACTCTTGCGCCGCTATTTTGAAAGTCTGCGTCCCCCCGGGCTGCGGCGCGTTCCAGGCCAGCTGGATGGTGAAGACCTGGATATGGATGCCGTCATCGGCCGACTCGCCGATCTGCAAGCGGGGATCGAACCCTCGGAGCGAATCTATGTGCGTCGTGAAAAACGGGAACGCGAGGTGGCCGCGGCGTTTCTGGTCGATCTCAGCGGGTCTACCAGCCGGCAGGTCGAGCAGGGCCGGAGGATCATCGATATCGAGAAGCAGGGGTTAGTGCTGTTGTGCGAAGCACTCACGGCGATTGGAGATCAGTTTGCGGTCTACGGCTATTCCGGGCAGGGGCGCCATCAGGTGGATTTCGTGGTGGTCAAAGACTTTGACGAACTGGTGACCGGGCGCGCGGGCGCGAAGCTGGGGGGGATGGTTCCCTTGCAGCAGAATCGAGATGGCGCAGCCATCCGGCATGCGACGAGCAAGTTGCTCGCTCGTCAGGCAAAAACGCGTTTGTTGGTGGTGATCAGTGACGGGCGCCCGTTGGATGACGGATACAAAGACGACTATTCATTGGAAGACACACGTATGGCTTTGCGGGAAGCGCGAGCCAGCGGGATTGAACCGGTCTGTATTACGATCGACAAACAGGCGGATCCCTATCTGCGACGGATGTACGGGGATGTGCGCTATGTGGTGATTGATCGGGTGGAGGGGTTGCCGGAGAAGCTCCCGAGGATTTACCATCGGCTGACGGCTTGACCGGTCGCGTACAAGGCCTTTTCAGCACTGGAGCATACCAACCATGATTGAGCAGCCGACCAGACCCACCGTGCCGCCCTGGCTCTATAAACTCTTCACCGGCCATCAGTATCCCTATGTTCGACGGCAGGCCAAGTTTGCGAATCGGGACTTCAAGCCCGGCGAGGACCGGCCGGAACCGACTCGGGAAGCGATCGACGCCAAGTTTTGGGAAATCTATCCGCGGTGTACCGCCAAGATCTTGCAGGAAGTGAAGGCGGGCATGATCGTGGTCTTCCATGAGTTGGGTGAGTACCAGCCGGGAGGCTATCAGGGGCTGGTGGACGCGCCCGAAGACTTTCTTGCGGCGAACTACGGGAAAAAGAAAATCAAAGTGAATTTCTATGACGGCGATAATTTTGTCTGCACGATCAATTTTAAGGTCGGTGGCTGGACGGGGCACGAACCGGCGTGAAGAGTGTGGGGCAGGGGCGAAGGGAACTTTGCGCTTGAGGCTTCACGTTTCACGCTTCACGAGGTGGGAATAATGGGACGACCAAAGATTACCGTAGTGGGCGCGGGGAATGTGGGTGGAACGGCCGCGCAACGGCTGGCAGAGAAGAATACGTATGATGTCGTGCTGGTCGATATCGTGCCGGGGATTCCGCAAGGGAAAGCGCTGGATATCACTCAGGCCGGCCCTGTCTGCGGGTACAGTACCCGTGTGGTCGGTACGAACGGATATGACGAGACGGCCGGGTCGTCCATCGCGGTTATCACGTCGGGGATTCCCCGAAAGCCGGGCATGAGCCGGGATGAACTTCTCGGGACAAATGCCAAGATCGTCAAGACCGTCGTGCAGGAATTGGTGTCGCGGTCACCGAACATCATTCTGATTCTGGTGACCAATCCCCTGGATGCCATGGTGCATGTTGCGCGACAGGTGAGCGGATTACCCAAATCACGCGTACTCGGTATGGCGGGGGTGCTAGACACAGCGCGTCTGCGGTCATTTGTCGCGGAGGAATTACACGTGCCTGGGACGGATGTGCAGGCGATGGTGTTGGGTGGTCATGGAGATACCATGGTGCCCCTGGTTCGCCAAACGACGGTGGCGGGCAAACCCATTACGGACCGATTGTCACCGGAGCGGCTTGCGGCCTTGATCAAGCGCACGCAGGACGGCGGGGCCGAGATAGTCGGACTATTGAAGACCGGCAGCGCATTCTATGCGCCATCAGCCGCAGCGGTTGATATGGTTGAGGCCATCATGAACGATCAGAAGCGCGTGGTTCCCTGCGCAATGTTGTGCGAGGGAGAATACGGCTTAAAAGATGTGATCGTCGGCGTGCCGGTCATGCTCGGCCGGGGGGGTGGGGAATCCATTGTGGAATATGATTTGACGGTCGAGGAACGGACTGCGCTACAGGCTTCGTCGGATGCGGTGCGTGACCTGTGCGGCGTGGTAGATCGTTTATTGACGGCATAGTCGGCCGCCCGCCACCAAAGACAGCGAGCAAGGCAGGTTGCTTGACAAGGCTCGGCAGCCTGCAGTAGAGAACGTAGTTGGCAGTAAACCGTTACAGTTGGGGGGCGTATGAAATTTCTGGAGGATCCATATCAGACATTGGGCGCGGGGTTTGCGCTCGCTGTCGGATTGATAGTCGTGTATCTGGGTATGACCGGGGTGGGCGCGGGCGAGGCTGATTGGTTCGGTCTGGTTGTCCGCTGGGTTCACTTTTTGGCGGGCATCACCTGGATTGGACTGTTGTACTTCTTTAACCTGATCAATGCAGGCTTTCTCAAGAGCTTGGATGGACCGACGAAGAACATCGTCATTCCGAAGTTGATGCCTGCTGCGCTGAATTGGTTTCGTCACGGCGCCACGGTCACCGTCCTTGCGGGTATCGTGCTGTATGGCTACCTCTATGCGAAGGGGGGGACCGGGGCCATTGCTCTTGGAATCGGTGGGCTTCTTGGCATCATCATGATGGGAAATGTCCATGGGATCATTTGGCCCAATCAGAAGAAGGTCATTGCTGCGGTGGCGGCTGCAGCTCAGGGCACGCCTGCTCCGCCGGAGATGGCTCAGTGGGGAAAGACGGCCTTGATTGCCTCGCGAATCAATTTCCTCTTGTCTATTC
This sequence comes from uncultured Nitrospira sp., assembly GCA_964556305.1. Taxonomy (GTDB): domain Bacteria; phylum Nitrospirota; class Nitrospiria; order Nitrospirales; family Nitrospiraceae; genus Nitrospira_A. The sequence continues at coordinate 6,182 of CAZKVY010000077.1, read as the reverse complement.
CCATGCTATTCTTCATGGGAGCAGGGAGCCATTTGAAGTAACGGTACGTGGACCAGAGTGAGGGGGATTGGTTATCCGAAAGGATGATCAGTCCCCTTTTTCTTGTGTCAAATCGTTCCCTAGAGTGTGCTTCTATCATTGCGAGTCTTTGGACTGAGTCACTGTGGGCCTATCAGGCCTAACTGATTGAGATTCAGGCCTAATCAGGCGAACTTGTCTTGACGGCTTCAGGAAGGCAGCCGTATAGTAGGTCCCTGCTAACCTGGGGGTGCTACCCCTGAAAGGGAACAACGTGACCCTACCTCAATCAAGGGTATTGCAAAAGCGTGAAGGGGCACCCTGGGAAATCGACCCCTACCTGAACACTGGCGGCTACGAAGCCTGGCGGAAGTGTTTGAAAGACCTGACACCGAACGACGTCGTCGGTGAAATCAAGAAGGCGGGTCTACGCGGGCGGGGTGGAGCGGGTTTTCCCACTGGTATCAAGTGGGAAAAGGTGCTCAATCATCGCGTGCCGGAGCGATACTTCGTCTGCAATGCCGGCGAACATGAGCCTGGGACCTTCAAGGACCGGCACCTTCTCAAACACATCCCCCATCAGTTGATCGAGGGTTGTTTGATTGCTTCCCGAACGGTCAATGCGAAGGCCTCCTACATCTATGTCAACCATGAGTATGAGGAGGAAGAAGCCAATCTGAGAAAAGCCATTGCTCAGGCGCGAGAACGGGGCCTGCTGGGAAAGAACATTCTTGGCACCGGGGTAGACCTCGAACTGGAGGTTTTTTCCGGCCATGGAAGTTATGTGGCGGGTGAAGAGACGGCGATGTTGGAGTCAATGCAGGGTCGTCCTGCCATGCCGCGTCAGAAGCCTCCGTTTTATCCAACGGATTTCGGGTTGTACGGGAAACCCACTCTGGTGAACAACGTTGAGACATTGTGCAATATTCCGCAAATTTTGAAGAACGGCGCCGCATGGTTTACTCAAGTGGGGACGGAAAAATGTCCCGGAACCATGCTGTTCTCCCTAAGCGGATCCGTCAATCGGCCGGGCGTGTATGAGATGCCGATGGGGGTTACCATCAGGGATCTCATCGAAACGTGTGGCGGGGGTGTTCCCAACGGGCGCAAGATCAAGGCGGTGTTTCCGGGAGGACCTGCGTTCTCGATGGTGACAGCCGACCAGTTGGACCTTCCCATGGATTTCGATTCGCTCAAAAAGGCAGGAACCGGCTTGGGTTCTGCCGGGACTATCGTCATTGACGATGCCACCTGCATGGTGGCGGCGACCCTCAAGTATTCAAATTTTTTTAAAGGCGAAAGTTGCGGCCAATGTCCTCCCTGTCGGATGGGCACGATCAATCTGGCAACGTTGGTCGAGAAGATTGAGCGGGGAGAGGGTAGCCAGAAAGATTTGGACTCGCTGCTGCAGCTGTGCGGGTTCGTGAAGGGAACGGGATATTGTACGCTCATCACCGGGGCCGCTGTGTTGGTGCAGAGCAGCCTTCGGTTATTCCAGCATGAATTCGAAGAACATATTCGACTACAGCGTTGTCCGTTCCAGCCAGTGCAGACTGGGACCGGCGCGAAGGTATAGAGGGAGTCGCCAGATGCCGCGTGTCAGTTTTCTCCATCCGGAGGGACGCAGTGGAGAGGTTGAAATGAACCTCACCTTGTTGGAGGCTGCCAAGGCCCTTGGGTTTGAGCTCAATCACGACTGCGGAGGGAATGCGTCCTGTACAACCTGTCGGGTTGAGGTGCAGATGGGCGAGGAGAACCTGTCGGAGATTGATTTCGACGAACAGGATCTGCTGGACCGCGAAGCCCTTTCCGAGCCGTGGCACCGGCTTGGTTGTCAGGCGAAGATATTGGGCGATGTAGTGGTTCGCGTTCCCGAAACCAAGTGGGTGCAACCTACTTCAGCCTCATCCAGCCAGGTCGGAAAAAAAGGGGCCGGACTTCCGTAAGTGCCTGTGAGATGGTAAAGTAACATAACGTGTCGAACACGCAGACCAGAAGGAGGACCAACGAATGGTAACGATTACGCAATTGGCAGAGCAGAAGATAAAAGAACTGATGACCGAAGAAAAGGACGTGGTCGGTTTGAGGATTTATGTTCGCGGCGGCGGTTGCCACGGGTATCAATACGGAATGGCCTTCGAGTCAAAAATGGCCGATGACGACACGGTCATTGAAAAAGGTGAAGTGAAGGTCATCATGGATTCCCAGAGTGCTCCGCTGTTGCAGGGTGCGGAAGTCGATTATGTCGATAGCTTGCAGGGGTCCGGCTTCTCGATCAAGAATCCGCAAGCAAAGACCACCTGTGGGTGCGGCAGTTCCTTCAGTGCGTAAGAGTCTTCCGGTTGTGATCCGGCCGGAGTGCAGATATTTCGTTGAGTGACGTCTCAAGCCGGGAGTGGCTCCCTCTCCAACGGGTAGCTCTCCCGGCTTGTTCTTTTCCATCGTCCTTCTGGAGAATCGTCCGGATGTCAGAGGCTACCATCACGCGCCGCTATCGCTTCTGCGCCGCACATCGTCTGCACACCGATCAGTTATCGTCTGAAGAAAACTGGGCCACATTCGGCAAGTGCAACAATCCCAATGGGCATGGGCATAACTATGTGGTGTTCGTCTCAGTTCGGGGCGATATGGATCCCACCACCCACCAGGTGGTGGACATGGCGGGACTTGATGACGTGGTTCAGCGAATTGTGGTGCAGCGATTCGATCATCAGGATCTGAACAAGGATCCTGAGTTTGCCTCTCAAACTACCACCGGAGAGAATCTGGTGTTGCTCATATGGGAACTCTTGGTCGGCAAAGTCCCGAGAGGACGTCTTGTCAAAGTTGGTGTCATTGAGACGCGAGACAACTATTTCGAATATTCAGGGTCCGCCCAGCAGGTGCGGAGAGAAGATGGAGTGAGGCATGGCTAAAGTGGTTTCTGGGTCCCGCGCCAGACGGTCGCGTGTCTCTGCAACACCAACCGCCGAGGACCCGATTGAAGGGTTGATGACGCAGCTTTTGGTCGAGTTAGGGGAAGCGCCGGAGCGCAATGGCCTCCTCAATACGCCCAAGCGTGTCGCGAAAGCTATGCGGTTTATGACTCAGGGCTACCGTCAGGATATTGATCACTTGCTCAACGGCGCCCTCTTCCCGATAGAGTACGATGAAATGGTGATCGTGAAGGATATCGATTTCTTCAGCATGTGCGAACATCATTTACTACCGTTTTTTGGGAAGTGCCATGTAGGCTATCTGCCAAATAAGAAGGTCGTAGGACTCAGCAAGATTCCGCGGGTCGTCGACGCCTTCAGCCGGCGGCTCCAAGTGCAGGAACGATTGACGCTTCAGATCGCCGAAACGCTCAAGAAAAAGCTGAACGCACATGGTGTCGCCGTTGTGATGGAAGCCCGGCATCTCTGCATGATGATGCGAGGGGTCGAAAAGCAGAATACCGTCGCCGTGAGCAGTTCCATGCTGGGTGTGTTTCGCACCCAACAGCAGACACGCGAGGAATTCCTCAAGCTGATTCGTGGCAGCAGCGTCAAAGACGGAGGGTAGTCACTCCCGCGGCCGTGTTATCGCAACTCCTCGACGAACCCTCGCAGCAGATCGTTAAACATCTCAGGTTGTTCGCAATTACTCAAATGCCCGGCGGCTGGAATGACGGCTAGCCGGGCATTCGGTAGGTTGCTCGCCATCAATTGAGCATCGATGAGAGGAGTCGTGTGGTCTTCCTCGCCGATCACGACGAGGGTTGGACAGGAAATGGCTGGGAGATGGGGTAAGGAGTCGGAGCGCCCCGCCATCGCCATCAAGTCGACCAGAATCCCGCTCACCGGTGTCTGTTGAATAGTTCGGCGAACATGCTCAATCAGTTCGGGTTTGCTCTTGAGAGACGTTGCGCCGAGCAGCTTCGGAAGCATGGTGTTCGCGACCGCGTCGGTGCCTTGTGTATAGGCGGTTTGCGCCAGATGAAAGCGTCCTGTTCGTACTTCCGGACTATCCGCCTGCGCTCGCGTATCGGCGAGTACTAATGCACGTAGCCGATTGCCGTGTTGTCGCGAGAATGCCAGGCTGACGTATCCTCCCATGGAGAGTCCCACGAGGACAGCCTGTGGAATGTTCAAGTGGTCGAGCAGTGCAGCGACGTCGTCGGCATACTGCTCAAGTGAAAAAGACCACAGCGGGGAATCCGACTCGCCATGTCCGCGAAGATCGATCGCGATGGTTCTGAATTGTGCGGACAGTGCGGTGATTTGCGGGGTCCACATCGAACGATTCAATGGGAACGCGTGCAAAAACACGAGCGGGATTCCTGAGCCCTCGTCATCGTAAGCCAAGCGAATATCGTGCGCCTGATAAAACATCCGTTTGTCCTGTGCGAAAAGTTGCTGGATGGGTGGTAGCATTGCCAAGGCCGAGAATCAAGAGGATGGACGAGTCCAGGACATGCGTTTGCGGTGATTCCATCGTGACGTATAGAATGCAAAAGGCTATTCACCCGAGATTGATGATGCCCGCGCACGATTCTACCGGCGATTTATTCGCTGCATCCCAACCTTCCCAGGCCACGACACCATCCGGGAGGGTTCCCTTGGCGGAACGCCTGCGCCCTCGAAGTTTTGATGATCTCGTCGGACAGGACGACGTGGTGGGGCCCGGGCGTCCGTTGAGAAATGCGATCGAGCAGGACCGACTCACCTCGGTGATTTTCTGGGGCCCTCCGGGTTGCGGGAAAACCACGCTGGCTGGGTTGGTGGCGCAGTATACGAACTCGCAGTTCGTGCCGTTCTCTGCAGTTACCGGAGGCATCCCGGAACTCCGCGAAATTATCAAAGCCGCAGAGAAGCGGCGAACCAGGGGGATGGCAACCATCCTGTTCGTCGACGAAATTCATCGGTTCAACAAGGCGCAGCAGGATGCCTTTCTTCCGCATGTGGAGCGGGGAACGGTGGTGCTGATCGGCGCGACCACCGAGAACCCCTCGTTCGAACTCATCGCGCCCTTGCTTTCACGCTCCCTCGTGATCGTCCTCCAGCCACTCACCACCGAGGCGCTTGGCTCCATTCTCGATCGTGCGGTGGCTGATGCAGAGCGCGGCCTGGGCTCGCTTCGACTCACCATACGTCCCGCTGCTCGCGAACGGCTGCTAGCCTTCGGTAATGGTGATGCGAGAAGCCTCTTAACAACGCTGGATTTTGTGTCCGGTCAGGTGCCGGTCGGGCCGGATGGACGGCGGATCATCGATGAACAGGTGCTGGAGTCCGCGCTGATAAAGAAGGCCCTTCGTTACGACAAAGGCGGTGAAGAGCATTACAATCTGATCTCAGCCTATATCAAGAGTCTGCGCGACTCCGATCCGGATGGCGCGCTCTATTGGCTCGCGCGGATGCTTGAGGGAGGGGAGAATCCGCGATTCATCGCTCGACGCATGGTCATTTTCGCGTCGGAGGACATCGGCAATGCCGAACCTCAGGCGCTGATTCTGGCCAATGCGGTGGCACAGGCGGTGGAGTTCGTGGGGCTGCCGGAGGCCCAGATCACCCTGGCTCACGGAACGACCTACCTGGCTTCTCGCCCAAAAGACAATGCCTCCTATGTGGGTCTGCAAGAGGCTGTTCGGGATGCACGCCAGCATGGCAATCTGGGTGTGCCGTTACACCTCCGCAATGCCGTGACCTCGCTCATGAAAGACATCGGGTATGGCAAAGGATACCGGTATGTACATGAGGATCCGGCGGCCAAGGTCGAGCAAGGCCACCTGCCAGAACCGCTCAAAGGAACCCGGTATTATCGCCCCCGAATGCCCATAGATGATGAAGAAAGGGGCTAGACAAAACTGGTTATACGGTTATACTTAGCACCGAGGTCCCTATGGCGCGTCAGACCAATTCAACGGAAAGTGTCAACGAACGTCGGAAGTATGTCCGGGCGACGCTCATCGGCTCGGCTCTGGTGTCCCCGCAGAACGGTGCCAAGGGATTTACGGCGGTTCTGAACAATGTGAACAAGATTGGCGCGGGACTGCATTCGAAAGAAACCCTGCCGATCGGTGCAAAGATCACCGTCTCGTTGGCCTTCCTCGATCCCGATCGCGTTGAGCAACAGGAGAAGTTGAGCGCGACAGTGGCCTGGGCGAAACCGTGGGAGAAGGGGATGTTGCTGGGGGTGGTGTGGGA
>CAZKVY010000076.1:0-17854 GCA_964556305.1 uncultured Nitrospira sp. | reverse complement strand
AAGAAGGATCGCACGGTGCTCATCGGCGACAGTACCAATGACATCAACGGCGGACACAATGCGGGCATTCGGGTCTGTGCGGTGGGATACGGCATGGGCAATCGTCAGAAGATGGCCGCTTGCCAACCGGATTGGTTTATTGAACGACCGGAAGAACTGATGGAGCTCTTCATATGATCAGCATCGAACGAGCGCGCACAATCGGGATCGTGATTCTCTCCGGCATTCTTGCGGCGGCTGCGCCCGCGTACGCGGAGTCCCCGAGCCTGGCCGACCGTGTCATCGAACATAAGCTGGCCAATGGCATGACAGTGCTGATGGTGGAGCGGCATCAAGCGCCGATCGTCAGCATCAACATGACGTTCGGGGTCGGCGGCGTGAATGAACAGGTGGGATTGACCGGATTGGCCCACCTCTACGAACACATGGCATTTAAGGGCACGCGGACCGTCGGTACGCGGGATTACGAGCGGGAACAGGCCGTGCTGGATGAGTTGACCACCGTCGGGAATGAGCTCGACCGCCGCGAGCGCGAAGAAGCTGTCCGCGCCCAAATGGAAGGCAAGCCGCATGTGGCCTCGCAGGAGGTGCAGCAGCTGCAGCGGCGGTTCAAGGAATTGCAGGAGAAGGCGGGCGAATACGTCGTGGGCAACGAAATGGCGCTGCTGTATCAACGCCACGGCGGAGTCGGCCTCAATGCCTCGACGGGCAAAGACATCACCCGGTATGTGATCAGCCTGCCTGCCAACCGGTTGCCGCTGTGGGCGGCGCTGGAGTCCGACCGGATGGCGCATCCGGTGTTGCGCGAATTCTATAAGGAGCGGGGCGTGGTCATGGAGGAGCGCAGACTCCGGACCGACGACAGTCCGAACGGTCTGTTGTACGAGACTTTCACCTCCACGGCTTTCCAAGCGCATCAGTATGGCGTGCCGACGATCGGCTGGGGCTCGGACATCATGGCCCTCACGCCGGCGGCCACGGAAGCCTTCTTCAAAACCTATTACGGCCCGAACAATGCGACAGTCGCCATTGTTGGCGATATCCAGCCGAAAGACGTCATCGCGTTGATCGAGCAGACCTTCGGGAAGATTCCGGCCGCACCTCCAATTCCCACGTTAGTGACCGAGGAGCCGCCGCAACGCGGAGAGCGTCGAGTCGAAATCGAATTCGATGCCGAACCGGCACTGGCGATCGGCTACCACAAGCCCACCATTGGCCACCCGGACGATTTTGTCTTCGACGTGATCGACGAAGTGCTGACCGAAGGTGTGACTTCGCGTTTGTACAGCACGCTTGTGCGGGATAAGCGGCTTGCGGCTTCCGTGCTCTCGGATACGAACTATCCGGGCGTTCGTGCGCCGAACCTGTTTGTGATTGCGGCGACTCCGTTAGCGCCTCATACGACGGCGGAAGTGGAGTCGGCGATTTATGACGAACTCGAACGGTTGAAGAGGGAACCGATTTCGGCGAAGGAGTTCGAGCGGGTCCTCAACGGCCTTGACGCGGATCTGGTGCGATCGTTGCGCTCCAACAGCGGACTGGCCTCGCAGCTGGCGTTTTATCAAACCGTGGCCGGCACCTGGCGGTACGTGTTGAACGCGCGCACCCGCATCGCAGCCGTGACGCCCGCCGACGTGCAGCGGGTGGCCTCGCAGTATTTGACGAAGCCGAATCGGACGGTCGGGGTCTTGGTCAAGAAGGCGCCCGACAAAAAAATGGCTTCGGCTGGTGAGGTGGCGCGATGAGGCGCACCATACGTGAAGTCCAAAAAGGGAGTGTCATGAGAAAAACGGCGAGATGGATGTCATTTCCGGTGTTCCTGTTCTTGTTCCTCATGCAAGCGGCAATGGGGACGGCGGGAGACCTTGCACTGGACAATCCTCGCGCTATGCGGTTCCCCACGGTGGAGTTCAATCCGCCGGATGCGGAGCGGCTCGTGCTGGAAAACGGCATGGTGGTCTACCTGCTCGAAGATCACGAGTTGCCGCTGGTGACGATCAATGCGACCCTCAGGACCGGCAGCTGGCTCGATCCGGCAGATAAAGTTGGTCTCGCCGGGATGACCGGTGCAGCGATGCGAACCGGTGGGTCGGCCGGCATGTCGCCGGACGAAGTCGATGAAGAGCTCGAACAGTTGGCGGCCACCATCTCCATCGGATTCAGCAAAGAGTCCGGTTCCGCCTCCCTCGATGTGCTGAAAAAAGACCTGAAGCGCGGGCTGCAGATCTTCGCCGATCTGCTTCGGCGCCCGGCATTTGAGCAGAGCCGGGTCGAGCTGGCGAAATTGCAGGCGCTGGAAGGGATCCGGCGGAGGCAGGACAGTCCAGGCTCCATCGTAGGGCGGGAATTCGCGAAACTGCTCTATGGCCCGACCCATCCGAGTGCACGCGAAACCTCGGTGCGTTCGATCGAATCGATCACCCGTGAAGATCTGGCGGCCTTTCATCAACGGACCGTTCATCCCAATGGCATCATCCTCGGAGTGACCGGCGATTTCGAAAAAGCCGGTATGTTGGCATTGTTGCGTGAAGCCTTCGGGGACTGGGCCAAAGGGACCGTGCCCGATGTCACGATTCCGGCGGTGGCGGAGTCGGAGTTCAAAACCGGCCTGGTGCGATTCGTGAACAAGGATACGTCCCAGACCCACTTGCGAGTGGGCCATTTGACGGTCAAAGAAACCCATCCCGATTACGTGGCGGTGGCGATCGCGAATGACATCCTGGGCGGCAGTTCCTTCCGCAGCCGCCTGTTTAACGATGTGCGCACGAAACGCGGGCTGGCCTATTCCGTCGGCAGCGGCTTGCGGGCCAGTGTGTATGATGAAGGCGTGTGGCTGATGCGCGCGGAAACCAAGCTCTCGTCCACGCAAGAGGTGGTCAATCGCTTCGTGGCGAATATGGAGCGCATGCGCAACGAGCTGGTGACGGATGCCGAGTTGGAGGAAGCCAAAGAAGCCTACGTGAATTCGTTCGTCTTCTCATTCACCAGCGCGTCGAGCATCGTGGCGCGCCTGATGGATCTCGAATACGACGGTCTGCCGAAAGACTGGCTGCAGCAGATACGGGACAAGGTGATGAAGCTGACCAAGGATGATATCCAACGGGCGGCGAAGACGCATTTCAACCCCGACCGCTTGCGGATTCTCGCGGTCGGTTCCGGTGACGCCTTGTCGAAAGTGCTGGCGAGTTTCGGCGACGTGAAAGAGATCTCCCTGGCGCCGGAGAGCTGAGTAAGAGAGTGCCTGCAGGTCGGGTCATCTCTGAGCTCGCGCAACCCGCGGGAGAAGCTGCCCTCGCTTGACGCGCGCAGGTCGGAAGGGTCAGTCCACACTTCAGTGAAGGTGTGGCTATCTGACGAGGAAGAGTGACAATGCCTCTTGAAGACGAACTCAGCGATATTCTGAAGAAGGCTCGTAACGGGCAGCAGCGGTCGGTGGCCGATGTCGCGCGTGCGAGTGGCTTGTCTGAAGTCGAAGTGAGCGACTTAGAGCGGGGGCAATCGCCACGGAATCGTGACCAGGTACAATCGATAGCCGGTGCATTGGGACTGAGGGCAGACCAGCTGGCGCAGGTTGCGGAGGGCTGGACCCCTGAGGCGCTCCCACTGTCAGTCGCACACGTTGAAACGATTCTCGGTTCGATCGGCGGCTACGAGGTCAAAGGCTATATCGTTCATGATCGCGGAGAAGCGGTGATCATCGATACCGCATACAACGCCGGCGCCATGTTGGCGAAACTGGCTGAGCGAAAGCTACGCCTAAAAGCGATTTGCCTGACGCATGGGCATTCCGATCATGCCGATGGCATCGACGCGATTCTGAAAGCTCACCCCGTGCCGGTCTATCTTGGCCCGGAGGATCTCGATCTCCTCAGCTGGCGTCCATCCCAGGAGGTACTGCATGGGCCCAAGCAGGACGACCTACTTCAAATCGGCGGGTTGAGGCTGCGGTGCATGCCGACACCGGGCCATACTCCAGGTGGTATCTGTTATCGCCTAGAACAGGCAGGAGAAGCCCTGTGTTTCGTGGGTGATACTGTGTTTGCCGGCTCGATCGGCCGGTCCAATCCCGCCGGCCTCTATCAGACGCATCTCAACTCCGTCCGCAAACGCGTGCTGGCCCTTGCTCCGGAAACGCGCCTTTTCCCCGGGCATGGACCGGCCACGACGGTTCAGGAAGAACTGCTCTTTAATCCGTTCGCGACGTAAAGTCAGGGGCCTGTGATGAACCGCGACGAGTCGGATCAGAACCGGTCTTCGGGTGAATTGCTCTCTTCTTCCTCAGACGACAGCGAGGAGGAGGAATGGGTTGAGGAGGAACGTTCAGGTCTGTCCGCGTTTCTACTCCCGGGCCTGCTCTTTCTTTTCACCGTGTTCACGGTGTTATGGGCTGGAGCCTACCAAACGAACACCAATCCCCTGGTCGGACCGTGGAACTTTCTTGTCGACGACCCCGGTTCGTTATGGAAGGGGATTCCGTTTGCCGCGACGCTGCTGGGCATTCTCGTCACGCATGAATTCGGTCACTATGTGTTGTCCCGTCTACACGGGGTGCCGACCTCCCTGCCGTTGTTCATGCCGGGGCTGCCGCATTTTGTCGGGACGTTCGGGGCGATTATCCGTATGCGGGCGCCGCTGACTGATCGCCGCGCGTTGTTCGATATCGGGGTCGCCGGTCCGATCGCCGGGTTTGTCGTCGCAGTGGTGGCGCTCGTGATCGGACTTCGCCTTTCGACCGTGGTGCCGATCCAAGGCAATTACGGCATGCACTTGGGTGAACCGTTGTTGCTTCAATTCGCCTCCTGGGTCGTGATCGGGCCGCTCTCGCCGACTGCGGATGTGATTCTGCACCCCGTTGGATTTGCCGCCTGGTTCGGCCTCTTCATTACCTCGCTCAATCTCCTGCCGATCGGACAACTCGACGGCGGGCATGTCGCCTATGCCCTCCTGGGTGAGAGGCAGCGCAGTGTGGCGGTCGCCCTCATTCCAGTCCTCATGGTATTCGGCTGGATCGGGTGGAAAGGGTGGTTTTTGTGGGTGGGGCTCGCCGGCCTGATGGGTTTGGCCCACCCGCCTGTGCGAAATCCTGGTCGCGAATTGGGAGCCGCCCGTGTGCTGATCGGGTGGATCGCGCTGCTCATCTTTGCCGTGACCTTCTCCTGGGAACCGTTCATTCTGCGCTGATCGATGCACTGTCCAAAATGTGGATGGGAACAGGAGGATGGGAAGCCAGATTGTGCCCGCTGCGGCATTATCTTCGCCAAGATGGCTTCGTCTCCACGAATCACCCCACCGGTGACTCGGCGCGCGCCGGTGAACGAATCTCTCTGGTCGAGCCTAGCCAAAGACTGGTTGCTCACGACTGAGGAGTCGGTCAATCCTTTCTACTTTGCCGGGCGCGTACTGCTGTTGCTCCTGCTGGGCTGGTGGGGCTGGCTGTTGATCACCACGCCGCTCGACACCAATTACACCGGCAAATCCTTCCTCCACCTGATCAATCTTCCGTTTCATGAGGCCGGGCACCTGATCTTCATGCCCTTCGGGAGGTTCATGACCATCCTCGGCGGCAGTCTCGGACAGATTCTCATGCCACTGGTCTGTCTTGGCACCTTCCTTATGAAGACGCGTGATCCGTTCGGTGGGTCGGTGGCGCTCTGGTGGACGGCGGAAAATTTCATGGACGTCGCACCCTACATCAACGATGCCCGCGCGATGGATCTGATTCTGTTAGGCGGATTTACCGGCAAAGAAGTGGATGCGCACGACTGGAACAATCTCCTCACCCTGCTGGGGTGGCTGCAGTACGATCATGTGTTGGCGAAGCTGGCCTATGGCATCGGTACGGTCCTGATGCTGTTGTCGTTGCTGTGGGGCGCGCTGCTTCTCAGGCGACAATATCGACGGTTGGACTGGTAGCCACTCCCGATTCCCCATCCCCATCCTTGAAAAGCCTTGAGACATCGGGCACACTGCCGGGCATGCCTACCGTGTGGACGTTCTTCCGAGTGTCTGCGTTGCTGTCCATCCTGTGGGCCGGCTTCCCCCCTAGTCAGCTCTCTGCTGAAGAGGGTGCGTCACGGTTTATATTGCTGCTGGACGGGGAGGCGGTGAAAGATTCAGCGAGCGGCCTGGTCTGGGAGAGGGAGCCGGATTACATTTTTGATGTCTGGGAACGCTCCGTGGCTCGTTGTGCTACGAAAACCGTCGGTGGCCGTCAAGGCTGGCGCGCGCCCAGCATCGACGAAATCAAGACACTGGTCGATCTCGAGCAGCAGGATCCCTCGCTTCCTGCCGGCCATCCTTTTCGGAATATCAAATCCGGCATTTACTGGACGGCCACGCCTCATCCCAAAGATGACATCGTCGCCTGGCAGCAGAGCTTCTTCTCCGGCCAGGCTGTGACCGATCAAAAATCCGGCACCCGGCGTGTGTGGTGCGTGCTGGGTGATGCGCCGAAATTACCTGGTCGCCGTCTCGATCCTGGCCCGCTTCACTTAGTGAACCCACATCGGGCATATTCTCCTCCAACGCGTGTTGCTCGTGCATGATGGCGCGCACCCATGCTGCGCGTAAGTTGCGCCGAAAGACGGAAGGTGGTACATGAGTAAATAAGACGGCCGGTTTCTCCCGTACTTTGACAAACGCAAGAGTTGCCTCTTGAGTAAGTGGTGAGCATCGCGATGCTGCGCGTGAGAAGAGGGTAGTGTTGTGATGACCACCCTCTTGACCGTACTTCTTGTCTGTTACTTCCTGGGGGGGCTGCTGCCCCTCTGCACCACCGCCCCGCATCGTCAGAATCTTCTCGCCCATGGCTTCGCTGCTGCTGGGAGCGTGGCGGGTATTGGCCTGGGGCTTGCCGGTCTCCTGGCCACCGCCCCTCTGTCCCTATCGCTCTCATCCAATATTCCGCTTCTGACCTGTGCGTTGCGCCTGGATCCGCTGGCGTCCTTCTTCGTCCTCACGATTTCATTGGTCGCACTTCCCGCGTCGATTTATGCCCTGGGTTACATGGAGGAGTTCTCCGGCCGGGTCTCGGTGGGATTGCTGGGATCCCTCCTCAACGGATTTGTGCTATCGATGACCCTGGTGGTCCTCGCCGACAACGGGTTCTTCTTCCTGATCCTCTGGGAAGTCATGTCCCTGCTGTCCTACCTGCTGGTCGTCACTGAGCATGAGAAGCCAGGCGTCCGCGAGGCCGGGCTGTTTTATCTGATCATGACGCACGTCGGTACCGCATTTATCATTCTGACCTTTTTGATCTTTGCCCGAGAAACCGCATCCTTCTCGTTTGAAGCTTTTCGCCATCCCGGCCGGCCGCTTCCGGAGGGATTGCGATCGTTCGCGTTTGTTACGGCCTTGATCGGATTCGGTGCGAAGGCCGGTATCGTCCCGCTGCACGTCTGGCTGCCCTACGCGCATCCCGCCGCCCCGTCCCACATCTCGGCCTTGATGTCGGGGGTCATGATCAAGACGGCTATTTATGGGTTGATCCGGGTCTACTTCGATTTCATGGGCGGAGAATTCCCCTGGTGGTGGGGCTTCACGTTGTTGGTCGCCGGTACGGTCTCGGCGCTTCTGGGCGTCATGTACGCCTTGATGGAACATGACCTGAAGAGTCTGCTCGCCTTTCACAGTGTGGAAAACATCGGCATCATTCTGCTGGGGGTTGGTGCTGGCATGATCTTCCATACCTATGGATTGCATGAACTGGCTGCGCTTGGGGTACTGGCCGGCCTGTACCACACCATCAACCACGCGGCGTTCAAGGCGTTACTCTTCTTCGGCGCCGGGGCGCTGCAATTCTCCACGCACACCAGGAACATTGAGGAGTACGGAGGCTTGCTTCGACGCATGCCCTGGACGGGTGCCTGTTTCCTGATCGGGGCCGTCTCCATAGCCGCGCTGCCTCCCACGAACGGATTCGTCAGCGAATGGCTGGTGTTTCAGAGTCTCTTCCTCAGCTTCCAACTGCCGACCCTGTTTCTCAAGTTGATGTTGCCGATTGCCGCCGCGATGCTGGCTCTCACGGGTGCGCTGGCGCTGGCGTGTTTTGCGAAGGCCTTCGGGATTTCGTTTCTGGCGCAGCCACGCAGTACACAGGCCCGCCACGCAAAGGAGGCGCCCCGGTCGATGCTGGTGGGGATGGGCGTATTGGCAGGGCTCTGCGTGGTCCTCGGGTTGGCGCCTATGCTGGTCGTCCCGTTGCTGGATCGGGTCACGGCTCCATTAACGGGGGCGGAGATCAGCTCACAGGTGTTGGCGCTGGATGGCTGGGTAGTGGCGCCGGTGACGGTGGAATTTTCCAGCATCTCAACGCCGGTGCTCGCCATGCTGCTGGTCGGGGCGGGGGCGCTGGGGTTGCTGATTGCCCGGCTCTGCGGAACAGGCCTGCGCGTGCGTTATTACAAGACGTGGGGCTGCGGGCTGAATCTGACGCCGCGGATGGAGTATAGCGCGACGGCGTTTGCGCAACCCATCAAACAGGTGTTTGAGACCATCTATCAGCCGGCGGTGAAGCTCGAACGAGAGTTTCTGGAACAGTCAAAGTACTTCATCAAGCACCAGCGGTTCGAGTCGCATATTCATCCGGTGTTTGAATTGTATCTGTATCAGCCGGTCGTCAGACGGCTGCTCTCTCTGGCGGGCCGTCTGCGTGTCATTCAGGCCGGCAGCCTGCACGTGTATCTCGCATATATTTTTCTGACTCTGGTGCTGTTGTTGTTATGGGCCGGGTAGAGAAACGTCGCGGATGCGGAGCTGCGTCGCGCCGACCGGTTCGATCTTCGATCATTGAGTGACAAGAGCCATGCAAGTGCTCATTCACATCCTGTTGGTCATCCTGCAACTCGCCTTGCTGCTGACGCTGTCTCCGTTCGTCGTCGGCCTGATCCGGAAGGTCAAGGCACGTCTACAATGCCGCCGTGGCGCGAGCCTCTTTCAGCCCTATGCCGATCTGGCCAAGTTGTTTCGAAAACAACCGGTGATCTCCTCGACGACCTCCTGGATTTTTACCGCGGCGCCGTACATCGTTTTCGCCTCGACGGTGGCGGCAGGCCTGTTGATTCCGGTGTTTATCTCGCACACCCCATTGAACTTTGCGGGCAACATCATCGCGCTCGTGTATGTCTTGGCGTTGGGCACGTTCTTTCTGATTCTGGCC
This sequence comes from uncultured Nitrospira sp., assembly GCA_964556305.1. Classification (GTDB taxonomy): domain Bacteria; phylum Nitrospirota; class Nitrospiria; order Nitrospirales; family Nitrospiraceae; genus Nitrospira_A. Next base: position 8,697 of record CAZKVY010000076.1, on the reverse strand, counting down.
GGGCTCGATGCAGGGTCGGCATTCGGCGGCATGGGCAGCAGTCGTGAGGCAATCGTCGCTACGCTGGCTGAGCCGGCCATGATGTTGTCCATTCTCTCCATCGCGTTGACCGCGGGCTCCACGAACTTGAGTACCATTGTCCACCAGTCTGCATTGATGCAAGGCGTGCTCGCTCCGCCCGCGCATTTGATGGCGTTGGCCGCCCTGTTCATCGTCACGCTGGCGGAGACCGGTCGCGTCCCGGTGGACAATCCCGCGACGCATCTCGAGCTCACGATGATCCATGAGGCCATGCTGCTCGAATATTCCGGCCGTTACCTGGCCTTGATGGAGTGGGCGGCGGGCATCAAGCTGGTGGTCTTCCTGACGTTGATCGTGAATGTGTTCGCGCCCTGGGGCATTGCGACGAGTCCGGCGCCTTCCGCTATCGCGGTCGGTCTCCTGGTCTATCTGGCGAAGGTCTCCGCGCTCGCCGTGGTGATCGGTGTCATCGAATCGATGTTTGCCAAGCTGCGATTGTTTCGCGTGCCGGAGATGTTAGGTGCGGCGTTCATTCTGGCGCTGCTGGCCCTCGTGTTCTTCTACACGTTGAAAGGATAGGGCATTGCCGGTTTCGACTCATGTGGGCTCGCAACTCGTCGACCTCTGCTCGGTCCTGCTGCTGCTGTGCTGTTTTGCCATCGTCGCGCAACGCCGGCTCTCCGCCTGTGTGGATCTTTTTGCGCTGCAATCAACCTTCCTGGCGGCCACCGCGGCGCTCGTGGCATTGCTCACCGGACACACACACATCTACTTCGCCGCGGCCCTCACAATCGTCGTCAAAGTGATCGTGTTGCCCCGCATTCTCCGGAAAGTCATCGAGCGGCTGAATGTCTCGCGCGAGCTGGGTATGCACGTCAACATTCCCGCAGGCCTGTTGATCTGCGGCGCATTGGTCATCCTCGCCTTCTTTATCACCCAGCCGATCATTCCGCTCGGGTATTTGTTAACACGAGATTCGCTGGCCATTGCGCTGGCGATCATCCTGATCGGGTTCTTCATCATGATTGCCCGCCAGAAGGCGGTTACACAGATGGTCGGCTTCCTGGTCATGGAGAACGGAGTGTTCCTGGGGGCGACGGCGGCTGCGTACGGCATGCCGTTGATCGTGGAATTGGGAATCTTTTTTGATGTGCTGGTGGCGGGCCTGATCGTCGGGATTTACACCCACCGTTTGCAGGACACGTTCGATAGTGTGGACACCAGCACGCTGACGGTGTTGAAGGAATGACCGTGACGATGACGAACGAGCTGCGAATGGGTGCCGCATGTGGCCGGTAATCGTGTTGCTGGCAGGGCCGGTGGTGGCCGGCTTGCTCAGTCTGGTAGTCCGGCGTGCCAGGATTCTGCACCTGGTGAATTTTCTTACCATGTTGGCGCTGGCCGTGGCTGAAACGGCGTTGACGAGGCAGGTGTTGGCGGAAGGGACGATCACGACGTTAGACGGAGTCGTCTACGTGGATGCGCTCTCGGATTTCATTCTCGTGATCATCACCGCGGTCGGCTTGTCCTGCTCGCTCTACATGTGGTCGTACATGGATGACCAGGTTGCCCGGGGTGTGATCGCGCCGAAGCGGCTCGGTTTGTTCTTTTTCCTCTTTCACATGTTTCTGTTCGCGATGGTGGCGGCCACGCTGGCGAACAGCCTCGGAGTGCAGTGGGTCGCACTGGAGGGGACCACGCTGGCGACCACCTTCCTCATTGCATTTTTCCGCAGGCGGGAATCTCTCGAAGCGGGCTGGAAATACTTGATTCTCTGTTCGGTGGGAATTGCGCTGGCCCTATTCGGCGTGGTGCTGACCTATTACTCCTCGGTGCGGGTGCTCGGCGATGCGAGTTCGGCCCTCAATATGACCGCCCTCATCGGTGTGGCGAACCAGTTGGATCCCAATGTGCTGAAGCTGGCCTTTATATTCATCCTGGTCGGGTATGGCACGAAAGTCGGTCTGGTTCCCATGCACACCTGGTTGCCCGATGCGTACAGCGAAGCGCCGGCGCCGATCGCCGCGATGCTGGCCGGAGTGTTGGAAACGGTGGCGGTCTACACCGTGTTGCGCAACAAGGCGCTGGTGGATCAGGCGCTGCCCCCGACATTTACGGGTAACCTGCTTCTCACCTTCGGGCTACTGTCGTTCATCGTGGCCTCACTCTTTATTCTCATTCAGCACAATTATAAGCGGCTGTTCGCTTATTCGAGTATCGAGCACATGGGTTTGGCCATGATCGGCTTCGGGGTCGGCGGGCCGCTGGGGACGTTCGGCGGCCTCTTTCATCTGCTCAACCATGCAGTGGCCAAGGCGTTGGCTTTTTTTGTAGCGGGGAACATCCATCGCCGTTTCGAGACGCTGGAGATCGGTGGGGTGCGCGGGTTGGCGCGGGCGCAGCCGATTACCGCGGCGGCGATGCTTGTGGCCGGTTGTGCCCTGGTCGGCTTGCCTCCCTTTGCGCCCTTCGTCAGCGAGATGCTCGTCGTGTCGGCAGTGGCGGCGCAGGATTTTGCGTCGGATACGATGCAAATGGGACGGTTTGTGACGATGACGATCTCCGACGAAATGCGAAGCCTCGGTATCGCGGCGTTGTTGTTGTTCTTCGCGGTGGTGTTGTTCGGCGGATTCATGTTTCGCATCGGGACCATGGTCTGGGGTACTCCGCCGGACGGGATCACGAGGGGAGAGATTTGGACGGTCGGCCATGTGCCTCTCATGATCATGATCGTCGCCCTGGTGGGGCTTGGGTTCGTCCTTCCTGAACCGGTTCACACGTTGCTGACCAGAGCGGTCAACGTGATCGTGGTGAGGTGATCGGATGATCGACACACGTCCGGCGGTCGAACAGGTGCACGCGGCATTTACGGGAGCAATCGCGGAGGTCGGGGCCATTCACGGCGTCCCGATGCTTCGGGTGAAGAAACAGCAGCTGCCGACCGTCGCCCATTTTCTGCATACGAACCCGAGTCTGCGGGGCTCGTTGTCCTTGCTCTGGGCGGTCGACCATCGCCCCCGCGAGGTGCGCTTCGAACTGTGCTATCTCTTTACATTGGCGGAACGCAAAGACTGGCTGCTGCTCGCCGTGGATCTACAGGGCGACGAGCGGGAGTTTTCGTCGATCACGCCGCATCTGCATGCGGCCCAATGGTACGAACGGGAGATTCGTGATCTGTTCGGGCTGATTCCGGTCGGCCATCCTGATCTGCGACGGCTCGTTCGCCATGAACATTGGCCGAAGGGCGCCCATCCGCTCAAAAAGGACTTTCCGTGGAACCGCGTGCTCGGGCGCGTGCAAGGGGAATATGCCTTCCGGAAAATTCAGGGCGAAGGCGTGTTCGAGGTTCCCGTCGGACCGATCCATGCGGGCATCATCGAGCCGGGCCATTTCCGGTTTTCTGTGGCCGGCGAACCGATCATGCAACTCGAGGTCCGCCATTTCTGGAAACATCGCGGCGTGGAAAAAATGTTCGAGCAGCAGCAGTTGAGGGCGGGGGTGCTGTTGTCTGAACGCATCTCCGGAGACACAAGCGTGGGTCATAGTTTGGCCTATTGCCAGGCTGTGGAGACCTTGCTGGGTATCGAATCGCCGCCGCGCGCCCGGTATCTGCGCACGCTGTTTCTGGAATTGGAACGCCTGCACAACCACATCGGCGATGTGGGCGCCATTTGCAACGACACCGCCTATGCGCTTGCCCATGCGCACTGTGGGCGGATGAAAGAGCAACTCATGCAGCTCAACGATCGCCTGACCGGGTCGCGGTTTCTGCGCGGCATCAATGGCGTCGGGGGAATCACGGTAGATCTCGCCAATCTGCAACTCGCTCAGGTAGAAGTGGAAATCAACGCCATTGAAGAAAATTTTTCCGGCCTCGAAAAGATTCTGTTCGCCAATGCCTCCCTGATAGAACGGCTGGAGAACACGGGCATCTTGAGTGAGGGCATCGCCTGGGACCATGCGGTGATGGGCGTCGTCGGTCGAGCTTCAGGTATTGATCGGGATCTTCGTCGTGACCGGCCGTTTGCCGCCTACGATGTTCTGCAGCCGAAGGTGGCGCTCTACCGCTATGGGGATGTACGCGCCAGGATGCGGGTGCGTATGGACGAGATCCATGAATCCGTCCGTCTCATCCGTGAGGTGTGCCGGTGCATCCCGAAGGGCGCGTTGATTGCGGAACCGTCGCGTGTACCACAGGCTGGTGAGTGGGCGCTGTCAGCGGTCGAAGGATGGCGAGGCGAAATTCTCTATGTCGTCATGGCCGGCGAGGCAGGGCGGATTCACCGGTGCAAAGTGCGGGATCCGTCCTTCGTGCATTGGCCGGCGATCCAATGGGCCGCGCTTGGGAATATTGTGCCGGACTTTCCCTTGATCAATAAGAGTTTCAACCTGTCGTATGCAGGGAATGATTTGTGAGAAACACGCCTTCAGCACTCAGCCTCAACCGCCGGCCCTGAGCTGAGAACTGACCGCGGACGATCGACTGCTAAGGAGGAACCATGTTTCGGATCATCAATAAAAGTCTGAAGACCGGCGTGGTCACGGGCGATCATCCTGTCGCGGGGCCGCCATCCGAGCCGGTCAGTCGGGAAGCCATCGAGAAGGCAAAACCGTTCCGGCGCTCGCTGACGATCCGCGAAGTGGATACGGGCTCGTGCAATGCGTGTGAGATGGAAATGAATGCGCTGGCCAATCCGGTTTACGACGTCGAGCGGTTCGGGGTGCATATCGCCGCATCCCCCCGCCACGCCGATGCATTGGTCGTCACGGGTCCGGTGACTGTGAATATGGAGCGAGCCTTGAAAGATGTGTACAAGGCGACGGCGGACCCCAAGATCGTCATCGCATTGGGAGACTGTGCCGTCACTTGCGGGGTGTTCAAGGGCAGTTATGCGGTGACGGGTCCGGTGGATCGGCATATTCCCGTCGATGTCCGAATTCCAGGCTGTCCCCCGCGGCCGGCGGAAATTCTGGCGGTGTTGGCTGAGTTACGTAAAGATAAGCGAGATTCAGATCCGTAGTGTCCTGATGCGGTCACACCTCTTTCATTGATCAAACAAGTCTTTGTGACCTGCTCTATGGATGGTCACGGCTTCCTCCATATTTCTTCTTCAGCACCCCGCTCGTAAGTGGATCTATTTCGACTGACCAGTCGACTGGGGCGACCTGCTTCCAAATCAGTGCACAGCTGTTGAGGAGCATCTTCTCTGGAAATCCATTTCCTTAGTTTTTTTACACCGTTTTTACTTTCTGCGCGCTACCTTGAATATGTGGTGGAAGGGAAGGGGCGTGCAGCGATGTGGCCGGTTGGCGACGGCTTGGAAAGAAGATTCCGGCGAAGCGCGCCTCACTAAGTATGACGTCCCATTAAGGACCTTTGACATGGATCTCATCTATTTGGCGATCGTCGCGGTTTTTTTCCTGCTGTCCGGCTGCCTCATCTCAGTGTTGGACCGACTCTAAGAGGTGTGGTCATGAATGCGATCTACGTGCTCGGCGCAGTGTTGTCACTGGGGTTGTTGGTGTACCTCATGATCGCGCTGCTGAAAGCGGAGTGGTTCTGATGACGATCAACGGATTGGCTCAAATCGGCCTCTTTTTTCTCGTCCTGGTGGCGTTGGTCAAACCTCTGGGTTGGTACATGGCACGTGTCTATACAGGCCAGACCTGTGGAATGGACCGGGTGATGGGGCCACTCGAACGCGTGATCTATCGCGTCTGCGGCGTGCGCGAAGCTGAGGACATGAATTGGAAGACCTATGCCGTGGCCATGTTGTTGTTCAATGTTACGGGGTTGGTCGCACTCTATGCCTTGCAGCGAGTGCAGGAATTTCTGCCCCTGAATCCGGGCACTTTCGGGGCGGTGGCGCCAGACCTCGCATTCAATACTGCCGCCAGTTTCATCACCAATACAAACTGGCAGGCCTATGCCGGAGAATCGACGCTGAGTTATCTCACGCAGATGCTCGGCCTGACGGTCCAGAATTTCGTCTCCGCCGCAACGGGCATGGCCGTGCTGGTCGCGCTCATCCGCGGATTAACCGCTCGGACGGCCTCGACCATCGGCAATTTCTGGGTGGATCTGACCCGCAGCACGTTGTACATCTTACTCCCGCTGGCCGCCGTCCTCGCGCTGCTCCTTGTCTCGCAGGGGACGGTTCAGACCTTCGAGGCGTATTATCAGACCACTCTCCTTCAGCCCGTGACTTACGACAAGCCCGTCGTCGATGCCGCAGGGCAGTCGGTGGTGGACGAGAAGGGCGTTGCCAAGCCGGAATCAACAACCGGGACTGAGCAAGTCTTGGCCGTCGGCCCGGCAGCGTCGCAAGTGGCCATCAAACATCTGGGGACCAACGGTGGCGGATTCTTTAATGCCAATGCGGCCCATCCCTATGAAAGCCCGACGCCGCTCACCGATTTCATTCTGATCCTGGCTGAAACCCTGATCGCCGCATCGCTGACTTATGCGTTCGGAATGATGGTTGGCGATACCAGGCAGGGTTGGGCCATCCTCGCTGCGATGCTGAGCGTATTGGCCTTCTTCGTGCTAGGGGCCTATTGGGCCGAGTCTGCAGGAAACCCTCGCCTGGCTGCTCTGGGTGTCGATCAGACCGCCGGGATAGCGCAGTCCGGCGGCAACATGGAAGGTAAGGAAATTCGTTTCGGAGTTGCTCGTTCGGCGCTTTTTGCCACCGCAACGACGGCCACGTCCACCGGGGCGGTGAATGCCATGCACGATTCATTCACGCCACTCGGCGGATTGATCCCGCTGTTCATGATGCAATTCGGCGAAGTGATTCTGGGCGGGGTGGGGTCCGGCCTCTACGGAATGCTGGTCTTCGCCATCATCGCGGTGTTCATCGCCGGCCTGATGGTAGGTCGGACCCCGGAATACCTGGGAAAAAAGATCGAAACCTATGAAATGAAGATGGCAGCCCTGTTGATCCTCATCATGCCCATTATCGTGCTGGGGTTCACGGCAGTGGCGGTCGTGACTGAGTCCGGCACGTCGTCCATTCTCAATCCCGGCGCACATGGGTTCAGTGAAATTCTGTATGCCTACACCTCCCAGGGCAACAACAACGGGAGCGCCTTCGGGGGACTGAATGCCAATACCCCCTTCTACAACGTGACGGGCGCATTGGCCATGCTGGTCTCCAGGTTCTGGTTGGCGATTCCGACATTGGCGCTCGCCGGATCGCTGGCGCGCAAAAAGATGGTGCCGCCGGGATTGGGCACGCTCCCGACTCATACTCCGCTCTTCGTCGTCTTGCTGGTGGGGGTCGTCATCATGGTCGGCGCTCTGACCTTCGTTCCGGCTCTGGCATTGGGGCCGGTGGTAGAGCATTTGCTCATGGTTGCTCGGTAGCCTGAACGAGTAGAGGATTCCCATGATGACATCGACGAAAGCCAGACCGCTCTTCGATCCGCCGCTTGTTCGACAGGCCATCCTGGATGCGCTGCGAAAGCTCGATCCTCGTATTCAGGTCCGCAATCCGGTCATGTTCGTGGTCTTCGTGGGAAGCCTCTTGACGTCGCTGCTGTTCTTCCAGGCGTTGTTCGGGGCGGGTGAAGCGCCGACCTGGTTTATCCTCGCCATCTCGCTGTGGCTCTGGTTCACCGTGCTGTTCGCCAATTTTTCGGAAGCGCTTGCCGAAGGAAGGGGAAAGGCCCAAGCCGATTCCCTCCGCAGGTCGAGGACGGAGTTGACCGCCAAGCGAGTTGGAACGCCCGACTCCGGGGGACACTCTCTGGCGGCGCCTCCCGCTATCGGTAAACCCGGCGAGGTCTACCATCTCGTTCCGGCCAGTCTGCTGAAGAAAGGTGACATCGTGCTGGTCGAGGCCGGGGATTACATTCCCAGCGATGGAGATGTCATCGAGGGGATCGCATCCGTCAATGAAAGCGCGATCACCGGCGAGAGTGCCCCGGTGATTCGCGAGTCCGGCGACCGAAGCGCCGTGACCGGCGGTACGCGGGTGCTGTCCGATTGGCTTGTCGTGCGAATTACCGCCAGCGCCGGTGAAACCTTCCTCGACCGCATGATCGCCATGGTCGAGGGCGCCAAGCGCCAGAAGACGCCGAATGAGATCGCGCTCAATATTCTGTTGGCAGCCCTCACCGTCGTCTTTTTACTGGCGACCGTGACCTTGCTGCCTTTTTCCCTCTACTCCGTGCATGCCACGGGTCAGGGCGCGCCCATCACGGTGACGGTTCTGGTCGCCCTGCTGGTCTGCCTCATACCGACGACAATTGGCGCACTGTTATCCGCGGTCGGCATCGCGGGCATGGACCGCATGGTCCAGGCGAACGTCATCGCCATGTCGGGGAAAGCCGTCGAAGCAGCGGGCGATGTCGACGTGTTGCTCCTCGACAAGACGGGAACGATCACGCTGGGTAACCGACAGGCCACGGCATTTATTCCAGCCGAAGGCGTGCAGGAAGCATCTGTGGCCGATGCGGCCCAGCTGGCCTCGCTCGCCGATGAGACCCCCGAAGGCCGCAGCATCGTGATTCTGGCAAAGGAGCGCTATGGACTCAGAGGGCGCGACATCCATGCGATGGGCGCCACCTTTCTGCCGTTTACGGCGCAAACGCGAATGAGCGGCGTCGATTTCGACGGTCGACAGATCAGGAAGGGCGCGGCGGAAGCCATCGAAGACTACGTGACCCAAC
>CAZKVY010000075.1:0-18286 GCA_964556305.1 uncultured Nitrospira sp. | reverse complement strand
ACCTCGCGATAGCTAAAGCTATACTTTACCCTGAGTTCCTTCCAGAGGCGTTTCGCCGAAGGACAGGCTCCGCAGGTCGGTGAATGTAACAAGGTGATATTCGGCATGGTCAATTCCTCTCCTTAACGTGAGCGGATCTTAACACCCGCGCCGAGGAACGCGCAACCAACCGCGCCTGACATTCGAGGTCGAGGCGTATATACTGAGCGCGACCTGACCTGGCACTCATCGTCCACCCATCATCAATCGTATCGAGGCGTCCATGGCTCACCATCCCCGCGCCGGCCAACCGGCACAACCGGAACAACTCGTTGATCTCCTCCGGCTCGAGCAGGCCTATTACCAGGAGGCGCCGGACCCGGCCGATCTTCAACAGCGCGTGAGCTTCGGTACCAGCGGTCACCGCGGCTCTTCCCTGAAACGAACGTTCAATGAGGCCCATATTCTTGCGATCACTCAGGCGATCTGTGAGTACCGGATCAAAGCCGGCACGACCGGCCCCCTCTTCATCGGCAAAGATACCCATGCGCTCTCCGCCCCTGCCCTGCGCAGCGCGCTGGAGGTGCTGGCCGCAAACGGTATCCATGTCCGCTTGGATAAGGACGACGGTTACACACCGACGCCGGTCATCTCCCATGCGATCATTCAGACCAATCGCGACCGAACCTCCGGCTTTGCCGACGGCATCATCGTCACGCCCTCTCATAATCCACCCGAGGACGGCGGATTCAAATACAATCCGCCCCACGGCGGCCCGGCCGACACCGACGTGACGAAAGCGATTGAGAACCGCGCCAATGAACTCTTAGCGGCCCAACTTCATGGCGTCACACGCATACCCTACGAACAGGCGCTTCGAGCAGCTTCCACGACGCGATACGATTTTGTCGGGACTTACATAGCAGACCTGGCCACGGTCGTGGATCTCGATCGCATCAAAGCCGCCAAGCTGCGCCTTGGCGTGGATCCCCTGGGCGGTGCCGCCGTGGCGTATTGGCGACCGCTGGCTGAGCGGTACGGATTGGACCTGCAGATCGTCAACGAATCGGTCGATGCGACCTTTCGCTTCATGACGCTGGATTGGGACGGGAAGATCCGAATGGACTGCTCCTCTCCCTATGCGATGGCGTCGCTCATCACCCTCAAAAACCGATTCGATCTGGCCTTCGGAAACGATACCGATACGGATCGCCACGGCATCGTGACACCAGGCGCCGGGTTGATGAACCCCAACCACTACCTCGCCGCGGCGATCTCCTATCTGTTCACGCATCGCCCCGGGTGGAAAAGCAGCGCAGGAGTCGGCAAGACCGTCGTCAGCAGCAGCATCATCGACCGCCTCGTCCGGTCGTTAAAACGCCGGTTGGTTGAAGTGCCGGTAGGATTCAAATGGTTCGTCTCGGGCCTCAGCGACGGCTCATTGGGATTCGGCGGAGAAGAAAGCGCGGGCGCGGCGTTTCTACGCCGTGACGGCACCACCTGGGTGACCGATAAAGACGGCATCATTATGAATCTGCTCGCGGCGGAGATGCTGGCGGTCACGGGGAAGGACCCGGCACAGTTGTACGGTGAACTGACGGCGCAACTCGGCGAGCCGGTCTACGAGCGAATCGATGCGCCGGCCACTAGGGCGCAAAAAGCCGCGCTGCAACAGTTCTCGCCGCAGCAGGTGCAAAGCCGGGAACTTGCCGGTGAAGCCATTACCGCCATGCTGACAGAAGCACCGGGCAACAAGGCCTCGATCGGGGGCCTCAAGGTCACCACCGCCAACGGCTGGTTTGCCGCCCGCCCGAGCGGAACGGAGGATGTGTACAAACTCTACGCGGAAAGCTTCAAGGGACAAGCTCATCTCCTGCAAATCCAGGAAGATGCGCAGGCCTTGATCAAGCAGGTCTTCTCCAGCGCCGGTGCCTGACAGGAGGCTATAAAAGACTGCCGCGGAGTGCTCGCTTCATTCAGGCTCTCAACAGACCGCCTCGGCTCTTCAACTCACCGCGGCCCTGTTGGCTAGTCTTGTTGAGCATCCTCTGGTTGCCGGGCGTCACTTCGGAGCAGGTGCTCTGAAGACCAGCTATACTTACACAGTATGCCGATGCTCTCACGCATATGGTCCGGCTTGGCCCTTGCCTCCGCACTGAGCGCCTGCGCCGCCCCGTCGTCACCGGGACTGCGGCAGGCCGTCACTCCCATTCCTGATTGTTGCCATGCTAGTCAAACCGACAGCCGCCAGCAGGCGATCGTCCGCACGGCGGAGAACCTGGTGGGCGCCACTACGATAGAAAGCCAAGGCCGTCGCATCAGTTACGATTGCGCTGGAGTAACACGTGCCATCTATCTCGCCCATGGCATCGACCTCTATTCAGGAGCCACCGCCGACGGCAGAACCAATGGCGTGGGCCTCATTTACAACCACGTCCGGAAAAACGGCCGACTCCACCGCGGGCCGGTCGTACAGGCCGGCGACTTGGTGTTCTTCGACAATACCTGGGACTTCAATGGGGATGGCCTGGTCAACGATCCCCTGACCCATGTAGGTATCGTGGAACAGGTGGAGCACGACGGCACCATTGTGTTCATCAGCCGGGTGGCCGGCGCCATCGAGCGATACCGGATGAATGTGGCGCATCCCCATGTTCATCGAACCGCCGACGGTCGTCTGCTCAATGACTATATGCGACGGAAACACTGGCGGGACGGAGAGCACACAGCCTATTTGACCGGCGAGTTGTTTGCTGCCTTCGGCACGAGAATGATAGACTCTGCTATCGTCTCACCAGCTACAAGGTAAGAACCTTGTCCGCAAACCAACCTTCACAGCGCCGTTGCCCCGAATGTCACCGGCCCACGACTTGGCAGGACAATCCCTGGCGTCCGTTCTGTTCTGAGCGCTGCCAACTGATCGATTTGGGAGCCTGGGCAGGAGAACAGTACCGCGTGTCAGGGCCGATTCTGACGGTGGGTGGATCGAATTCCTCTTCGCCGGACAATGAGTGACCGGCGCGCCTCCCCTATTCGCAGCGACAATTCGCTTTGTAATCCATGCACATGGGACCGAAGCTCCGTTCGCAATCGCAGCTGCACTTGGGCGTTTTATCAGCGGGACAGGTGATCTGACAGGTTTGCTTGATCCCCATGCCGCAGGACACGATCTCACAGGAATTGGATCCCTCGGCCACGAGCAGCGGCAAAGACGGTTCAACCGGAGCGAGCGTCTGCTGCACTGCAACGGAACGACTTGCCGGAGACTGAGTCACGACCGAAAGGTTCGACGCGCCGCCCTCTTCTGCCTGAAGCGGCGTGTACACCGCCAACAATGTGACTGCCAACAACACAGCGGCAACCCCGGTTCGCAAGATGTCCCTCAACATGACGTCACCTTCCTTTCAGTGGGGGCAGGATAGGAAGAATTCCGCATGAAATCAAGCCCTGCCTTATCAGCGCGGTGAGCGAATGGAAACGTGATTCTCGGATAGTCTGAACCTTCGCTTTCGTGAGCCTCGTCTGTCTGTCGCTGGTTGCGACAAGATTCATCCGGCCTTCAGATTGACTGGTACCATCGGCCCTCTCATGCCTGGTAACAATCCTAGTAGAGAACTCCCGCTCCATTTTTGTAGGATCGCGCATGCGTTACGCGCTCACATTGTTGTTGGTTTTGCTTACGGTCGGGGTCAGTACCGGCTGCAGTACGCCCACCACCAGCCGGATCACGGGGGCCATCCGCTATTTCAATATCCGCGCCGAAATCGCCCCGCGTCACTTGATCGCACAGATCGGCGATGAAATCCGGTGGCAAAACCTGAATTCGCACCCCGTCACATTACGGATGCTTGAAGACAGCGACCCGGCGTTGCTCGGCTGCGACAAAGGATTCAAGCAATTCGGAGTCCTGCAGGACACGGTGACGATCGCGCCGTTACAATCCGTCAGCCTCTGTTTTTTGAAACCCGGTACCATCCGATTTAATGTGTGGCTCGACGCCGACAATCCTCAGGGCGCCATGACACCGACCGGCACCATCCGCGTCGAACCTTCGTCACCCCGACGCAATTCCTGAGCTCGGTTCTGAGACGTCGACCCGCACCATGTCGCTCCCGTCTACTCAGATGGGCTAGTCCACAAGGAAACACCGCGGCCTTCAAGGTGCGACGATGCCTCCATGGCACATCAACTACCGCCATTCACCTTGTTCCAATCCCAATAGTCTTGAGCAAACCCATCGATCATTCGATCCAAATCCGCTTCAAACCGTTCTATTAATGCTTCCTTATGGTCGATGACCTCATTGAATACATCCCTGCCTCCAAAGCTGATGCTCTCCCCATACACCTTTGGCTCGCGGGTTCGAATTGCGGGCTCGATCAACTCCAGCTTTCTTACGTACAACAGCTTCTCTGGACAATCTGTAATCCTCTTGGCCACGAGCGTCACGATGAGAATAGGGTGCATCCGGGGAATACGGTCATCATCCAGGCCAGGTCGCGGGATTAAGTTATGCTGCTTCAATCGATCAAACGTGCGCGCATACAGCCGATTAGTACTCTGAACTCCATCAGAGATTTCCACTGCAATCATGGTGGCAATCTCAACTGTTGAAAAATCCAGGCCTTGTAATCCGGGAATGGCTTCCAATTCAGATCCCATGGCCTGCCCAGAAAGCACTGTCATGAATGCGACAACGAGCGTGATCGATCGAAAACTCATCGGATTTCACTCCTTCCCCATATGGTGGAGCAACGGAGGATACTGTTTCTCAGATAATCGCAAAAGCAATGATCGTCACTCGCAACCAGTGATCCGCCAATTCGGGTCGCTCGCACGTTACCGGTTGCTTAACAGGGAATATTGATGGCGGGATCGCAGAAGAGTGGCGGGATCACTGTCGGGCGCATGTAGCGTGCGGACGGATCTTGCGAGCCTGTGGGTCCAGTCAGCGTCGTTCCGCCGGTCATGCCGGGCAGGCCTTGACCGATGGTGCCGAACGACTTCCCCTGGCTGGAGGGAATGGTGTTGCTTTGCGGGGCGCTGGCGCCCGACGCTGTCGATGAAATAGCCGACTGCTGCGCAAGGGGATTGGGAATCGGAATGGTTCCCGGAGCCTGCGGATTTTGTCCCGGCTGATTCGGTGAGGTTGACCGATTCGAGGGGGGCGAGATCATCTGCGCGGGCGCAAAGGCCGGCGTGAGAAACAGCAACGCGTAAAGGCCGGTGGTCATCACATACGTCTGGATCCCCCACAATCCCCGCTCGTTCTGCCTCACATCGCTCTCCCCGGGCCCGCTAGTCGAGCCAATCCTTTTCCTTCAGCTTACGCGGAAGATATTTCTTGGTTAAATATTGGAAGTCCTTATTCGCCAGTGCGTCCAATTCGTACTTGAGCCCGCTCGCGAGCATGCGTTTGATTTCCTGCTGCCAGGCCGGCTTCTGGAACCATTGATAGTTCAACAGTTCCTTCGCTCGGGTGATGTCTTTTTCGTTCAGCTTGATGCCCACGTTGCGGGGTAACTCGTACCGCTCAGGGTCCGCGCTGGAGAGCCCGATAAATTTCGCTTTAGGAATGGCCATGCGCTGGCTCTCGAAGGCGAGATTGATCGAACCCTGCTTCACAACGGAGTAGATATAGTATCCCCAGGGATCGTTATCGACCAAGACATAGACCGGCAACTTGTGTTCTTCATGCAGGCGGCGCGCCAGGCGTCTCACCCCTCGTGGCGGCTGGCCGTTTCCCGTCAGCAACACACAATTATATCGTCGCCAGAACTTATCCTCAGACAGGCGGTTCCACTGTGTGCCCTTTTCGACCAACAGCAGAAAATCGGCCGTGCAGCGTCGGATCTCCAGATATTCTGGCTCGACGATCGAAGGCACCGAATAGCCGCCCTTGCCTAACTTTGCGCAATCCACCCGGTCGCCGTCATCGCCGAAGACCACCGGCCCGACGATGCTGCCGCTGTTTTCAGCCCGCACATGGAGTTCTTCACGCAAGGCAGTGAGCGACACTTCCAGATCCTCGATGATCGGATCGGATTCATCCTGCGTATCGAACGTGTTCTCGTGCGAATCTTGAATCGTATGTTTGGTGCGGTAGTAGATTTCCCTCAACGAGGTGGTCAAATCGGCCTGCTGCAGCTCAGCCAGTGCGTCGGCCACCAGCATCGTCTGCATGAACTTCTTAGCCATGCCGACGTTAAAAAACGTGCGCGCTTGTTTCTTCTCACCCATCTCGATCAATCCCTTACGCGGATTGAACGACACGTTCGACAACGCTCGAATCGGAATTTCAAAGGTCGGATCCTTGGATCGTTGTGCCGCGGAGATGACGACATCGGCCATGCCCACGAGCTTTTTCGCCACTACACCGTTTTTCTTCGGTTTCGCCTGTGCCATACGCTGCCCTATTTCCTTTTCCGAGTGGCGGGCGCCGTCTTGGATGGTTTCTTGCGAAGCGGCGCCTTCTTCCCGGCAGCCGATTCGGCGAACAACTCCTGCTGGCCGGCTTTGCGCTTCTGACCCGGAGCAGGCCCACGCTTTTTGGATGCCGGCACGGTCGCGACCGCCCGCTTACGTTTCGTCGAAGCCTTCGTCGGAGGACCTGCCACAGGAGGGGCTATGTTCGCTAGACCGGCCTCTGGCACCGGAACCTGCTCAGCAACCGCAGTCTCTCCCTCAATCCCTTCCGCTGTAACGATGATGGAATGGGGCAGACCTTCAGGCCCGGCGCCGGTTTTCCCCAGCGCTTCATCCGTCTTGAGACCGCCCGTCCGTGAACTGGCGATCTTGTGTAATTGTTCTTTCAATCTTTCGGTGGGAAGGTTCCCGCCCTTCAATCGATTACACGCCGCCACGACCTCTTCGATGTACAGTTCGAAGATATTGCGTCGCCGAAATTCGCTCGCGGCCCGTTCCCGCCTGCGCAGAAAAATTCCCAACCGCCGGCCGGCTTCACGCAGCGCCAGTGTAATTTCTTTCTGGATTTCATCGTAGTCTGCAATGGCTTCCTTCGACTCGCTCGTAAACGGAACCCAGACGGACGCCATGTGCACAAATATCACCATCGGTCCGGCAGGCAACGCGCCACGCGACTGGCTGACACCATAATTTCGCCAGGTGGTACTGAGCACGGCTTTGAAGGTCGCGCAGGCTGATTGTTGATAGAGCAATGGCACCCGATTGGCATACCGGATGACCCGCGCCTGCTCGGTATCGTTGCCGTGGTCCTCGCCTTCCGCCAGGGGCACCGCCGCTTGCTGCGGCTTCAAGGCTTCTTCCGGCCCCTTCCCGAATGCCAGTCCCGCTTCGATGACAAAGGGGTAGCCACGGTAGACGGCCGGAGGCCGACTGACTGCCGTATAGAACTCGCCCTTGATCTGTTTGTACAGCCCGGAGAGAATCGCCTTCTCACCGATGGGCGAAATGCAGTTCGTCGGCGGCGCCATGATTTTGGTCGTCTGGATGGTTTTATAGAGCGTTTCCGCCGCGTGAGGCTTCACCTCGCGAGGTTTGGTGTTGGGAGAGAGTTTCGCCGCTTTACAGATCTCATCGGCCAGCGCGGGAGAGACACGGCAAAAATCGCTGGCGAGAAACGATGCGACGGTGTGACTTTTCGTATCCTGCAGCATCTTGAGCAGGGCCCCGAATTCAATGCCGTACGGATGCGGCTTGATTTCCTTCGGCGAGGGCGGCAACTCGTGATAGGTGCGAGGATACTGTTTCTGCTCTCCTTCCGGCGTGTGATACGTCAACTGCACGTGCGGATTGGCAATCGACGTCTGCTCCAGCCATTCATCCACCGACGCGCGCCCCTTTTGGTAGCGCCCTTCGACTTCCAACACCACCTCGGTCCCTTGGGGTTGCGCCCACTCGATCTGTTTATTCTCATGCACCAACGGTTCATTTTTCTTCGTATCGATTTGCACTTCGAAGTAGTGCGCCGCCGCCCGTGGTCCGGTGCGGGAAATCACTTTCACCGGCTTCCCGGTCGTCAGCTGACCGTACATACCCGCCGCGGAGATACCGATGCCCTGCTGTCCCCGACTCATCCGCATGCGATGAAACTTCGACCCGTACAACAACTTCGCAAAGACCCGTGGAATCTGCTGGCGGACAATGCCAGGGCCATTGTCACTGACCGTGATGCGAAAGCGGGTCGCCTGACTCGGCGCCACCGGCGATGGTCCGTTCGCCACAACCTCAAGCTTGACCGTGACGTCAGGCAGGATGCCCGCTTCTTCGCAGGCATCCAACGAGTTATCGACCGCTTCTTTCACGCAGGTCAGCAGCGCCTTCCGCGGATTATCAAACCCTAGAAGATGCCGATTCTTCGTGAAAAACTCGGAGACGGAAATTTCCCGTTGCCGCGCGCCCATTTCCACCGCTGTGACCGCGGGTGCGGATTTTTGTGCGGCGGCAGTCTTGTTTCGTGAGGCGACCGATTCAGATTCGGTGGATTCGGATGGAGGCGCGGGCATGGGAGACTCGGCACGTGGCGATGATGTCTTGGTGGCCATTCAACCTCTCAAGCAAGGGATTCACAGGAACGGTGCGGCACAATCACCGGGCGCGATACGTATCCTCGTCGTTTACAGGGAACGGTGCGGAGAGTCAAGCCTTGAGGACATTCCGATCGACCGCGCCCGATGCCCGGACGTGTCGCGGAACTGACACGTTGAATCGATCGAGGAAGATGGGAAGAGCGGTGAAGAGGAATGTTTGGGTGGGAGGAGGACGCACCTACCGAGGAGAGGTAGATACGGCGGAGATCTCGGGAGGACTTCAGGCTTCCCGGTACAAGCCGGGCATGCACACCATCCTCAACACTCAATCCCCTTTTTGTACATATTCCCCCGGGGCGTTAACTCCCCCCACTCGGGTACGATAGGCCTCTCCACACCGATCAGTCAAGAGCGTGGGCTGGCACTCTATGACCCGCTCACTTGTGTCTGTCGGCGTGTGACGGTGAGGCGATGGAGCCAGTCCAGATCGATGCGCACCTCCGTGCCGATGGGGCAAAAGACCGGCGCGGAGGTATTGTTACTTTCAACCCGCGCCTTCACCGCGCCATGTTCGATCTCAAGCTCCAACACACCCAGATGTTCATGCAGATCGACCACGCACGTCGCGCTGCCTGCAGCGCGATCTGTGGGAATGGTCCGTGCCACGACCGGTTCTTGTAGGGTGATCAGATCATGCGGCCGGAACATCGGCCGATCGTTCATCTCGACAATCGTCAGGAACACCGCTCCCGCGACGACCGCGCCGGCTCCGGCTAGGATGGCGCTGGCACGCTCGGGATGATGTATCCTGACCCAGCGAATTGCCGTGAGGACGCCGATGGCAAGCAGCAGTGCGATGAAAGCCAGCACCAGAACGATGAACGCAAAGCGAAGGTTCATCCGCGGCCGCCCAGCGAATCAATAGTCACGACCACATGCACTCCATTCGCCGTCATCAGCATCGTGGGGGTGATTGCTACCGGAAACTCTGCGCCGTCTTTATGCTGGCCGAGATATTCGGACCTCATCGAGGATGACTGTCCATCTGTCGGCGCAGGCCGGCCGAATTCCAGCTGGAATTTCCCAAGCCTGAAAAGTTTAGGAATCAGCCGTTCGAGTGATTGCCCCGGCAGGTCGCCTGACCCATAACCAAATAACGCCGCCACCTGTCCATTCGCGGCCAGGATGATTCCGTCGCCATCCACGATGACTATGCCGTTGCCGGTCGCCTCCATGACCAGTCGCACCAGATCCTGATTTTCGCGGAGGGCTGCCTCCTGTCGCTTTTGATCGGTGATGTCCTGCGCAAAGACCAACACTCCAAGCACGTTCCCCCGCGGGTCGAGGTAGGGCACTTTGTCTGTTTGCACCCAACGCTTCTCACCTGCCCGCAGGTGATAGGGTTCGATGATGCCAAGCTTCGGTCGGCCCGATACAATGACTTCCAAATCGTCCTGATGATACCGTTCGGCTTCATCCGGATAAAACTCTTCGGTCGATCTCCCCTCGATTTCCGCCACGGTTTTCCCGATAGACTCGGCGGCTCGCCGGTTGGCCCGAAGAATGCGATTGTGGGAGTCCTTGTACCACACCATGGCGGGAATCAGATCCAACAGGGCCTGTTGCTCAATCTGCTGTTGAAGCAGGCGCGCTTCCGCCTCTTTCCGCTCTGTGATGTCCCGCACGATGCCGCAGTGCACACGGGTGCCGCTGGAAATCCAACTACTGAGCGACATCTCAATGGGAAATTCCCGGCCGTCCTTATGCAGACCGTGCATCGTCACGACGGTACCTTTCAGGCGCACATTGCCGGTCGTGCGCACCCGCTCCAATGCCCGCTGGTGATTGTCGCGGTACCGTTCAGGCATGATCTTGGTCAGGGATTGTTCCAGGACCTCCTCTGCCCGGTAACCGAACAGGCGCTCCGCCGCGCTATTCCATGACAAAATACGCCCGTCTCCGTCGGCGAGCACAATGGCATCCGGCGCGGTCTGCACGACTTCTCGGAATCGGTCCTCGCTGGCCGTGAGAGCCTGTTTCGCCGAAGCCGCTTCAATGGACAAATGCTTGACCCCGACGGCCCGTTTGATGAGCGCCTTCAATTCTTCGCCGTCATACGGTTTGGTGAGATAGCCGAACGCGCCTTCCGTCAGCGAGGCGTGTTTCTTGGCGACCTCCACAAACGCAGTCAGCATGATTACCGGGAGCGCCGGATCGAGCCCTTTCAACAAGGTGAGGAGGGAGAGACCGTCCATATCGGGTAACATCAAGTCCAGCAGCACTGCCGAAACGGATTCCGCCTTGGCCCTGGTCAGCGCTTCCGCGCCTGTGCTGGCAACCTGTACCAGGTACCCGGAATGCTCCAGGAGATCTTTCAAGACAAGCGCAATGTCGGGATCATCGTCTACGATGAGAATCGTGGGAGGGGGTGAATTCATAGCACTGGGCTGGGTGATCAACATGGCGGTCCACGAAACCTGGAGGTCCTCCTATGACCGTTCCACGGCGCCGGGCATCATTGTCCTCCTATTGACGACAAGAATCCAGCCTCCTGTTCGCCGGTTGGCGTCCCTTAGCCCTTCCTCTGTCGCATGTTCGCTCGCCGCACCTCCCAGATGATCGTCGGAACGGGCGAGTCCAACGGACATCGCTCCTATTTTTTCCGGTACACATTCAAGCCGATTTTTTCTTCGCGCCCCGGGATCGTGACATTACCCTCCGTGGAGGCGATGATGGTCGTCTTTCCTGACGCCGATGGGCCGAACTCCTTCGACAAATCTACCTTGATGGTCAACCACGTCCCTTCGACGGTCATCTCGACATTTTTCATGATGCTCCCTTATTCGTTGAGCACAAACGTCACTTTTAGCGCCACCCGATACTGCGTGATCTTTCCATCCTCGATATCCATCTTTTGATCCTCGATCCAGGCGCTCTTGACGTGCTGCAGCGTCTTATTGGCGCGAGCGATCCCCTGATGGATGGCATCGTCAAAACTCTTGGGAGATGCGGCAATGATTTCCGTCACACGGGCGACAGACATGGTGGCCTCCCTGGTTAAAAGTTACATCGATTGCGGGCCACATCAGGCTAGGCCGACAGGCAAGCGCTGTCAAGCAGCCCACCCTGCCTGCCCAGACAGCGCCAGGGATCTTGCCACGTTCTCTCTTAGAAACTCTTCCCCGGTCCCACCCTGGGTAAACCTCTAGGTTGACTTGCGTTATAAAGGGGAGCTACGGTGCACGGATCCACGGTCGTAGATCAGTATGGGACACCATCGATGCCGACCGAGATCGAGATTCAAATCACGCCCCTCTTCTCCACGCCTCTGCTGGTCTTCACTCCCGCTGACCATAAACGAATCAACGCCAGACTCGCCGCCATGATTCTCGAACGGGAAGCATCCGTTCCAACCCATCGAGATACCGAAGTGGTCGGTTGGTCTTCTCCTCACGATCTGTCGATGCTCGAATGGGCCGGCGAACCGTTACGTGACTTGTTCGGTCCGGTGCTGGAAGCGGCCAAACAAGTCACCACCCTGAGCCAGCGCTGCGCTCAGGGCATTGGCCGGCCGGATTGGGATGTGGTGGAAGTGTGGGCCAATGTACAGCGGAACGGGGGCGCCAATGCGGCCCATTCCCACCCCGGCAGTTTTTGGGCCGGGGTATATTATGTGGATGCGGGCGAAGTTTCTTCCACGAAAGAAATGGGCGGCGAGTTACAGATTTACGACCCTCGCGGCTGCTTGCCGCGTATGTTGGCGCCGTATCTCCAGTACAGCATGAGCGAATTACACGATGCGGGAACCAGCATCTCCTATGCGCCGGTGTCGGGACAATGTCTGCTCTTTCCGGGATGGCTGTTTCATGCCGTGAATACCTATCACGGAACTGCGCCTCGAATCAGTGTCGCTTTCAATCTCGATCCCGTTCTCACCCCAGGCATGAAGAACGGCGTCCATGCACAGCCTGTTAGCGAATCCCGCCGCTGAGCGGCGCTAGGGCAACGCGCGCGCCTGAATGAACAGCGCCTGTTCTAACGTACGAAAAAATTGCTGGTAGGGCTCAGGAGATTCGATCGCCTTCAGGTAATACTGGGCGCTGGCGCGCACGACCAGTTGCGTTTCACCGCGCGGTCGAACGGTAACCGTGAGGCGCACGAGATTACTGCGGTGATAAAACGGCCCCCAGCTGCGGAAATGTGGGGTGAGAATCAACAGCCCATCATCCCGATAGAGATGGTACGAGGGGTCTCCCAATCGCGACGGTTCGTAATCATCAAACTTCTTCGCAGAGACGATTCCCAGAGTTTCGTCCAGCACTTCGACGGCAAACCCGAGATCCTGACAGGTTGAGACGACCGCCTGAATGGTCTTGAGCCGGTCAGCCTGATCAAATACCCGGCTTTGTGCCGCCCGTACTTTGACCTGACTTGCTTCGGATAGCCAGATCTGGTCGCGCGATTCCCATTGGTTTTCATGTCGCCACTCATAGGGCGAGCAGCCTGCCGCCAGGGCCGTCAGTAGAACGAGACTCCACGCGATCGATCGACCGCTCGACCTGGCCACCGGCTACTCCTTCCCCAGAAACAACGACCGCTCCACCGCCGCAAAAAAGTTCTGATACACTTTCGGATCCTCGATCGGCTTGCTGTTATAGATCGCGTTGGCCCGGATCATCGTTTTGCCCGCTTCTTGCGGTCGAACCGTGACTGTCACACCTAGTACATCATAATAATTCGGTTCTGCAAAACGCGCCGCGGTGACCAGCCCGAGCGGCGCATTGGCACGTTCGATAATGAATCCTAAATCTTGCAAGGCCGCAATCACCCCGCGCATCGCCACGGCGGAATCATTGACCTCGAACGTCCGACTCTGCGCACTCCGGATCTTCATCTGTGCATCGGTCGGCGCGAAGAGTTCCTGCCGTGGTTCCGGAGCGACACAGCCGTGCAGTGCAATCGCTCCCGTCACGATTGCCGCCGCTCCGATGACTTGTATCCGATTCATGTCTCCTTGCTCCTAAATCGAGTGCGGCTCCAAGAATACTGCCTTGGAAAGCTTCGCAAAAAATTGCTGATAGATCTCAGGATCCCGGATCATTTCCATTTTCTGCTCGCCGGGTGGAATGTAATTGCGATCGGCCTGCCCTTCCCCCTTCCATACCACGCGATAGAACATGATCCGAACCTCCTGCCTCGCATGGTCCTGGTTCGCCGGACGTATCACAATCGTCGCCGCAATTTTCTGGTGCAAATCGATGGGCATGATTAGATGACCGAGCGACAGGAGCCAGACAAAAAAACGATTACGATACTGGCCATACTCACGGGCGCTGCGCTCTTTTGCAGCCCGCAGAAGCCCTACCTCGCGCACACTCTCTTCAATTTGAAACCCGAGATCCTGGAGCGCGGCGGCTGAAGCCGACAAGAGCTCAGCATCGGCCCCGGTCTCGAAAAGACGGGTTTGCATAGCCCGGTTGGCGCTGCTCTCCGGCGAGAGTTCAAAAAATTGACTCGGCTGTGTCCGTTCCGCACAGCCGCTCAGGAGCATCGGCCAGGTCAGTACCAGGATGAGGACGGCCCACCTACGTCCGACCGCAAGGCCGAATCTCTCAAAACTGGGTGGAGTTATAGGCAAAGTCTCTGACCTTTTTTTCTTCGTCATACTTGATGATAATCGTTAACGTACGCTGGCGTTGTGAACTGGATCGGTCGCTGGAGTTCGTGCCCAGAATGATCAACCCGGCATAGGATGAGCTGGACGTGTCGACCCGATCCGTCGACACCTTGTCATAAATCCACACTTCCCGTCGCTTATCGTCGGTGGTGACAATGTTCGGCGAGCCCAGCAGTTCCGCCACCTGCGCGGCCGACATCCCGACTTTCACTTCGCCCTGGACCCGTCCGACAGTTAACCGGTCCTCCTTGATTTCGGCCTGCTTACCGCCGCAGCCAGTCATGCCGATCACGGCACAGATTCCCACCAGCGCCAACCCCCGTCGCATGTGTCTCATAGTCCGCGTCTCCCTTTGTCTTGTCACCCGTATGGGCAATTGCCTGGATCCCATCTTATCCTTCCCCTCTCGCCGGCGCAAAGCCTGATCTGCAGCGATCGACTCGAAGAAGCCCGTATGCATTCTCAGATGTCTGGACAATTGATCGAAGGCGGCTACAATGATCGTAACGGAGAGGACGCTATGCCGATGCCGGATGCCATGCTAACCGAAGAGGTACAGAGCGGGTACGAGAAACTTGTGGCGCAGGTGCGAACAGCCGTGTTGCTGACCCTCAAACAAGGCCACCCTTTCGGCTCCCATGTCCCCTATCTGATCGGAGACGATTGGTCCCGCGTCTATCTCCACCTGAGCCGTCTAGCCTTGCACACGCAACACATGCTCGGAGACCCCCGCGTCAGTCTGTTTATCGCCGAACCGGATGCAACGGGAAAGAACCCGTCTGCCTTGCAACGTGTGAACCTGCAAGGTACAGGAGCCATTCTCTCCTCGTCCCATGAGTCGTACGACCGGGTCAAGCAGCGCTATATCAGACAATTCCCGCAATCACAGATGTTGTTCGGGTTCGGTGACTTTGCCATGTGGGAACTGCGCATGAGTGACGCCCACCTGGTGCTCGGATTCGGGCAGGCCTACCTCGCCCAATCGGCCAATCCGCGCGACTGGCACCACCAGAAGCCTGAAACCAAATCCTGAGCCGTTCCATCCTGACCGCCTTTTTCCTCGTCTCCCCTCGTTGCTAGGCTGCCCCTGCGGCTTGTACTCGCCCCTCCAAAGCACTATCCACTTCGCCGAAGGACCGATGGTGCGCTCCGCATCCTGCACAGTACTCTGCGCAGGGTCACGCGAGCTCACCGGAGAGTTTCCCTCACATGGTTTACGCAGCCTCGATCATCGTGAGCTACATGCTGTTGTTAGTTGGTCTTGCGGTCGCCGCACCGGGCATCGGCTTGGGCGGATCCCTCATCGAGCTCGTGCCGGGAGATTGGCGCGATGCCGCTCATGTACCGGCCTATGGATTGCTGGCCTGGTTGGTGATGTGGGGATTTCGTCGTCGAGGGTGGCCGGTCCTCCAGGCGACCTGCATTGGAGTCCTGGCGGCCGGTGTATTCGGTCTCTGGACGGAAGTGGCGCAGGGCACGGCTCCCGGACGGGAAACATCCCTCCACGATGTGTGGAATGATCTGCTGGGGGGCATGATAGCCGGCGCCCTGGCGCTGTGGTGGGAAAGGACACGCACTATTTCAACAAGCGTGAAGGTGGTGCAGGCGAGGGCCCGTCACCACGTGATGAAAGGAACAAGGTCGAGATGAACGCTTCGTACCGCGAACGTGGAACCAGACGCATCCCCGTGCAATATCCGATCTACTATTCGAATGGCGCCTTTCAAACGATCGGCGTGACGGAGAATTTCAACGTCGAAGGCGGACGCGTTCGGGGGAGAGAAGCCGTGACGGTCGGCATGGAGCTGGTGGTGATCGTGATTCAGGCGACCCCGGAAACTCCCATGTTAATACGCCGAGCGACCGTGCGCTGGTCCAAAGGCCATGACTTTGGCATCGCCCTGTCCGGCGTTCCCCCGCAATCGGAAGCTGAACTCAAAGCCATGGCGAAGGTGATGTTGCCCGGCCTTTGGTCCTGCTTGAACTGAACCCTATTTTCGCTGTGACTGATCCAATGGATGCCGCGGACCGGCAAAAAACATCTCCATTACCCCGAAGAACATCATGAGAAGCGCGCCGAGTCCGATGGCCACAGCCCAGTTCTCCCACGACATAATCGTTCTCCTCTGACACCCTGGGAATCGCCCGTTGATCCCCAGGGTGATCCGGTTATCTCCCCGACCGATGCAATTGCAGCAGTGTGTCCAGCTTCCAGAGAGGGATACTCTCCACCTCACCTTTTCTGCTGCTGAACGCCAACCCACCCATGAACAAGGCAATGAGACCCACACAAGCCAGGATGAGGAACCCGCGGGAGACGTCCGCGCTGGCCGTCCGATGATGGGCGATAATCGTCCGCTCAGCCGACATGTCTTCCAATAGCGCCAGCCTGTCCATCAACGCATCGGTACGCACTGCCGCAACCGTCGCACTCGCCAGCTGAATCTGCCGCTCGGCTTTCGCCTCCGCATAGTTTTCCTGAGCCCGGGTGACCTGTACGACCGCTCGTCCGACTCGTTCCTGAGCCGTGGCGTTCATCTGATCTTCCTCTTGAATAGCCTCGACGATCGATCGGCCTATCGCGGCCTGTCTCGTCGCCTCGAACTGGTCATGCATCCGCTGCCCCGTCAACTCGGCCCTTCTGATCAGATTGGCATTGAATTCGCTGACATATTGATCGGCGGAGAGAATACCGCTCGCGATCCCACGGCGCGTCTGGTTGACGACCGCCTTCCCCATGACATACTGCGTTCGCGCCTGGTGATCGGCTTCCTGTCCGAAGGCACGCAGCTCCGCCAGCACGAGCGGGCTTAACAGCGTGGTCGACATCCGCTCCGACTCACCGACGGCTCGATTCAGTTCCATGGCAGAAGCCGACAAGGCTGCGCCGGCATCCCGCTCCAGCAACAGGTCTTGCACGATCGCTTGACCTAACACCGGCTGAAGATACTGCATGCCCGTGAAAGGTTCAGTACCGGCGATAGTGCGACTCATGGTGGAAGAGCCAGGCGCCTGCCAGAATCCATCGGCGGCCGTTACCAGCAGATATCCGCCGAATAGGGTGGCCACCAGTCCAATAGCGACCACGACATCGATCAAGTCATATTTCCGTCCCATGGCATTCTCCTTCCTGCCTCAGGTAATCCGGCGCGCCCAAACAGACAGGATGTGACACGCCGGTAATTGAACGACACGAAATTTCAGTCGTCTGTGCATAAAGAGACCTCCTTTGGGGAAGGTGACACCTGCACGTGATGGATGACTGCCACCGGCTCGGCACAAGGGAAAGCCGCCGCGAATGTACCGGGCCTGAGATATCGACGTGGGAGAGAATGGGAGGAGGAGACGGGGCAAGACTGGCTTGGTGAACGCCACGGTCATGTCCCACGCGGAGGACCATGTGACCACCTGCTGAAAGGGTGGTACCGACTCCGATGATTCAGTCTACGCTTCAAAAAAAAATCGGTCAAGACAGGAAAAGTCGAGGGCCGGCGCGCCCTGCCGGTCATCGTGATATAGAACGCACCTAGGCGGTTCCCATCCTCCATTCTGCTTCTGGTAGGATGTCTGCAGCATCAGATTCTCTGTCGTTTATTGAGAGTGCTGCGTGCACAGCGTTGCCGTGATGATGCTTATCGCCATGTGGTCGTGTCTTTCTCCGCTCGCTCATGCCGGGGAACAGCCCTCTCCTCTTCGACAAACAGATGCGGCCACCGGAACGATATCTCCGCTCGGCGATCGCAAGGCGATGTATTCCACTGCGCACACAAAGACAAGTCCCTCGCACTTCGGATCAAACCTCCCTTCTCAGACCTTCAGTGGACTCCATGGAGCCACCCCGGGGACGGTGACGCCATTTGGAACGCCAACGCCGCCGAATCTCCTCACGCCCGCGCCCTTGCTGCCGCTTCAGCCCAAAGGCATGGCCATCCCCCATCCACAAGCACCTGCCGCTCCTCACACTCCGGGCCCTTTCGGGCCATCGAGCGGACGCCCGGGACGGTAGTGGAATCGACCACGAACCGC
This sequence comes from uncultured Nitrospira sp., assembly GCA_964556305.1. Lineage (GTDB taxonomy): Bacteria > Nitrospirota > Nitrospiria > Nitrospirales > Nitrospiraceae > Nitrospira_A. The sequence continues at coordinate 94 of CAZKVY010000075.1, read as the reverse complement.
GGACCGGGCCATTTCGGATTCGACAGTTGAAACAGGACGGTTGAATCTACTCAAGGCTTTCGTTAAGTTACCGCTGATGACCATCTCCCGCGCA
>CAZKVY010000074.1:0-18384 GCA_964556305.1 uncultured Nitrospira sp. | reverse complement strand
TCGGTGTCGGCGCGATGGGAGCGACCGCCAATGGTGATCCGAACCTGCCGGATGCCCGGTTCTTTTCCTGGTTGGGCGAAGCCCAGTGGATTCGCCAGCTTCCCTTGTGGCGGACACAATTAGTCAGCCGGGGTGTGGTGCAATTGTCCAACGATCACCTATTTCCGCTCGAACAGATTGCAGTCGGTGGTCGATACAGTGTGCGTGGTTATCGGGAGTTCACGCTGATTCGTGACAATGCCGCCATGTTGTCGATCGAAGCGCGGGTTCCGGTCTATACGACAAAAGCCGGTGTGGATTCCGTCTTTCTCGCGCCATTTTTTGATTTGGGGCATGGTTGGCAGACGACGGCTCAAACGCCCGGTACTCCCCCCAAAACATTGGCGAGTCTTGGTGCGGGTGTCATTTGGAATTTTTGGCGCGGGAGTCATTTCGAACTTTATTACGGAAAACAGCTGAAGCGCTACGATACCGACCGCAACAACCTGCAGGATCACGGCATCCATCTGCAGCTTGTCGTAGAGGCATTTTAGGGCCGAATGGCCCGGGCCGTGGATGGTGTTCCAGCACGCGTGATCTCTAGGAGGACGAGGTTGTGCGTGTTGAAGTTGTGCAGCGTTTAAGGTAAGAGAGGGGGCCTCTTTTATCACATGAGGAGATTGACCATGCTATGTCGCCCCGCAGGATCGCCGCTGTTGGCTCGTGGATTACTTGCCTTCCTGATGCTCATGGGCTCTGCCGGGTCGATCGCCTACGCACAGTCCACGAATATCGTCGCAACCCCATCCGGACCAGGCGGCCTTGGAACCACCCTGGGCACATCGGGCAATACGACAAACATTACTGGCGGAACGAGACCGGGAAGCGGCCCAAATCTTTTTCATAGCTTCAATCAATTCTCCGTCGGCGCGGGAGATGTGGCGGCATTCGTGAACCCTGGTGGCGTGTCGAACGTCATCAGCCGCGTCATCGGCGGTTCGCCATCCAACATTAACGGCACCGTTCAAGCGCTCAACGCGAACCTGTTCTTCATCAATCCATCCGGAATTGTCTTCGGTCCCTCAGCCCATTTGAATGTATCCGGATCTGCCTATTTCAGCACCGCTCAGCAACTGCGTTTAAGCGATGGTGGCATTTTCACCGCAAGCACAGCCCTACTGGGGTTGGACTCAACTCTATCCGCCAGTTCACCGGCCGCGTTCGGATTTTTAGGCCAGGGGCCCTACGGTTCAATCGTCCTCTCATCTTCTTCGACGGTGCTGCAGACCGGGGCTGTGCTCGGGTTGATGGGGGGAGGCATTCAGATCAACGGATCGAAAATCAGCGCGCAGCGAGTCATCCTCGGCAGCACGAGCTCGGGCGGAGAAATGAGTGCGCAGCCGGGTGTCGGCAATCCCTTTTCAGGCGCGTCAGGAAACGGGCAGGTTCAAGCGTTACCGGGGACTTTGATCGTCGCAGGTGGTGGGGGAGTCATTCCGGCTTCCATCGATGTGAGTCCGAATGTTACTGTGCCGACGGGTTCGCAGGTGAACACGACGACGAATCCGCTCAATCAGCGCGTGACCCAAATCCAGGTCGTGGGGGTGAATCTAGGCGGGCTTCCACCTCTTGCCACCGCCAATGCAGCCAACGTGAATCCGACGAACCCTGTCGAACCTGTCGCATTCTTGAATCGCGCAGCCATGGTGCTTCCGCAGGAGGCTCCGGCCGCACCAGCTCCTTTGTTGACCAGCCGGTGCGCCGCACGAAAAGACGGGGCGTTCAGCAGTCTTGTGCAAGCCTCGCGCGACGTCACGCCGTCGCAACCGGGCCGGTCCCTGGCGGCACCTGTTGTGCTGGAGGAGGTCGGCGGCAATGTCGAGCCCGGCGCTCCGGCCGCACCAGCCGCGCACATTCAGGGCCAGACCACCGCACAACTCATGGAATCATGGCAGGGGTGCTAGCTCCCGAAGGAGGACGTCATGCCTACGATGCGTAACATTGCTATTCGCCCCGGCATGAAGCGGAGCCCTGGGTCTGGTGATCCAGCTGCTCCTCGCACACTGTCGTCGCCCTTGACGATACTGAGTCTGGGGGTCCTGGCGGTAAGCGGATTGGTTTGGCCGGTCAGCGGGACAGCGCTGGAATTATTGGGTGGCTCGGGCGCGTCGCCGCTCACACCTGCACAGGAAATGCGACAGGGGACGACGCAGTTTCAGCAGGGTGCTTTTGCCCAGGCGGCCGCGCACTGGATGAATGCCGCGCGTGGGTACGAAGAGAGCGGGAAGGCTAAGGAGCAATGTCAGGCCTTGATCAATGTCGCGCATGCGCTTCAGCAGGAAGGGCAGATCCGTCGTGCACAAGGGACCTTGCAAGCCGCCCTCAAACTTTCGGAACAAACCGGTGAGCGAGGCCTTACGGCAACGATCCTCGCTCAGCTCGGCAATACTTTTCACATGCTCGGGAAAGAGGAACCCGCTACCGAACATTTGACTAAAGCCTTGACGCTGGCGCGGGAGGAGAAAAAACCTGTCTTGGTCGCGGGGATTTTGAACGATCTGGGTAATGCCTTGACGGCCCGCCGGCAGTTTGCCGAAGCGATCGACGTCTATGCGGAGAGCCGGACGCTGGCCGCCGAGACCAAGCAGCAGGCGCTCGCTGCCACGGCGCAGATCAATGGCGCGATGGCCTTGCTCCAGAATCAGCAACCGGGTGAGGCGCATCGTCAGTTGGATCAAGCCTGGTCGGAGGTGCGGTCGCTGGAAGATGGTCAGGCAAAAACCGCCGGGCTGTTGAATATCGGCCTGGGTTACCAGGAATTGTTCGCCGTCTCGACGGGCAAAGGCGGTGTGGCAAAGAAGTCGGACGGAGCGAAGGGCCGCGCGACGGAGACCGTGGCTTCTGCCGGGTCTGGAGCCGGCCTGTTGCGGCAATCGTCGGATGCTTTTACTACGGCCGGCGAAGTCGCAGGCCGTGTCGGTGATGCACGTGGACAATCATACGCCTGGGGGTATCTGGGTGGGTTACGAGAGCAGGAACATCGCAATCCCGAAGCGTTAGAGTATTCCAGAAAGGCCACCTTCACCGCTCAAAAAGTGAATGCGCCGGAAGCGCTGTACCGCTGGCAATGGCAAACGGCGAGATTGTTACGCGCAGAGGGGAAGGAAGAAGAAGCACTGGCCGCCTATCAGCGCGCTGTCACGCTGCTGAAGCCGATTCATTACGAATATTCCGTTGGGTATCAGGGACGGCATCATTCGTATTACGAGTCCGTTGCACCCTTGTTTGTGGAGTACGAGGATGTCTTGTTGCGCAGAGCGGCAGCGGCGAAGACGCCTGACCAGAATGAACAGTTGCTCGTGCAGGTGAAGGACACGATCGAAGTCTCGCGGGCGGCCGAGCTGCAGGATTATTTCCAGGACGATTGTGTCGCGACAGTTGCGAGTCACCGAGGCGCTGGCGCGTTGGCTCCAGGCACCGCGGTGATCTATCCGATTGCTTTCCCTGACCGGCTCGAACTGCTCCTGGAAACTTCCAGCGGTCTCAAGCAAGTCAAGGTTCCTGTGACGGGAGACAAGCTGACGAAAGAAATTCGTGCCTTCCGGCGGCTGATCCAGGATTCGCAGTCACAGAATTATCTATCTTCTGCGCAGACCCTGCACGGGTGGCTGGTTGCGCCCGTGCAACAGGACTTGCAAGGCGCGGGTATTCATACGCTCGTGATGGTAGCGGAAGGATCACTCAGGACCATCCCCATGGGGGCCCTGCATGACGGTCGGCATTTTCTCGTGGATTCACTCGCCGTGGCTGTGACGCCGAGTTTGGCGTTGACCGACATGGGGCCTGCGCAGCGGCGCAAAGGCAGTCTGCTGTCGGTGGGCCTGACTGAGTCGGTCGAGGGCCAGTCTGCGCCGCGTTATGCGGAGACCGAAGTACAGGCGATCAGAACGATGTACGGTGGCAAGCTGCTGATGAACAAACAATTCTCTTCGCCTACGTTGGAGGAAGAGATCAAGGACCAGGGACTGGGGATCGTCCATGTGGCGTCCCACACGGTCGTCGGGACCGAGGCGAGAGATTCGTTTGTGCTGGCTCACGACGGTAAGATCACGATGGATCGGTTGTCGCAGCTGGTGGGACTCCAGCAGTACCGGCAACAGCCTCTGGATCTGCTGACGCTCAGTTCGTGTGAAATTGCCGCCGAAGATGATCGTGCGGCGCTCGGGTTGACTGGTGTGGCGGTCAAGACTGGGGCGCGGACGGCGTTAGCGAGTTTGTGGGCGTCGGATAATGAAACGACGACGGAACTCGTGTCGGAATTCTACCGTCAATTGCAGGATCCTGCGATTTCAAAGGCCGTGGCTTTGCAGCGGGCCCAACAAAAAATTCTCTCTCAGCGGGGACACACGCACCCGAGTTATTGGGCGGCGTTTCTCTTGATCAACAATTGGATGTAATCGCTGATCCGGAGGGATGCCGAGTTTGAGCAGCGGGTGGCGGGAGACAGGGCTTGAACCGTGCTCACGGAGGAAGGCCGGCGGGGCTAGAGTTTCTTCCCCGTCATGATTTCATAGGCTTCTTCGATCGTGTCCACTTCGCGAACCAAGACCTTCGATTCCGGAGTCAAACGGACGCGATTCACTCGCGGAGCGTAAAATTGCCCGCGCGGTACCAGCAGCACGTGGTAGCCCGCTCTCGCCGCCGCCGTTGTTTTTTCCGCCACCTGAGCGACTTGTCCAATTTGACCGTCGTCCTCCAGCGTTCCCGTGATCGTAATGTCTCGTTTCAGCTGGTCCCCCTTCAGCAGGGCCATGAATCCGATCGCCAAGGCGGCTTCCGCCATTGATCCCTCCTCGCTGAGCGGACCCGTGAATGTCGCGTACAGGGACAGGGTCCCGGTCTGACGAATGGAGGACCCCAGCCGTTTGACGGCGAACTGAAATGCGTGCTGTATCGATGTCATGCCGGTTCCTCTGACGGGAACCTGACTGCGCCCCCATCGCAAAGCCACCGGGTCCGGCTGATCACCTTCGTCCCATTTCATCACGAACGTCGGAAAGCCTACTTGGTCCTCGGAATAGGTCGCGACAGAGATCGGAACGACGAGAGTTCGACTTGCTTGTGCGGTGGAGGGGAGCAGAGTAAAAGAGCCAGCCAGCGAGATGGTGAGGAGTATGATGATGCTCGACACTGTGCCGCTTCTGGAAAAGATCGTGTGTACGCGCATGAATCAAGTCTAGATGAGGATGTCTGATTGTCAAATCCGCATGGGCTGCAGAGGGGACGGTCGCTCCGTGATTGCGGGATGTCATCGCCGTCTGTCGAGCAAGCAGCCGAAAATATTGAATTCTTTCTTTGCAGCCGAGCATTCCCTACTGAAAATCCTGAAGGGTTCTTCTGTCGACTCTCTGATGCCTCTGACCCCATGCGCATGATAATCTCGGGCGTAGTGTAAACAGGCGGCGAGCGGGCTCGTGCCGCGGACGATCTGTCGATACGAGGAGCATGTCAGTGCAAGGAGCGATCGTCATCACCGGGGCATCGTCCGGCATCGGAGCCGCCTGCGCGCGCTATCTCGACGGGTTGGGATGTACGGTGTGGGCCGGCGTCCGACGCAAGGAGGATGGCGAAGCCTTGGCTCGTTCGACTTCCGCTCGTCTCCGTGTGCTGATGCTCGATGTCACCGATCCCGCGTCGATCGCGGCGGCGAGTCGAACATTGGCCGAGGCCCTGCCGGAAGCCGGGTTGGCCGGCCTCGTGAATAATGCCGGTATTTCCATCGCCGGCCCGCTGGAATTGTTGCCCCTTGCGGAAGTCCGTGCGCAGTTTGAGGTGAATGTCATCGGGGCGCTGGCCGTGACCCAGGCATTCCTTCCGTTGCTGCGTCGGGCACGGGGTCGTATCGTCAACATCAGTTCGATTGCCGGGTTGGCGGCCACACCGTTTCTCGGCGCGTATTGCGGATCAAAGTTTGCGCTTGAGGCGATGAGTGATGCCTTGCGGCTGGAGTTGGCGCCCTGGGGAATCGCGGTGTCGTTGGTCGAGCCCGGCGCCATTCAATCGCAGATCTGGCAGCGGGCCACGATGTCGGCTACGCGCACGCTTGGCGGGGTCGCGCCGGAATCACTGGCGCTGTATGCGCACGCCTTATCGCGTATGCAAGACGTGATGGCCGGGGCGGCCGCCCGCGCGATTCCTGCGGATGCCGTGGCTCGGGTGGTGGCTCGTGCACTGACCGTGTCCTGCCCGCGTGCCCGTTACCTGGTCGGCAAAGATGCGCGGTTCAGAGCGACTTTAAAGTGGCTGCTGCCGGACGGTGCGCAGGATCGCCTTCTCGCATGGTTTTTGGGACTTTCACGCCATGCGTAAGATTGCGCATACTACCGAATCGAAAGGGCGTCGGAAGAGAGGGACGCGGCATGGCTGACGGAGGGTTGGTCCGATCGGCGGGCGGTGTGGTCCTGCGGCCACAGGAAGTCCTGCTGATCCGGGTGTCCGACATCAAAGGGCGTCCGGTCTGGTCATTCCCCAAGGGGCGGCTCGATGCCGGTGAAACACCCGCGCAGGCCGCATTGCGGGAAGTGTTGGAAGAGACGGGCTGGAATTGCCGCATTGAGGCCGATCTCTCAACGACCGAATATTGGTTCCAACGAGAGGGGCGTCGATTCCGCAAGACGGTGGTGTGGTTCAAGATGGCGCCGCTCGAGTTGACTGGTGTGCCTGACGGAGAAGTGGAAGAGGTGCAGTGGGTCGAACGTATGGAAGCATTGCGGCGACTAACGTATGCATCCGACGCGGCGTTATTGTCGCAAGCGCTCGGACGGGATGATGGGTCTCGATAGTGACGATGCCGACCTGTTCATGATCCTGACAACCCATCCCTTTCGTCGACAACCTGCACCTCTGTCCCGGGCCTGCCTGCCTTGACAAGCCTGGTGCCCTTAACTAGACTCGCCTTCAGTAGTTCTGCGCCGCGCGACGGCAGGCCAGAATTTTCGGCACGCGCCTTCCTCACGGTTCGGCATCTCCCGACACACGTCAATCAGTGGCGCGGCGATCAGTCATCCCCCATCGTTTACCCGAGGGCCCGCCTGTGTATAGTCTGGCTCGCTTTTCCCTGTTGGAAATGACCGAATGCTCGGCCGTTCTGCGTCAGTTGGGCGAGCAATCGAGTTCATTGCAGGAGGCGGCGGCGAAGGCCGTGCACTATCTGTTCGGCGCGCTCGGCGATCCTGAAACCGGGCAACGCGATTGTGTTCTGGTCCGTTGCTTCAAGACGATTTCCTACAGCCGCTTGGATGCCGAACATCAGCAGTTGGTCCGGGAGAAGCTTGGAGGGATCGCGCCGTTTCCCGATTTGAGGTGCTTTACACTCGTCGCTTCAACCGGGGCGGAGCCGGATTGGAATCGTGTCGATCGCTCTCATCGCTACCGTGTCATTCCGATGGTCAGCGCCGATTTCGTGAAACAGTTCCCGATGTTTTCACAACTCCTTCACCAGTTCGGGGTGTCCACGGAGTTCGACGTGAGACCGGATGGTGAATGGCTGGTCGATCTGGAAGAGAAGACGTACAACGTGTTTTACGTGCCCGACGCAGCGGGAAGCCCATATGTGCCAGTGCAGGACGGGTTTGTCGGGAAGTATGGGGTCAAGTCGGTGTTGTGTTTCGGCGGGATGTTGCCGTCGCGCGATTTGTTTGCCGTGATTTTGTTCTCCAGGACGCCGGTGCCGCGTGAGACCGCCGCGCTCTGCAAATCACTCGCGCTCAGCTTGAAAACTTCACTGCTGGCGTTTGATGAGGCCTCTTCCCCGGACATTCGTGCGAACCAACAATCCGGACCAGTCTCTGAGCCCTCGGCAAGTCTCCGGCATCAATCCCGCCTGGCCGTTGGGGAACAGCTGTTGCGGGTCTATGAGGATGCCGTTAGGACACAATCGGCAGGAATCGTGGAAGCGGAACGGGCCCTGCATGATCGGGCGGAGGCGCTTGAACGGGCTGAGCAGGCCTTAAATGAGCAGACAAGGATCGTGAACTCAGTGTTGCGAAGTATGGGAGACGGAGTCGTCGTGACCGATGCCATGGGACGACTGGTGGTGGCCAACCCCGCCGTCGAAAGTATTCTGGGCTTCTCTCCCGGACATATTCCGCCGATCGAGTGGGTTGGCCGGTATGAGTTTTTTCATGGCGATACGGCGACGCCGTTCCAGCGCGAAGAGTGGCCGCTGGCGCGCGCATTGCGAGGGGAAAAGGTCGACTGGCTCGAAGTCTACATGCGGGGTTCGGAGGGCGTCCCGGGGCGATGGGTCAGTATCAATGCCAGACCGATCAGGGATGAGGCGGGAGTGCTGTGCGGGACCGTCGTGGTGTTTCATGATATCACCTGGCTCAAGCGGGCGCAGGATGCCTTGTTTGAATCGGAATATCGATTCCGGAGCCTGGTGGAAGGAGCGCGGGATATCATTTTCACGCTCTCGGCCGACATGACCCTGACGTCCCTCAATCAGGCCTTTGAGACCGTGACCAACTGGTCCCGTTCGCAATGGATCGGCGAGCCGCTGGCAACTCTGCTGCATCCCGACGATGCAGGCTTTTGTCAGGATGTGTTGCAGGCGATTCTTGAGCGCGGCACCCCGCTGACCTGTTCGATGCAAATCAGCACCAAACAGGGGGGCTATGTAACCGGAGAATTCGTCGGCACCCCGCAAATGCGCCAGGGGCGTGTCGTCGGCGTGTTGGGAATCATCCGCGACGTGACCGAGCGCCGTCGGATCGAAGACGCGCTTCGGGTCAGCGAGGAACGGCTGCGGTCCATCGTGCAATCGACCAAGGACGCCATTGTGCTCGTCAACGCGCTCATGAAGGTGGCCTTTTGGAACAAGGGCGCAGAGGCGACCTTCGGGTATTCGGCCGAAGAAATTATCGGACAGCCTGTCACGATGATCATTCCGGAGCAGTATCACGAGGAATTGGACCGCAACGTCCAGCGGGTGCGTGTGCTGGAACGCGTGCAGTCGACGAGCAAAACCTTGGAACTTGTGGGCCGGCGAAAGCGAGGGGATGAGTTTCCCTTGGAATTGAGCGTGACGTCCTGGAAGGGGAAATCGGACCTCTTTTTCACCATCATCATGCGGGACATCAGTGAGCGGCGGTCTGCGGAAGAACAACTGGACCGTCTGCACTACCACAATCAAGTGGTCCTGAATTCTGCGGGAGAAGGCATCTACGGCGTGGATGGAGAAGGGCGTTTGACGTTCGTGAATCCGGCTGCGGCGAAGATGTTCGGGTGGGAAGCGGAGGCGATGATCGGCCGATTTTTTTACGCTCTGGTGTTCCCGCCTGATCTTTGCGAACGTCCGTTCGGGGAACTGAGTTGTCCGATTATGGAAACGATTCGGGACGGCGAGATCAGGGAGCAAGTGGACAGCGCGTTCTGGCGTCTGGATGGGACGAGTTTTCCCGTGGAATATGTGAGTACGCCCATTTCTGAGCGCGGAGACATTGTGGGGGCAGTCGTCGTGTTCAAGGATACGACGGATCGAAAGCGCGCCGAAGCGCAGTTGCAGGACTCCTTGCGCCGGCTGCGAAAGCTCTCCGGACGGATGGAGGGGATTCGTGAGGAGGAGCGCGGGCGCATTGCGCGAGAGTTGCACGATGAACTGGGAGTCGGCTTGACCTGCCTGAAAATTGATCTATCCCGATTAGGCGGTTTGTTGGGGGAACGGCTGGTTCCCGGCGACCGTGCCAAGGTCGATGAGAAAATTCGCGGCATGAAGGAGCAGGTCGACAGCACTATTACGTCCGTGCAGCGGATCGTTGCCGAGTTACGCCCGGGCGTACTGGACGATTTAGGACTGGTCGCGGCAATCGAATGGCAATGCCGGGATTTTCAGCGCCGCACTGGGATTACGTGCCACTGTGCGGTCAGTCATGAGGACTTGCGGGTGGATCCGGAACAGGCCACTGCCGTCTTTCGCATTTGTCAGGAGGCGCTGACGAATGTGACCCGCCACGCTCAAGCGACGGAGGTTCATGTGCGGTTAGAAGACCAGGGCGTGGGGCTGTTGCTGCAGGTTAGCGACAATGGGCGAGGAATTCCTCAGGATCGACTGGCCGATGCCCGATCATTCGGCCTGCTGGGTATGCGGGAGCGCGCCGGGCTTCTCGGTGGGGATGTACAGATTGACACTCTTGAAGGCAACGGGACGACCATTACGTTGCAATTGCCTCGATAGGAAGGGGATACGGCATGGTGGAGGGAACGATGCGAAATACAGCGACTGTGCGAATTTTAGTTGTCGATGATCATCCCTCCTTCCGACGCGGGGTGAAGGACATCCTTGAAGAAGGATTCGAGGGCGCCAGCATGGCGGAGTGTGGAAATGCCCAGGAGATGCTCGACGAGATTCGCGAACACACGTATGACCTCGTGGTCATGGACATCAGTATGCCTGGACGAAGCGGTCCTGAGGTGCTCAAGGAGCTCAAGCAATTGGCGCCCACCTTGCCGGTCTTGATCCTGAGCATGCATCCCGAGGATCAGTACGCCATTCGAATGTTCAAGGCCGGAGCGGCAGGGTATCTTACGAAGGCCAGCGCGCCGGAGGAGTTGGTCCATGCGGCGAAAAAAGTCATGGCGGGCGGACAATATGTCAGCGCCTCGGTGGGGGAAGCGCTGGCGTTAACGGTCCGAACCGGGGTCGACAAGCTGCCGCATGAGCGATTGTCGGATCGGGAGTATGAAGTGTTGTGCCTCATTGCCTCGGGACAAACCGTTAGTGACATCGCTGAGAGCATTCATCTGAGTGTCACAACCATCAGTACGTATCGTGCAAGAATTCTGGACAAGATGAATTTGAAAAATAATGCCGAGCTGACCCGGTATGCCTTGCAACATGGTCTGGTGGTGTGACGGGCATCACGATCACGAATCTGTCGAACCAACCACGACGTTTGTGCACTGTCTATTTGTGACACAGGAATCGCGCCTGTATCGATAGCCTCGTCGATTCTCTGGGCCTATGCTCTCACGGATGAAGAGGCCCTGGATTTCTAATACCAACACATTGATGGCCATTTTTGAGGCGGCGCAAGGCCATGCCGTGGCCGAGCGCTCGTCTGTGGATCGAAGAACGGGGTCGTTCCGTCAAGGGTGGTCAGATCTCGTGACCAGACTCAGCCCGAGAGAAGTCGCCATGTTGCAGGACCTCACCTGGTGGGGACCGCAAATGAAGCAGCGCTTAGTTCAACTCGCACACGTTCAGACCACCACCTGATTCGATCATCCGTGGGGGAATTATGGTGCAATCAACAGGTAGGAAGGGGGCACGCGCCGCAAAGCGGCCGACGGTCGCGGTGATTTACGAAGACGTCACCAGCGGATACCGTTACGCGGACTGGTTCGCTCTGCATGGGTATCAAGCCACTATGACTTCCGCTGTCCCGCAATTGGAACGTCATCTCAAGGAACTGCGCCCGGATGTGATTGTGGTCGGGCTGTCATCTTCTCCCACGCCCCTGCAGACGGCGCTTCCCCGTCTGAAACGAACCTGCCCGCAAGTGCCGATCATTGCCATGCTGGATCGCACCACTCAAGAAAAGAATGGCGCGTTTCCTGCGCTGGCCAAGGCATTCGGTGCTGATGTGTTCATGTGCGACTCGCTCGACCCGCCGTCGTCGCTCTCCTAACGAACCGTGTTGCCGGACGTGAGCCGCACCTTTTTCTCGCAGCGCGTGAGACGATGGTATGCCGACCGGCGCCTGTAGTATTCCTAGCCGAAAGGAGCCGAATTGTGGCGAAGCATAACGTATTGATTGTCGGACCTGATGAGTCGACCGTTTCCGCAGCGCAGGCATTGATGGGGGAAGCGTTTGATATGTCCACGGCCACCTGGACCGCGGAGACGCTGTGGCCTATTCATGAACAAGCCCCTCCGGTCATGCTCTTGGATATCGATTCACCTTCCCATCCGTCTACCGAAGATGGCTTGAATGTCCTGCAAAAATTGCGTCAGGCCGGATATGTGGGAAAGGTAATCGCTTACACGGGACGACCGGAACGGAGCGTGGCTGTGCGCGCCGTTCAATGCGGCGCCTGTGATGTCGTGGCCAAATCGCTGGATGCGGTCCACTTACAACAGAGTATAGAACGAGTGGCGCGAATCGCCGATCTTGAACAGGAGGCTCGGGGCGCGCCGGTGGTCGGCGGGCCGGAAGAATTCAGCGGCATGCTCGGCATCAGCGCCAGTATTAACCGGATTTTTGAGGCGATTCGCAAGGTGTCGACAAGCGATGCGCCCATTCTGATCACGGGCGAAAGCGGCACAGGCAAGGAACTGACCGCGCGTGCGATTCATGCGCGAGGATTGCGGAGACAGGGACCCTTCATTCCGATCAACTGCGGCGCCATTCCTGAAAGTCTTTTGGAATCTGAGCTCTTCGGTTACGAGCGGGGAGCCTTCACCGGCGCGGTCGGACAGAAAAAAGGCAAGGTTGAGTATGCCCAGGGCGGGACGTTGTTCCTCGATGAGGTCGGCGAACTCCCCAGCGCACTACAGGTCAAGCTGTTGCGGTTTCTCCAGGATCACACGTTTGAGCGGGTCGGCGGGCATCAGGCCATCGAGATGAATGTCCGGATCATTGCCGCCACAAACGTGAATCTCAAGGAAGCGATCGAGAACGGGACGTTTCGGGAGGACCTGTATTATCGGCTGGGCGTCGTGCATATTAATCTGCCTCCGCTGCGGGAGCGCGGCGCAGATGTATCGCTGATCGCCATGGCATTTTTGCGGCAGGCGGCCGCTCATTACAATAAACCTCTCTACGGGTTCACTCGTGAGGCGCTAGAGGCGATGCAGGCTTATTCCTGGCCGGGGAATGTTCGTGAGGTGTCCAATCGGATCGGTCGAGCCGTGGTCATGGCAGAAGGAACACATATCACCGCAGCAGATTTAGATATGCCGCGCCAGGCCGGTCCCCAGGAGGACAGCTCTATCTCGCTGAAGGTCAATCAGCAGCGGATTGAAACGGACCTGATCATGAAAGCCTTCACGCTTTCGCAAGGGAATTTAAGTCGGGCTGCGCAGGAGTTGGGCATTAGCCGCTCCACGCTCTACCGACGGCTACGCCAATATGGAATGGAGCGATCCCTTGAAGCACGCCGGCTGCCGGGTTTCTCGCCTCGCGCTTCGATGACGGAACATTGACCTTCCATGGGGGACATATTGTGTGTCACGCGGAAGAAGGGCAGAGGAAGTGATCGTGCGATTGGTGCAGATTGCTGAGGTATGTAAATTGGTTGACCGCTTCTCGGGTATTTGTTAAGAAAGAGAGTCTTTCGGTATCTGCCGGTCTGGTTCCTTCCGAGATAACGTCAGCCCATTTTCACAGGGTCTGCTTCCTCGGGTAGTCCGCCTGGGTCACCCGGGACGCGCGTTGTCCCCATCGTGAAACACCTATCCTTGCCCGGGACGGCCGCGAGCGATGATTCGTATGTTCCGCCAGGAGTAGAACTGATGTCGTCCGAGGTCCTATCCCAGTCAAATCGCCGGGATTTTTTGCGTACGGTCACAGTGGGCACGGCGTTGTTGGTCGCCCGGCTGGCTCTTCCCGCAGAAGCGCTCGCGTCGCGCCTTCCAACGGGACGTATCAGTTTATACAATTTGCAGACCGATGAACGGTTGTCGGTGACGTACCGGACTGACAACGGCACATATGATGAGGCGGCGCTTCATGAGCTCAATTACTTTCTTCGGTGCCACCATACGAATGAAACCACGACGATGGACGTGCAGCTCATCGAGTTCGTGAATCTCGTTCAGCACCGCATCGGCGGGCGGCGGGACATCCATATCGTGTCCGGATATCGTTCTCAGGAATATAACGAACAGCTGATCAAAATGGGCACTCGCGCAGCGCGCCATAGTTACCATGTCTCCGGGCAGGCGGTCGATGTGCAGATTCCTGGGGTGTCCTTACGGACTATTCGGGAAGTCGCCTTGCGACTTGGCTGTGGGGGCGTCGGATATTATCCCCGTGGAAAGTTTGTGCATCTTGATTCAGGTCCTTTCCGACACTGGTAGTCTGCATTCGTTTTTTTCTGTCTATCCTTCCTTCTTCACTGTCGCCTTCTGCTGACCGGCACGAGCCCTCCTTCGGCTGCTTGGTTGGATCTTCCTGCTATTCACATGACCACCTTTTGTTGCCGTGATAGGGTGGTATGGGGACCTCCGGAGCGACGGCCAGAAGCTGGTGGGCGAGGGAGTGTTTACCGATGACTCGTGTTAGTCGTGGCATCTGAAAAGGAGTCTGACCTATGCAAGTATCCAAGGGAGACGTCGTGTCCGTCGAATACATCGTACGTCTCGACGATGAGCAGATGATCGAGAGTACCGTCGGTGAGGCTCCGCTGGTGTATACCCATGGGCAGAATGAAATTTTGCGCGGACTGGAGGCCGGACTCGATGGCATGATTCTCGGTGCTACCAGACGCGTGAGGGTGCCGCCTGTTGATGCGTATGGCGAGACCCACCCGGAGGGATTGTTCGAAGTCCAAAGGGATCGCGTGCCGGCGGAAGCGCAACACGTTGGCGCAAAATTGGAGACGACGGCGCCGGACGGGCGGGTGGTGTTTCCCTATGTGGCCGAGATCAAGCCGGAGGTTATTGTGCTGGACTTAAACCATCCGCTTGCCGGTAAGACATTGCTCTTCGATGTCAGAGTGGTCGATATCCAGCGACAGGGAGAACGGTTTGGAGAAGAGATCGCGTCGGCAGTGAAGGCGGGAGGTTAACCGACCAGGTCTGGATTCATCTTGGCCATGGATTGAACCGAGGTGGCCTTGATTTCGTTATAAACAATTGCGCGACCGGCCTGGCGGAGCCGGCTGAAGATTCCTTCAACCACGACATAGTCACCTTCCCGAACGTCCGCTTTTCCAAGACCCACCACTTTGACCGTTCCCGCGGTATCTTGCAGGAGAAAGCCGAACGCCGGTTGCCCGTCGCGATTGGTGGCGAGTTGAAAACTGCTCACCCGTCCGCTGACGGTAACGACCTGATGGTTATAGTGATCGGGATGAGCCAGGAGCTCTGTGACTTCCACGAGCGCCGCAGCGCAGAGCGAGGCGACCGGGTTGGTCGACAGGAATAATACCAACATGCACGATATCAATACCGGGTTTCTCGCCATCGATCGTGGAGGAATCATGTCATGATGGTGCCGCATGATAATTGGATTATACAAAATTCACTCCGCCCTGAGAAGCCGGTTGCAGAAGAAAAATTGGCAAAGCCTGGAGCCGGTGGGGCTCCAGAATCGATCACACAGCTGCCGGAAGCGCGTCATCGCTGAAGATCGTTGTGTAACTCCCCGAGGAAACTGGTCAGAACATGCTGTTGCATCTGCCCCATTTCTTCCGCCGTAGGTTGAGCTGCCTCGCCGGTCAGCGCGGGGACATCCTTGGGGGTTGGCGCAGTTCGGGCCAGGAGTTCTTCTTCAAGGGCATCAGGGCTGGAATCAATCTCTGAGAGGACTGCCAGGAGTCGCTGCAAGCCGAAGACGGTACGGGTGTTTTCAGAGTGAACGGCATTGGAGCTGGCGCCGTGAACAAGCGACAGCCAGAACTTCGCTTCAATGTCTTCCCCGAGAGTGCCCCACACGAAGGTCCTGAGTTTTTCCACCAACGCTTCTTCCGTGCGCTCCAGCCCGTCGTAATGCGCGATGGATCGCTCCACCGGTCGTTCGCTCAACACCGCGAGAGTCTCTTTCCAAAGATCCAGGGCTCCCGTTGTCGGGACCGCCTGGGCTGAGGCCTTTTGAAGGCTCGTTTGAATGGCATGAAGGTACTGATGGAGGTGTTTCACCTTTCGGCCGGCCAGGCTTCCGGCCGGGATACCCCAAATATGGCCGATTTCGTGATCCTGCATAGGAGCGGCATTAATCGATTTCCATTCCCGCTCCGAAAGTTCGAGGCGCTTCTTGTACTTATCGATCAAGCGGAGCTGTGCCTGGATTTCCAGACCGAGCCTGGCTTCCTGATAGGCCTCAGCGGAAATATCGTCCTCGTCCCACCGGCGATTCAGCAAGCGGATCGCCGGCTTGGGAACGGCCGCGCGTGCGCCTTGCTTGATCGCATCCACCGCTTCAGGCTCGACCTTGTAGCGAGTCCGGAGAAGATCCGTTGCCGCCCGCACCATGCCTTCAGCCAGGGAAATCATTCCCTTCATGGCTTCCATTTGCAGCCACAGACGCTCGCGCCGCAGGCGGACTCGGCGGCGATACTCATCTCTTCGATTGGTCACATCCCGCAGCGCGTCCTGTTTGACCATCTGGTGGATCGGTTTGGAGCCGGCTACGCAGCGGGGGTCCGGTCGATCGGCCGCAATATGGCTGATCTCCTCGGCGGTGATGTCAAAATGCTGCAAGAGCAGCAGCTTGAGCATGATTCTGCCCTGGATCGGTGCTTGTTCGATGGTGGAGGCGATGAGTTCCGGGGTGAGTAACGCGGACATGGTGTGGCCTCTCGTGCGAGGTAAAAGGTTCGCTCAGGCCGTGCCCTGATGGCTGTTCTCAAGGTAGACCGCGACGTATTCTCGAATGTGTTGGATGCTACCGCTGACGAACAATTCTCGCGGGATTTCCACCCGCACCAGCTTGGCCGGGTCGACGCCACGATCGATGGCATATTCTTCGTCGATATACAGAGTCACAGAACCGTCAGGATGGCGAATCGCATAGACCGCGTTGTTTTCGGCCATAGGAGCTGCTCCGTCTGAGGATGTGGAACGGTATCGCTATTACAGGTAACACAGGCTCGAGTCGAGTGTCAAAATGCAACCTTCCGGGTTCCATGGGGCTCTGGTCAGCGCTGAAACATCCTTCGCCGCCAGAGGATGTAGCTGGTGAAGGCAATGAGGGCGATCAGCAGGGTGTTCCGAATGCGACCGGGTCCGAAACAGGTCAAGTTAACGAGCGCATTGGTGGTACCGTAGGCCGCATACACCAAGTACACCAGGAGTGACCATTTCTTGAGGCGCAAGAAGCCGTATCCGACCCAGGTATGAAGAAACGGTGAAAGGGCTTTGGTGACGAAGCCGGCGACCCCGTCCAATTTCGTGCAGAAAAATGGCAACAGGTATTCGGGGTTCCTGGCAATGATGATGGCATCGTTTGCGGCGCTGACCAGAAAAAGGAGGCCAAGGAACCGGATATCATGCCCTTCCGCCCAGGCCACGCGGCCGGTTCTTACAAGATCGGAGCCCGAAGCGTCCGGACCGAGTGCGGCGTCGTAACTCTGAAGCGCCCACCATGGAAGTGCCAGCAGCATGAAAAAGAAGACTTCCGCGGCTCGGCCGGAGATACGTCCCAGGGCTCCACTCAGGATGATAAGCAGAATCGTGACGAGGCCATAGAAAAACGCAGCTTTCATCCGCCCGCGAAGCAGGTGGCCGAGTCCCGGGACAAGCGCTGAGTAGAATGCCGCGGAGTAATCGGAGGCCGAATGGGTCGGAGTGTCAGCTGACATGGAAGTGAGTGTTGCGCGGTTGGGGTCCGTCTTGGGCAGAACGCACACGGCCCTCGATCAGCGGATCGAAGGCCGTGCAAAGTGTCCAAGCTGTTCGTCGATCTTAGCCGCCCAGCGTATCTAAGGCTTCCTTCAGACTCTTGCGGATACAGGTGAAAATCGGGGTATCTCGTAAGGTGTATCGGCTACCCTCGGTTTCCCGCAGTGCCATGACGAGATCCAGGAAGTCTTCCGGCTTGTCGCTCTCAAATGCCACGACCCATTCTTGATCGTCGAGACCGAACGAGTAGGTGGTATTGAGTTTGACCGAGGGGAAGCGATGGCCGACTTCAATGTGCTCATCCATCATGCCCTGGCGGGCGGCCTTGGTGAGCAAGAACCATTCGCGAGTCTTCACAAATGGATACACGAAGATGTACTTCGCCTTGCCGGGAACCACGGTCAGGCGTTTGCTTTCCTGGTTCTCATGGGTGTGATTGTCGACGTAAATTGAGCGTTTGGTGATCGCGAGGTACGAATAGGGATTGAGCAGATACTTGCCCAATCCGGACGACAGAATCTTCGTGCTCATTTCCTGGAACAACTCGAGTTCGTAGCTGATGCGCCAGAGCATCAGGTCGCAGTCGCCGCGAATACCGACGGTCGTGTACGCGATGACGAGCACTTTGCCCTGGTATTCCTCGACGGCACGGAGAAACTCCTGCTTGCCGCGCGTGCGCTCATCTTCAGGCAGCCGACGCCAGGCCGGATCGAATTTATAGAAGGTGAAATTCACGTATTGACGGCGGGGCGCTTGTTCGGGGCTGGACATGAGGAACCCTCCAGGCAACTTCTTGATAATGTAAAAGAATAAGAGTTAGCTCTTTAGCATTTCGTCTCCTA
>CAZKVY010000073.1:0-19247 GCA_964556305.1 uncultured Nitrospira sp. | reverse complement strand
GCACCAATGCCCCTCGTCGTCCGAATGAAATCCATGTGGATCTGTCGGGCGGCCTCGCGTCCGCTCTGACACTGGATCAAATCCGAACTCTGCTGCAATGGGTGCATAAGCAGCAAGGACACGGCACACGCATCGAATGTGCGCTGGATGATCGGACAGGCACGGTGCCGGTCTCGACCATCTGAGCAGCGGTGTCAGCTGGTCAATGCGTGACGCGTGCCGCTCAGGTCAGACATATCGTGTCCAATCTGACGCATGGCACCGGAGAGACGACCGGCGAGACGATGCACTTCGGGAGTCCGCAGAGTCAGACCTTGCTGCGGATTTATGACAAGCGGCTCGAACTTCAGAGCAAAGGACAGGAGAACTCGCAGGAGGGAATGCCCCGCTGACAGTTCAGGCGCTGGTGGATGCGCTTACCCCATGATAACTCTGATCCGCAATTGAGGAAATGGAAGCTGGTGCGCGTTATGGTTCGGAATGCGTGCGTGAGCAGACTCGCGTTTGCCCCTCCCGCGGCGGGACAGTATGTGAATCCCTACAACGTATGTTGGAGGATCGTCTGGTAGTGAAAAAGCGACTCCAGATGGATGAACTTACCGAGGGGAACCGCAAGCTTGAGCATAAGTCGGTATCGTGTGAATGCCTTTCAATTGGATACCGGCTGAGCAGCAACCCGAGGGTCGTGCAAGAGACCGTCGAGAGCGCGATTCAAGATCGTGGCAACGAGGCGATGACCTCGTTCATCCGGATGGGCCATATCCAGATAGAGACTAGCATCTTGCGCGAGTGCCTGCCCGGCTTCGACAACGGTCGCGCCATACTTCTCCCCGACGGCGCGTACGATCTCGTTGTATTCGGTATCGAGACGGAGTGGTCTGCCGCCGTGCATCAACCTTCCGACGGGCAGCGTCAGGGTCGCCACTGAGTTCGCTTCCTCCGAAGCCTTCCGATGGTCCAGGACGACGGCCAGATACTTCCGGGCCAACTCTGAGAACCAGTTATCCAAACTGACTGCGACGCGCAGCTCCGCCTCAGCCTGTTCATACCGCCCATGGTTCATGTGGGTGATGCCAGCCCGCAAATGTTCAGAGTGGGCCGGGTTATCCTGGAACAAGACAAACACCAGCGGCACCTGCCGCTCCCGACAGAACCGTGCGATGCGCTCCAGATTCTGCCGATACTGCTCCGCTGAGACACGTGTCCTGGCGCTTCTGGCATCGACCAGGATGTCAGTGTCAGCGCGACCCTTACCCAGGCCTAACTTGGACATGACGCTCCGTATGATCCGAAACAGATAGACCTTTTCACGGACAAGGTCGAACTGATGCGACAGTGCCTCTCGTTCGAACTTCTCCCGGCTGTCAATGGCCTCTTCCGACGGCACCACACGCCGATCGTTGAAGCTGAACGAGGCAATGACCAGATCAGGCCGAACCGTGTTGAAATGTTTGGCCAAAATTTCATACCCCTGGAACGACGTATAGCCACTCACCCCCAGATTGATGACGTCGGCGTCTTCACGCAGGTCGTCCAAGACTTCCGGAAATGCACTGCGGGTCGGCACGCCCCAGCCGAATGTATTGGAATCTCCGATTGCAAGGATACGCTTATGGGCCGTGTCGTGGAGCTGGGCCGTGTCAATGGCGAAAAAACCCTGCGTGTCAAACTCGCGCAGGTATCGAGATGAATCGTGCCCATGCCACTCCCCGATTACCAGCCCTTTGAAGTAGGGACGTCGTTCCCATCCGACGTCAGAGGCGTATTGATACCAGTCCGGCTCTTGCGACGAAAGGTCTGCGCGCACCGTCAGGACAACCCGCGACAGGCCTTCGAGGACGAGGAGGATGGCAAGGGCGATCACCAATGTGATCAGGGCTGTGGAGATTATGCTTCCTCGATGGGCCATGCGTTGATTCCGATCGTCGTGCGAAAACGTTCGGGCCGCGGGCTGTCCTTCTGAAGGAGATGTATACATTGAAATAGTATTGAGTAAGACGCGTGACTTGCCAAGCAAAGAGCACACTTTTACACGTGCGCGAGTGTGAGGACGAAGTGCACGGTCTGCTCGCCCATGTGTGTCACGACACGTTTCCTCGCCGTCAGTGAACCATTGCGCAAAAGCAACGCCTAAGACAGGGCGCACAAGTGTGCCCTCTGCGAACAGACGCGTGCGCTCCCGAGTTTAGAACACCGAATAGATCGCCGGAGCGAGCACACTACCTTCGAGAAAAAAGGCAAGGGCACTCATGGCCAATAGGACAAAAATGACAGGCGCCAGCCAATAGGACTTTTTCTCCTTGAGATACATCGAAAATTCTGTGATCAGGCTGTAGTAATCGTGCACTTTTGTCGCTGTATTCATTCGGCCCTCCTTGTGTGCAATGGTCCACCATGGAAGTGGACGCTCTGTTTGTAACGGTCTACGACTCAACTATTGAAATGAATGCTTTCTTCTTCCGTGCGGCCGACCAGTTGCTCATATAGATGCAGCATTCTCTAAACACGATGAACGAGATGATGGCGCCTGGGTAAAACCAGAATCCGCCGAACCGTGACGTGATGCCGCCGCAAATCAGGGCTACGACCATGGATGTGAAATCCGCCACGGGGCCGAGCGGCTCGAACACCTGCATATGCCTCGCGTTTGTCAGATGGCCATCTTTGCGAATCACCTCCTGCTGCCAGGGACGCTTCTCATACGGTTTCAATCTATCGGTCTGGGGAACGCCTGGCGCAGCTGTGTCCTTTAGAACATTGTCATCGCAGGCATCGATGCAGGCATAGCATTTGATGCATTCGGTGTTAATCACTTTCCCGTCGAAATGGAAGATCTCTCGACTGACGTCGATGCCTTGCGGACAGGCATTACTGCAATCGCGGCAGCCCGTGCACTGGGCCACACGCGTGATTTTTGCCTGCACCGGGGAGATGTTCATGAGCGGGACCATCATCGGAGCGTAGGGGCATAAGATCCGGCAAAATGCGCCCTGTCCGTAGCGCAAGTTCATCACGATGCTCATCGTGAATTGAATGAACACAGCTAAGCCAAATGCCAGCAGATAATCATCCCACGTCGGATTGATGTCAAAATTGAAGAATGCGGTCTTTTTTGCGAACGCTTTGCCCTCATAGCCAGGTAAATCTGCCATTGGCACCGGCGCCATCACATTCACCTTGGGAGCGAATCCCACGTTATGAATAAGAATGATGACCGGCAACAGCAATACAAATAGGGCTCCTACCCGCAGAAGCCAGCGATGTGGCGTATTGACCAGCACGTTTTTTTCACGCAGCTTCAGGTATTGGCGGACCTTGAGTTTGCGTAGGATCCAGTCAGCGAATTCGATCGCCCCGCGCATGTGACAGACCCAACCACAGAACCCGCGTCCCCAGATCAAGATCGAGCCTAAGATGAGAATAACCATGATGGCTGCGGCATTGATGGTCCCTTTGGCGAGAGAGGGCACACCCATCATCGCAGTCTTGCCCCAAATCTCAATGCCGAAGACATGCCAGGAAATCAGGTGGAAGGCGATATAGGCATGCACAGACGCCAAGGCGATCATGCGATACCGGTGCCGCTTGGTGGGTGAGACATTCACCGAAGCGTGAACCTTACAGGAACCGTGGGAATCCGCTTTGCGACTATCGATGGTGATAAGTTGGATTTGCGGAGACTGTGGAGGAGCGGCAGAATTCATATCAACACTCCCTCAAGACGACCGGTCTTGGATAAGAACGCCGTGCCTTGCGAATCACTCTCCACTACGAAGAATAGGACAAAGGGGGTTATCCGGCTATTCCACTGAGGGAGTACCCCAAAGGGAGCGGGTGGCCGCGTAAGTTTGGGGCAACGAGGTCAGTGCTGGGCTTGGTCGTCGATCAGATCCAGTTGAGTGAGGGTGCGGTTGTAGGGGGCCTTCCCTCGCAGCCCCCCCGGATGCGGGGTACGAACCCAGTAGACCAGCACCACCATCATCGCCACGAGCACTCCAAGCAACAGCGAACTGCCAAGGTGTTTCATACCGTGAACGTTTCCTGGTTCATGGTTGAGTGGCCAGAGAGGAACTCCATCCCAAACTCCGACTCGCGAGCCATGTGACGAGGCCTTCCATCCGAATCCGTGCGGTCCCAGGCAGTTGCAGGGACAGCAGGACCACCATCCCAGGACTCGCCAAGAGTGGGATCTGGACATGACAGCGGGCGGCAGAGCACGTCCACACCCACCCTGGGCCCATCACGCCCTCGTGAGCCAGACAGAGCGTGCACCCGATGGGAAGGTCCGTGACGTGGCCGGGAAAGTAAGCGGTTTGCATGCCGCGACTCTACGGGAGCCATCGTCGAGAAGGACATTCCACATTGGATGGGAAATGCTCTACCAGTGGGAGGTGTGGCGTGCGATCAATTATCACCTCGCATGAGCATATGCCCATGATGAGGCAGGGATCGGTTCTACCTCGCGGTCCGACTCATGAGTATTGTGCGCACGGGCGAACGTTGACGAATTGGGACCCCATGCCGTTAGCCGCGTACGTATTTTTCATTTGTATAAATATGAAATAGAGCCGAATGGACTGGTCCATAAGCGGGTTCCCCCCACATGAAATTCCGCATATACCACGCTACCTTCTATGGCTGGGATTTTGATCATTGAGGACACAGGCGCTGTCAGAGGTTTGTTTCGGGCCATTCTGGAAAAGGCGGGACATACGGTCCGCGAAGCCTCAACTGGCTCGGAGGGAATCAAAGTGTTTCGCGAGACTCCAGTTGATCTCGTGATCACCGACATTTACATGCCAGACGGCGACGGGTTAGAGGTGATCACAAAGCTGCGGCAGGAAACTCGTGCATCCAAGATAATCGCTATCTCTGGACGACTGGGCATGGATGAGATGCTCAGCGCGGCCCAGGTGTTGGGGGCCGATATGACTCTACCGAAGCCGGTGACAGCGGATGAGTTGCTCACGGCTGTTGAGACGCTGCTTGGTGGAACCGCAGCATAGCCGGATCACACCCAGAGGGCGCCAGTCTATTGATTTGGGTGACCAACCGCTTAATAATTTCTCGCACTGCCCAGGGCCTCCTCACCTAGACGATTGGCATCGGTTTTCTGAATGGTGTCGGTATGTGCGACACACGGAAGCTCCTTTCACCTAGCTGCCATCCCCAAACTTTTCGGAAGGAACATGACCAGAGAGCCCACCCCGCTGGTTCCGTGACAGAAGCTGCCCAAGCCTCATTTAACTAGTAGAGGGCGGATGCGGCATCGCGCCAGGCTTGCCCCCGTAGATTAAAGTTGCCCCAATTCGCGCCGCCTTTAAAAATTCTCAAAACAAGGAAACAAGCCTCCCTACAATACGTTTATTTGGTAGACGACCCTTTCGTGATGGGCACGACTGCGATGCCGTCTCCCATTAGGATCATATTAGGAGCAGATTACATTCCCTCAAGGCCTGTTACAAAACCAAAAAATTCCGTGTTTATCTTATAGAGGAGCTGTGCGCGCGACGGCCCCCTACCAAAATAATTCCTCACGCCCCCCTTGCCAAAATTTATTTGATGGTACCGGTGTATCCCGCTGGCACAAATACGTTGGAATAGTTGTTTATCTTATAGGAGGTGAATATGAGAGATGCTTTAACTGACACCGACGATTTCACCTCTAGCCGACTTCCCTGATTTCCTAGATTGAGCAAAAGCGCCGAAGCGGGTGCAAAGGGACTGGTGTGTCCTTTGAACCGAGAGCGATAAAGTTATGAATAACAATGGCTTATTTGGATCGTTCGAGGAGCCGTGTCAGTTAAGACAAGTGGAATATGCAACAAACGAGGTTATGCCATGTAAATACAATGGTTTGCTATGGGAGGCTCCATAAATTCCTATCAGACGAGGTTTCAACCTTGGCATGAATTGATCCAGCAGAAGGCAAATTAATGACAAATACATCGGGTGAGGAAGCGACTACAGGAGGGAGTGAAGCACTGGCGCGGTTACAGCCGAATGGAATTTCAGAGTTGGATTCTTTGGGGATGAGCGAGCGACTTATGCAGATTCACGAAACCCTCGGTCGGTTCTTTAGTTCCCCTCATATCCACGACGTCATCGAGTTAGTGCTGGCCGTGACGGTCAGCAGAAAGTTCACCATCGGGACGCACCCCTGCCCCCTATGGTTGTTAGTGGTGGGCGGACCGTCGTCTGGGAAGACGGACTCGATAATGCCGCTAAAAGGGCATGAATCCGTCTATTTCGTGGACAATGTGACGGAGAATAGCTTTCTGAGCGGCTACGTAGAAAAAGGCAAAGGGCTGGAGAAGCAGTTCCTGGATGAGCTGAACGGCAAGACGTGGGTGGTTAAAGAACTCACTGCATTGCTATCGATGCATGATGACAAAGTCCGTAAGGTGCTAGGTGATCTCACGGCAATCTATGATGGCGAGTATTCAAAACAGACAGGCACTCGCGGACTGCTACAGTCGAAAAGCCAGTTCTCTATGGTGGCCTGTATTACACCCAAATGTATTCGAGACCACCAGCGGTACATGGACCAAATTGGTCCGCGGTTCCTTTTTATTCGCATCCCTTCGCTAACCGATGACGAGAAGAACGCGGGTTTGGAAATGCTTTGGAACGAAGAGGTGCGTGCCACGCAGTATCCTCAGTATGGGGTTTTGATGCGTCAGCAGATCAGTGACGCATTGAACAGTACAGATAGTCCATGCGTAGAAGGAGGCGAGCAGAGAAAGACACTTAATGGCCTCGCCACTCTCTTAACAAAGGCGCGTGGAGTGCCGATAACGTCGAGGGTAAATAACGAGCATGGCGGTTACGCGTATGAGATTGAAGAAATACAGGTGGAGGAGCCATTTCACGCATTACAGCAACTTCGGACTTTGGGACGTGGGCTGGCCTGCATTCACGGCAGGACTGTGCTCACAAACCACGAGCTGGAATTGCTGCGGCGCGTGGTGACGTCTTCGATAAGGACAGATCGAGCGGACGTGCTCTCCTGTATTGCACGGGAGCCGGGTATTGACCGGAATAGGTTAAAGGACCGCTTGGGCAAGAGCTATGGCTGGGCCGATAATGTGCTCGCTGACCTCTGCATGTTGGGACTGGTCACCAAGCAAGTGGTCGGTGGAAATCATATGCTCTACCACCTTGTCCCGGAACTGCCGGATCTGGTTGGGGATTGGCATGAGCCGCTGGACCATCTGGCAGATCTTGCTGGGTGAGCAGTAGGTTTGCACTAAACTTCCACCACGCTAACTGTCTTTAAGTCTTACAAATATCTGGCCAGGACATTCTGGTCGAGCCTCTCCCAGCGGGAGTTGGCGAAGGTCTCGGGGGTTGGATATGTCACCATTGCGCGGATTGAGACGGGGGTTTTTGACCCTCGTCTGTCCACGCTCCGCCGGTTAGCCACGGCCCTTAACGTGAAGGTGGCTGACCTGGTGGACGAATAGGAGGAGCCGTATCAGATGGGAACGTTATATCGGCGAACTATCAAAGACCCGGTAACAGGTCTCAAGAAGGTGGGCGGTCCGTGGTGGATCAAATTCCACAAGGACGGTCAGCCCTATTACGAGTCGGCGAGGACACTCGATAAGCAAGTGGCCAGGCGGCTTCTGAAAAAGCGTGAAGGGGACATCGCAACGGGGACGTTCAGTGGCGTGCGGATGGAGAAGACACGGTTTGATGAGCTAACAACCGCCATCCGAGAAGACTACGCGATCAATAAACGCCGCTCTACTCGACGAATGGAAGACTATCTCAAACATCTGACCCCTTACTTCGGTGGCATGCGGGCCTCTGCGATCACGACGGAGCGGATTAGGGGTTACATTTCGATGCGCCAAAGCGAGAAGGCCACGAATGGCACGATTAACCGGGAGCTCTCATGCCTCAAGCGAATGTTTCATCTTGCCCATAAGCAAATGCCTCCGAAGGTGGTCGGCATCCCGGACATTCCGATGCTCGAAGAGCACAATGTCAGAAGCGGGTTTTTCACTCAGGAGGAGTATTTGTCGGTGCGTGGAGCATTGCCCGACTATGCCCAGGTGGCTGTGACCATTGGGTATCACACGGGAATGCGTATTGGCGAAATACTGGACCTCAAATGGTCTCAGGTGGATTTGCTGCTAAAGAGAATCTCACTTGCTCCAAGGCAGACAAAAACCGAGACCCAGCGAGTGGTCTATATGACGAATGATTTGTACCTGGTATTGGCGGAAGCGAAGAGGCGACAACAAGGATGTTTTAAGGAGTGCCCCTGGGTCTGCGCCAGGGAAGGACGACCAGTGAAGAGCATTAAGAAATCCTGGAAAACGGCTTGTAAGCGAGTGGGGCGAGAAGGCCGACTCGTGCATGACCTGCGGCGCACCGCCATTCGCAATATGACCAAAGCGGGCATCCCAGAAAAACTTGCGATGGCGATTTCCGGTCATAAGACTAGAAGTGTCTTTGACCGCTACAATATCCTGAATGAATCAGATCTCAGAGAGGCGGCTGGCAAGATGAGCAACTACTATCAAGCCGAAACCGTTACAAGAACCGTTACAGTGAAGGAGTTGGGTAGGCCGGCTATAGAGCTGGCCCCTACCCAAGTAAAGGAAAAATCAAGGTTAAAATGGAGCCGGCGAGTGGAATCGAACCACCGACCTGCGGTTTACGAAACCGCTGCTCTGCCAACTGAGCTACGCCGGCCAGGCGGGATGAGGCGCAATATTACTCAGACGGTGAAACACCTGTCAATGAGTGGAAGACTTTGAAGCCGTCGCGTCCTTTAACAGTTGAGGATGGGTTTTCAACTCTTCGAACATGATCTGCACTTTCACGTCTTCTCCTTCGGGAGTCAGGTGGCAATTGTCTTGAAACCAGTCGTCTTGAAATCGATCCTGCGCCGGGATAACAAAAGGAACATTGTGCCGGCGTCCGACTTGGGCCAAAACCTCGTAATTCTTCTCTAGCCCTACTATCAACGCATCTTCATAACCTTTGAAGGCCCCGGCATTCTTGTTGAGATATTGTTTTCTCGCCTGCAGGAACCCGAAGAGGACCCCGTCCGCCCCTGAAGTCTTACTCAGGGTGATGAGCGAATCCAGGTTTCGCTCGAACCCAATCGGGGCCTGTTGCCGGACCCGTTCGAGAGCGACCGACGGCTCCACTTCCCAAAACGGTTGCGTCACCACCACCGATCCGACGGGCTCGAGCCATCGCGCATAGAGAATTCTGATCATATTGCTGTTCGCGAGCATGCGCTTTTCACCCGGTCTCGGATTCCTCCCGCTCCCGGCGCTTTTGAAGTGCGTATACTCAGGATTGTAGTGGTCAAAAAATAACGGCAGGACATCGTTTCCGCCTCCGTGATAAATCACGATGTCTGGCTGTAGATACCGATGGCGAAATACATACCCGGCTAAGGCTTCCGCGCTCGTGCCATAATTGATTCCGGCATTGATCACCTGGACTTGTTTGCTCGAAATCGCCTGGAGTTTGGTTTCGAAGCGGGCAACCCACGTGTCGGCGGGGTTCTTGACGTAGGGCCACATGAACGTGGTGGACCCGCCCAAGACCACAATACGAATCGTGTCGGCCGGTTTCTCCACCGTAAAGTCTGTGTTTCGATACCCGAGTGAATTTGTTTGTTGATACCCATCTACGGTCATATTGGGCGTATGCACATAGAGCAGGTACGGATGCGGCGTGATCGATGCTTTCTCCGCTTCTTTTCCTCCTGAACGAACCTCTGTCGTCCGGCCCAAATACAGATCCACCGTCCGCTTTCCGTTGGCCAGTTCCGCACGCTCATAGAGATATCCCGTTGCCACCTCTAACAGCACAACGCCACGACCGAGGCTGACAAGAATGAGCACCGTGAGGGCGAGGAGATTGCCAAGGCTTCGTATTTGTATCGTCTGTCGTGAGCACAATCAACAGGCAGAACACAACGCGACGGCCCGTGAATCGGTCCGTCCAGCAGCATGTTCCGGCATCGGCACCAGTGACGAACTGTCAGGGCAACTTACTGAGACGAAGCTGTCTGAGCGGAGAGGTTCCGCCGGCTTCCGGGAGGCATAGGGGCTGCTGCGTATTCCCTGACGTCGACCGACCGATGGCTGTCACCTGCCTCTGCACATAGGCGCAGAGTTCACCGGTGAGCACCGAGCCGTTCTTATCGAGATCGGCGGCGCCGCGCAGGCCCTTGAGCAAAAAATACGTGAAGAGGCCATGTTGGCCCGGTTGATAAGCTTGTGCTTCCTGCAGGGTGGAATTCCCCACCATCAGCATCACTCGCTCCTGCTCCCCGTCGGATTCCTGCGAGATCCATCGGGGCACGGCCACGCGAGCGGGATCGGAACCGGACGATGGTTCCAGAGACAGATCCAGCATCACAACGGCCTGTTTGACCGGTGCACCCGCCAGCGCTCGCTGCAACCTGGCCAGGGAATAGGCGCGAGTCGATCCGGATATCGTCGCATCATAGGGCAGCAGAGAGACAGCACCAGTCTCATGATCCACGATGGCTCGGCCGGCGACATACACGTAGGCCGTAGTGTGGGTTCCCGCCTGCTTGGGTAACCACTGTTCAAACGCTTCGATCCAATCGTCCTTCAACCCCTTGGCATCCAGCACGACCTTGACCTTTTGCGGAGGAATCCCCATCACGGACGTGAAGTACGCGCTCATGACCTCGGCATCGTGAGCGGCCAGTTTCATTGTCGGCATGGCCTGATCCCGAAACGCACCGACTCCGATCGCAATGGCCACCGCCTGCGGCTGTAGCGGTTTGCCTTTCTTACCGGGAAGTTGGTCGACATCCACCGACACGACTTCGGTTGCATCGGGTGCATCCGGCTTGATGGCGACGAAGAATTTCTTCGGCGACGGAAGCGCGACGTTCGATGCGGCCTGCAAGGCGCAGATCAACTCCGCCTGTTCTGCTTCCGACACCTTGCCAACTGTCCCCTCTACCGTCACTCGTCGAATTTCACCCGGCTGAAGCAGGCCTACAGAGACAGGGGTCTTCACAGATGCGACAATTGCAGGATGCCCGTTGAGATCCACCGCGACGGCATCGGCTGCGGTCGTTCCTTCATTTTTGACCTCAAACTCCACGCTGAAGCGTTCATTTTGCTCCAGGACATGGTTTTGATTCTGGTCCCGCAGAATGGTGCGAAATGACAGTTGCGTCTTCCCGGTCTGCACAGCGGGCGGTGACGTGGAAGCTTCAGTCCCGGCGGCCACTACCGACGCTGGAACCATCGGCACATTCGGCAAGGCCGCAGAAGACGGAGCGATCTGCGGTGACGACCCTCCCTGAATCGTCGCTCCGCCCTGGGTTTTTCTGAACTGGGCTTGCTCGCGGATTTTAGTGGCGGTACCGAGCTGTTGAGCGACGCCTTCCACGACGGTGGCAATGACTTCTTTGGCCACTTTATCGAGTCCGCTGATGTCGCACGTCTCCGCCCGCGCATCCACCTCGCCCGTGGTCGCGCTTTGTAACTTCTTGCTGTGCAGCACGGTACCTTGCAGATCCGTGTACGCCACATCAAGGCCCAGCGTCATGGTGGCGGGATATGATTTATTGGCTTTACGGACGACAAACATGTCTACCCGTCGAGGCCCCAACGCCACATCCACCACACCATCGATCGCCTCGCTGGACGGGTCGGCCTGTATCACGACCCGCTCGAACACCTGCTCCATTCGCTTCTTGAGTTCGGCCGCTAATGGATCATGGATGGGTAAGACCACCGTTTGCCCGCAGGAATCGTGATAGTCCACGGCTGCAGCGCCGATGCTCGGGTCCAGCCGCAGAAAGACGGTCAATGGAAGATTGTAATTCGTCAGAACGTGACGCGGGCTGAAATACTGGCATCCGGACGAGACAAGTACTGCCGCCATGAGCGCCGCAAGAGCACACCGGGACGATTGCCGACTGCGACACCTGATCCAACTACCTATTAATCGCTGCACAATAGTTTTGTTATACCCAATCTCGCAAAGACATGACAACCGCGACAGATCGCGTTGACAGGCTTCGTGTGCTCCGATATGGTCCAGCGCGTGATATCTGCCCCCGAATCAACCGGACGCAGCTCGCCTCCCTGGACATGGCGCGGCGTCGCTGACCTGATTCGCCTGGACAACCAATCGGGCACCTGGCTGCTGTTGCTGCCAAGCCTCTGGTCCTTGGTCTTGGCCAATCAGGGCCGCCCGCCGATGAAGCTGATCGTCATCTTCATCTTGGGTGCCTTCGTGATGCGGAGCCTGGGCGTGGTGTTCAACGACCTTGCCGACCGCAATATCGACAAACACGTCGTGCGTACGAGCAACCGTCCGCTGGCGGCCGGGCGGCTGGTTCCCCGGCAAGCGCTCCTCGTCGCATTCGGGCTCGCGGTTCTCGCGGCAGGCCTCGTGTCCACCCTCAACTGGTTCACCGTTCTCCTCAGCCCCATCGCGTTGTTCTTGGCGGCCGTGTATCCGTTTTGCAAACGATGGATTCACATCCCGCAGGCGGTGCTGGGGATCGCGTTCGGATGGGGAGCGATCATGGCCTGGGCCGCCTCACAGGGAACGATCGCTCCGGCGGCATGGTGGCTCTTTGCCGCCACGACCTGCTGGGCTGTGGCCTACGATACGATTTACGCGCTGCAGGACCGCGAGGACGATCTCCGCATCGGAGTGAAGTCGTCCGCACTCCTCTTCGGGACAGCCGTCCCTATGGCGGTCGGACTGTTCCTGTTGGGGATGGTGGTCTGCCTGATAATTGTGGGACAGTTGTCCAGTCTAGGGATGGGATATTATGTAGCCCTGACGCTGCCTGCGGGGATCTTTCTCTGGCAGGCGCGGCGTCTACGGTTGCCCGTGACGCCGCCACAAGCCTTCACGATGTTTCAGCAGCACGTCCTGGCCGGAGTCGTGATTCTCATCACGCTGTGGATCAGCACGTGGAAGGAGGTGCCCTAGGCTATTCCTCTCCAACTTTGCCGAGAGGCTTGTCAGGTTTCGGGGCACGGAGCGTTTTCAGATAGAGTGCCACGGCTTTTGCGTCCGCATCGTTCAGCCCCAAACTGGGCATGCGCGTGTCCGGCTTCATCGCTTGCGGGTTGCGC
Organism: uncultured Nitrospira sp.; assembly: GCA_964556305.1. GTDB lineage: Bacteria > Nitrospirota > Nitrospiria > Nitrospirales > Nitrospiraceae > Nitrospira_A. The sequence goes on along the minus strand of CAZKVY010000073.1, from coordinate 6,129 downwards.
AACCAACGATAGACCCAGGTGGGATTCAACCGATAGCCTGCCCGATCCAGAGCAGGGCCCACCTTGCCACCCTCCTCACCGATTTTGTGGCATCCGTTGCACCCGTACTTGGTCACATAGATCTGTTTGCCGACTTCTGCCAGTTTCGCGGCGGCATCCGGCTTCATATTCAGATCAGGACGCGCAATGTTCACGCCCTTGCCTGGCCTGGTCGTAAAATTTACCAGTGCGGCTGTGGCCTGGTCGAGTTCCTTTTTGGCCTGTCCCATTGCCTGCATTTCTTTGGCATAGGCGTTATCGTCGACTTCAACACCCTTCTTGTCGGCTTCGTCGCTGGCCTTTTTTTCCGCTTCCTGCTCCAACCGCTCCGCCTCTTTGTATTTCTGCTCTGCTGACAGGCTGGCGTCTTGGAGCTCTTTCTTCCGACCCTCGACGTTAAATTCCAACTTCTTACCGTGCAAGGAGCGCACGTATCCGACGATGGCCCAGATTTCTTCCTCTGACAACGTGTACTTGAAGGTGGGCATGGTCGGGACGGCAAACTCATCGTCACCGATCTTGTCGCCATTCGGGCTCGTATCCTTCATGTCACGCGAGATCGTGGCGAAGATATCTTCGTCTTTGAATGTGCCCATTTCAGATTTATTGGATAAATCTTTCGGTTTCGGGTCGGTCATGGAGGACCAATTGAAACCCTCATTCTGCTTTCCGGTTTCGCCGTGGCAATGCATGCAATAGTGCGCGTAGAGCTTCTTGCCCTTCGCGGATTGTTCATTCTGAAACATCGAGCAACCCCCGGCTCCGATGAGGCCCGAGAGTCCAACGACGACTGAGACCGCTCCAATTACACGTATTCTTCGCCACGCCCTCATGCTCACGACCCTTTCTTTAAACGTCTCACGAGGACCATCTCAAAGCCCAGTGCCAAGGCCACCGCGAGTAATGCATACATGTACGGCGAATAGTCCGGAGGGGCATCTGCCCGGAAATACCACCATGAGGAAATGGCCTTTTCAGATCCCTTTTCCTTGGGCTGGCCGGTGTCCATCTTCTTCCCGTCCCAGATGGCAAAGGCGATACTGGCAAATTCTCCCGGCTTGAATTGGGTATCTTCCGCGACGTGCTCCGTGTTTAATGGTCGGGAGAAGACGACCTTCCACGCTCCACCCTGGTAGACACCTTTTGCCTTTACATCTTGATGGCTGTGTGGCTTGAGCGTGCCGAAGCCCTTCGCGCCCAGGTCCGCCCCCTTGCCGTCTTTATTTTTCCAATACCAAATATTGACGGGACCACCCTCCACCTGCGCCATCGGCTGGCCGTGAGCAAAGTGGGCCTTGGTGTCGCCGACCATGAACTCCAACGCGGCAGCATCCTCGGGATCTTCTGACGGATCCGAATATTCCAACAAAATCGCAACCGTGGTGCCATCGTGCAGGCCACGAACCTTGACGCTTTTCGCAGTGACATCCGTGATGCGAACCGGCCAATGGACCTGAGGAGACATGGGAAATTCTGACACGGAGGCAGTAGCCCAGGCCGCTGCCGTGGGGTCATCCACCGGAAGAGAGCCTTTCACCAGTCCCGCGCGAACCGCCACACTTTGCTGACTATAGGCCGGCTGCGCTCCGGCAGCCACGCACAGCCCCAGAAGGCCGACGGCTCCAACCCACCATCTCTTTCCTACGCTCCTCACTCGTGCCATACGCTCCCCTTAATTGCTCAGCAATCTCTGATCGGAGGAATTACTCGGACTCATCCCACGTTCTTGGTTTCTGTCCGGCCCCGTCATATTCGCCCATAATAACTTTCCAGATGTCCTCATCGGACATTTCCAGTTCCCATCGCGGCATAGCCGTCTTCCATGGCATCCCTTCGACAGGAAGGCCTACGCCTCCCTTCTTGATCCGCCAGAAAAGATAGCTTTCCTGCAACATGGCGATCGTCGTCGGATCTTTAAAGTTAGCCGGCGGTGGTGTGAATCCCGCTGCAGCGAACCCCTTTCCATCGAAGTTGCCGTGGCATGGCGAGCAACGCGAAGCATAGAGGCCCTTGCCATAATTGATATTCTCCAGCGTCTTCGGAACAGGATTGGACAGACCGGTATACTCGCCCGGAGGAGCGGGATGAATCGTGCGATTTTCACCCGGCGGTGCATCACTGGAGGCGGTGCTCCCGTAGGTCTGCCATCCGACCAGCAAGGGGAACAACGCCAACACGAGATACCGTGCTCCACTCAGGGCCCCACCACCTTCTCCAGTGAGAAAGCGCAGGATCGGTCCAAAAAATGCGTCTTTTGATGCCCCGCTGAGCGTAGCAAAAATGACGATCCCGGCCGTCGTCAGCATCAGGTATAGGAAGATCAAGCTTGAGGGCAGCGGCGCGGAATGCGGCAGATTCGGGACAATAAACTTTAAGAACAGATAAATACAGACCGTCAGAATAATCGGTCTAACGAGTACGCCTCCCATAACCATCCTCCTCTACTTCACCGGCAACTATCGAGCCTGCGCCATCGTAAGTGCACCGGCATCAGCGGCCTTGACCGGAGCCGGGGTTGCCCGCGGCAGATCCAACTCAGCCGGACTGACACTGATAGGTTCACCGCTCATCTGCTGTAAGAACGCAATGACCGACAGAATTTCATTCTTCGAGAGACCAATAGGATTCCTATTAATGTACGGCATACGCGCGGGATACTCCTTCGGAATTCCCTCATGCCGATAGTCCAGATACAGATAGGCCTGTGGCTCCGTCAAACTTTCAAAGATGAACTCGCGCGACAGTTTGGCGCCGATACCCTTCAGGTCCGGGCAGCGAGCCGACTCGCTGGGCCCGATTGAATGGCACAGAGCACATTGGCCTTTGCTGAAGAATATCTTTTGCCCGATCGTCGCCATATCTGTCGGCGTTTTGATATCGGCAATGTTGATGCTTTCTTCAGCCGGCGGCAACGAAGCCATCTGAGGAACGGCCAGTGCCACCAGCGAAAACAGGCCGAGCACGATCGCCACAAAACCGATGACTCGAATAAACTGTCCCTTGATGAACAGCAGGATCACTGTTCCAAGGCCGACCACACACAGACCGATTAGCTGCAGCTTGACAACTTCACTCATAAGTCCTCAACAAAGGATAATGATCACGACCCGCCCCTGGGTTACCAGAAGAAGATCATCTTCCCGATCAGACCGGACGGTTTCTCTCGAATGCTTCATCCTCAGGACCATCCAATGCCGGTGACCCTCCTGCCATGGCAGGAATATGACCGGGCTCCGGAGCACCCTTGGCGCTCGCAGCAGCCTTGGCCTTGTCACCCATGGTGGCAACCCAGAAAATAAAGGCCACCAACATGCAGAACAAGAACGTGTTCAGCGCCATGAGCGCGGCTGCATAACCAAGCGCGGGAGAAAACGCGTACTGGGAGGAATCGCGCATCACGCCATAGACGTGCCAATGAACGCGTGAGGAGGAGCGCGCATAGCCCATCAGAGTCATGAGCAGGATGACCATGACGGCATTCAGCACTAACGCATACCCTGCGCGTGGCGGCATTTTCCCCCACACCATGTCCGTGGTGGTCTTGGCGCTCTTAAGAAGGAGCGCAGTCAGGGGGGTGATCGTCAACATGACAAAGATGACGATGCCTACCTGGGAGGTGGAGAAGTAGTTGATACGAATAATGGCGGGAACAAAGTAGCCCCAAACACCAAGCACGATGACCGCAATAGCGGCTAGTCCTAGCACACCGCCCATCAAGGCTTTGGCGGCCTTGGCCCATCCGGCGGTATCTTGCTTACCGGCACGCCAATACATGATGAAGCTCATGAATGTGACGAGCACCATGAGGTTGGAAACCGTCATCTTGGCCGACATCACGCCAAACACGCCTAACAATGGGTGGTGCGTCCCGCCCATCTTTTGCGCTTCCTCTAAACTGGCAACCAAAGAGTGAGGCGTCATCCACACCGCCAGGCAGAGCAGAAGAATGATCAACATCGCCATGATCGGCTTGCGATACTGACCTTCCGACCCAGGTATACGATGGGTGATGCCGAGCCAGAAGTAATAATTGGATCCCAGAAACAACACCCCGATGAGCATGGCCTGCAGAATGAACAGCCATGACAGAAATCCGCCCATGAGCGTGATGCCCATCTGTTGGTTGTACTGGTAAATTTCACGCATCAGCCAATAACCGGCGAAGGGAAGCGGCAAGAGACCGAACACACCGATGAAGTTCCCGACGTAGCCCATCCAGTCGTAGTGATAACGTTCTTCCTGACTTTTGGCCGATAGATAACGAATACCGGCATACGCGCCGCAGATGTACCCGCCTAACACCACGTTAGCGATCAGCCGATGAATGTTCACCGGCCACCATGTCGGGTTCCACGTGGCAGCCCAGGCCCGAGCGAAATCGCTACCTTCAGAGATCACTACAGGACTGGCCTGGAAGGTGGCCCAAGAGTTCGGAACGATCATGATGAAAAAGGCAAACACGTTCAGAAGGAACCCTAGGAAAATATGAAACTTCTTCCCGCTTCCTTCCGCCATCGCATCCCAGCCATACCAATAGAGATAGAGCGTGGCGGTCTCTACAAGGAAAAGACCACAGTACACAAGAAAGGAGGGGAAAAAGATGTCGGTCAGGTAGGCCATCAGCTTCGGATAGAAGCCGATGAGCAGGAACAGAAGTATTCCACCGAAGAGGGCCGTCGTCGCATAGGACGAAGTCAGGAGCTTGGTGAACTCTTTCGCCAGCTTGTCATAACGCTTGTCTCCCGATTTCCACCCGACGATTTCGCACAACCAGGCAAAAATTGGCACACCGAGCACGAAACCGGCAAGCAGCAAATGGAGCTGGGCGATAATCCACACCAGGTTCCGACTACCAATATACGGAAGGTCGCGATAGGCAGTCGGCGCCTGGGCCGCAGCCTCCTGAGCAAGAGCTGCATCGGGCATACCGGTCCATCCCAGCAATGCCGCACATCCCGCCACTAGTACCACGCGGCCTGCAACCTGGCGACCGTGATTCGTGATTTTCCGCCCTTGGTCCATCATTGTTCCCACCTCGTCGTTCGCCATGATGTCATTTGCTTCCCGCCGGTTTCCCGGCCGTTGGTTGCGCAGCCTTGCCGTCGCTCTTGGCGGAGCTGTCCTTGACACCGGCCTTTTCCTTACCGCCCTTCTGTTTATCCTTCTCGTCTTCAGCCGTCTTCTGTTCCAGCGCGGCAATCTTCATCTCGGCGTCCTTCAGCACTTTCTCCCCTTTAGAAAGAGACTTCTGAGGGTCGAATGGCGGAACGGGAGCGACACTTGCCGGCTTGCAGCACTCGTGGGGATGCGGAGTCGACACCGGAAGTACCATCCAGAATAGAATACTCAGCACGGCACCGGCAGCCGTGAAGGCCGTGAGCATCAGACTTTGATCAGCGGGCACCCGAATCATGTCCCATCGCGAGATCAGTCCCTGATAACTGTCATTCGAGGCCTGTGCTCCGGTTGTTTTTCCTTGGACCAATTTGCCGAGGATAGAGAGGCCGACATAGGTAAGAGCCATCAACACCAGCAGGGAGACACTTCCCCAGGCGGTAAACTCCAGGCCGATGCGCTCGGCGACCGGAAGACTCTTCAACATGTCCATGTCGAGAATGGACTTCACGACCGAGCGGGCGAGGTCGGTGGCGCCGCCCTCAATCACCCAAAGCAGCGGTAGGTACAGGGCCCCGGCAATGGCAAAGCGAACCCATAAGGCGACACCGAGTGAATCCGGCGGTTCGAGCCGCAGGCGCTCCAGAAATACGGTCCGAGCGACCAAGCCCAGTGCCCAGATATCGATCGGAATTGACACCAGAAAAAGCAAAGGAAGCCCGACTCCTTCACCGAAGTGAAATCCGACTCCCAAAGAAATGACGAAAAACGCAAACACGCTGACAGGGCTCATGAGCAGCATCAGGAAGGTGATCCCGAGCTTGGTCTCCAGATGGATCGTGCCCATGGCCAAAAACACTACGGCGAAGGCCAGCTTGATCGGCAAGGCGGTCCAACAGGCAGGCCACAGAATGCTGAGTCCCAATTTGAATGACGACATCGTCTCTCGACCAGTCATGTGCCCAAGACCCTCCG
>CAZKVY010000072.1:0-19384 GCA_964556305.1 uncultured Nitrospira sp. | reverse complement strand
CTGACAGGCACGCACTATATCAGCAGCATGCCGATCAGAGAACTGATTCATAAAATGAATCCGCCTGCACCCAAGGAAGTCATCGCCGCAGCTGACCGACTGAGGTACCGGGACTTTCTGACCGTCGCACTGATCGTGAATAAGAAGGACTTGTTTCCCGACAATTGGATCTATATTCACGACTCACAGGTCAAGGTCGGACGGATTCAGAACTTCAAGAACTGGAGTCCCTATATGGTTCCGGACCAGAACAAGACCTGTTTGGGGTTGGAGTATTTTTGCTTCGAGGGGGATGGGTTATGGACGATGAGCGACAAGGACCTCATCGAACTTGGAATGCGCGAACTCGAATTGATCGGCATTGCGAAGGCGGAGGATGTCGAAGACGGGTCGATTGTGCGAATGCCGAAAGCCTATCCTGTGTACGATGCGGACTATCAAGAGGCTCTCACCTGTATCCGGGAATTTCTGGACGGCTTCCAAAACCTGCAAGTCGTAGGGCGAAACGGTATGCATCGGTACAACAATCAGGACCACTCGATGCTGACGGCCATGCTGGCAGTAGACAATATTCAAGGCGCAAGGCATGATCTATGGCAAGTGAACGCGGAGCAAGAGTACCACGAAGAAACGACCAGCCGCGAAGCCGACGCCAAGGTGCAACTTGGCCAGCTTGCGGCCACGCAGCCGCAAGTCCCGCAACCGATGACGCCGGCCGCCAGTCAGAGTCTCGTTCTGGCATTCGCCAAACTCGATAAGTTGGCCTTTGCGACCGCCCTGGGAACCGTCTCCGGTCTGATTGTGGCGATCGCTACCTTGTGGATAGCAGTCAAAGGCGGAGAGCGAGCCGGGCAGAATCTGCAAATGTTGGGACAGTTCTTCCAAGGATACACGGTGACGGTGTCGGGTGCGCTCGTCGGGTTTGCCTACAGCTTTACGTCCGTCTTCCTCTGGGGCTGGCTGTTTGCCTATCTCAGAAACTTCGCGTTGGGCTTCGTGATCTACCGCGCCAGACGAGAGGCCGAGCTGATGTCATTCAGACAATTCCTGGATCGCTATTGATCTATTTGATGCCAGAGGAGTATGACCATGCCGACCATGATGCAGCTCGAAGACGAGAAACTCTTTAGCGCGATCCTCCGTATCAATAGTAAAATGTTCGGGCTCATCTTGGGTCTCTTGATGGGATTGGCGATCTTCATTGCCACCAATTGGCTCGTCTTCAAAGGGGGATATACCGACGAAACCGGTCATTACATCGTCGGGCCGCATTTGCAGTTACTGAGTCAGTTTTTTATCGGCTATTCCGTCTCTTTCGTTGGCAGTTTCGTTGGATTTGCCTATGGGTTTGCTTGCGGGACCCTGGCGGGGGCTTCGATCGGCATCATTTACAATAAACTTGTTCAACTTAGAAACTCAGCCTCATGAGTGTTCCTATGAAATTCGGACTCATCGGCGCCGGATGTATCGGTCAGCTTCGGGCCAAAGCCTTGGCTCAGGTTGAAGGCTGTGTGTTGTCGGCGATTGTCGACGTCGATCCGGTGCGGGCACGAGCCATGGCGTCATCTTCAGACGTCAAGATATTCAAAGATGTTCAGGAGATGCTCCCGCAGGCAAATCTGGATGCCGTGATTGTGTCGACACCACCTCAGTTTCACGAGGATCTTGTCGTCAGTGCGTTCAAAGCCGGGAAACATGTCCTCTGCGAAAAACCGCTGGCGAATTCGGTGGAGGCTTGCAGGCGCATGGTCGACGCGGCACGGGCAAGCGGGAAGGTGCTTGCAACTGGGTTTAATCATCGCTACTTCCCGCAAATCCAATATCTCAAGCAAGCCATCGACACAGGGCTCATCGGAGAGTTGGACCATGTCCGAGCCTTTGCCGGGCACACGGGTCTCTCTGAATTTCGGAACTCGTGGGAATACGATATAAATGGTATCGGTGGTGGCGCTTTGATGGATGTCGGGATTCATATCATCGACCTCACGCGGTATGTGCTGGGTGAGGTGGATGAGGTCTACGGCTTCACGTCCAACCGTGTCTGGAATCTGGGCGCATCGGAGGACAATGGTATTGCCCTGTTACGAAATCCCCAGGGGAAATATGCCGTGTTGCAGGCGACGTGGACGGAGTGGAAGGGCTATCGGTTCTATCTCGAAGCCTACGGTACTAAGGGCATGGTGCGCGCCTACTATGCACCCATGATGAATCTTCTGATCACACAGGACAAGCCGGGTGGACGCCGGAAGCGGACGGTTCGCTTCTATCCCATGACGATGCTCCGGGAGAAATTCATCGGGTGGCAATCGTCGGTCATTCAGATGTTCCGGCAGGAGTTCACAGATTTCGTCCGCCTGACTCGGGGGAAAGAGAGCGCGATTGCGGACGGCGTTGCCGGTCTTCGAGCGGTGGAAATTGCCAACGCCGTGTATCGCAGCAGTAAAGAACACATCGCGATTCGGTTGGCCGGGAATATCTAAATCTTGCTGTAGCCGTGGATGCACCATGACAACCGTTAACCCTAACCATGCAGAGTTCAAGACCCAAGACGCGGCAAGTTACAACCCAGTCGCGCAGAGCTTCGACCGGTTCGTGACTCAATTGTCTGCTCCGGTCGCTGCCCGTCTCGTCGCGCTTGCCGGGCTCGCGCCAGACAATCACGTTCTGGATGTCGGTGCAGGGACGGGAATAGTCGCGCTTCGTGCGGTTGCAGAGATGGGGCCATCGGGCAGGGTTGTCGGCATCGACTTGTCCGACGGCATGCTGGAGGTTGCCAGGCAGAACGCGCGAGGGCGAGGCCTCGCAGATCGTGTCGAATTTCGCAAGATGGATGCGGAGTCGCTGGACTGCAAGGATGGATCGTTCGACGCGGTAGTCTCCTTGTTCGCCTTGCGTCATTTTCCTCATCCTGAGACGGCCTTACAGGAAATGCATCGCGTGCTTCGTCCTGGAGGCCGGTTGGTGTTGGCTGTCGGGAGCGGCGCACCCTGGCTCTCTCTCGTGGGATTGGTCCATCGGCTGAAGCTCCTACCGCACGTTGTGCGCCGTTTTCAGGGTAAGCAACTCGTGGCATGCAAGTTTTTGGACGGGATGGTCGCGGCCTATGTCCCGTCCTCAGGCAAGAGCGAAGAGGCAGGTTGGACGCATGAACATACGCATATGCAGCAATCGGTACCGGCATTTATTCGAGCAGCCGGATTTCAGAATATTCGCTCGGAGTGGCAGGGGCAACAGTCCATCATCAATACGCCAGAAGAGTTTTGGGAGCTGCAAACAACGTTTTCTTCCCTGTCCAGAAAACGTCTCGCCACAGTGTCATCTGAGGTCGTTGCGCGTGTGCGGCAGGACTTTATGAACACCTGTCGCGAGGTCCTGTCTCGCGGCGGGGAATTGGTGTATCCAACTGGAGCGTTGCTGGTGTCCGGTCGCCGCGCATGACACGCCCTTAGGGCGTGATGACAATTGAATTGTAGCGATCATGCCAGCCAGATACAGGCACAAGCCAGACTGAGCATGGACATGAAGTTCTGCGAAAGCTTCTCGTATCGTGTGGCGGTGCGCCTGAACGGCTTGAGTCGGCAGAAGAAGCGTTCGACGAGGTTGCGGTCTTTATAAAGGTGACGATCATAGACACGCTGAGTCAGACGATGACTGCGTGGTGGATTCACCACCTGTGCGCCCTGGGTTTCAATGAGATCGACGAATGCATCGGCATCGTAGCCCTTGTCGGCGATGACGCATTGCGCCTCAATCCCCTTGATAAGGGCCGCCGCTTCGGTTATGTCGGCCGCTTGCCCGCCGGTCAGGCGTATGCGCACGGGATTGCCCAAGGCTTCGACAGTCGCATGAATTTTGGTGCTCAGGCCCCCCCGGCTGCGTCCGATGGCTTGATCGCTCATTTTGGGGGGACGCCGGTAGCGTGCTGGTGAACTCGCACGATGGTCGAGTCGACAAACAACTGCTCTAGATCGGCGTCACGCTTGAGTGCCTCGGCCATCCGCGCCCAAACCCCTTTCTTGCTCCAGCGGGAAAAGCGCATATACGCTGTGTGCCACGCTCCGAAGTGCTGGGGGCAGGTCGCGCCACGGCGAGCCCGTGCGGGCGATCCACAATGCTTCCATTGATCGTCGCGCAACATCTTTCGGTCTATTCTCGCAAACTCCCAAAAGCGAGAATGTATAGAACTTTGTCATTTGTGAGCAGCCCCTAGTAAATAAACGGAATCTCGGGCTGCAGAGAAGCGCTATGGCATTCATGAGCAAGAGGGTCATCCGGCAGCTCTGTATTGCGGCAATCAGCGGAGTGCTGACGGTAGGATTGTTCGTTGCCGTGGATTCGAAGGACGCGACCTTCCGCTGGAGCATGGCCACGGCATATGTCGGGTTGGCACTCATCGGGCTCTCGCTTATCATTGGTCCCATCAATGTTTTGCGTGGGTGCTCTAACCCGCTCAACACCAGTTTGCGTCGCGACGTCGGCATTTGGGGTGGCATTATAGGCCTCGTGCATACGGTCGTGGGCTTGCAGGTTCATATGGCAGGACGGTTCTGGCTCTATTTTCTCTACCCGCGTGAAGAGAGCCATCTCGTTCCCTTGCGATACGACCTCTTCGGTTTGGCAAATTATTCCGGTCTCGGAATTTCCCTCGTGCTGGCGCTCTTATTGGGTTTGTCGAACAACGCAGCATTGACCAAGCTCGGCTCTCACCGATGGAAAACGTTGCAACGATGGAATTACGCGGGATTTGCACTCTTGATCGTGCACGGGGCGGTCTATCAGCTGCTTGAAAAGAGAATGGCGGGATTTGTACTCGTATTTGCTGCGGCAATTCTTCTTGTGGGAGCGCTGCAAACTGCAGGCTATCGCAAAGTTCTTCAGCAGAAGAATCCTGGCGGGCAACCTTCCGTCATGAGTTCTGACAGGTAGTCATTTCATAGCGTTCAGTTTTTTGCTATCAAATTGAATCCGTTGCTCCGCATCGATCGAGGAATTGGACGGCGTGATGCTATGCGCGCGTGTCCGTTGTGATGAGTGTTATCAGGGCATGACTAGTGGCCTGTAACAGCAGATTATGTACTGAGCCTGCGGTTAAGATGGATGTTTTTAGGCTGCCCCCATCGCGCCAGAGCCGGATAAGGTAGTCTACAATCGTCTGTTACAGGCCACGGAGGAGGAAAGAATGAGAACACTTGTCGTCAACGCCTTCAGAATGGCTCAGCAGCGAACCGGGATAGGCCGCTATATCGAGTTCGTGGCACAGCAATGGAGCCGGATGAAGATTCCGTTCGATCGAGTGGTGTTGATGAGCCCGAAGAACATAGAGATGAGTGGATTCGATCGCGTCACTTCCGTTGAGGTCAAGGTGTTCGGGGGACAATATCCAGCCGCCATTTGGGAACAGGTATGTTTCCACAGAGCGGCAAAAGGTGCTGCGATATTGTTTTGCCCCTCCTACATCTGTCCCTTGTTGCATCGTGGGCGCATGGTGTTGGCAAATCATGGCTTCTATGAAGCCCTACCAGGCGAGTTTTCCTGGTTCACCCGCCTCCGTGCGACGACGCTGCAACGGTACAGTGCGAAGTGTGCCGAACGCGTGATCGCGAACTCTCTTGCCACAAAAGCCGATCTCGTGCGATTTTTTGGCATTCCACCGGAGAAGATCGACACGATTTATCCGGCCGCACACGATTACTACTTCCAACGCCACGATCCGGCGGCGATCAAAGAAGAAGTTATTCGTGCGCTGGGCAAAGAGGTTCCTTATGTTATTTTTGTCGGGAAGCTTGCGAAGAGGCGGCATGTTCCGAATCTCATCGAAGCCTTCGCCATCGTCCGCCGACAACATAACTTGCCCCACGCTCTGTTAATCGTCGGACCGAACACCACGAATGTCCCGATTGCTGAGATCGCGCAACAGCATGGGGTCGGGGATGCCGTGGTGTATCGCCCTTATGCGGAGCTTGAGCCGTTGGCACGGCTGTACGCCGGCGCGGATGTGTACGCCCTGCCCACCATCTACGAAGGGATCTCCTATACCATGTTCGAGGCTATGGCCAGCGGTGCCGCTGTGTTGACGGTGAAGCACCCGACATTGGAAGAGGGCGCAGGAGATGCGGCGCTGGCCATGCCGACTCCGTCAGTAGAAGATTTGGTCGAGGGACTTTCGACGTTCTTGCTGGATGGGGCAGTCCGTCGCAAGTATGCCGAACAGGGCCGTGAGCGGGCTAAGCGGTTTTCATGGGAGATGGTGGCACGGGAAACCATGCGTATCTTGGATCGTGTGGCGGACAAAGAGGATCGGAAGGGATATTGCTAAACAGAAGAGGATGTCTAGATGGCCGACATGAGCCAGATAGATCGGATCGTTGATGCTTAAAATTCTTCTGGGAATCGGGGCCCCCCAGGCTCTTGCTGTACTGGTGAACTTTGCTCGAACGAAGGTTGCCGCGGTGTTGGTCGGCCCTGAAGGCATCGGAGTCATCAGCATCATCGATCAAACTATCCAGTTTGTGGCGAACCTCTGCACCCTAAATTTTTCCCGTTCGACGGTGAAGTTCCTTTCCAAAGCCCATAGCGAGGGAGGCGATGCCTTTTGTGATGGGTATGCCGTGGTTCTGAAAGCGTTACTTGTGCTCGGCACAGTCGGTGCGCTGGTGACAACAAGTCTAGTGCTGTTCAGAATCGATCTCCTCCCCGCCGTAATAGCACCGTATAAAATCTTGCTTCTGGTGGGGTTACTAGGTATTCCGGGGATGGCGTTGGCCTCATTTATCCCCAATGCACTAGCGGCGGCCCAGTATTCCTCCGGATCGGCGCGGTTGACCGCTTTGACGGGCCTCGTCATGGCATTGGCAAGCACATTCGGGCTCCTTGCAGGAGGGATTTTAGGTTTCTATGTCGCGACGGTGCTCATTGTAACGGTGTGGGCCATTGTGGTCGTCGAATATCTTCGTCGCGTGATGGGATGGTCGATTACTCAGTGCGCTGTTGGCATTGCGGCTGGTTTTCGCAGGCTAGGCAATGTCGTCTCTTTCAGCATTTTGTTCTATGCCGCAGCTTTCACCTATCAAGGAGCATTCTTAATCACACGGTATTCCGTACTTGAGAATCTTGGCGAGGCCGGGGCCGGGCTTCTGCATGCCGGTATGTCTGTTGCCCTTCTCATGAACATGGTTCTGATGCCGCTCACTGAATTATTTTTTACACCAAGAGTCACCCGGGTCGGACCAAAGGAAGAAAAGTTTCAAGTTGCCATGGAATTCCTGAAGCAACTGACCATGATCGTGACGATATTTTCGCTCCCTGCCATCCTCTTCCCTCACCTCGTGCTTGATCTGGCATTCTCCACGAAGTTTTTAGGCGCCGCGCAATATATGTTCGTGTTTATGCTGTGGCAAAGTTTCGCCCTGCTTTCCGGCGTCTGCCAAGCTCTCTTGATTGGACTGGACGACATGATCTCGTATACGGCCATCACATGCTCGGGGAACGTCCTGGCCGCCTGTTCCGCGGTGGTTCTTGTGCCGCATTATGGGGGCATCGGGGCGGCGGTCGGCTTCGTGATAGCGAGTTCGCTGGTGTTGCTCGGCACCTTTGTTAGGCTCAAGCTCTGGCACGGGTTTGCCTTGCCGAGGAATCTTGTCTTCCTGATGGGGTATAGCCTGTTGGTCACGCTGGTGCTCGGCAGCATCTTTCGGCATTACGGCGCGTGGCACGGTTCAACCCTACTGGCGAAAGCTGCAGCGGCGCTGGCCACCGTCATCGGCCTGTTGTTATTTTTGAGCAGGAATGACAAGCTCGCATTGGTGAGCTTCTTTCAAAAGGTGCGATCGGGCCCGTGGTAGCTCGCGGGGAGCGAATGCAGCATTCTCAATTTCCAGTGGAGGGTTCTGATGGTTTGGCTTGCGGTCATTCGGTTGGGGAGCATCGTGGACGCTGCACGCCTGACCCTGCTGCCGGAGTTCCGCAGGACATATCCCCATAGTTGATGAAGATGCCCTTCGTGAGTCAGCGCCGCGTCGGTTCGTTGTCACAAAATCTGGCGGCGTAATCGACATAATGGGGTCTTGAACTATGACCCAGGCATCCACGGGGTCGAATGGTCACCAACAAATAACGCCTACGATCATCTGTGTCCATCGGATGGTCGATGCTGAGCTGCACGCCAGGAGAATTTCGCTTGAACAGTAATAACCGCTTCCAAGAAGTCGCGAAAAAGATTTCTGTCGTCCTGCTGAATGGTGTCTTGCTCGTGGCGATGCCGGCCTGTGCGTCGGTCAACCTCGGGCGCGATAGCATGCCAACAATGGTCGAAGTGACGATCTTCCCTCAGGAGCCTCGTCAGACGATGGAGGGATTTGGAGCATCAAGTCGAGTGTGGGACGATCCGCATGTAAGTAATGCGAGCTCCACTTCGGTGCCCGCTGCGGCACAGGAGAATGTCCTGACTCTCCTGTACACAGATTTAGGCCTCACGCGCATGCGACCGGTGTTGGACGGAGGGGTGGAACCGATCAACGACAATGTGGATCCGGCGGCCTTTGACTGGACAAAATTCCATTTTGAATGGAAACGGACCGATGCACATATTAGCCTCGTGGAGCAAGCTCGAGCAAAAGGGATGACGACATTCTTTGTTTCACCAGTTACGCTTGAGGCGTGGATGACGGAGGACAATCCCGATGAGTACGTCGAATGGGCCTTGGCGATCATGCTGAGGTGGCGCGATAGAGGAGTGGAATTACCGTATTTCTCGATCATCAATGAACCTGGGTATAAGCGCAGCGGGATTTGGTCGGCTGAATGGATGAGAACGGTTGTGAAGCGGTTGGGGGCCAGAATGCGGCAGGAAGGGTTTCGAACCATGTTGGTCATTCCGGACGATCTGAATCCCGCCGAAGCCTACAAACGAGCGTCCGTCGTGCTTCGTGACTCCAAAGCCCGCCGATACGTGGGCGCGCTGGCCTACCACTTGTACGATACCAAGGAGACCGAACTCGCGCACGACCTTGCGCACATGCGGAATCTCGCGGCCGAATACGGAATCCCCATCTGGATGACGGAGTTTAGCGTTCCCAACGACATGACTTTTTCCGGTGCCATGGAGTGGATGAAAATCATCCATAAGCTCGTGGCAACGTACGATGTCAGCGCTGTGGATTATATGTGGGGATTCTTCGGAGCTTGGGAAAGGAACCACACAATCCTGAGCATCGAGTTTTTAGACGGGAAATACGTGCAACACCATGTCGGACCGCTCTACTATTTGACAGGGCAGTTCTCGAAATTCGTGCGTCCGGGACAGGTTCGAGTCGAAACGCATTCATCGAGCCAAGATCTGTTGGTGACGGCATACAAGTCAGGGGCACAGTCGGTGATCGTGGCGATCAATGCCGGTCAGGAGGACCGCCGCGTAAATGTGACGGTCACAGACGCCGTGGCGCCGCTTCATTTCTCGGCGATCCGGACCACCGTCCGGGAATTCTGGAGCGAATTAGAACCGATCGCATCGGATACATCCACCTTCAATGTCGCACTGCCTGCACAGAGCGTCACCACATATCGCGGTGGATCAATTGATTCGGCCGGTACCCTCTCCGGTGTCGGCATAAAGAAGAGCGCACAATGATTCGTCTTGCCGTCATCGGGTTGGGAGCGGTCACGAGAAATATTCATCTCCCGGCCTATCGCCGGCTCAAGGGTCGCGTGACTCTCGTCGCCGGTTGTGATGTGGATCTTGCGACGAGGGCGGCGATGGAAAAGACCGGTCTTTTCAAAAGGATCTACGACAGCCACGAGGAGATGCTTGACAAGGCGAAGCCCGATGTTGTGAGTATTTGTACTCCGCCGTTTTTGCATCACCAGCAATGCCTCGATGCGCTTGAGCGTGACTGTCATGTCTTCTGCGAGAAGCCACTGGCGGAAAGTTTGGCGCATGCCGACGAGATTATTCTCGCATCGTCGCGATGCATGCGGTCGGTCGTGGTCAACAGTCAATTCCCGAATATGAACATATATACGGCCGCCAAGAAACAGATCGGCTCTCCGGAGTTTGGGCGGCTGCTCTTCTTGCATGCCTGGCAAACCTTTCGGCCGACGGCCGATACGGAAGGGGGGTGGCGCGCGAACATGCAGCGTAGATTGTGTTTCGAGTTCGGCGTGCACGTCTTCGAGCTGATCCGACACTTTTTCGATGCGACGCCGTCCACGCTTTGGGCGCACATGCCACGACCAATTCGTGCATCCAACACCGAATCGCTCAATATCATCGCGATGGAATTTCCGGATGGACGGGCGGCATCCATTCTCTTGGATCGTGTGAGCAAGGGGCCTGAACGCTACTTGGAGATGAGACTCGACGGGGAGCATGCCGCCGTTCACACGTCAATAGGAGGGGAGCTGCGGTTTGAGGTCGGGCTTCACACGCGTCAGCGAAAACCGTTCATGGGACTGCATGTCGTGAAAGGTGGACAAGCGGTGTTGCAACAGGCTGAGCGGGCGACGGTGATAGGAACAGATGGCATGAATCCATTTGCCTCCGCGACCGCCGTCCATTTTGGCAATTTTCTTTCGGCGATTGAGGATGGCCGTGTTCCGTCCGGGACAGCGGAAGATCACAAGGCGACCCTTGCTTTGACTTTGGCTGCCTATGATGCGGCGGAGTCAAGGAAGGTCGTCGCCATTGCACCCTATCTATCCGGAGCTGCCACGCGAAAGGACCTTTCGTGAGGGACGCCGTTTCTTGGCAATGTTGCGTGCTCAGGTAATTATGGCAACTGGACCGATCGAAAGTCTTGCCATAGAGAACAGACGGCTTCGGGTCGGGATCGTCGGTGCTGGTCTTATGGGACAGTGGCATGCTTATGAGGCCAGGAAGGCACAGGGAAATCTCGTTGCCATTGCTGATTGCAATCTCGAAGCCGCCAGCCGGCTGGCGAGGACGTTTCAAGGCGTCGAGGCCTGTGTCGATATCGAGGAACTATTGAGCCGGACCTCCTGCGATCTTGTCCACATCTGCACCCCGATTGCCACGCATGAACAGATCGCCGGGACTGCGCTTGAAGCCGGCAAACACGTGCTGATCGAAAAGCCTGCGACGCCTGATGCCGAAGGAACACAACGGTTAATCCAGCTGGCGGCTCGCCGTGGGGTTCTTATTTGCCCGGTCCATCAATTTGTGTTTCAGCAGGGTGTGATGAAGGCTCGGCGGCTCCTTGATCGCATCGGGCATGTGCTGCACCTGGAAGCAATCTTTTGCACGGCAGGGGGCGTGGGACGCCAGGAGAGCGAACTCGACTCCGTCGTCGCCGAGATTCTGCCCCATCCGCTTTCCCTTGCACAGGTCTTTCTCCCGGGCGGAATGGTTCCGGACACCTGGATGCGTCTCCGTCCGCGCGTGGGAGAATTTCGAGCGATGGCAGAAGTGAGCGGCGTGACGGTGTCTGTGATGATCAGTCTTCAGGCTCGTCCCACCCAATGTACGTTGAAGATCTTTGGCGCCGCTGGAACCATTCATCTCGACCTCTTTCATGGGTATGCGTTCATCGAGCCGGGGGCTGTGTCGAAAGAAAGAAAAATTCTGCGGCCTTTTGATTTGGCTGCCAGGAGATTGGCTGCGGCATCGATCAACCTGGCCAAGAGGGCCCTCTCCAGGGAGCGAGCCTATCCTGGCCTCACGCGGCTGGTTGCCGAATTTTATGCAGCCATACGGACCGGGCAGTGCGCCCCCTTTACCACTGAGGCGATGCTGAATATCGCTCGGGTTCGAGACATCCTGGTGGAGGGTATGAGCCGTGACGGTTACACAGCCGTGAGTCATTCATAATGGCCACATCGCCGGGTGCGAGCGCACAGGATCTTCCTGAACTTTCGGTCGTGATAGGGTCTCATAATGCCAGGACCAGTGTGGCTGCATGTCTTGGTGCGTTGCAGAAGCAACGCAACGGGTGCCGCGCAGAAATCATTGTGGTGGATAATTCGACGGATGGAACAGCCGCCATTGTCGCGGCGCAGTTTCCCGACGTAGCGCTCATGTGTACTTCCCCTGAGCAGTGGATTCCTGAGTTATGGGAAGCCGGCATCAGAGCGAGCCGGGGTTCTATCGTAGCCCTGACCACAGCTCATTGTGTCCCCGATGACGATTGGATGAAGGAAGTCCTCGCAGCGCACCATGGCAGCGTCTATGTCGGAATCGGAGGAGCCATTGAGAACGATGCGTCGGCAAGTATCACCGATTGGGCGGTCTATCTGTGCCGGTATGCGAGGTACATGAGACCCTTTGCTCCCTATGTCATTCGCGACATTCCTGCGGATAATGCGTCCTATAAACGATGGGCGTTGGATAGTTGTACGGATGTGCGCGCCCGAGGATTTTGGGAGCCCGACATCCATGCCAAGCTTACGGCGGAGGGCTATCAATTGTTCATGACGCCACGGATTGGCGTACGCCATCTACGATCGTTTACGTTCATTAAGTTCATGCGACAGCGATTTTGGCATGGCCGGCAATTCGGTTCATCCCGTGCCATGCGACTGTCCACCGCAGTCCGACTGGCCCACATTGTCGCGGCACCACTCGTCCCGTTCCTCATGCTGACACGAATCGCTTGCCAAGTATTTCGCAGGCGGCAGCACATCACGCACTTGCTTCTTGCGACACCCGTACTTCTGCTGTTCCTTGCGAGTTGGACGACCGGTCAAGTTATAGGGTACATGGCGCCCACAGGCCATCAGGCATGATCGGCCAGGAGTCCCTGAAAAACCCTCGACTCTCTGTCATTGTGGCCTGTACACATTCCCGGCTAGATCTCGAGCTTGTCCTCTCGTCTCTCCGCGGCCAGGAAGGGGCGGACGGTCTCGAAATCATTGTCGTGGATAGTTCTGGCGATGAGGCAGCAAACCAATCAATAGTTCAGGACGAGGGAGTGCTGACGCTTCGATTTCCACGGGGGACTCCACTTCCCGCCCTCTGGGGCGCCGGGATCAGACAGTCTCGTGGCGCGATTATCGCCGTCACTGATGCCTGCTCCGTCCCGGATAGACGGTGGGTCTTGTCCACCCAGGCTGCTCACGAGTCGTCGGATCTGATCGTCGGTGGTGCGGTTGACCCGATGCCCCAGCGAAGTCTGGTCGATTGGGCTGCCTACTTTTGCGAGTATGGGCAGTTCATGTTGCCTCTCACAGGGGGGGATGTTTCAGAACTTCCTGGCAATAACATTGCGTTCAAGCGAGCGGCGTTAGACAAGGGAACACAATTCGTCGAGCAGAGGTTCTGGAAGACCTATTGGTGTCGGGCGCTACAGCAGGAAGGGGTTCAGCTTCGGTCGGTGCCTTCTATGGTGGTCTATGATAGGAAGTCCTATCGGCTGCTCCCATTTCTGGTCAGACGATATCATCACGGCCGCTGTTTCGCCGGTATGAGGATTACGCAGGTGCCGCCGGTCATACGCGTCCTGTATGCGCTCGGGACTCCGCTATTGCCTGTTCTGTTCATGAGGAGGATTGCTGGGCCGATCATGCAGAAGCGACGCTATCTTCCGCAGTTTATGTGTTCATTGCCCGTTTCGATCTTGGCAGTCGTCAGTTGGTCGTGGGGTGAGTTCTGCGGGTATCTGGCAGGGCCAGGACGGAGTTGTGAGTTCATTCAATAACATCATCACCACCGGAGTAGCGGCGAACCATGGGTAATCGATCAATCTCTGTCGTTATCGCTTGCGTCAATAGGCTGCCGTCGATTCATGATTGTTTGATCGCCCTGGAACGAGAACGGAAGAACTTTCAGGTGGAGATCCTGGTGCTCTGCTGTTGCCAGGATGGCACGGCCGCGCACGTTGCCAAGCACTTTCCAGATGTCACACTGGTCCATTTCCCAAGACGGTTGGGCATTCCGGAATTGCGAGCGATCGGGATGGAACGCGCGACGGGGGAGATTATCTCGATCATCGAAGACCATTGCATTGTTCAGAACGGATGGTTTCGTGAGATTCTCGCGGCGCATGACAAGGGGTACCAGGTGGTCGGCGGGACGGTGGTCAACGGCAGCGTCGAGCGCCTGATCGATTGGGCCGTGTTTCTCTGCGAGTATAGCGGGGTCATGCCGCCCATTCCAGACGGAGAAGTGTCAGGTGTTACCGGAAACAATGTGTCGTATAGCAAGGCGATCCTCGATCGTGTCGACGAATCGGTGAAGAAGGAATGCTGGGAGTTCTTTCTGCATCAGGAGCTCAGCAAGAAGGGGGTTACGTTTCTCTCCGCGTCTTCGATCATTGTCAGCCATAAGAAAGAATTTGGATTCTGGTACTTTATGGCCCAGCGCTATTACTATTCCCGATCGTTCGCCGGCATGCGTCGGAAACGCACGTCGCTTCCGGGCAGGCTTTTGTACTGCTGCGCCTCGCCGTTGCTTCCGGGGCTCATGCTCTGGAGAATGACACGCCAGGTGCTGAACAAACAGCAGCATGTCGGCGCTTTCGTTTGGTCGCTGCCGTTGCAGGCGGCGTTCATGGTGAGCTATGCGGCGGGGGAATTTGTAGGGTATCTCTTGGGCTCTGGTGACAGCCTCCTGAAGGTCGAATGAACAACGCACCGGCTGTAGGCATAGAGTTGTCCGTTGTCCTGGCGGCCGCTCATTCGCGAGCCGGTCTGGAGGCCTGCCTGACATCATTGAAAGACCAGGTTAGCGGTGGAGAGATCGATGTCATTGTGGCATGTAACTGTTGCGAGGGTGCCGGTCGTTCGATCGAAGAGGCTTTTCCATTTGTCCGATTGATCGAGGCACCTCCCGGTACCACCGTGCCGGAATTGCGCACGTTGGGAATCCAGGCAGCCACAGGGAGGATCGTGGCCCTGCTTGAGGACAACAGCATTGTGGCGCCGACCTGGTGTCGCGCAATTAGAAGGGCTCATGCTGCCCCCCAAGAGATCGTCGGCGGAGCTGTGGAACGAGACGGCACGCATCGGGCCGTCGATTGGGCCGTGTATTTCTATGAGTATGGGAAATACATGCTTCCCTGCGTAGAAGGCGTGAGCGCAACGCTGTCCGGGAACAACGTCTCTTACAAGCGGACATTGTTACAGGAAATCCAGGATGAGTTTCGTAACGGGTTTTTTGAAGCCTTCCTTCATGAGCGACTACGCAGGCAGGGCAGCACCCTCTATATGGCTCCCGATGCCGTGGTGTATCACACCCTGCGCTATCGAGTCGGTAAAGTCCTCGTGCAGACCTTTCACCATGGCCGCCACTATGCGGGGAGACGGGTCGCTGCCGCCTCGCGCCTCACGCGGCTTGGCTACGCAGCCGGCTCGACGCTTCTTCCCGTGATCCTCCCGCTACGCATTGCACAGTTGGTGCTGCACCGGCGGCGGCATCTCCGGGAGCTGACGGTCGCCATGCCGTACCTGGTTCTGTTTATGACGAGTTGGGCCTGTGGAGAGCTTATGGGATACCTTTGTGGAGAAGGGGAGAGTGTGCGGCGATGGGCATAGCGGCATCTGGATCGTCAGGCGTGGGTCCGAGCACAAGAAAACCGCGCATCGGCGTGGATGCCTGCTGCTGGTCGAATCGCCGGGGGTTCGGACGTTTCACCAGAGAATTGCTGACGACGCTGGTCGCGACTGACCGGGAGCACGAGTACATCTTCTTTGCGGATGGGGACACGGCGCGAGCGAGCGAGTTTCCTCCAGGGGTCACAGTCGTGGTGGCATCGACGGAGGTCTCCCCGACCGTCGCCGCCTCTGCCTCAGGGAGTCGCTCGCTCAAGGATTTATGGGCGCTGAGCCGCGTGGTCGCGCAGGAGCCGGTCGATCTGTTTTACTTTCCGGCTGTATACTCCTATTTCCCAATCCTGAACCGGTGCAAAGTGATTGTGACCATCCATGACATGATCGCCGACCACCATCCGGAGCGAGTCTTCCCCAATCGGAAATCGCGCTTGTTCTGGAAGCTCAAGCAACAGGCTGCACTCTGGCAATCGGACATGATTCTAACCGTTTCAAGCCATGCCAAGCAGCAGATCGTCGAGTATTGCCGGGTTCCTGCTACGCGAGTGGAGACGACGACAGAAGGCCCGAGCGATGTGTTCATTCGCCTGCCGAATCTGGAAGGGGCCACAGCGGTCTTACCGAAATATGGATTGAGATCCGGGGAACCGTTTCTAATCTATGTCGGGGGCATCAGCCCGCACAAAAATTTAGGGGTGCTGGTCGATGCGTTTCATCGGCTCATGGAAGACCCCCGTTTCGCAGATCACAAGCTCGTGTTGGTGGGGGATTACAAGGGCGATGTGTTTTTTTCCCATTATGCGGAATTGAAGGCGGACATCGAACAGCGAGGTCTCTCTGCCCGCGTGCTGTTTACAGGGTTTGTGCCCGACAGCGAACTCGCGGTGCTCTACAACCTCGCTCGGGCGTTGGTGCTGCCTTCTCTGGAAGAGGGATTCGGGCTTCCTGCGGTAGAAGCTATGGCCTGCGGAGCTCCGGTGATTGCCAGCGACCGGGGCTCTCTGCCGGAAGTGGTGGGGCAGGTCGGCTTGTTTTTTGATCCGAGTCGTCCGGATGTGCTGGTGACGCTTCTTCGCGACGTGCTGAGCAGCGAGTCGATCAGGGATCGTATGAGCCTGGCTGGGCTCGAACGGGCAAAGTTATTTACGTGGGAGCTGGCGGCACAGTCCACGGCAGCTCTCTTTGAACGGGTGCTCAATGAGGTTCGTTGATGGGGCCGTCGCTGCGGTTCTGCATGGTCACGACATTTTATCCCCCCTATAGTTTTGGCGGGGACGGCATGTTTGTGTATCGCTTCTCCAATCTGCTGGCGGAGCGAGGCCATTCCGTGGACGTGATTCATTGCCGCGATGCCTATTACGCGCAGCATGCCACAGAGCCGGTCGGCGAGTGGCCAAACCACCCTCGCATTACGTTGCACAGCCTCAAGAGCAAGGCCGGCATCCTGTCGCCGCTCCTGACCCAGCAATTGGGCATTCCCGGTTTGAAGGCCGGAAAGATCAAGCGGATTCTTACCGAGGGTCGGTTCGACGTGATCCATTACCATAATGTGTCGCTTGTCGGAGGGCCGAAAGTCCTCGAATATGGCTGTGCGATCAAGCTGTACACGACGCATGAGTATTGGTTGCTGTGTCCGACGCATGTGCTCTTTAAGTTCAACCAGGAGGCCTGCACGAAGCCGAGCTGCCTGATGTGCCAGTTGTCCTGTCGGAAGCCCCCGCAACTCTGGCGCTACACCGGCATAATGGATCGTGCGCTCAGGCAGCTCGACGCGGTGATCTCGCCCAGCCAATTTGCCGCCGATGCACACAGACATATGGGGCTGAATGTTGAGAAGACGGTGATACCGATGTTCGTTCCCAGCCGGCAGGCAGAACAAGAGCGCGGCGAATTCTTGCCCGCTTCCCTGCCGGATGGTCAGCTGCCATATTTCCTCTATGTCGGACGCTTGGAAAAGCTCAAGGGGCTGCAAGAGGTAATTCCATTTTTTGCACAGCAAGACCAGGCCGATCTTCTGGTGGCAGGGACCGGTCAATATGAGTCTGAGCTAAAACGCCTCGCCCAGGACAGTCCGCGCGTGACATTTCTTGGGGCCCTGCCATTCGAGCGGTTACGGCAACTATATGCCCATGCGGTCGCGGTGATCGTGCCGTCGCTCTGCTACGAGACCTTTGGCCAGGTGGTCGCGGAGGCCTTCTCGTTTAAGACGCCCGTGATTGCGAGAGACATTGGCGCGTTGTCGGAACTGGTGACAACGAGCGGGGGCGGGCTCCTTTACCGGAATGGCCATGAACTGGGCGATGCGATCGAGTCGCTGCGTACGAATCCTGAGCTGAAGGCAGAGCTGGGGAAACGAGGTCATGAGGCCTATCGGAAGCAGTGGACCGAAGAAGAGCATCTCGATCGGTATCTGGCGCTCATCAGTCGGATCGGCGAGCGGAAACGGGCCGAACATGCCATGGTATAAATTTTGCTTCACAACGCGAAATGCTTGATTCGCAAGCAAGGCGGTCAGCGCTCATGAGATATCGTTGGAAAAGCCTTCTGGTTAATCTCTCACTCCTTCTAGGCTCTCTGGCGTTAAGTCTGATCTTCTGCGAAGCGATTCTGCGATTGGTTGCCCAGAACGATTCACCGCTGTCCATGGACATCTATCAGCTCGATCCCTACGACCAGGTGTCGCTCAAGCCGAATGTCACCCGTCGGCATTTCACCCGCGAGTGGAATGTGACTGTCGCCATCAATTCCGAGGGACTCCGTGACCGGCCGAGTCCCGTGCCCGACACGCGAGGTCGCATCCTGGCACTCGGCGATTCGTTTGCGTTTGGCTGGGGCGTCGAATTGCCGGAGACTTATCTCTACCTTGCGGAAGAACAGTTGCGATCGGAGGCCATCCGCGTGATCAAGGCCGGTATTCCCGGCACCGGCACCACCGACCAACTACACTGGCTGCGTCAATACGGCGGAACCTATGCGCCGCGTCTCGTGATCGTATCGCTTTTCGTCGGCAACGACTTCACGGACGTCCAGATGGGTGGGTTCAAGAAACAGTTTACCATCAAGGACGGTTTGATGGTCAGGCGTTCGCTGGACGGCACCGAGCGTAGCTCGCCAGCTCGAGAAGCGATTGAAAAACTCAAGCGCACCTCCCTCCTGGCCCAGCGGTTGGCCCAGGTGCTGTGGTATTTGCAGAATACATTTGTTGCGCCGCAAAATCGCAGCAATCCTGGCCTCAACGCTGTCGACCGCTGGCTCTGGGAATTTGCCAAAGTCCACCTGCGCCAGCCGCCTCCCGAAACGGTTGAGGCCTTTGCCCGCACGCGGACTGCCTTGGACGACATCCATCAATGGTGTCGGCAAAACAACGCCGAAATGCTGCTGCTGGTCCAGCCGAGGAGCATGCAGATTTACGATTGGGAACTGGCGAAATGGAAGGAGGCTTACCGGATCAACGATGAGGCGCTGGACCTCGACAGGCCACAGCGCTTCCTCGCTGACTGGGCCGCCGAGAAACACGTGGCCATCCTGGATTTGTTGCCGGAGTTTCGTGCGTACCAGAAAAGCCATTCTGCCGAGCGATTGTATTTCTATCCGGACAGTCACATGAACCGGATCGGTAATCAGCTGACCGGCGTCCTGCTTGCGAAGTGGTTGAATGAATTTGGATTCCAGTGATGGTGAACATCTACTGCGCTCCATCGACGGGAGAGAGACCTGGGAGCCGAACCTCCGCCTTTCGAATGCGCAAGGCGAATCCCAGCACAGTTCTTTAATTGTCGCGAGGGGCTTGTCCACCTTGCATGGCACGATCGCGGGACCCTGGTGCTCAGCCGACAGGAGTTCCACCTGGTCGCGCCGGAGGAGAATGTGTCGAGGAGTGACGGCTTCT
>CAZKVY010000071.1:0-19836 GCA_964556305.1 uncultured Nitrospira sp. | reverse complement strand
AGAATCCCGAGACCAACGGTCGGCCCCACTCAATGGATTTTCACGCCGCAGAAACAAACTTCCTGGAGCACTACAAAGAAGTGCGTCCCGGAGAGTCGCTGCAGTATCGCTTCAAGGCCAAATGGCCGGGCATTTTCGCGTATCACTGTGGTGCGTCTCCCATGATTCAGCATATTGCCCGAGGCATGATGGGAGCCATCATCGTTGATCCCAAGGATCCCAAGGCGATGCCCAAGGCGGATCGCGAGTACGTGTTGGTGCAGAGCGAACTCTTCAAAGATCCCGACGATGTCGACGGAATGTTCGACCGGAAATATCAGCACGTCGTCTTCAACGGGTCGGTTTTCCGGTATGATCCGGTGCACAGCAAGGCAGGCGGCGCCTTTTTGGAAGCCAAGCCGGGGGAGCGTGTCCGGTTCTATTTCGTCAACGCCGGACCGAACAATGTGTCGGCGGTGCATCCGATCGCCGAAATTTGGGATGACGTATGGGAAAGCGGCAACCCGGCCAACCATACGCGCGGAGTTCAAACGCAACTCATTCCGCCTGCGGGAGCGGCCATTCTTGATATGGTGCTGGACGGCAATGACGGGGTGTATCCCATCGTCACGCACTCGCTGACCGACGCCCTTCGTGGCGCAATTGCGCTGCTGAAGGTGGACAAGGACGCCAAACAGCTGCCCTTGATGCCGTTGGTCGAACCTGCCAAGTAACGGGTTAGTCGGAGACGCTCATTCCGCCCAAAATGTATCGCAGGGCGGCCGTGAGGCCGCCCTGCCTGCCTAGCCGGTTTTCTTCACCTCTCTATGGTCTCGGTGTCTGTCGCTGGTCGTCGCGCGCGGGATTGCCCGACGTCTGGTCGGCTGTGCGCGGTCGAGGGCGTATACGTGGGACGTCGCGGAATGGGTGCGGGGCGTCAGGTGAGGGAGCCCATATCAATGACGAAGCGATACCGCACGTCGCCGCGAACCAGGCGATCGTAGGCTGCATTCACGTTGTGGATCGTGATGACCTCCACGTCGGCGCCGCACTTGTGCTTCGCGCAAAAGTCCAGCATCTCTTGCGTCTCCTGAATGCCGCCGATCAATGAGCCCACCAGTCTCCGCCGTTTCATGATCAACGGAAAGGCCCCCAGTTGTGCCGGCTTGTCCGGCACGCCGACGAGGATCATCGTGCCGTCGGTCTTGAGCAATTCCAACTGCGCATCCAGGTCATGGGGCGCCGAGACCGTGTCCAGAATGAAGTCGAACTGCTGGGCCAGCCTGGTGAATGTCTTGGGGTCTGACGTGTTGAAAAAATCTTTGGCCCCTAGTCGCTTCGCATCGCGCCGTTTTTTGCCGGAATGACTGAGCACGGTCACGTGAGCCCCAAGGGCCTTTCCGATTTTGACGGCCATGTGACCAAGTCCTCCCAGGCCGACCACCGCCAGACGATGTTTTTTCCCCACTCCCCAGTGGCGCAAGGGTGAGTACGTCGTGATGCCGGCGCACAGCAGCGGTGCGGCCTCCTCGGGACGCAATTGCTTTGGGATGCGAAGGACATATCGTTGATCGACGACCACCTTGGTCGAGTAACCGCCATAGGTGGGGGTGACACCGTCCCGCTCCTTCCCGTTGTACGTAAAGCTGAGATGGCCCTCACAGTACTGCTCTTGGCCCTTCTTGCATTGCGGACAGGTCCGGCAGGAATCGACGAAACACCCGACGCCGACCATTTGGCCGACCTTGAATTGCTTCACTGAGGCGCCGACCTGTTCCACGATGCCGACGATTTCATGTCCTGGCACCATGGGGAACGTCGAGCCGCCCCATTCGTCCCGTGCCTGATGCACATCCGAATGACAAATGCCGCAGTAACGGATGCCGATGAGCACATCCTGCTTGCCCACGTTGCGGCGTGAAAATGCGAATGGGGCGAGTCGGGATTTTGCGGTGCGAGCGGCGTACCCTTTGACGTCGATCATGTCCCTATTCCTTCGATTCCTGGCAGCTCAGACGAGCCCGGTGGTTATTGAACCTGTGCAGGCTCAGGGTTCTCTGGTTCGAGCGTAATGCCGATCATGCTGGGGTCCTGCTCCCAGGCCCCCGGCGCAATCAGGCCAAGCAGAGGCAGCAAGAACAACGCTCCTCCGATGACATCGACGATACCGACGCTACTGAGTTTTCGGCCGGTCATTCGGGACTGGGGTTTATAGCCGGCCTTTTGCACTTCGACCGTGAGGTCTCCCCTGCGGGGAACCTGATGTTGGAGCGGCGTGGTGCCGGCGAGGGTGCCGTTGATCAGGACATTCGCTCCCGGCGGATCTGAATTCACCGTCAACGGTTGCGAACTGCCCCCGAAGATGGAACAGGCAGCCAGATTAAGGTAGCAGCCGATGAGGAAGGCGATGCTGACCCTGCTCTGCGTGCTGTGATGGTGTGATGTTTCCGACACGGGATATTTCCAGGTTAGTGCTGTTCCGACATCGTTACCACAGCTTGCCTGGGTTGACAAGGCACGGCAGGGTGAGCGCGACGACAGGGCGAAAGTGCGGTCAGGCGGATGGCGAAGGGCTGGGCCTTCGCCATCCACGCTGTGACCATGTTCACGAGAGATTAAGGAGCCGTTGCCAGGATGGGCGCGAATATCGGATCAGCGTCCAGCACCGCTTTCAGCAGGCCCGTATGGAGGAAATAGCGCCAAGCCTCATCCGTTCTTCCCGGCACTTCATCGAACCAGCGTTTGGCTTCGGTGAGGTGATGGAGCATCTTCGCTTTGTCCCCATAGTTGGGCAGAAAAATCATGCTGTAGGCCATGGCATATTCTGCGAGGAACTTGTCGAGGGGAAGCTCGGCCTGGGCCAATGACGCTTCGGCATTGGCATAAGCTCGCGGGGTTTCCGTGTCATGCAGAATGCGGTTCCAGGATACTTTGTTGATACGGGACCAGGCCAGTTGAAGCAGCGCTTCAGACTTGGGTGTTCTCCGATGTTCGGGAATATCCTTGACCAGGGCTTCAAAGGTTTCGACCATCGGGATCTGATCATTGTTCCACCGATAGGCGACCCCCAGACGAAACCGGTTGTCGAGCTGCTCGGGCCGGATTTCGGCCAAGGTTTGGAGAGCCGGTATGAGGCGATAGAGAAAATCCGCCGGCGTGGGTTGCGAGAGGCCGCCCATTTCCATGCCATTGGAGAGGTCTAAGCGCATGCCTTGCGCATAAATGTTCCAATAAAACTCATCCAGCACAATGCCGAGCGCCGGATCTTTGACCGGCACTTGATGATTGTTCCTCGCCTCACGCAGGAGCACGCTGTAGAGATGGCGAGTCAGCACCGTGAGGGCATCGGGCTGTTTGGGGTCGATGATCAGGACACGGTTCAGCAACGCGACTCGGTCGCGCAGGTCTGGAAAGCTGGCCGCCCGCGCTGCCGCAGCGGTCAGGACGCCCGGTTGGTCGTCCGGTCCCCACCAGGCCAGGGATTCCGGTAGCGCGCGGCTGGTTTCGGTCGTGAACGGAATTTTATCGGCCATCATGCCAGGGATTTCCGGCTGTGAAGGGACCGGCAGGTTGAACACTGCCGTATCTCCCGGAAATCCATGTTGCTTTAGCCCGGTGAAGACGACCCACTGCAGGGTGACGGATTTCAACGCGCGTCGAGGACGCTTAATCGTATTGGTCCACTTCACGTTGCCGGGGGCATAGGTCACCGGCGACGTCAGCGGATCCTGATACTGCACAGAAAGTTGAACCAGGGTGGTCGGGGCAGCCAGGACTTTACCTGTGCGTGCCAGCTTGAACGATCCGGACGGTATGGTGCGGCTGTTCAAAGCGGTGACATGAAGGCCACTGCCCGGAGGGGCAATACCCACAGCATCCGCCACGAAGGCCGAGGCAGGTGCCCTCGGGAGGTCATCGCCGAAGAAGATCAGCGGACCCGTGCTCGGCCAGATGACGTCCATGGCAATGTCCGACCTGGTGAGCATCGGCGCATAGGCGTCTGTCAGGCTTTGCCAGCACGCATCATAGGAGGGATCGTCCTTTGGTGCGAATTGTTTCACCTTCGTCGGTGAAGCGGTGAAGTGCCGGTATTGGCAGGCAAAGTCTAATTGCCCGGCGGTCACGCGATCGCCCTGGGCGAGCGCTTCAGCGTACCGTATAGCGGTTTGTATAGCCGGTGTGGTCTTGGGTGTGCCGGTCTTGGCATGTCCCTTTCCGCCCACGGCCGGCGCGGATTCGGCGATTCCAACCCAAGGGCCCAGGGCGAGCCCGAGGGCGAGAATGGCTATGGTCTGTCGTTGATGGAATAGGTTCCCGCGAATCATGCGAACGACCTCCGATGAGGATAAAAGAAGGTCACTCTATCATGCGGCTCTTTTCAGACGAAAGAGGTTCGGCTTGAGAAGAACGAGTTTACTGAGCCGGAGAAGGAACGGCCGGAGATCGGGAAAATTGAATCAAGGAGCGAATGTATTGGAGCACGGCTTGTTGGTCTTCATCCGCTAGCGCATCTTTCCACCCGGGCATGGCGGTGCGGGGCTTACCTTGCGCGATGGTACGCAGCAGTTCCTTGTCCGTCTTGGCGGAGGTGGCTGCGGAGATGAGATTCCCCGGGCGTGGCGATAGAAACGGGGCCTTGGGGCCGTCGCCTTTGCCGTTGGCCCCATGACAATCCATGCAATGTTCACGGTAAATGGTTTGGCCTCGCTGCAGCCCTTCAGCGGGCTGGGCGAGCAGGACGCCGGTGCCGCAGCAGATCAGCAGCAGAGTGAGCAGGAGGCGATCGACGAATACGCGAGTCAATCGCCATGCCGAGGGGATCTGTGTGTGAAATGGATGGTTAACGGAATCGGCTGCCGACGGCTCGTTCGCAGCCGGCCTGGGCTTTGGAGGCATCACGCTCGGTCACACCGTCGCGGCTGCCTTTAAGATCTGGCGTCGAAGTGCGGCACGATCTTTTTCTGAGAGAGAGGGAGAGGGCCGATGCTGGCAGAGTCGAACCGTTTGGCGAAGGGAATCGAGGAAAATTTCGCAATTCGGACAATCGCCCAGATGCGCCCGGATTTCCTGGCAGATCTCGCCGGACAGCTCATCGTCCAGATAGGCTGAGAGGCGTTCGAGCACTTTGACACAATTCCGTTTACGATGACCCTGATGCGGGGTGGGCTTGCGAGTGCCTGGATATGTTCGTACGCGGTCTGCCATGGTAGCGCTTCCTCTGTGACTATACCAAACTATCGGTCCACAGTGGCAACGTCGTGGTGAAATTCTTCCGCGAGCCCTTTTCCGCTGAGTTCTTTTCTGACAAACAGACGGGCTCGATGCAGCCGGGACTTGATGGCACGCTCGGTCAGCCCGAGAATGTGTCCCACTTCTTTGGCGCTCAAGCCTTCCATGTCGCGCAGGACGAGCACCATACGGTATTTGCGCGGCAATTTGGCGATGGCACGGTCTAATATCTGGCGCAGTTCCTTGTTTTCGAGGGCTTCCTGAGGACTCAGCCCCTCCATCGGTATTTGCAGCGCAAATTCGCCTTCCGACGTCGGCACGAACTCGGTGAGGGACAACTCGCGCTCCGGTTCGCCTTTGCGCTTTCGACGCATGCGCTGGCAGGCATGGGAGGCGATGGCATAGAGCCAGGTCGACACTCGCGCATCTCCGCGAAAACGGTCGTAGGCGCGATAGGCGTTGAGAAAGGTTTCCTGGACCAGGTCTTTAGCCGCTTCGGCTTCCCCGCACAGCCGATAGGCAAAGCGATACATGACGTCGACATGGTCACGATAGAGTTGATCGAATGGATGGGAAGTGGAGGGGGACAGGCCCTGTCCATCGGGGGCTGCCGGCGGACTTTTCTTCCGTGATGCCATATGCGGAAGGGAGTCTACGGGTGGCGTTCAGACCCTGTCAAGCGAGCGGACCGGTGCGAGCGGTGTCGCCGGCGAGCGGCTAATTGACGCGTCGGACGTCCAGGAGTTCGCCTTGCCCGCCGAGCTCAACCGTAATCGGCAAGCCTTCCTTCATTGCCGAGAGGGCAGCCGGCCGTTGCGCGAGAGGAATGGATTGTGCGCCTTCAGGTCCTTGCATGATCAGTGCGCTCTGCCCTTGGGACGCATAAGTCAGCGGGCCTGAGAGGAAGCGGCGTGACGGAGTTGAAAGACCGTCTTGATACAGGTCGATAGCCATGTGCCGGTCCTGCACCCATACCGACATCTCTTGTCCGACCTTGGCATTGCGGACGCCGGTTTTTCCGCTCAGGGTGACAATGCCCAAGGGGGTTTTCAGGAAGACATAATTCGACTTCAGTTTTGAAACCGTGCCGTTCAAGAGAAGATGCACCGATGACGGCGTACGGGGGATCTGGTTCACTTGAAGGTCGTATTGCACGTCATGCAGGCCGCGAACCGAGCCGGTTCCGTCGACTTCAATGGTGAAGGGTTGCTCGTCTGGGCGTCCGGCAATTTTCGCTGCAAGCCCTCCGAGCGCGAAGGATTGTTCGCCATCCGGTGTCCAGAGCGCGACTGTCTGTTTCTCGGGAGACGTGAAGTTGGGCATGGCCGTCACATACCGGTGCACCAGTTTGTCGGCGCCCCTCTCACGGATATCAATCACTGTCGTGGTGCCGTGGACCCAGAGCGTGATCTTTTGCGAGCTCTTGACGTCGCGCAGCGTCGTTTTGGAACTGAGTGAGAGGGGCCCGATCGGAGTCTGCAGAAAGACGATTCCCGGCTTGGATCTCCAAATCGAACCGGACACCTGGACCGAAGGGGAAACTGGGGCAGTGGCCACGGTCTGGGCCGGCTCGGGCTCAACCAGCTCCGGTACAACCGGGTCGACGGGTTCGGCGAGCGGGGGCGGTACGATCAGCGGGGCTGCGGTTTCCGCCCAGCCTGCCACAGGCAGGCAGCCCAGGGAGAGAACCGCACTCAAGGAGAGTGAGACGAATCGGAATCGTTGGTCGGAATTCACGAAGGTGGCCATAATGTGTATCGAACGATGCTGTTCGGAATGGTTTCACGCCGATTGAGCGGGGGAGAAACCGCCCATTTCCTGTGAGCGGCGGTTCCGGCCGGATCGTACGTGGCGCACAACGTCTCCTGTGCGAATAACATGCTGGTCGGTATGAGTCAAGTTCTAAGGCCTTCGGGACCTGCATGCAGGGTCTTCAGGAGACGCATGATTGCCATGTTGGAAACGGGCATGACACGACGCGATGCTCTTTCCGTGCCTTACTTTTTGCGGATCATCAAACGAATGGGGGTGCCGGAGAAATGATATTCCTTCCGGATCTGGTTCTCGAGAAAGCGGAGATAGGCCGGCGTCATGTTGTCGGGGTGTCCCACAAAGAGTGCGAAGGCGGGGGGCCTTGTCGCAACTTGCGTCATAAAGGCCGATTTGCTCGCTTTGGCCGGTTTCCCCTTTCTGACCGGCAACGGATGTTTTTCCAGCAGCCCCTGGAAAAATTGATTCAGCGCGCCGGTGGGGACACGTTTGCAAAATGAGAAATAGACCTGGTCGATCAACGCGAACAGGCCGCGCAAGAAATCCTGCTCCAGCGCCGAGATAAAGAGGACCGGCGCCCAAGCGAGGAACGGAAAGCGGCGCTCGAGGTCCTGCTTGTACGCCTCCCGAGCTTCCACATCGTCGGCCTTGAGGTCCCACTTGTTCACGACGAGAATGCAGGCGCGTCCTTGTTTGAGGACGAGGCCCGCGATCTTGGTGTCCTGCTCCGTCACGCCTTCTTCCGCGTCGAGCAGAAGCACCGCGATATCCGACCGGCCGATGGCGCGGAGCGAACGAGCCACACTATAGCCCTCTATGCCGCGCTCAACACGGCCGCGCCGGCGGATACCGGCCGTGTCGGTCAGGACATATTGCCGGTCCTTGAAGGTCGCAATCGAGTCTACCGGATCACGGGTCGTTCCGGGCACGTTGCTGACCACCACGCGTGCCTCGCCGAGAACCGAATTGACCAAGGTGGATTTCCCGACGTTTGGACGTCCGACGATGGCGACGCGCGGGATCTCCGTAGGCGTCTCTTCTCCCGGCGGTTCGACCATATGGGGAAATAGGTCGTCGAGCAACTCGGCAACGCCGATCCCATGTTCGGCTGAGAGGGGATACAACTGTTCCTGTCCCAGGCGATAGAAGTCGGCGACGAGTGGATCGGCCTTCGGCGTATCGACCTTGTTGATCACGTAAAACACTGGTTTGTCGGAGCCCCGCAAGGTCGCGACCACCTCTTCATCCGGGGGAGTGAGCCCTGCTCGGGCATCAAGGACGAGGACCAGAATGTCTGCCTCCGCGATGGCGAGTTGGGATTGTTGCCGGATCAAAGACAACATACCCTCGTGGGCCGTCGGGTCGAGTCCACCGGTGTCGACCAACCGGAAATGGCGGTTGCGATAGGTGGTGTCGGCATAGTTACGATCTCTCGTCACGCCGGGGACATCGTCTACGATGGCGGCGCGTGTGCCCAGAATGCGATTGAAGAGGGTCGATTTGCCCACATTGGGCCGCCCGATCAGAGCGACAATGGGCAGGCGGCCACCTTCAAGAGTGAAGAGTGGCGTAACGGGACCGCGGGCAGTTTTTGTGCGTGACATGCCTCGCGACGGTATCATAGAGATTTCATCGAACACAATGACTCGTCTTGTCGCGCCGGTCTCCGTTATACTGACGTGATGCTGCCCCACCGCTCAGACGCGACTCCTCAAGCCGTCGATTGGACCATGATCGACGATGTCTTGCTCGATATGGACGGCACGCTGCTGGACCGCCATTTCGACAACTTTTTTTTCGAAGAAGAGCTGCCCAGACGGTATGCGGCCAAACATGCGCTGGCGTTCTCGGAAGCTCGGACTCGATTGATGAGCATGTACCGCTCCGTGGAAGGCGAACTTGCCTGGACCGATTTGCATTATTGGACGGAACGGGTACAGATCGATGTGGTGGCGATGCATCGAGAACTTGACCACATGATCGGGTTTCTCCCCGATGCCGAGGCGTTTCTTGTGTCGTTGCGGCGGCTGGGGAAGCGGGTGACGATTCTCACAAACGCGCATCGCGCGGGCGTGGAGGTCAAAACCGCGAAGACCGGTCTAGATCGGCAGGTCGATCGGATCGTCGACGCCTTCGAAGTGGGATGGCTCAAGATGCGCTCGGAGTATTGGCCGACTTGTCGCGAGCTGGTCGGCTTCGATCCGTCCCGAGCCCTGTATATCGACGATGACGAGCAATGCCTTGCGGCAGCCGAACAGTTCGGGATCGGCAGGATCTTTCATCGCTCGAAGTCGAGCTCTCAAGCCTCTGCTGTTCCTTCCGCACGGTTTCAATCCATCGAAAATTTCCAGTCGATCCTGCCCGGGTGATCCACCGGCGAGAGTCCTGCGTCCCCTTGGTGATCCGTCGATTGTCTACTTCATGGAATCGAGTAGTTCGCGAAGTCTCTGGGCGAGCTCAGTGGGCAAAAACGGCTTTTGAATGAAGCCGGTTCCCGGTTCAGCGAGGAACGTCGGCAGCACACTGCCTTCCGCATAACCGGACATAAACAACACCCGAAGGCGAGGCCATTGCTGCCGCAGGCGCTCGGCCAGGGCGGGGCCTGTCATCTGCGGCATGACGACGTCAGTGAGCAGAATATCTATGGGAGTCTTGGCGGCGGCGACGAGGCGAAGCGCCTCCTGGCCGCTGGAGGCTTCGAGCAACGTATACCCGTAATCCGAAAGGGCATGCGTGAGCAGCATCCGCACGGCCTGTTGGTCTTCGACTAGCAGAATAGTTTCACGACCACAGTGGGGACGCGAGACGGTGGGCGGCGCGGAAACCAGGGGAGGCGCCTGGGCCAACGGAAAATACATGTCGAAGGTGGCGCCTTCGCCCGGGATACTATCGGCAAAGATAAAGCCCTGACTCTGTTTGACGATTCCATAGACTGTGGCCAGCCCTAACCCGGTGCCTTTGCCCTCTTCCTTCGTGGTGAAGAAGGGTTCGAAAATATGCGAGAGGGTGGTCCGGTCCATTCCCTCTCCGGAGTCGCGAATGGAGAGGTGCACATACCGTCCCGGAAGCATTGCGGGATGGGGGACCGGCGTCTCTGCGGTAAGGATCAGGATTCGCGTCGACATGGTCAACGTCCCTCCCTGCGGCATCGCGTCCTTGGCATTCACCGCCAAATTCAGCACGACCTGATCGATCTGTCCCCGGTCTGCACGGATGATGCAGGGCTGAGGGGTGAGGTCTCTCACAAGGGTAATATCCTCGCCGATCAATCGTTCGATCATCGAACCGATCGACGACAGCGCCTCATTGAGGTCGAAGACCTGGAACGTCAGGACCTGCCGGCGGCTGAACGCCAGGAGCTGCCTGGTCAGGGCCGCCGCCCGCTGACCGGCGGTCAGAATCTCGGTCAACGAACGATGCAATGGATCTTCGGCGCGCACCTGATCCAATAACAGCATGGCGCAGCCGTTGATGACCGTGAGCAGATTGTTGAAATCGTGGGCGACGCCGCCGGCCAGCCTGCCGATGCCTTCCATTTTATGGGCTTGCCGAAGCTGTTCTTCGAGTTGTTTGTGCTCCGTGACGTCGATGAAGAATCCGATGGACCCGGTCGCTTGGCCGCCGGGGCCTTGCAGCAAGGTTCCCCACATGTTGACATTGATCTGGGCCCCGTCTTTTCTCCGGCGACAGAGTTCGAGGTTGCGCGGCGCGCCGCCGTTCATGACGGAGGTCCACAATTCATTCGAGGCCGCTTCCTGTCCCGTGGGCACATAGGGAAGCTCCCGTCCCAGGACTTCTTCCCTGGTCCATCCGAACAAGGCGGTGGCGGCGGCATTCCACGTGGTCACGTGGCCCGCTTGATCCAATTCAATCATCGCTAAGGGGGATTCTTCGATGATGGTCTGCAGATGCGCGGTCATGCGCCGTAATTCCCCCGTACGTTCGCGCACGTGTTGTTCCAATGCCTCTTGAGCCTGACGGCGGTCGGCCGCCTCCAGCGTCAGGGTGGCCATGGCGGCCAGAGAGGCGGCGAACGCCTTTTCCTCGCTGGTCCAGGTCTTGGACGGACCGACATGTTCGAGACAGAAGACTCCGACCACACGTCCATGGCGGCGAATCGGTGCGTCCAGCATGGACTCGATGCCGAGTGGTTCCAGATACGACGGAGTGAGTTCGCAGGTGCGTGGATCAGTTCTGGCGGCAGGAGCGGCCAGGGAATAGGGTTCGGTTTCGAGGGCGTGGAGATAGGCCGGATACTCTTTTGTGGAGAGGCTGGTTCCCTGGTGATGCCGCTTGGGGGTGGCTTCGAACAAGTCTTGCAGGACCAGGGAGGATTGGGTCTCGTCAAAGAGCCAGATGCTCGCTCGTTCAACCGCGAAGGTGCCGGTCGCGTGTTCGGTCATCACTGGAAACGCCTGTTGGGGGTGTCCGCTGTGAATGGACGGATCCTCCGCCAGTTTATGGAGGACGGTTTGTTGCGTAGCCAGTTGTCCCAACCGGAGTTGTTCGATTTCCTGTCGCCGTTTCTGGTCCGTGATATCTTCCGAAATGCCGAGGAGATACCGGGGGACGCCGGTGTGATCATAGAGGGGAAGTTTCTTGGTGTGGAGCCACCGCAAACCCTGATCCTTGGTCTGGATGGGTTCGGCGGGAATGTCCAACAGCGCTCCGCCATTGAGCACCTCTCGATCCCGCGCGGTAAAGAATTCCGCCTGTTCGCGAGGGAAGAGGTCGAAGTCGTTTTTCCCCAGGAGCGCTTCCCTGGGCAGGCCGATGAGTTGTTCGCCGGCTTTATTGAACTGCGCGAAGCGCAACTCGTGAGCATCTTTCAGGAAGACCATATGTGGAATGTGCTCCACGATGGATTCCAGGAGTTGACGTGTGTGGGTCAAGGCGTCTTCCATGCCTTTCCGTTCGGTGACGTTCTCGCAGACGATCAGGATATCGAACTGTCCATTGGGGTTGCGTACGGCCCGGGAGGCTTCTCGCACCCACAGCGGACTCCCACCTTTGCGGATTTTTCGGAACTCCCCGCGGAGCACATGTCCCGGTCGTCGGAGGCAGTCTGCAAAATGTTGTTGCACGGCTGTGCGGTCGTCTTCGTGAACGATCAATGAGATCGGTTGGCCGATCAGCCACTCGGCGCTATAGCCTAATTCCGCTGCGGCGGTGGCATTCACCGTGAGTAAGGTCCCTTTCGCATCGACGGTCAAGAGCATTTCTGGGCTACTCTCAAACAGCGCCCGATATCGGTCCTGGCTGAAGCGCAACGCTTCTTCGGTTTCCTTTCTGGCCGAGATATCGCGCATCACGGCTTGAAAGCCGATGACCTCCTGTTCACGGAGTAGTAGTTGCACGTTCTGCCCCACCCACAGGGTTTGGTGCGTTCTGGTCACCAGCGGGAATTCGTAATAGGTGCTGGGAGTCTTGCGGAGAAACTGGCGGATATAAAAATGTTCTGTGCTGCGGCGATAATCCGGGTGGACGAAATCAAGCGCGCGATGGCCAAGCACGTCGGTCTCGTGGTACCCGAGGAACCGGATCACTGCAGGATTGATGAACGTAAACCGGCCGCTCCGGTCGGTCCGGTAAATAATGTCCTGCGCATACTCCATGATGAATCGATAGTGCTCGCTATGCACATTCAGAAGCAGCGCCGTCTGTTCGCCCTCCTCCAATTGTGACGCGAGCTGATCCACCAATTGCGCGTTGCGAGATTTCAGCCGAAGCGTTTCCAGAACACTGTTGGACGTTCGATATGCCGTATAGACCATGAGCAGGGAAAACAGCAGTGTGCAGATGGCCATGGGCAGGGCTTGCTCATGATTGAGCAGGAAGAAGCGCAGAATTAGCGGTGCCAGGGTCGGAACGGCAAAGGACAGAAACGCGTCGAATCGCGCGGCCAGAGTAGAAGCGGCGCCGGCAGCCACGCCCCCCAGGACGAAGGCCAAAAACAGCTGATGAGAAGGTGACGACTCCGGAAACAGAATCAGGGCCGTGGCCCCCCAGCCGAGTCCGGCCAGCAACGTTCCCGTCAAGAAGGCCCGGTCCCACCATCGGATCGAGGCAGGCGTAGGCGTGGTGAATGTGAACGATCGCGCCAGCCCATAGCGGCCCATCGACAAGAATAGATGATACGACAGCCAGGCAAGAAGCTGATTGTGCGGCAGAACATTCCAATTGACGAAAACGAACGCGACGGCGCATCCGAGGCCGGCAATGAGTGCCGCGGGCAGGGCCTGATACAGCAGGGTGACTTGCTGCAAGTCCAGACTGGTCTCTTTGGCTGAATCGATCGGTTCGGTGACGGAGGCCGAAGACGGCTGGTTGCCGGAAAAGAGCTCCGAGGAGGCCATCGGGATTACTCCCGTCTGCTAGAAGCATCGATGCGAATAAGCACCTGCATAGGGGCAGTCTACAAAATTGCCGGGAGGGATACAATTTTCCTGTGACAGAGGGATGGTTACGTGGATAGGCCATTGGCGCAGGCCCTGCCGCGATACATCTCTCCGCCGACTCTTGGGACGCCGGGCAGGGTATATCGATCGATGTGTTCCAGTCGAAGGCCTGCTTGAACCACGAGGTGGTCGATGCGCCGATTGAGATTGCAGCCGCAGGCCACCACCCGTTGCAGCGGGTTGAGGCGGTCCTGCCAGCGGGCAATGGAGGGGTCGTCACTGCGACCATGTTCAAGGAACAGGAAGCGGCCTTCGGGTTTCAGGACTCGCCGGACTTCGCGTAACGCCGCACAGGGATCCGGAATCGTACACAAGGTGAAGGTGCTGACGGCGCAATCGAACAGGCCCGCGCCATAGGGCAAAATTTCTGCGCTCTGTTGGCGAAGGTGGATCGGAAAGGGGGCGCTTGCTACTCGTCGGGCAACGCGGTCGGGCAAGAGCGTCGCGGGCTCCACGGCATGCAGGTCCGTGACGGTCGGAGGGTAGTGCGGAAGATTTAGTCCTGTGCCAAAGCCAATCTCCAGCACCACCCCCTGGGCTGCAGCGAGGAGTTGGCGGCGTTCGGTTTGGAAGCGCTCTCCCCGGAGCACCCAATCCATGAGTCGTGGGAAAATATAGGTGGCATACATAACCGGGTGGCCACTCCTTGCCGGGTGATTGGGCGCACGTGGTGTCGCGTCATCATCCTGCCCGGCATTTGAGCAGGAGTCGCGCTTCGGATCAAGTGAAACGGAGGCGCCGAGGCGGGCCCTCTTTCTCCCGCTGCGTCCTTGTTGCCGCGTATCGCGTATGCTACAGTCGTCCGTTCTTCAGTCGAGTGCATTCTAATTCGTCAGATGTGATGTTCATACGATGAGCAAATCCTACGATCACCAGGCCCTTGAATCGAAGTGGCAGGCCTATTGGGAGATCCACCGATCTTTTCGGGCGTCGGACGACACCTCGAAGCCCAAGTTCTATTGCCTGGACATGTTTCCCTATCCATCCGGGTCCGGTCTGCATGTCGGGCACTTGGAAGGCTATACCGCGACCGACATTGTGTCCCGCTATAAACGCATGCGTGGCTTCAACGTGCTGCATCCAATGGGCTGGGACGCGTTCGGATTGCCGGCCGAACAATATGCCGTAAAAACGGGGGTGCATCCGGCTATTACGACCGCTCAAAATATTGCAACCTTTAAGCGGCAGATGAAACGCGTTGGTCTGTCCTACGACTGGGAACGCGAACTCAGCACGACCGATCAGGACTATTACCGCTGGACCCAGTGGATTTTTCTGAAGCTCTTCGAGCGCGGGCTAGCCTATGTGGCCGAGGTTCCGGTCAATTGGTGTCCGGCGTTGTCTACCGTGTTGGCGAATGAAGAAATCGTTGACGGGAAGAGCGAGGTTGGCGGGTTCGACGTCATTCGCAAGCCAATGCGGCAATGGGTGTTGAAGATCACCGCCTATGCGGAGCGGCTGCTCGATGACCTGAACCTGGTTGAATGGCCGACCAGCACGCTGGAGATGCAGAAAAACTGGATCGGCCGATCGATCGGCGCCGAAGTCGATTTCGCTCTCGCCGACACCACGGGGAATCTGCGTGTTTTCACGACCCGGCCTGATACGTTGTTCGGCGCCACCTATATGGTCGTCGCTCCTGAACATCCCCTTGTCGAGGTAGTGACCACTCCGTCGCAGCGGGCGAAGGTGACGGAATATCGTGACGCGGCGGCTCGGAAAAGTGATCTGCAACGCCAGGACCTGGACAAGGTCAAGACCGGCGTCTTCACGGGCGGCTATGCCATCAATCCCGTCAACCAGGAACGCCTGCCGATTTGGATTGCCGATTACGTGCTCATGAGTTATGGCACGGGCGCGATTATGGCGGTGCCGGCCCATGACGAGCGCGACTGGGCCTTTGCCACGCAATATCGCCTGCCGATCAGGGAAGTGATTCAAGGGGGACAGGTCGACAAGGCGGCTTTCACCGACACTGATCGCGGCCGCGTCATCAACTCGGCCGCTCCGGATGGTTCCTGCTCGCTCGACGGGTTGCTGCCCAACGAGGCGATTCCGAAGATGACGGCCTGGCTCGAAACCAAGGGCAAGGGCAGAAAAACCATCAATTACAAACTTCGGGACTGGCTCTTTGCCCGGCAGCGTTACTGGGGTGAGCCCTTTCCCATTGTGTGGGTTGAGGGCGAGCCCAGGCCCTTGCCGGAAGAACAGTTGCCTCTCCCCCTGCCCGAGACGAAGAATTTTAAACCGTCCGGGAGTGGAGAAAGCCCGCTGGCCAATCTCGAGGAGTGGTTGACGACGACGGATCCTGCGACCGGCAAAGCGGCGCGGCGCGAAACGAACACGATGCCGCAATGGGCCGGATCCTGCTGGTATTACCTGCGGTTCATCGATCCGAAAAACACCCGGCAGCTGGTCGATCCGGCGAAAGAGCAATATTGGATGCCGGTGGATCTCTACATCGGTGGCAGCGAACATGCGGTGCTCCATCTTCTCTATAGCCGCTTTTGGCACAAGGTGTTGTTCGATGCGGGGGTGGTCAGCACGCCGGAGCCTTTCAAGAAATTGGTGCATCAGGGGATCGTACTGGGCGAGGACAATCAGAAGATGTCGAAGTCGCGCGGCAACGTCGTGAACCCGGACGAGATGATCGACCAGTTCGGGGCCGATGCGGTGCGCCTCTATGAAATGTTTATGGGGCCGCTGGAATCGATGAAGCCGTGGAGCACGCGAGGAGTGGAAGGCATCACGCGATTTCTCGACCGGGTCTGGCGACTCATGGTCGGCGACGACGGCGCGTTGAGTGCGGCAGTGACGAATGCGGTACCGACGTCCGAGCAGCAGCGATTGCTCCACTCCACGATTAAAAAAGTGACCGAAGATATCGAGGCGCTGCGTTTTAATACGGCCATTTCGCAGATGATGGTGTTTACAAACGACATGACCAAGTTGGATCAGCGGCCGCGCTGTCTGCTGGAACCGTTTGTCTTATTGTTGCTGCCTTTTGCGCCGCATCTGAGCGAGGAGTTGTGGGAACGTCTCGGTCAAAAGCCGAGCGCCGGCCAGCAGCCATGGCCGCAATTCGATCACGCGTTGGTGGTCAGCGATCGATTGACGATCCCGGTTCAGGTCAACGGGAAGCTCCGCGCAAAGCTGGAGGTCGATGCCGCGGCGTCACGCGAGCAGTTGGAGCCGCTCGCTAGGAAAGAAGTCGCCGAATGGCTGCAGGGAAAAGAGCCCCAAAAAGTTATTTACGTCGAAAAGAAGTTGATGAACTTCGTGGTGTGATGCCATGCGCCGCTACTTTTTGCTGCTTGTGTTGTGCGTATCAGCAATGAACCTCGCCGCCTGCGGCTATCAGTTCCGGGTGCAGGGCGCCGGCCCCACGGTGGGCGGCGCGCCTGAGCAGACAGCGCCGCGAGCGCAAGCGCCGCGCCTGGCCATTC
Source organism: uncultured Nitrospira sp. (assembly GCA_964556305.1). Classification (GTDB taxonomy): domain Bacteria; phylum Nitrospirota; class Nitrospiria; order Nitrospirales; family Nitrospiraceae; genus Nitrospira_A. The sequence goes on along the minus strand of CAZKVY010000071.1, from coordinate 2,954 downwards.
TTCCAATCGCCAACAGCACCTACGAGCCGAATTTCGAAATCAAGCTTGCCAATTATTTGCGCCGCGAGTTTTCCGCGGGCGCCGGCGCGGAAATTGTCGGCCCCTCTGCGGGGGCGGATTTGTTCCTGTCCGGCCAGATCATGCAAATTTTGCTGCCGACTTTGAGTTTCGATCAGACCACGACATTTGAAAGCCGGGTCGAGATGTTGGTGAGTGTGAGGATCGAGGATGCCAAAACCAAGCGACTGGTCTGGTCGCAGGTTGCGAAGGGAACCTCGGAGTTTTTCCTGACGCAAGATCTGCAATTCAACCGCGTGCTGCAGAATCGAGCATTGGAACAGGCGGGCCGTTTCGTTGCGGAAGATCTTGCCTCCCGCTTTTTGCTATTCCTGGATACCGGTGAACTGGACAAAGTCTTGAAGCGTCCCGTCAAAGCCGAAGCGCTTCCCGGCGGCAATGCACCGCCTGAGCCTGCCCGATAATGTCACTGGAAGGTTTCTGCGGATGAGTACGTCGGTCATGAGCATGGAACTGCCCCAATCCCTCGCGCGTAGCGGAGTGATGCCGCTGTATGCGGTCATCGGTGAAGAGGATTATCTGCGCGATCACGCCGTAGCCGTCCTTCGCACGGCCGCTTTGGGTCCGGGGTCCGGGAGTGGATTCAATTACGATGTCTTTCACGGCGACGACTCCTCGATCGGCGATGTCTTGGCTTGCGCGGCAGAAATTCCGGTTTTTGCCGAGCGCCGGGTGGTCGTCTATAAGTCTGTGGAGAAGTTGCCGGCTCGCGAAGGTGAAAAGCTGTTGTCCTATCTCGATTCGCCGAATGAGACAACGGCGCTCATCGTGATGGGGGCCAAGTTGGACGGCCGGCTCAAATGGACGCAGGCTTTAACGAAGCGGGCGGTGACGGTCAATTGTGCTCCGCTGCGCGATGCTCAGCTCTTGGCATGGATTCGACAAGAGGCGGCATCGTTAGGTGTGCGCCTGCACGAAGACGCGATCCAGTTGCTCAGAGAGGTGGGGAGCGAGTCACTTTATGCAGTGAAGCGAGAGCTGGAGAAGCTTGCGGCCTATGTGCCGTCCGACCGGACCGTCCAATCGTCGGATGTGGAGGCGCTCAGAGGTACGGAGCCTGGCGCATCGGTGTTCGATCTTCTGAATGCCATCGGAGCGCACGATCATGGGCGAGCGTTCAGGATCCTTGCGAGAAACGTCGAGAATGGAGAGGCTCCGCTCCGTATTCTCGGCGCGTTGGTCTGGCAGTACCGACGTCTCTGGAAGATGAAGGAACAGCTCAAATCCGGTGGACGGGAAGGCGAGGCCGCAAGGACGTTTCGAATGGATCCCTCGCGAGTGCGTGGATTCTTGGCGCAATTCCCCGATGACCTGATGAGGCAGGCGTTTGAGTGGTTTTTGGAGACAGACTCCAAGCTGAAGGGCGGGAGCGGTAGTACCCCCGTTCGTGTAATGGAAGATCTGTTGTTTCGACTGTGCGGGAAGCCATCGAAACCAAGGTCATCCGTACAGCCGGTGCAACCGACGACACCACCGGCCTCGCGCCCGTCGGGTTCGAGACCGGTGTCGAATGTCAGGACGGTTACGCGGAAGCGGTGATGGCGTTCACCCGCACCGCGAGCCGGGACACGCGGCGCGAGGCCGTGTTCGGCTTCAAGACGCCTTTGGTGACCGCTTTGCTCAGGGCTGCAGTGGCAGCACGCAACGTGGTTCTTGCTTCATCCGGATTTTTCGCCGTGATCGCATCCTGAACCTTTCGGAGGATGCTGCGGACCGAACTGATGGTCGCGCGGTTACGCAAGCGGCGCTTCTCGGATTGGCGGGCACGTCGAATCGTGGATTTGTGGACAACAGGCATACGGATTCTCCTACGTTCAAAGCTTGAGCTTGTAGCATAGGTGAAGAAGATAGGTCAAGGATGCTGAAAGAAGGCAGCCGCTTCCGGGTTCTCCGGTCGCTACGGCGGAGGTATGATGACGCGAATTGATGCACGAGATCGGTTGATTGTCGCACTGGATGTTCCCTCCGCCGGAGAGGCGGAGGCGTTGGTCGATCGTATGGGCGACCAGGTGCGATTTGTGAAGGTGGGCCTGGAACTCTACACAGTGGCGGGCCCGGATATCGTGCGGAAGCTGGTCGCCCGTGGCAAACGCGTATTTGTTGATCTCAAGTTCCTCGATATTGAAGAGACCGTTCGGCGCGCGACGGCTCGAGTCGCGGCCATGGGCGCGGCATTTTTGACGATCCATGCGAACCGAAAGGCCCTGATCGCAGCAGTGCAGGGGCGCGGGCAGTCCGATCTTAAACTGTTGGCGGTGACGGTCCTCACCAATTTCGACGGGGACGACCTGCGAGAGATGGGTATTCAACGGAGCGTTCGGGATCTGGTCACGGCCCGGGCCATGTTGGCGGCCGAAGCCGGGTGCGATGGCGTGGTCGCGTCCGGGGAGGAGCCGGAAGCGATTCGTGCCAAGGTGGGGTCGAATTTGCTCATCGTCACCCCTGGTGTGAGGCCGGCGGGCAATGCCACCGACGATCACGCGCGGGTGACGACACCGACTCAAACCATTGCAGCCGGCGCGGATTATCTGGTGATTGGCCGTCCTATTCGTGACGCGCAAGATCCTCCCCTTGCTACGGAAAGCATTTTGAAAGAAATGCAAGCGGCGTTCGATCGCCGGGGATCGTGAACGTTGTGGAGCCTGATACACGTGGGTCCCTCTGAGGCACGCGTGCGGATAAATGTTGTCTGCACGGGACGATCAACGGCGGTTGCGACTGTTCTGCGGGGTTTGTTAAGATGCGGGTTCTCTGCTGACATGGTGTGGTGGGTGTAGCTCAGTTGGTTAGAGCGCCGGATTGTGGATCCGGAGGTCGCGGGTTCGAAACCCGTCACTCACCCCAACCACGTCGAAATGCAGGGTTTTAAAGGGGCA
>CAZKVY010000070.1:0-20169 GCA_964556305.1 uncultured Nitrospira sp. | reverse complement strand
TTTTTGATTTTGTAATCCGACACCGCCTGCTGGTACTGCTCTTCGACTTCCGGCGCGTCGATGACCGCGACGATGTCATGTTTCTTCACCGCATCCCCCTTGTCCGGTCCGATCCATTTGAGATAACCCGACACCTTGGCGTAGAGCGTGGTTTGGTATAGGGGGGACACATTGGCGGGAAGCTTGATCGTATACACCAGGTCGCGCCGGGTCGGCTTCGTTACCTGTACGTCAACGGGAGCGCTATCCGGCACCGCAACGGATTCCTCAGGCGGTTGTGGAGGAGTGGGAGCCGCGGGGGACGGAGGGGGAACCGGATGGCCGACTTCGTGGATCTCCCGCCAATAGAGCAGCCCGCCGATGACGAGCGTGAGCACGATGGCGGCCGCGATCCAGCGAATGTTGCGGCGCATGGTCCTGACGGGACGGGGAGTGGTTAACGGTTCATCCATCAAATGTCCTCCGAAGTCGCAGAAGCGGTGGCGGAGACCGGCGCCCGTTCGCGTCGGATCAACACCAGGCTGTGCATGACGGGTACGACCAGCAGCGTCATGATTGTGCTGACCGCCAATCCGCCAACCACCGCGCGGGCCAAGGGCACCATGGTTTCGTTGCCTTCGCCGAACCCAAGCGCCAGCGGCAACAGGCCGAGGATCGTGGCGAGCGCCGTCATGAGAATCGGCCGGATCCGCCGCCGTCCGGCTTCCAACACGGCATGGGCAGCGGTCGCTCCGTTGCGCACCATACGGTTGGCGAAATCGACCAGCAGAATGCTATTCGACACCACGATGCCCATCATCATGAGCGTGCCGATCATGGATTCCACATTGACCGATGTGTTCGTCAGGTGCAGGGTCAATACTGTGCCGATCCACCCAAGCGGGACCGCCACCAGAATGATCAGCGGGTCGATGAAGGAGCGAAACAGCGCGACCATCACCAGATAAATCAGCACCACGGCCAATGGAAGGGCCAAAGCAAAGTTCTGAATCGCACCTCGCATGTTGGCCACCTCGCCGCGCAGCTGCACGGTGACATCCTTCGGTAGCTGGATGCCGGCCAGCACCTGTTCGATATCTTTGGCGACACGGCCGAGGTCGTTCCCGACCGGCGTGACCAACACGTTGATCAGACGCGACAGGTCGTAGTGGTCCACCGAATCGGGGCCGGTCTTGAACTTGAGTTGGGCCACGTCGCGGAGCAGAACCGGAGGCCCGCGTCGGTCGTCGCCGGACGCGTAGTAGCCGCTCGTGATTTCCATCTGTCTTCCGGCGAAGGGGGTATTCTGCAGCGCGAGCGTGGACCCTTGAATGCCGCCTCCCGTGAGGCTGGAGGTGGGCAGAAGGGGCGTGCGCGCGCCGATGATCGGAATGTTCAGCAGATCTTCCGTCGTGGTCAGCGATTGCTCAGGATACTGCGCCAGCAGGAAATATCCGTTGGCGGTTTTCGGGTCGAGCCAGTAATTGGGCGAGAGGGCGAGGTTCGAGCTGATGCCAGTAATGACGTCCACGACGACGCGGTTCTGGTTGATGCCGTAGTAGGCCGCCTTGGTGCGATCCACATCGATATGCAGTTCGGGGTAACTCTTGCCCTGCTTGATCCGCACATCGACGGTGTTGGGCACCTGGGCGATCTTCTGCTGAATCCGCTCCGCCACCGGTCGAATCACGTCAAGACTCGGGCCTTTCACCTGAATATCGATCGGAGCTTTCAACCCGAAATTCAATACGTCGCTGATGATGCCGCCGGTTTGGAAGGCGACTTCCACGCCGGGCAGCGAAGACTTGAGCCGGGCCCGGAGCTGCGCAATGTAGTCTTCGGTGTGCCCTTGGTGTCCCGTGATGAGGTTCACGAGCACGAACGCGGTATGGTTGCCGGTATTCGGCGCGAAGCGCGCGGCATCGCCGTAATAGAGTCCGGTGTTGGAGATGACTTCCTCCAGGTCCGCTTTGGGAATCGTATCGTGCACCAACTGTTCGATCTGGCCCACGATGGCCGTGGTCTTTTCAATCCGGGAGCCTTCCGGCGCGGTGACCAGCATCGTGAAGTTCCCTGCGTCGACTTTGGGAAAGAATTCAGTGTGCAACCGGGGAATCAATAAAGCGCCGGTCGCGATCAGTGCGAGGGTTGCCAATCCGATCACGAGCGGTTTGAACCGAAGGCCTCCCTGTAAAAGCGGGTCATAGATCGCAAGCACATAGCGAAACCATCCCTCGTCGGCCGCGGTCTCATGTTTGGCAGACTTGCCATGTCCGGCCTGATAGAGCCAGGCTAGCACCACCGGGGTGACAGACATGGACACGACATAGTCGGCCAGCATGGCAAAGGCGACGGTCAGTGCCAAAGGCACGAAGAGGTACTTGATGATGCCGGTAAAAAACATGATGGGAAGATAGACGATCAGGATGCAGATTGTTGCGACCAGAATCGGGAGCGTCAGTTCCGTCGCGCTGTCTTCCGCCGCCGAGCGCCCGTCTTTGCCCATTTCCAGGTGCCGGTGCAGGTTTTCCTGCACGACGATGTTGTTGTCGAGCAAGGTACCAATGACAAGGGCCAACCCGCCCAGCGTCATGATGTTCACGCTTTGCCCCGTGAGATACAGCGCGACCAGCGCGACGGTAAGCGATAGCGGGATGGCCAATCCGACCACCAGTGCGGCCTTCACGCTGGCGAGAAAAATGAAGATCATCAAACCGGCCAGGCCTGCGCCAAGTAAGCCCTCCTTTTGGAGATTGGCTATGGACTGCCGGATGTAGAGCGACTGATCGTAGAGAAATTTCACGGTAGTGCCGGCGGGAATTTCCGTGAGTTTGGAGAGTTTCGCGCGGATGCCATCGGTGACTTCCAGCGTGTTCGCGCCTTCCTGTCTGGTAATCGGAATATAGGTGGCTTCGCGGCCGTTCACCCGCACGATCGACGTCTGCACGGCGGCACTGTCGGCCGCGGTGCCGATATCGCGGATCAGGACGGGGGTGCCGTTGACGATCTTGATCGGCAGGTCATTGATCTTGTCCACAACGTCCACAAGACTATTGGAGTAGACGTAGTAGTCGAGATCGCCGATCTTGATGTCTCCTGCGGGAATGATGGCGCTCTGCTGGTTCAGCGCATTCACGACGTCGGATGGCGAGATGCCGCGCGCGAGTAGCCGCTGTTGATCCAGAAAGACGGTAATCTGCCTGACCTTACCGCCTAACGGGGGACCAAAGGAAATACCGGGGATGCTGGCGATCTGCTGACGCACCGTGAAGTAGGCCAGATCGCGGATCTCCTTGGCGCCGAGCGAATCGCTGGAGATCGAAAGGTAGCCCACCGGCAAACTGGAGACGCCGAACTTGTAGACAGAGGGTGGATAGACGCCAGGCGGCAGCAGCCGGATGATGCTATAGGCCAAGCTCGTCAGCTCGGACTGTGCGGCGTCGATGCCATAGTCCGGCTGGAAAAAGACTTTGATGTAACTCATTCCGGAGAGCGATTGCGACTCGATATGTTCGACGTAGCTGGCTTCGACGAACCGTTGTTCCATTTTGAGGGTGATCGCGCCTTCCATTTCGCTTGGACTCAAGCCCCGATAGAAGGTCGTCACGAGGATCGAGGGCAGCTTGATCTCGGGAAAGATGTCCACCCGCATTTTCTGATAGGACACGCCGCCAAGAATCAGCGCGATCATGCACAACGCGAATACGGCGTAGGGATTTTTCAACGCGGCGCGGGTCAGCATGGGGCGGTCATCCGTCGGGTGCAGTTATGTTCCAGCCAAAACTTCCAGATGTGCAGGGACAGGGTGACAAGGTCGTCGAACTGCCCGGGTTTGACCACATACCCATTGGCTCCGGCGCTGTAGCAGGCACGAACATCCGCGGCGTCGTCTGAGCTGGTCAGAATGACGACCGGAATGTGGGCATAGCGCAACTCCTGCTTGAGCTGCTTCAGCACATCCACGCCCCGTTCACCCCTCAGCTTGAGGTCGAGCAGAATCACCGCCGGCTCGTCATCCTGTGCATGATCATTCAGATAGGACATGGCCGCTCGGCTTCCTTCGACAATATCGAGGCGGCCCTTATAACCGGCTTGAATGAGGGCCTGTCGAAACAATTCGCATTCACCGGGGCTGTCGTCCACCAACAGAATGGAGGTAGCGCTAGACATAGCAGACGGGCACAGCAGGAAATGTGCCGGGTGACAGTGATATGGGTGGTACAGCCATAACATTCTGAGAAAAAAGACAAAAGATGGCGGCATTGGATGCGGGAGACCATTTCAGACGGGGGAGCCTGACCGGAGGAGCTGGGGAAAAATTCCAGGGCCTTGGGGAGAAGTTCCAGAAGCAGGCGGCAGGAGTTTGACAAATGGGGGATGTCTTCGAGGTATTTGTCGATCGGGGGCCAGGGCCTTTCCTAGGATAGTTGGAAGGTCGGAATGGTTAGCATGGTGCCAGATGCGCCAATGCGGAGAGGCTTGGTTTTTCCCGCCGTTCGTTGCTCCAGGAGGATTCGCCACCATGTCAGATGATCAGTCAACGTCTGGTTCCAGTCGCGGGTGGCGTCTTATCAAAACCAAAGATTTCGGGCTGCTCTGGTGGGGGCAGACAACCTCTCAGATCGGCGAGGGTCTCAACAAGGTCGCCCTGCTGTGGTTTGTGTATGAACTGACCGGGTCGGCTATGAAGATGACCATGGTGGGGCTCCTCCAGACGATCCCCCCGCTGGTATTTGGACCGCTGATCGGCGTGTATTTGGATCGCATGCCAAAGAAGGCGGTGATGGTGTGGGTCGACGTGCTTCGGGCCCTGCTCACGTTACTGATTCCAACTCTCTATGCCTTGGATATGCTCTCGATCACAGGATTGTACGGCATCATTTTTTTCACCTCGTTTGTGTCTACTGTGTTTGGTCCTGCTCTCGTATCCTCTGTGCCCTTATTGGTTCGACCGTCCGAGCTGATCTCGGCGAATGCCCTTATTCAAGGCACCAATAATATCGGGATGCTGCTCGGGCCGGCGATCAGCGGCATGATGATTGCCCTCATCAACGCCGAAAATGTGTTGTTTGTCAATTCCGCCACGTTCTTGATTTCAGCTCTCTGCCTCATGCCGATTCACTTCGCTCCGACTCTCGTGAAGGCTAAGGACCATTCCGCCTCCGTATGGGAGGAACTCAAGGTGGGGTTTCGATTCATATTCGGGCAGCAATCGATGGTTCTTACATTGGTGATCATTTCATCGCTCTATAACCTGGGGGTGAGCGCCTTTGTGTTTATTCTGCCGGTATATGCCAAGGAGTTTCTTCAGGTCGGCCCGGTGCAGTTGGGCTGGTTGTGGTCGGCGTTAGGTGTCGGCATGTTGGCCGCCTCAACCTGGCTGGCGTTGAAAAAGCAGAGCGATGTGCAAGGCCGATTACGGATCGTCGTGAGTGGCATGACCATCGGTGGCTTGGCGGTGTGCAGTTTGAGCCTCCTCGAAACGCCGCTCATCGCGGCAGGAATCGTCATCATCGTGGGTGGCAGCACGGCGGTTCTCAATCCGATCATCTGGGCGCTTTTGCAGGAAGTGACGCCGGAACATTTGATCGGTCGTGTGGTCACCACGTTCAGCGTGGGCTCCATGGCATCAGCGATGGCAGGGATGACGGGCTTCGGATGGGTAGCCGACGCGGTGGGACCGGCTGCCAGCCTGGTGGGCCTCGGGCTGGTGTTGTTACTCTCGGCAGCAGTGGCTGTCGCATGCGTCCGTCGCACCTTCCCGGTGCCGGTCGCGCACGCGTGATCGGCTTCACCTTTCAGCATCCCCGGCGTTTGCGCGTGGTATGGAACGCAATGAGATTGAGCGATCACGCCCTCGCCGTGGGAAGGATCTTGCGTGGAACACCTCTCAGCTCCTCTCACTGTTCCTGAGTCCGCTCCAGCCGCAAACGTTTATACTGCTGATATGGTCCACACCCATCGGTGGCTGCTAACACGCGACTTTAGTTTCCTGTGGTGGAGCCAGGTCTTGTCCCAGGTTGCTGAAGGCATCAGCAAGCTGGCGCTCTTGTGGTTCGTGTATGCGGTGACCGGTTCGCCACTCAAGACGACGGTCATAGGCCTTCTCCAGACACTATCGCCGATTCTCCTCGGACCGTTCATCGGTGTTCTCGTCGATCGCGTTCCCAAAAAAGCCATTCTCATCGCGAGCGATGTCGCCCGGGGGCTATTGATCGGCCTGATTCCCTGCCTGGTGTCGATTGAGAATTTCACCGTCGAATCACTCTACGTCCTGACGTTTCTGTTTGGCGTGGCCACAGCCGTATTTGTGCCGACGCTGTCATCCGCCGTTCCCTTCATGGTGGCTCGGCCGCAGTTCACAGCGGCCAACGCCCTCCTTCAGAGCACGACGAGTCTCGGCATCATCATCGGGCCGGCTGTCAGCGGAATCGGTATCGCGTTTTCCGGATCACAGGATGTGCTCTGCCTGAATGCGCTGACTTATTTTGCGTCTGCGGCCTGTCTGTTGCCAATCAAACTGCGAGCGACGCAACAGGCGGCGGATGACAGAGCAGGTTGGAGACCATTCATGCGGCATCTACTTGAAGGTCTGCGATACGCCTTTCTGACCCACCGCACGTTGCTGATCCTGATCTTGCTCGCGTCTATCTATACGTTCGGCAGCGGCGCGTTCACGACACTGTTTCCTGTTTTTGGACGTCAACTGCTTGGCCTCGGTCCGGTCGAGGTCGGGTACCTTTGGTCCTGGCTGGGAGTGGGATTGCTCGTCTCATCGATGGGACTGATCCGACTGAGTGCCTGGAATCTTCACAAGCGGCTCCTGGCGATTGCAGCGTCCTCTGCGCTTGCTGGCCTGGCGGTGGTCGGCCTGACGTGGACCGGTAGTTTTGGCATGGCGTCGGCCTTTGTCGTCTGTATTGGAATCGGTCTTGGCACGTGGACACCCATCGCCTGGGGCATCATTCAAGAAGTGGCTCCGCCCCGAATGGTCGGTCGGGTAATGGCTGTGTACACGGCGATGGCCACTGCCACTTCAATGCTGGGCATGAGCGTCTTCGGCTGGGTGGCGGAATCCTTCGGCTCGATAGTCAGCGTCATCGGCATCGGCGGAGTGATGGGGGCTCTGGCCTGGGGAAGCGCTTGGTTCGCTGGAAGGATAAGCGAAGCTGGAATGGCGGAAGCAGGAAGTGGAGGATATGCCCGCAGCGTAGGCTCGCCGCGGGCCTAGATGGATGAGGCAATGGCACCGGTATCCAGGCCGACATGTTCTCCATCGAACACAACGCGACGACTCACTGACATCCGCGTGGGATACACGGTGACTGGGACGCAGGCCAGGGCTTCTCCTAGTCCCTATATTCGTCTCGCGTGGCTAACCTCCTGTGAAAGGGTAATCGCGACGACATCGTGCGAAACGCCCATCAACAGGAGGGTCAAATATGTCAAAATTTCTCATCCATGCAATGATCGTGTTGGCGGTCGTTGGATTCAGTAGTCCATTTGCAGGGGCCGATGGAGGTTCCAGCAACAGCCATCACCAGCATCTGCAGGGTGTGGTCATCGACAAAGCGGGGACACTCGCGGTGAAAGTTCCCAGCGGTAGCACCTATCAACTCAATGAGAACCGGTCCGAGCGTCATGGCCATGCTATGCCCAAGGTCGGGGACGAAGTGACGGTCGTCATCGACGAAAACAACATGGTGCTAGAAGTGCATCCGAAGGGGACCGAAGGAAAGCATCGGTTTGTAACCGGCGAAGTCGTCTCCATTGGAGTCATGCAACACGAGATCACGTTGAAGACAGCCAAAGGGGAACAAAAATTTGCGATGGAGAAACAGGACCTGCCGTCCTCCCTCAAGGACGGCGCGCGTGTCCGCGCTGAGCTGAACGAAGCCGGCAGCATCATCGACGTCCATCCCGAGAAGTCCGGCGCTGGCCACTAGCCGCGAGCTTGTAGCGGCTTCGATTAGGGTTCGACAAACCGTTTCAACGTTTTGGCCTGGTATTGTGAGGGTGCCCTAGAGGCAGTCACTCCATCCGGCTAGTAGCCCGGATAGAGTGACTGCCAGTCCATTCCATGGGCTTGGTAGAACTGCTTCATGTCCTCGATGGTCCTCATATGCTGAGTTGTGCCATCCGGTAGGTAAGCCGTCACCGGAGGCTTCGGTCCGGCGTTCGGACCGGCCAGTGCCGGATCGTTTTGAACCGGCCAATTGTCCTGCGGTCCATGCTGGATCATCATCCGCTCCAGGAACGGGTCGTTCATCCTCTCCTGCACTCCAGCCGACCAGGCATCGGGTCCATTCTCGTTGTAGATGCCATGCAGATCCGTGTCACTGTACAGGCGGTTTCCGTTTGGATCGAGGATCAGCTGGGAATCGCCTCGAATCGTGTAGCCTTTGGCCAGAAGCGCCCTGCGATCGGCATCTGACAATCCCTGCGCTGAAGCCAGGCCGGCAAACTGATTGTCCTTGGCGGACTTGCTGGGATCATAGGGAATGGTTTTGGCTTTGAGGTCTTGAGGTTTCGGAAGGTGTCTCGGCCGCCCCACCCACCGCATAGCCCACGGATTTGAATCTCGGACGACGATGATCTTATGTTCATCCACGGCCAATTTGCGGGGCTGCTTATGATCTTCGAGCGGCATACCGCGTTTCAGCGGATCAGGCGCTGGAGGGAAGTGTGTCTTGGGTGTGAAACCGCCCGCATCACTTGAGGGTGGTTGTTTCTGCGCTGGCGCGCTCGGGTCTTCAACGGTTTGATTCGGTTGAGAGCCAGTAGGCTCCGGTTTCTTCACACCGGCGTTCTTCTTGTGCTTTACCGCCTCGCGAAGACCTTTCCCGTCGCAAATGAGTTTGCCCAGCCATTCCGGTTTCATAGGGATCAGCCGCGGGGTCATAGGCTTTGATATCTTCATAGATCGCGTAGATCGATCCGGCCTTGCCGATAATCTCGACGGCCTTTCTGAGCCGTTCTAACCGCTTGATGACAGCCAGCGGAGCAGTGGCAAGGTCACCCGGGAGGTTCTCTGCAAAACAGTCGCTCATACCCTTGGACATGCCATCGGCGAACATGAACGGAGGGTCCGGTGTGCCGAATTTGTAACGGCCAGGACCAGATGAAGAGGTTCCGCCTGATGGCGGCTGGGTCGGGGATGGGGACGGCAGTGGCGGCGGGGCTGGTACGTCGTCAGGTCTGTCGGGCACAGAATGCCGGGGAGGTGGGATTTTTGGGTTAGGGGAGGTGCTGGCTTGAGCGATGTGGGAGGTGTCTTGCTGTCATCGCCGGCTGTTGGTCCGGTGAGGGCTCATTCTGATCGATCCTCCCCTGAAGCATCGGGCGGCGATTTGCCTGGTTCACGCAATCAGTCAAGGCGCGCAGCTTCTCTCCCCGCATCTGAATTTTTGATTCGCCTGTCGGACCAGCTCCGTGGCATTGCCGACTCCTGGTTGTCTGGCCTGTTCATACAGCGCCAGCGCCTCGTCTTGATCGATCTTCGCCTGATCGAGAATCGACAGGCACTGACTGCCTTTCTCCTTGAAGTCGGCTGTGTGATTGTCGAACCAGCGATGTGCCCCACCGACGGCAAATCGATCGTACTCGCCGGATGAACTGAACACGTCGGATGTCGGTTGAGCCTCTGACAGGGAACAAACCGTGAGGGCCATGGTGAGCAGCGCGGCGACGCGGAAGGCATGCAGAAGGCTAGTGGACATGGGCGATCAGTTACCGCTGCCGTTTCGTGTTGTACTTCGTGCTGTCCATTTCGGTGATTTCCATCGCGCCTCAGGGCACGGAACTTCGCGTAAAGCCGCAATGCGTCCGGATTATTTCCGGCCAGATTCAACGCCTGATCGGCCAGTGTGTCGGCCTGATTGTGTTGCTTCAACGCCGTCAGGGCCAGGGCCTTCTGCATCATGGCGCCGACGTGTTTGGCATTCAGGCCGAGCGCCCGCTCGGCGATCTGAATCGCGCGCTGCAAATCCTTCTCGCGAGGCTCCTGAAAACGGTAGGGCTGGAGCTCACGGCGCGGTTCGACCTTTTCGCCGCGGTTGTCTGCCTCCTCAATGATATACGTGGCGAGGGCAACGAGTTTGTCCGCATTGTTCGGATTCTCCCGCACTGATTCGTCAAGGATGCGCAGGCGGTCCTGATAGCTCTCGTCATAACGCAACCGGTGATGGCCCATCGCGCGGTGAAGTTTCGATGCGATTGCGATCAGGTGTTCCATCGGTTTGTCGCCATGGGACGCTTCCTGCAATTCTCTCAGGAAAGATTCGGGCGGCCGCCGTGGTTGGGGCGGAAAGTAGGGAAAGCGCCGTCAGAAAGATAGTGAAGCGAATGCCGAGGAACGAGGCCATCGTACACCTCCTTCGAGGGGCGGGAGGACACATGTGGTCGATGGGCATGAGCGGCCCAGAGCTTACAAGCGAGGTCTCCGCTCAATCAAGAGGCGTCCGGAAGGTCCTGCGGCGGCGTGTTCCGTTTCTCCTCAAACGTCCCGGTTCCACACCCTAGGCCGCCGTACATCATCCCGAAAAATCCGCAGTAGGCCCCAGCCTTGAAGGCCCAATCTTTGCGCATGGCCTGCTCGATGTGACCATCATGGACGAGAAATGACACATATTGCGTGCCGATGGGGATCATCGCGGGTAGAGGGACGATGACGAGGTACAGCACCATTCCGGACCATCGTAGGCCACCGGTCTTATAGATCCATTCTTCCTTTCCCTCGTCCCGTGATTCGATACGGTCAGGTTCACCCCAGTATGTCCGGAGTTCCTTGGCCGTCCTGAGATCGGCTTCCGTGCCTGCTTTGCGCAGGTCAACTGCGCCCCTGGCCTGGTCGATCTTCGGGTGGTCGCTGGTGTCGCTGCGCGTGCCGAGCGTCCAGGCGCCGAGTCCGACGCAGCCCTGGAGCATCAGGATCGCCGCCATCCAGCACATGCGGCCCAGATACGTGTGCATAAGGTCCTTTCTGTGTCGTCTTGCCGCCGAACCCTACTCACGTCCCGAGCGAATTACAAGCAGGATGTCCGCGGGACAGATATCTTCGAGACCGGAGAGAACTGCTCTGCCGAGTCCCCCTCCCAAGGGAGGATACCGTCTCACCGATAAGCCTCGGTAGGATCCGCCCATAGGGAGATTGTGATGGCGCCTCGTCGGTATGTTCGAACGTACTACCGGTTTTCACTCAACTATCCGGTTATTTTCGGCGGAGCGCCCTTTGTCGGAGAAGGTGTCCTGACCAATCTGTCATTAAAAGGCTGTTCGGTGACCTGTGATCGGGAGGTGCTTTGCGGAAGCCATGTGCGAGTGAGCATGCTCCTCGATCATCAGTCGCCGGCGTTGCCGGTAGAACTCGGGATCATTAAGTGGGTGAGGGGCAATCAGTTCGGCGTGGAGTTCGTGCGTGTGCCTCTTGAGGCGCAACAATGTCTGAACCGCACATTACGACTTGAACTGATCCACTGGCTGGAAAACCGTCACCGCCACAGTGCCTCGCCACCCTCTTCACTTCGGGAACATTAACGGCCCTGCGTCCCTCTCATGGCTCGTCCGCCTGCGTTGTTCCGCCGCCAACATCCCCCACACGCCAGTGATCGAGTCTTCCCTCGACGCGCATGGTTCTTCGGATCGTGCGACGTGTTGGGCTGCAGGAGACACTGCGGCTGCCGATGTGAGTCGACTACGATGAGGAGTGGTGTCTCGTGGGGCATTCCTGTACACTACGCCTCTTAGCCGAATATGCCGCGCACGCACGCGTAGATCGCCACATACACAGAGAGCCGATTCATCGCTCGACGATGGAGCCCATGGCTTCCGATCCTCCGTCTTCAGCGTCTCCGCCTCCGGACGAGATCCAGCAGGGTTCGCGTTCCTGGTGGTCGCGCCTAGCCGAATCGAATCCTTCGCTGCTCACGACGGCTACGCTCGCCTTGGCGACCGGTCTTCGTATGGCCCTGACACCGTTATGGGGGTCGGGCTATACCTTTATCACCTACTATCCCGCCATCATGTTCATTGCGGTGGCCAATGGCTGGCGCCATGGCCTCGTGGCGACCGTGGTTTCATCGGCACTGTCTATCGGTCTCTTTCTCGACACACAGGCCTCGCCGAGTGAGCAACAGATGGCGCTGGCCTTGTTCATCACGGCCAACGTCATCATCGTGTCGCTATCCGAAGCCATTACGCGGGCTCGTCTTCGAGCGCAGGCCGAGACGTCTCTGGTGCGGGCGCAAGAACGGCAACTGCGACAGGAGATCGAGGCCCGCATAAAGGCGGAGCAGACGGTTCGGGCCAGCGTGCGTCAAATGGAGTTTGTGACGCATCATGCTCCGGTCCTCATTGCTCAATGTGGACCGGAGGGCCGGTATCGTTTCGTGAACCGGCAATATGCCGAGCTGATTGGACGGACACCCGAGGATCTCATCGGTCTGCATCCACGTGATGTATTGGGCACGGAGGCGTACCGGCAGGCGGAGCCGTTCATGCAGGAGGCGCTCGCGGGGCGGCAGGTGAAGTTTGACCAGCAGTTTCTCCGCCCTGCCTCCGTGGAGCGTCTCCTGCAAGTTACCTATGCGCCGGAATTGGATGAACGCGGAAGCGTGACGGGATTCATTGCGGCCATCGTCGATATTACGGAGCGCAAGCAGGCGGAGCAGGCGCGCGCCACACTCGCGGCCATTGTTGAATCGTCGGAGGATGCGATCGTCAGCTTAGACCTGAACGGGATCATCAGCAGTTGGAACCGTGGCGCGGAGCGGTTGTACGGATATAGCCGGCAGGAAGCGGTCGGCCAATCCGTGCTGCTGATCATTCCGGAGGAACGGCTTGAAGAAGAAGCTCCCATTCCGGCGAAGATCACGCGAGGGGAAACCATTCAGCAATTTGAAACGGTCCGGCGGCGGAAAGACGGCACACTGATTGATATCGCACTGACAGTATCAGCCATCCGCAACGACGAGGGACAAATCGTCGGGGTCTCCAAAGTCGCCCATGACATCACGGAACGCAAGCGATCCGAAGCGGCGTTGCGGGAAAGTGAGGAACGCCTGCAGCTCTTCATCGAGCATGCGCCGGCAGCGATCGCGATGTTCGACCGGCAGATGCGGTATGTGGCGGTGAGCCGGCGATGGCTGGCGGACTATGGACTGGAAGGAGAGCTGCTGGGCCGCAGTCATTACGATGTCTTTCCTGATGTTCCGGACCGGTGGCGAGCGGCGCACCAGGAGGGGTTGGCCGGGGGCGTGATGCGCGTCGAGGAGGACCGGTTCGAGCGTTTCGACGGGACCGTCTACTGGGTCCGGTGGGAGATTCGTCCATGGCGGGACAAAGCCGACGGTATCGGGGGAATCATTATTTTTGCAGAGGATATCACGGACAGCAAAATGGCCGAGGATGCGCTACGCGAAAGCGGGGCGCAACATCGCGCCACATTCGACAATGCAGCGGTCGGTATTGCGCATGTGGGACTGGATGGGCGCTGGCTGCGCTGCAACGAGGCTCTCTGCACGCTGACCGGTTATTCCCGTGAAGAAATGCTGGGGATAACGTTTGCCGATATCACCTATCCAGAGGACCTCGAGGCGGACTGGGCCGCAGTGCGCCGCTTGTTGGCCGGTGAGATTGAGACTTTCTCCATGGAGAAACGGTATATCCGGAAGGATGGCTCGCTCATCTGGGGTCAGTTGACCGTGTCGCTTGTGCGGGATGCGCAGGGCTCCCCGCAACATTTCATTTCCATTGTTCAAGACATTCAGAGCCGCAAAGAGGCGCAAGCCCAATTACGGCAGTTTGCAGATGATCTGGAACAGCGTGTCGAGGCGCGCACCAGAGAACTGGCCGATACGCAGGACAAGCTGCGGGCGCTGACGACGGATTTGAATCTGACCGAACATCGAATCCGGAAACAGCTCGCGACCGATCTGCACGATTATCTGGCGCAACTGCTGGTCTTGAGCCGGATTAAGCTCGGACAGGCCAAATTGGAAGAGGTGTCGCCGGCCGCGATGCAGGCGATGACCGAGGTCCAAGAGGTGATGGACCGGGCTTTGGCCTATACCAGGACCTTGGTGGCGCAACTCAGCCCACCAATCTTGAATGAGTTCGGGCTCCTCATGGCGTTGAGATGGTTGGCTGACCAAATGCAGCGGGAACTCACGGTGCAGTTAGAGTTGGAAAACGAGATACTCCCCCTGTCAGAAGAGCAATCCGTGTTGTTGTTCCAATCAGTCCGCGAACTCCTGATGAACATCGTGAAACATGCGGGCACTGCGGAGGCTCGGATTTCCGTGACACAAGCCGAGGGGGTTCTGTGCATTACCGTCTCGGATCGAGGCGTCGGCTGTCAGGTCGCGGTAGCGGAGACGAAGCGTGAACCAGGCTTCGGTCTCTTCAGTATTCGCGAGCGGATGAAGGCCCTTGGGGGAAGATTTGATCTGCAAACAGGTCCCGGGCAGGGAACAACAGCGATCTTGCAGTTGCCGCTTTTTCAGCCAGCCGCTACCGCTGTGGAATCGGTGGACGAGGTCGGAATTGGTATGGCGCTTCGCGCCGTGGTTTCCGAATCGGCCGCAGGTTTGCCGGAACTTCCAGCAGCGGCGTCACTTCTCGCGACGCCGAAAATCCGGGTCTTGCTGGTAGACGACCATCGGATGTTGCGCCAAGGCCTTCGGACCATCGTGAACGGGCATCCTAGGCTGGAGGTCGTCGGCGAAGCCGGCGATGGTGTGGAGGGCATCGAATTGACCCGTACACTCAAGCCGGCCGTCGTTGTCATGGACGTGAACATGCCCCGTTGCGACGGCGTCGTGGCGACCAAGCGCATCAAGGAAGAATTTCCTGACATCAAAATCGTGGCGCTTTCCATGCACAACTCTCCCGATATCGTGGCTCGCATGCAACAGGCGGGTGCGTGCGGGTATCTCACGAAGGAAAGCGCGGGAGGGCAGCTGTGCCGGGCGATTGTCGAGGCGTTTCTCAGCCGGCCGTTAAGTTCGAAAGGAGAAGGTGCCGATGTGAGCTGCGGCACCTCATGATACGGGCGCGTGGGAGGCTTTCCGTGACATCACTGCAGAGGCTGATCGTGGGGCAGATGCTGGGAAATGACGTCAAAGATTCTTTCAGGTACCAGTTCTTTGGGAAGAAACGCATTGGCCCCCACGGCGCGCAAAGCCCCCTCGACTTCCCTACTGTTATGGCAGGACATTCCAATCACAACCGTGTTCGGTAAGAGGGCTCGAATTCGCCGCGTCGCTTCGACCCCATCCATGCGCGCCATGCCTACATCCATGAGGACGATGTGTGGACGAAGAGTTTGAGCGAGTTGCGCGGCGGCGATGCCATCGGCTGCTTCACCGGTGACGCAAAAGCCAGGCCGTTTATTCAAGATCGTTCGCAAAGTGTCTCTCAACTGCAGATTGTCATCGACGACGAGAATCTCAACCATGGAGCACCCCCTTCGAATGGAACAGAAGGCTTACGGTGTCAGGCTAGCACAAGTTCGATGTTTCGCGAATGATATTGTAGAAGCTGCCCACTCGTTCTTGACGCACTTTCCGCCTCCGTGTAGGGTCGTACGACGCGAACTGCCGGCTGGATAGCCGGACACCGAGGGGTTTGTCCCTAGGAATGGATGCAGAGATCGGATCATTTCAGCTCGTGATAGGAGTAGGGAGAACATGGTGACACGTGAACAGCGACCGGTCGTGGGAATTCTTGTCGGCGGAGGGCCGGCGCCCGGCATCAATAGTGTGATCGGGGCCGCGACGATTCGAAGCATTCTCGGCGGGTGCGACGTGATCGGCATTCAGGATGGCTTCAAATGGATTATGGAAGGAAACACTAGCAAAGTCAGGCATTTGTCGATCGAAGATATCAGCCGCATCCACTTCAGCGGCGGTTCCTGTCTCGGCACGGCGCGCGCCAATCCCACGCAAAAAACCGAGCATCTCGATGCCTGCCTGGCAAGTCTGCACAGGCTCGGGGTGACCAGATTGATCACGATCGGCGGGGATGATACGGCCTTTTCCGCCTTGAAGTTGGAGCAGCGGGCTGGCGGCCGACTACAGGTGGTTCATGTGCCCAAGACCATCGACAATGATCTCGATCTGCCGCACGGCATTCCCACCTTCGGATTCCAGACGGCTCGTCATATCGGGGTCGAGCTGGTCAAAAGTCTGATGGTCGATGCGGAGACCACCTCGCGCTGGTATTTCGTGGTGACGATGGGCCGCAAGGCCGGCCACCTGGCGCTCGGGATCGGCAAGGCGGCCGGCGCCACGCTGACCATCATTCCGGAAGAATTTCGCCATAAACCCGTTCGTCTGCGGACGCTGGTCGATATTCTGGTGGCCGCGTTCATCAAGCGGCTCAGTGCAGGCAGGTCGGACGGGGTGGCGGTCCTGGCCGAAGGCCTGGTCGAAATTCTCGACCAGCAGGATTTGAACGGGTTAGAGGATGTCGAACGCGATCAGCACGGACATGTGCGGCTGGCAGAGATCAATTTCGGCTTCGTGCTCAAGCGGGCGGTAGAGAAGGAACTGCGTGCATTCGGAATTAAGACCACCATCGTCGATAAAAACATCGGGTATGAACTTCGTTGTGCGGATCCCATTTCATTCGACATGGAATACACGCGGGATCTGGGCTATTGCGCGGCGCAATTCCTCCTGGAGGGCGGCACCGCGGCCATGGTGTCGATCCAAAACGGGCGCTTTATTCCCATTCCATTCGGGAACATTCTCGACCCCGCGACGGGCCGCACGCGTGTGCGCATGGTAGATGTCGAGTCGGAGTCCTACGCCATTGCCCGCCGGTATATGATCCGTCTTTCTTCCGAGGATTTGAGTCAGCCGGAGGACGTGGTTCGATTGGCGACGGCAGCCGGATTGGCCTCCGATGATTTCCGCAAACGATTCGAGTATCTGATGGGAAAGGATGTGTGACGGGCCTTACGAATCATGACACTCGCTTCTACGCCTGACACGGAAATCTCGCTCGAATGTGAGAACCAGCGCGCGGTCCTCTCGCCTTGGGGTGCCTCCTTGCGGCGCTACTTTCTCATGGATGGCCACGGCGGCGAAACCGACATCGTCTGGGGATATTCCGGAGGCGCGCAGAAGAAGGGCGGGCAGGGTGACGTGCTGATTCCCTTTCCAGGGCGGGTGGCGGGAGGACGATACGCGTTTGACGGGCAGGCGTTGCAGCTTGAACGGAATGATAAGGAAGGGCCGAATGCGATCCATGGATTCGTGCGGAGCCTGCCGTGGATGACCCATCAACACGGTTCTGACGCCGTGACATTTGAGGTGAGTCTCGATGCGGCTCAATATGGCTCGCGCGGGTATCCTTTTTCCATCACCGTGCGTGTCACCTATAGCCTGGATCGCCAGGGATTGTCCTGCGCGTTTTCCGTCCGGAATGTCGGCGGGACGGCGGCCCCGGTCGGGGTGGGATTCCATCCCTATTTCACGGTCGGAACCGAGTCTGTCGATGAGGCGGAGACCAAAATTCCAGCGACCGGATTTCTGGAGTTTAATGAGCAGCTGGCGCCGACCGGCAAGGTGCTGCCGGCACAGGGAACGGAGTGGGATTATCGCGAGTTTCGGCCCATCGGCCAACGTCGATTCAACCATTGTTATCTGGAATTGGAGCGCGATGCATCGGGAATGGCCACGGCGTCGCTGCGCCATCGGGAAAGTGGTCGCACAATCGATGTGGTGATGGATCGTGCGTTCTCTGCGATCGTAGTTTATACGGGGGATGCCATCGCGGGTGTCCCTCGTCGCGCCCTCGCGATCGAACCGATGACCTGCGCGACCGATGCCTTCAATCACCCTAACTGGGGGCTGAAGCGATTGCTACCCGGCGAGACCTTCACCGGTTCCTACAGAGTCAGCGCACGCACGAGTTGATCCGTCCCAGCCTGTGATGCCAGCCCCTTCTTTCTCGTGTATGCCACGGCTCTCGCTTACGAGGGCCTCGTCGGTTCGATGATGCGGAAGCGCACCTCATCCACCTGAGTATAGGCCGAGGTTTCTTCCCCCGCAAAAAGTCCGCACCGGTAGAGGCCGGCAGACCACCCTGTGGCCGGACGAGGCAGGACGAAATAGCCGGACTGGTCGTTCGTGGACATGATGAGGCGGTCCTGCGCGACCGCTGCTTGCGCCCCGGCCAACTCAGCAGTCTCTTTGAAACAGCGCGCGGCCAGCGGCACCTCATCGTACGAGGCGGTGACCAGGCTGAAGACCAGGTAGATATCCTGCTGGCTGCCGGGGAAGCTGATTCCCGGATCCAACGGAATAAAGTCGTGCGCGCCGGTCGGCGAATCGTCCCGCATCACTTTTTTGGCCGGAATGACAAAGCGGAACCAGGCGAAATCTGCGTCCCGACCGACGAGCGACGCGGCCGCATCCAGCGTGTTTTGCGGCTTCAAGGCTTCAATAGCCTTTGCCGCGAGTTCCGCCTCTGACGAGATGGTCGGCGCTGCCGGCTTGGCCGAAGCCGCGTTGGCCGCCGCCTCCGCTTCGACCTGTTGAGCAAATTCCAGAACATGGGGACGAACCTTATCCAACCACTGCAGGATCGTGGCCTTATTCAATACCCGGGTTCCGGACGGGAGCTGTACTTCTTTTGTCGATCTTTCAAATTCGAGGGTCGCATCGTAGAGCGTCTTGAACTGAATATAGGCGTCTTCCCAACGTTGAAGTTCCACCATGCATTGGCCCATGCGAAACGCCGTGGTGGTATGTTCTTCATCAGTGGGATCGAAATCAGATCCGGTTTGAGACACGGCGAGCGCGTCCTTGCAGCGGCCCAGCCCCATGAGGATGAGACTGAGGTGCCGGCCGGCAAGCGGGTCCATCGGGTTGAGGCGTAGGAGTTCCCGATACACCGGTTCGGCTTCGCGAAATCGTCCCGCCTCAAACAGCCGGTACCCCTCTGCACGAATCATCGACCAATCGCGAAGTTGTTGGGGACTGACATCCGGCGTCATGACCGGTGCAAAGCGGCGACCGCGTTCCGTCGAACCGAAGAACACGGTGAGCAGATTCCTGGCCGACAGATGAAGCGGCGAACCGGCCGGGACTCGATCCAGGACGAAGTGCACGTCGCGTTCCGCGCCTTCGTAATCCAGAATGTCAAAGCGTGCCCGGGCCATGGCCAATCGCCAGTTGAGCATGTCCGGTCTGAGCGCTACGGCGTTCTTGTAGGCCTCGAAGGATTCCTCCAGGCGGTCAAGTTTCCGGAGCTCGCGCGCCAGACGCAAATGGATCAGAGGATTCTGCGGATCAATCGCGGCGATGCGTTGAAGCTCGGCTACCGCGTCTTCTACCTGCCCGGATCTCACCAGCACGCTCCACTTGGCCCATCGCACATCGAGTGCGGCGGGAATGCGCTCCAGAACGGTGTCGTACGACTCAAGAGCGGCTTCGGTTCGACGGGAGGTGGCCAACATGTCGCCGCGAAGTTGGTGGAGCGCGAGAGCCTGAGGATGGTCCTGGATGCCCTGTTCGAGGATGCCGAGCGCGAGCTCGAGGGTGCCCTGTTCCCAGGCGGCCTTGGCATGTTGTGCAATTTGGCCTTCCGAGCGGAGCGGTGTGTCGTTGGCTAAGACGCCGGGATCTCCTCCCGCCATGAGTAAGAAAAGAAGTATGACGAGTCCGCCGAATACCTGACCATTTTTCCGACCGAATCGGTCCGGAGGAGATGCCATCAGGAATCTATGTGTGATCATGGTACGTGTCTCTGGTGTTAAACAGGCCGTCTCATTTCTTGCATCCATTGGAGCCATGAATAAATCGAAGGATTCGCGGTCTTCATGCCACTGGAACACAAGAATGTATCTTACTGTATGCATACCGGTTCCTGCGAGGGCACCAGACGACAAGGAGCAAGGCGCGTTGCCTGATCGTGATGCGTGACGGGGGTTGCAAGAATCGACGTGATCAGCAGGAAGAGTGGTGGAACCTACTCATCGTACGTTGACGAAACGGCCTTGGGCGGAGGCTCGCAGCTGCTGGACGTCTTCGCTCCGCGTCACTGAAAGCGGCACGGTGTGGGAGAGCTCTTCAATGAGAAGCTCCGTCGTCAACGGCTGTTTGCGATGCAGCGCGCGATAGAGTGCGGCGACCACGGCCTGCTCGATTTCCGAGCCGCTGAATCCTTCGCTGGCGTCCACGA
>CAZKVY010000069.1:0-20321 GCA_964556305.1 uncultured Nitrospira sp. | reverse complement strand
GCGCGTTGACCAGGGACGTCCATTCGGACAAGGCCAAGGAACTCGCCCGGCTCGGTGCCGAAGTGGTGGCCGCCGACGTGCATGACGTAGAGAGTCTGAAACGGGCGTTTGCCGGAGCGGCCGGCGCATTTTGCGTCACGTTCTTCTGGGCACATTTGTCTCCCGAAAAGGAATACGCCGAAGCCGAGGCCATGGCCAAGGCCGCCAAGGCGATGGGAGTTCGGCATGTGATTTGGTCTACCCTCGAGGACACGCGCCGATGGGTTCCGATCTCAGACAACCGGATGCCGACGCTGATGGGGAAATACAAGGTGCCGCACTTTGATGCCAAGGGTGAAGCGGATCAGCTCTTCAAACAGCTCGGGGTGCCCACGACCTTTCTGCTCACCTCATTTTACTGGGACAATCTCATTTACTTCGGCATGGGGCCGAAACCAGGTCCGGACGGAACACTCGCCTTCACTCTTCCCATGGGCGAGGCCCGGTTGCCAGGGATTGCGGCGGACGATATCGGAAAGTGTGCGTTGGGGATTTTTAGGAGGCGAGAAGCGTATCTCGGTAAGACCGTGGGCATAGCGGGCGAGCATCTTACCGGCGCACAAATGGCCGCTGCCTTGACCAAGGCGCTCGGGCGCGAGGTGCGCTATCAGGCGGTGCCGCCGGAAGTCTACCGGACCTTCGGATTTCCGGGAGCGGACGATCTGGGCAATATGTTTCAATTTAAACGCGACTTCAATGCCGTCTTTTGTGCGGCCCGTGAACCGGCCATTGCCCGGGCGCTCAATGGCGGACTGCAGACGTTTGCGCAGTGGCTGGAGGCAAACAAGACACGCATTCCCCTCTCCTGAACGGAGGGACCGCGTCTGGCGGGAGGCCTTAGTGCTGGGGCTTGTGCCTGGATACTTGGCAAGAAGATGTGAACGGATTACACCGCAGCCGGTGAATCTTGATCGTCCGCAGCTTCTCCGGTCCTGCCGTAATCGTTGGCTCCGGATGACGCTCCCCGTTCACGAGTACCGGGAACGAGGCCAGTGTCGTCAGGATGCAGATGGACAGGACGGCCAATACCCATACGAAGTACAGTGAGTAGCGCATGGCCTATTCCTATCACGGCGCGATTGGAAGTCAATGAAATGGTCGTTTTTCGTCATCTCTCCTCATTGGTGATGGTTGCCGACCGCTGTCGTTCGTAATCTCCTGGGGCTCTGTAGCTCTGCTCCCTTCCGCCATTGCGCAAGCGATGCGCCGTCGCTACAATCCCCTCGCTTGCCGCTACCGGCGGCTGTAGGCTCACCGACACGCGAATGGCCTCATGCTCCTTTCCTTCGTGATTCTGTACCTTGCCTGCTCCGTCGGGATCGGACTGTATGCGGCGACTCGTGTGCACAACACCAAGGATTTTGCCGTCGCGGGTCGATCTCTTCCTCTGCCGGTGGTGACCGCCACCGTGTTTGCGACCTGGTTCGGGGCTGAGACCGTACTCGGCATCTCCGCCACGTTCGTGAAGGACGGGCTACGAGCGGTCGTGGCCGATCCATTCGGCTCCAGCCTCTGTTTGATTCTGGCTGGATTGTGGTTTGCCCGCCGACTCTACCGATTGAATCTCCTCACGATTGGAGACTTTTACCGGTTGCGGTACAACCGCGCGGTCGAAGTGCTCTGCACCCTCTGTATCGTCGCCTCGTATCTCGGATGGGTGTCGGCGCAGATCAAGGCGCTGGGACTAGTGTTCACTGTCGTGACAGACGGAGCGATGAGCCAGTCTGCCGGCATGGTGCTGGGCGCGCTCATTGTCCTGACGTACACGACATTCGGCGGGATGTTCTCAGTGGCGATTCTCGACTTCGTGCAGATCACCATCATCATGGGAGGCATGTTGTATATCGGGTCCGTGATCAGTGGCCTGGCCGGCGGAGTGGGGACGGTGGTCGCACATGCATCAGCGGCGGGAAAGTTGGATTTTTTCCCGCCGGCGCGGGCCGAGGCGTGGATTCCATTCGTAGGTGCCTGGGTGACCATGATGTTCGGATCGATCCCTCAGCAGGATGTGTTTCAGCGGATCACGTCGGCGCGGGATGAAGGCACGGCGGTGCGGGGATCCGTGCTCGGCGGCACGCTGTATTTCTTCTTCGCTTTCGTACCGATGTTTCTGGCCTATTCCGCAACGCTGATCGATCCGGCGCAGGTGGCGGATCTGCTGGAACGGGACTCCCAACTCATTCTCCCGACCTTGATCGTGCAGCACACGCCGATCGCCGCGCAGATCATTTTTTTTGGCGCCTTGCTGTCTGCGATCATGAGTTGTTCCTCGGCCACATTGCTCGCGCCGTCCGTAGCCTTCAGTGAGAATATCGTCAAGAGCCTGGTGCCTACGATCAGCGATCGGGGCCTGCTGGCCGTGATGCGGTCGGTGTTGATCGCGTTTGCCGGGGTTGTGTTGCTGTTTGCGCTGAACTCCGAAGCCAGCATTTTTAAAATGGTGGAGAGTGCCTACAAGGTGACGTTGGTGGCAGCGTTTGTGCCGCTTTTGGCCGGCCTGTATTGGCCGCGTGCGACGACGCAAGGCGCGATGCTCGCCATTGTCGCCGGGCTCGGGACCTGGCTCACATTGGAAGGGGCTGCCACGCCGGATCAGGTCTGGCCGCCGCAGCTGGTGGGCGTCCTGGTGGCGGCAGGGGGAATGGTGGTCGGGTCGCTGCTCCCCCAGTGGATCACCCATCCGGCGACCATCGGCGCTTCGGTCGGTCATCCGTCCCATCACATTCCGGTGGAATCGCGAACCGGACCTCATCAGTCACGTTAAGCGGGTGAGACCGAATGCAGGATTTCGCGTACCAGGCGGATCAAGTCTTCAGGGGAGAATGGCTTCTGTAGAAAGGTAGTCGGTCCCTGACTCTCGCCGCCCGTGACAGGCAGGTTGTCACTATAGCCCGACATATACAGTACTTTCAGATCGCCGAAGTGGCTTCGCAACCGCGTCGCGAGTTCCTTGCCGTTCATGCCCGGCATCACCAGATCGGTAATCAACAAATCGATGTGCAGCGTATTGCGTCGAATGAGGTCCATCGCCTGGAACCCGTCTTCCGCTTCATGCACGGTGTAGCCATGCGTGCGGAGGATATGCTGCGTCAGCAAACGGACCGAAGGCTCGTCTTCTACGAGGAGTATGATTTCTGTCCCGGTGTTGTGATCGGGTTCGGCGGGCGCGTTCGGCAGGGCGATGTGCGGGGGCACGACTTCCGGAAGAAAGACCGTCATCGTGGTGCCCTGGCCGACAGCACTCTCCACGGTGATCGTGCCTCCGCTTTGGTGCACGATCCCGTAGACGGTTGAGAGGCCGAGTCCGGTTCCCCGCCCGGGCGGTTTGGTGGTGAAAAAGGGCTCGAAGATTTTGGCCTTCGTGGCCGGGTCGATGCCGGTTCCTGTGTCGTGCACACGCAGCCGGACATAGGTGCGTGTGGTGCGCGAATCGTGGCCGGGTCCCCACACGTCGTGCGGTAGAACCTGACAGGTATCGATGGTCAAGGTCCCCCCATGCGGCATCGCGTCGCGAGCGTTGACGGCCAGGTTGAGCAACACCTGTTCGAGTTGCACGGCGTCTGCTTTGACCCATCGCGGCTGGGGGTCGAGTTGTAAGACGATCGTCACGTGTTCGCCGATCAGGCTCTTCAAGAGCGCCATGAGATCGCGAATCACCCGATGCAGATCCAGGGACACCGGATGCAGCATCTGCTTACGGCTGAAGGCAAGGAGTTGGCCGGTCAGTGCCGCGCAGCGTTCGCCGGCGCGCTGAATTTCCTGCACGAAGTACCGGGCTGAAGAGTGCTGGCTCAGCTCCTGAAGGAGGACGGCGCTGTAGCCGAGAATCACGGTCATGACGTTGTTGAAGTCATGCGCCACGCCTCCGGCTAATCGGCCGACGGCTTCCATTTTTTGCGCCTGCCGCAACTGGTCT
This sequence comes from uncultured Nitrospira sp., assembly GCA_964556305.1. Taxonomy (GTDB): domain Bacteria; phylum Nitrospirota; class Nitrospiria; order Nitrospirales; family Nitrospiraceae; genus Nitrospira_A. The sequence continues at coordinate 16,366 of CAZKVY010000069.1, read as the reverse complement.
TCCAGTTCGCGAGCATCCGTAATATCTTCCGTGATGCCGCTCAGGCTGTCGACCTCGCCTGTATCGGTGCGATGAATGACCATCCGATCATGTATCCACCGGATCTTCCCGTCTGGCCGCACGATGCGATACAGCATTTGCACATCGCGTCCCGAGGGACGCGTCAGCTCCGCATCATACATGTCGGCCACCGTTCGTTGATCGTCCGGGTGCACGCAATCCCGCCAGAGTTTCGGATTCTCATAAAACCGCGCGGCCGGTAACCCCCAGATTCGCTCGAAGGCCGGGTTCACGTAAAGGACTTGAGGCGGCTGAGCTTGGGCGAACCATACGCCTTGGTTGAGGTTGTCGGTGAGGTAATTGAAGCGCTTTTCGCTCGAGAGTCGGGCGCCGTCCGTCCGCCGGTGTTCCCGCACCTCGTCCTGCAGCCTGGTATTGGCATGGGCCAGGTCGGCCGTGCGTTCGGCAATGCGTTGCTCAAGGTCGCTCTGGGCCGTTCTCAATTGTTCCTCGATCGCACGACGATCATGGATCTCTTTGGTAATTTCCTGGTTCAGCCGCTCCACGGCTTCCGTGCGCGTTGTGAGCGACTGTACGAGGCTGAGATTTTCCAACTGCAGGCGCATGGATGAAAGCAGCACGTGGTTAAAGGTCCAGGAAGAGTGGATCGTGGCAAACAGAAACAGCACCCCCATCACTCCCATGATCACATGAAAGTCATGGCCGCTGAGGAAGAGGTGCCCGAGCATGGGAAGGGTCACGGGCAAGGCGTAGCATAGGAACAATGGAAAGGAGACCGACAGGACGGAGACGGCCCCCGCAGTCATGCCGCCCAGCACGAACAACTGGACCAGCTCGTAGGGCAATGGTATTTCGGGCGTGAGAAAATAGACGCTGCCACCCCAAGCGACGCCGGCCATGGTGGTGGTTCCCAGCATCCAGCGGTGCCAATCGGCGCTGTTCCATGCTGCAGGAGTCACCCGGCGATAGTTGTAGATCAAGAACGCTCGCGCACCGGCCACCATCCAGAGAATGGTCACCCAGACCAGCAAGGGGGTGTGCGGAACCACGGGCCATATCACTGCCGCGAGAATGGCGGCGTTGACGGCACTCGCCAACACGCCGGTGGGCATGTTGCGGTACAGAATAGAGATTTGTTGCGTGTGAAGATCCTGGGCCGGGTCGGTATGGGCCGGGCGATCCATGGCAGGCCTCGCTCGATAACAGATGCGTCCTGCACGGAGTGTCGTTAGCGTCAGATAGCTACGATCCGCAGGCGCTGCAGGATAACGCACTCTAGCACGATCGATGACAAGGCGGGCATCAAAAGTTCACACGGAGATTGAGCGATCCGACGTGTAGGGTGGTGCGGTAGGTACCGTTTACAGTCGGATTCACATTCCCTGCGACGGTTCTGGCTTCATACAGGATGGCCTGGTAGGCGAGATCGATGCCGAGGCCTTTCGGACTGAGCGTTTTGCCCGTTCCTCCGCAGGGAATCACCCCGAAAAATTTCCCGTTGTCCCGGCACATGAATCCGATGCCGGTGGAAACCGCATGGTTATCGCCGTCGGGGATCGCAGGGTTGAAAGTTTGGTCGGGAATCGCCTTCTGTGAATGCCAGTACCCGGCGCGTAGGGCGATGTCCCAGTCGGGAAGCGGCGCCGGGTTGAGCCACTTATGCTCCGTCCCGATCATGACCGTGTAGCCGCTCACCCAGTTGGCCGGGGTGGCGACGGTGATGCCGTTGGATAAGTGTGAATCCAGGTTGCGCACCGATTTCCACCCGGTATAGTCCACGTCCAATTCCAGTTTCCATTCGCGCTCTTTATTACGGACGGGCCATAGCGCAATTCCTCCGGTCAGGACTTGCGGTACCACGAACGTTGTGCGCGCATCCGCGATACGGGTGCCTCCGGCGAGCAATTGGCCGTCGAGGTGCAGCGTGGCCTGGCTGCGATAGATGAGGCCGATATTGACCAGCGGACGGCCATCCTCATTGCGGAGGGGGGTATACAACAGACTGGCATTGAATCCTGCAGCCGTGTCTCGTCCGTTCAATTCCATGCCGGTGCCGGCTGGAATGCCGAGCCCTCCCGGCCAGCGAAACTGCCGTTCGACCTGTCCTTCTCCGAAGGCCCCAGAAAATGTATACACATCCGCCCCTAATCCGATGGCCAGATCCGGGAGCGGTCTGAAGGCAATGGAAGGACGAATGTCGATCAGCTCAAAAGCGGCCTTGGTGGTGGCGGTGGAAAAGGGACTGCTGTTAGGCCAGCGGGTCAAGGTGCCGAACGGGTTGAAGACGGCCAGTCCGACTGCAGTGCTATCGGAGGAACCGATGCCCAGATCTTTGAGATTGGCCGTGATGTACAGGTTGGACGGAGGGGGCATCGCCACACTGCCGCGGAGGTCCCCATGAGCCTGCGTGCCTGCGGCGTTCTGAAAGGCGAACCCTCCGGCGATGAAAGTGGTACCGGCTGAGAGTTGCACGCCGCGCAGCTGGGTCATGCCAGCCGGATTGTAGTACCCTGCTGAGGCGTCATCCGCCTGGGCCGTGAAGGCAGAGGCCTGGCCGGTTGCCGAGGCGCTATGGTCGTAAATGCGAATACTTCCGGCCATCACCGGAACGGGAACTAGAGTCGCCAGTGCAGTGAGAAGGGCGCTACAGGCGAGAAAAAACCGCCGGGGCGCCAGCCTCGGTTGCTCCCAGTCGGCTTCCTGTTGACATTCGCGGCGGTGAGGCAGATGCCCCGCCGTGTGGTCAGTTTCTTGTAAAGCCTTAGCAACGAACAGACGTTTCGTGGTCACCGGTCATTCCTCATGTGAGTCAATCTAGGTACTAGATCGTAACCAGCCGGTCTTGTGCGGCCCATCTAAGAGAAGGCAGGGTCTTTTGTCAAGTCGGACCTGGCTTGGCTGATGGGCGGCTCTCGCGACGCATGTGCTTTCATGCGCGGGATCGCGTATGCTCCGCGACATGGGGATTTGCTGATGCTGCTCGCGAGGCGATGGTTTCTACGCGGGCTGATGACGTTGACAGGCATCGTACTCCTCGCCGCGGCGAGCGCCCTGGCCTATGGACTGTACCTTTCCGCGAGCCTTGCGTTGCCGGCGGGCGATGAACATCCTCCTCGCCTCATCTATGGTGCGCCCTTTCTGTTGAAACCCGATTTGGATATTGCCTCCTCGCACCTGATCGAGCGCCTGAACCGCCTGGGGTATCAAGCCGTCGACAGGGCCGTGCGCGTTCCAGGGGAATATCGCGTTACCCCTGGCGGGATCGATATCTATCTGCACGAATTTTCCGACTTTCATCTACGGCCGATCCCGGCCCGGTTAGTGGTTGAACAGGGCCGCGTGGCGCGGGTGTTGTCGATCCAGACGGGTGACGAACTCTTCCCCGCCTATCTGGAGCCGCAGTTGATCAGCGGATTACGCGGCGCGTCGCGGCAGGTGCGGGAATGGGTGTCCTATGACGATCTCTCTCCGCGATTTCTCGATATTCTGCTAGCCATCGAAGACCGGCGATTTTTCAGCCACCCCGGCATCGACCCGATTGCCGTCGGTCGGGCGGTGTGGACGAACGTCACGCGGGGAACCGTCATCCAAGGCGGCAGCACCATTACCCAACAGTTGGCCAAGAATCTGTTTTATTCCCCGCAGCGGACGTTCGGACGGAAACTGAAAGAATCCATTGCCGCCTTGGTGTTGGAAGCGAAATACCGGAAACAGGCCATTCTGGAAAGTTATGCCAACGAGATTTATCTGGGGCAGGTCGGCTCTGTGTCGATCTACGGCGTCGGCGAAGCGGCCCACCGTTATTTCGGAAAGCGGGTGGATACCCTCAGCCTGGAAGAGGCGGCGCTGCTGGTGGGCATGATCAAGGGACCGAATACCTATTCGCCGTTGAGAAATGCCGCCCTGGCCAAGCAGCGTCGTGACGTGGTGCTGGGCCGCCTGCATGAACAGTCGCTGATCGATGACGAGGTGTGGGCCCAGGCCGTTAGAACGCCGGTCCAGGTTATGCCGCCGCAGGACACGTTGGCTGATGCGCCGTTTTTCGTCGACTATCTGTTACGCCAGGTCGAGGAGACGACTGGCGCGCCGCTGCCGGACGGGGTGAGGGCCTATACGACCCTCGATCCGGTGCTGCAACGACTGGCCACCCAGACGCTGGAGAGCGAACTCACCAAACTGGAAACGGCCTATCCGGCGTTGAAGGGGCATGCCACCGTCGTGCAGGGCGCGCTCGTGGCGATCGATCCCAAAACCGGTGGCATCCTGGCGATGGTGGGCAGCCGTGACTACCGCGCCAGCCAATTCAACCGGGCGGTGCAGGCGAAGCGCCAGCCTGGTTCGCTGTTCAAGCCGCTGGTATACCTCGCGGCGTTGGAAGCCCGTCGCGAACTGACCGGCGGACAACCGGTGACGGCGGCCACCTCAATCGTGGATGAGCCCGTAACGTTTGACTCAGCCGCCGGCCGATGGGCCCCTCAGAATTACGACCATAAATTTCACGGAACGGTGTCCCTGCGAACGGCGTTGGAACAGTCATTGAATATTCCGGCGGTCAAGATGGCGCAGCTTGTCGGTACGAAACGCATTCTCCACCTGGCGGAGAAACTGGGGATCCACAGCCCGCTGGTCGATAATCTGTCCATCGCCCTAGGCACCTCCGGAGTCTCCCTGTTAGAGATGACCTCGGCATTCGGCGTCCTCGCTCATGACGGGATCAGTATGGCTCCCACGGCGCTGCAGGCGGTGATGACGCCGGAAGGTGATCCGGCCTGGCATCATACCCCGGCAAGGCATCAAGCGGTGTCGCCCCAAGCGGCCTATGTCATGACGTCGTTGCTCAAGGGTGTGGTGGAACGCGGGACTGCGGCGAAGGCCAAGGGGATGGGCCTGCGCGGGATCGTGGCAGGGAAGACGGGAACGACGGATGGGTATCGCGACGCCTGGTTTATCGGATATACGCCCGACGTCGTGGTGGGGGCATGGGTGGGATTCGATGATGAGGAGGCCCTGCATTTGACCGGGGCGCAGGCGGCGTTGCCGATGTGGGTGGAGTTTGTGCGTCAGATCCTGCCGGCCGCACCGCAAGACTTTGTCATGCCGCCGGCTGTCATCACGCGTGACATCGATCCGCAGTCTTCCCAGCTGGCGACCTCGAAATGTCCGCAACGTTCAGCGGAGTTGTTTATCGAAGGTACGGAGCCCTCGGTGTACTGCGAAGTGCATGGGAGCGGAATCTGGGAACGCGTGAAGCGCAGTTTTGGTTTTTTCTAGGTGTCATTGAAAAGCTGGTGTAGGCTCGGCTCATGTTGAAATGGTTGTCCGGTTCATCCGCCACTGCCTGCGACAAGGAGCTCGAGATGATGAAGAAGCCCGGCTTTGTGGAAAGCGACAATATTACCCTGCTGGCCAAAGGCGTGTTGCTCAGGGGGGAAATTCACGTGGAAGGCACGGTGCGCATCGACGGCCGGCTGGAGGGCGATTTGCAGACCAGCGGGACGGTGGTGATCGGTGAAGACGGAGTTGTACAAGGCACCATCACGGCGGGCACCATTATCAGCAGCGGAAAGATCAAAGCCACGGTGCGGGCCACGGAGCGCATTCAGTTGCTGAAAACCGGCATCCTTGTCGGCGAAGTGCACGCGCCGGCATTCTCCATGGAAGACGGAGCCAAGTTTCAGGGACTGTCGGATATGGGCGTCACGTCGTGGGGCGATGACGCGCAGAAGCTTCCCGGTAATGTGCGGGATATTGCCTCACAGCGTCCCAAAGCGGTTGCCATGGTGGGGGAAAACGCCTGAACGGCGACGTTCCCCGCTCTCCAGGCCGCCGGATCCGGCGGCCTTCCAACTATTCCTCTTCTCGCGGCTCAGCGGCAGCTCTCCATGTAGCCACCGACGATGGTAAAACCGGCGCGTGATATCACGGCCGGGTTCTGCTACCCACGGCTCAGGCACGATCATTTTCCTCCACTCTGAATCGACGACAGATCTTTGCAGCCTGCTTCTCCGGCGTCCTGCTGGGGCTGTATCAGATGGCCCTCATGTTCCACCCTTTGTGTTTCCCGTTCTCTGGGCGGTGATTCTGGCATACCCCTGCTTTCCGCTCCATGCTCGGTTGACGGCCTGGCTCGGCGGGAAGGAGTCCCATTCCGCCGTGCTCCTGACGCTGGGTGCACTGGCCGTGGTGTTGCCGTTGGTCGTCCTCAGCGTGATGCTGGTTAAGGAGGCCGGATCCGCCGAACGTGCGGTGCGGGAGTGGATTGCCTCCGGAGGAGTCCAGCAGTTGCCGGACCGCCTTTCGGGGCTTTCCGGTGGCGGGGTCGCGCGCGAATGGTTGGAACATTCACCGGGCAGGAAAGCGACCTGGAGCAGTTTGTGTTATCGAGCGCCAAGACCTTCAGCAAGGTTATTGTGGGTGAATTGAGCGATCTCGTGCGCGATGTATTCATGTGGGTCGCCGATTTTCTGGTCATAGTGTTCACTCTGTTCTTTTTCTTTAAAGACGGCCGCTATTGGCTCGCGTCGCTCTACGGTCTGATTCCGCTCGATGCCTCACACAAGGACAAGGTTCTCGTCCCTCTGGATCAGACCATTCGTGCCGTCGTGAAGGGAGTTGTGCTGACCGCAGTCGCGCAGGGACTGCTTGCCGGGGCGGCCTATGCTGTGCTGGGAGTGCCTTTTCCGATGGTGTTGATGGCGCTCACCATCCTGCTGGCTCCGTTGCCGTTTGGCGGCACGGCGCTCATCTTGGGGCCGGTGGCGGGCTATCTTCTGTGGTCGGGGACGGGTGGGAAAGGGGTTGGCGATGTTGGCCTGGGGAATCGGCGTCGTGTCGACGAACGATCCGATTCTGAAGCCGCTGTTCATCGGTCAGGGCGCGCAGATTCCCGTGTTGTTGCTGACCTTCAGCGTGCTCGGCGGGTTGGCGGTGTACGGCATGTTGGGCCTGTTTCTCGGACCGATTCTCGTCGGACTGTTCCTGACCGCTCTGCAGATTTACCGCGACGAATACCAGTGGCCGCTCGCCGCGCCGTCCGCGAAGTCCTGCCCCCAACGCTGATCGCCTATTCTGTCAGTCGAGAGGAATGGTGATGGTCATGCCTCCGATCACATCATTGAGCGCGAAGTCCCGCTTGGGGCTCAGGGGATGAGTGTTGTGGCACTTGACGCAGGCCGCTGAAATCGCGCGATCCGAATACACTGCTTGAAAGAATTGTTTGCGGCCGCTGGTCACAATGCCGGTGAAGGGTCGGTCGGGCGTCTGAGCGAAACTCTCCAGCGCCTGCCGCTCCAAATCCGTTGCCGGCGCATTGCGTTGATAAATCGGCCAGAGGCTGATGAGCCGGTAGCGGATGCCGCGTCCCGACTCCGCGACCAGCTTCCCCGAGTGTTGAAGGAATTGGGCGGGCAGCGGCAGCGCGTTTTCATGCTCCCAATGTTCCGCGGCGGACACGATGCCTTTTGCCTGCATGCGGTTGACGACCTGGTTGGTATAGATCGTCCGGTCGGCATCCAGGACGGCGTGGACAAAGTCCGCAACCTTGTCCGGAGAGATTCCTGCCGGCGGCGTGAGATCCTTCGCCTGCAATGAATAGGCGGAGGCACAGACCAACAACAGCACAGGCCACACTGTCCATGAGCGGAAAAGGGTCAAGATGAGACGCATGGCTCCTCCTTTCGTACCGCAGCCTTGTTGGCCGGCAGCGTAATGACGCAGGTGGTGCCCTGGCCTTCCGGGGGACTCTCCATCCGGATGTCCCCCCCGAATTTCTTGATCAACCGTTGCGCAACGGTGAGTCCGAGGCCTGATCCTTCGCCCTGCCCCTTGGTCGTATAAAACGGATCGAAGACTTTGCCGAGATGTTGCTTCGGAATGCCGGGTCCGTTGTCGCGGATCTTGATGGTGATCAAGTCGTCTTGTTCTTCCGTGGTCAGCCACAGATTGCCCTGCCCGTTCATTGCCTGAATGGCATTGGTGAGGACATTGATGAAGGCGAGCCGAAGCTGGTCGGGAAGTGCCGTTACGGGGGAAACGGGAACATAATGTTTTTGAACGTTGAGGCCCAGGCACTCGTGGGACGTTTGCACAATGGCCAGCGCCTGTTCCAGTTGAGCCGTCACATCTACGGGCATGCGTTGGCTTTTCGATTCGCGCGTGGCCACTCCGGTGAAGTCGCGTATGATCGCCGCCATCTTCCGGCCATGACCCACGATGTCCTGCGCGTACCCTTTGGCGCGTGCCAGATCCGCTTCCTCCTGGATGGCTTCACCGAGGCCGAGTATGCCGAATAACGGATTATTGAGTTCGTGGCCGATGCCGGCAGTCAGCACGTCCAAGCTGCCCGATTTTTCAGCCTGAATCAGCTGATCTTGCAGGCGGCTCTCATCGGTGGTGTCCCGGAGAACGAGGCCGAAACGTTTTCCCGCGCCGCTTCGACTTTCCAGCGGGAACCACACGTACTGATACAGATGATGTCCAATGCGGAGTTCGCGCCGGGATGAGGACGATGCGGAGCCGAGCGTCTGATTGAGCGGGTCGCGCGCCGGCTTCAGCACGTGTGCGTGGTCGTGGCTGGGCGGCGTAAGGGAAATACCTTCCTCCACCAATCGGAGGTCTCGCCGCAGAGCCTGACGGTGCTCCTCGTCGATCGGCAAGAGGTCGAACAGCGGGCGTGACGACAAGTTGTCTCCAAGCTCCGGCACGGCTTCGCGCGAAGCCTTATTCATGTATTGGACGAGGCCTTGCTGATCCACCATGATGATTGGAGTCGGGACCGCATCGAGCATCTGGTCGGTGGATTTTTGGAGATACTGGACCTCCTGCGTCTTCTCTTCGACTTGGGTACTTAATCCGGCAAAGGAGGCTTCCAACTGCTTGTGCATGCGGTTGAATTCAACCGCCAGGTCTTCCAGTTCATCACCAGTGCGAATCTGAATCGGCTCCTGAAGTTCTCCGCGGCCGATGAGGCGCGCCGCCTCCTGTAAGCGGCGAACGGGCGTCACAATCCGGCTGGCGGCAAAATATCCCAGCGTGGCGAGCAGGAAGAGGGCAACCGAAGCCAGGATCAGCATCCACTGCATGAGATGTCGGATCGGTGCGAACAGTTCGTCGGAAGACTGCCACACGAAGGTATGCCAGGCGCCATTCTCCAGAGAGCCGTTCGTCGCGCGGCTGGTTTCGGGAAGCAGCGCAAATCCGATAATGGCGGTGCCTTGCCCCCCGTGCCCGTCGCTGTCGGCCGTGACCCAGCCAGGCTCCAGGCCGGTGACGTGGGGAATGAGCGCCGGGTCGGACAGGCGCACGCCCGTCGGAAGGATGGGACAGCTCAAGACGATCCCTCGACTGTCTATGAGCATGACGTGGCCGGTCTTGCCGAACCGGATGGGATGCGTCGAGGGAGAGAAAAATTCTTTGGCGTCGATGACGCGATGGAGAACACCCACCACTTCATATTTCAGGCTGTCCATGATCGGCAGTGAAATGCTGAAGACATAGGTCTTGGCCTGTTCATCGAAGTGCAGATCCTCGACATACAGTTGACCCACCCCCTTGTTGTAGGTCCCTTTCCACCACTGAGTCTCCGCATGGGCAAAGCTGGGAAAAGTGGTGAGGGTGGCGAACAAATTGCCCTGCACGTCCGTGATGAAGAGTTTCTTGGTGGCGGCGCGTACGACCTGGGGTAACAGCAGATCGGACTCATTTTGCGCGCCGGCGTAAAAACTTCGTAGCAGAATGGCGGTACGGTTTTCCGTGATGGCTTTGATGGCAATCGGGTCGCGGGCGGCCCACTGCGTTCGTTGTTGGGTGATCGCCGCGGAGGACCGTGTCTTGTCGGCAGTCTGCAGTAAATCTCGATGGTGCTCCAGCTGACGAATGATATCCGGGTGGGCGGCGATGCGCGACGTTCTGGCGACTTCCTCCGCCACGAGCAAGTCCAGTTTGCGGGCTGCTTCCGTCGCCAGCGCTTGGAAACTCTCGCCACTGACGACTTGGATCTCTTTGGACCCTTGAAGGAAGGCCATGCCGAGGCCGAGGAGGAGGGGAACGATGCCGACCAATAGCATCGAAACAATGAGCTTGCGTTTCAGTCCCCATCCCAGCGGATTGGAGAATGGGCGCCAGGTGATGGTCAATGGGGCGCGCATGATGTAGTCGGTTGCACCTGTGGAAATTCGATGCGGAAGGTGGTGCCGACACCGACGTCGCTTTCGACGCAAATGTGTCCTTCCATTTTCGAAACGACCGACATCACATTGTACAATCCCAGCCCCGTGCCTTTCCCGGGGGGTTTTGTCGTGTACAGCGGCTCAAAGATTTTCGAGAAGGCCTCCTTCGGAATCCCGCAACCCGTATCGCTCACCGATGCGCTGACTTGTCCGTCCGGCCCGACGTTCGTCTGCAGGGTCAACGTGCCGCGGTTCTGAATGGCTTGGACGGCGTTCGTAATGAGATTGACGAAGACATGAAGCAATTCGTCGGGGTTTCCTAGAACGGTGGCGTCTTCGGCATACCGTTTCACGACCGTGACATCCTGCAACGTCACGGCATACCGGGCGATTCTCAACGCTTCGTCCAGTTTGGTGTTGAGATTAACCATGACGTCTTCACCGGTACTGTTGCGTCTTGCATACCGGGTCAGGTCGCGGCAGATGGCACTTGTGCGTTTCACGGCCTCGGTAATGTCGCGCGCCTGTTCGTGAACGACGGCTAAATCTTGCTCGTCCGTCAGATTTTCTGCAAGGCCAAGGATTAACTGGAGGGGATTGTTGATATCGTGGGCGATGCCGGCCGCAAAGGAGCCCAATCCGGCCAGTTTATCGGCCTGAAACAATTCGGCTTCCAGTTTCGACTGGTGCTGAACGAGTTTCCATAACAGCCGCGTGGTGGCCCCGCTTAGGACTTCGGCGCCGGGACGTTTCATGGCCTGAATGAAGGGTGCCATGGATGGATCCCCGGTGACGTCCATGATGAGGTTGACGCCATAATTCCGGATGAGATCCTGAATGTGCTCCTCCACCGTCACGTTCAAATCCCGCGCTCGTTGAAGTCCCGGAGCGGCCGGGTCCTTATCCGCAATCCCAACGATCTGGACGTCGGGAATCTGGTGGAGAAGTTCCAAAATGGCCGTCCCGCCTCTTCCTGCGCCGATGATGGCGATCCTTGTGCTGTGTGATGTCATGCCTTGCTCCGGGTGGAGGCACCGGAATTCCTGTGAAGCTGTGCGTCGTCGTCGGGGAGGCGGTGAGGCCCTCCCCGACGCGAGTCGTGGAGACTGGTGCGGCTGGGGTCCCTCGCTAGAGTTGCGCGAGTTCCCGTTGCTCCATCGCCCGGGCCACGGCGGTGCGAAGTTTTTCCCCTTCGACCGGTTTCACCAGGTAATCGACAACGCCGCTGCGGAGGAACGAAGTAGCCATGTCGGTGTCGGGAAAACCCGTTAGGACAATGATCGGGACGCGCGGCCATTCCTGCTGGAAGTAGGCAATCGCTTCAACGCCGTTGATTTTCGGCATCCGGATGTCACAGATCAGGACGTCCAGCAGCAGTCGGTTTTCTCCCGTATTGATTGCCTCAATGGCTTTTTCTCCGTTCTCCGCTTCGATGACCTCGTACCCGGCTTTCTGCAGTGTCATCCGGACGACTTTGCGAATGTCCGGTTCATCATCCACGACGAGCACCCGGCCATTACATGCGGTTTCACTCATGAAAAAGCCCGATTTGAATTCTCCCATGATTCCCTCCTTGTTGGTTGCCCAGGTTCCGATTCAGATACCCACTTGATGATTGAGTACAGCAACAGATGTGCCGCGAAGGGGATCCGACAGAGTCGCATGATTTCAGCCTGTTAGCGGTATTTGTCTGGAAAGGAGCACCAGCCGGTGGTTGGAATCCACCAGCCCTGGTGAAATGCACCACCGTCACACGCTCGTACCTGGTGGGGCATGCGCGACGATGGAGAATGACGGGTTTCGGGAGCAGAAGGTCGACCGATATCCGGCCTGTCCTTGTCGAGGGCGCTATTAAGTCGGGAGGTACCGAAGAAGTGCAAATCTTTCTCGCCTCTGAGATGCTGCGGAGTCACGACGTATTCCCCGCCGATCGCCCGCCCCTAGATTTTGTCGGCCGTGGCTTTGTTCCCGCCCGTAAAAATAAACCCTATTCCTCCGGCGACTGCTCCCAGCTCGGCGACGGCCATCTCGATCCCGCTATAGGGCAAGGTCAAAAAGTAACTCCCCAAGCCTTGAATGGCTTCCGAGCCGGAACCGGCTGCCGAAGCCGTTCTCACCGAGAGGGTGGCTTGGCATCCGAAAACGAGGACGAGTATGCATAAGGTCGTTCGTACGAGGGGACGAGACGGATGGGACATCGTCTGAGGCATGAGCATTCTCCTTTCTGCATATGCGTAGGGCGTGAACTGACTCTTTCGGGCGTGGTGTATCGGGATGAAGGTCAAACTGCCATCCGCAGAGTGTCTGAGCGGCCTCCACGAGTGACCACCAACAGGTCGGATTGCCTTCGGCTTCCCGGATGCGTTATTCTGCTGACAGATGATTACCGCCGAAGCCGTAACCACGTATATCCGTCAAGTGTTTCCCGATGCCGCCGTCACCGTGATCGACAAGACCGGCACGCAGGACCACTTGATCGTGCGCGTGACCTCGACGGGATTTGTCGACAAGAATCTCCTCGATCGCCATCGTATGGTGTATCAAGCATTGGCCGGTCCGATGAAGGACGGGCGCATCCATGCGTTGGAGATTACGGCCACCACACCGGATGAAGTGAAACAATAAGGGGGAACAGATGGCTGACCCGATCGAAGAAGAAATTCAACGAGAGATCACCTCCAACAAGATCCTGATCTATGGCAAGGGCACGAAGTCCATGCCCATGTGCGGGTTTACCCGGGAGACTATGCACTTCTTTGAAAAGTACGGGTATCCCTACGAACTCATCGATGTCTTATCTCAGCCGGCCAAACGCGAGGCGTTGACCAAACTGACGAATTGGCCGACCCTACCGAAAGTCTTCATCGACGGTCAGTTTTATGGCGACACGGATATCCTGGACCCGATGGAAGCGAAGGGCGAGGTGATGCCCCTCCTGAAGAAGGCTTTCGGCGCCCAGTCCTAGGTGATCCATGCCGATACGCCAGGTTGATGGCTCCTCGCCGCGGCGCTCCGCTGGTGCTGTCTTGAAAGAGGCCCCTTGTCGGTGAACGGATGAGGCGCCGGGATCAATGCGCTTTTCATAATTTCTTGCGAGACCGCCCCCCACCCGATAGAATCCTCTCCACCACTCATGGGCGAGGATTATTCAGTGAAGAGTCCGCTTTGTGTCGATCTTGATGGCACGCTCATCAAGACCGATTTGTTGTGGGAATCACTGCTGGCCCTTCTCAAGCAGAATCCGCTCTCGATTTTCCTGCTTCCTTTCTGGTTGCTCAAAGGCAAAGCTCATTTTAAACACGAGATTGCCCGTCGGGTAACGCTCGACGCCACCACACTGCCCTATGATCAGGATCTGATCGCGTTTCTTACCGAGGAAAAACAGGCCGGACGGAAACTCCTGTTAGCGACGGCGAGTCATGTGAGTTTTGCTCATGCCGTGGCCGCTCACCTTGGCTTGTTTGAGGAGCGTGTATTCGGAAGTGATGCCTCCATCAATCTCAAGGGCGCGCGCAAGGTGGCGCTCCTGGTTGAGCGTTATGGAACTCGGCGGTTTGCCTATGCGGGAAACTCCATTGCAGATTTGCCCGTGTGGGCCGAAGCCAATGAAGCGATCGTCGTCAGTGCGTCGGCCGGTTTGGCAAGCCGTGCGCAAGCACTTGCTCCGGTCAGTCGGGTCTTCAGTCATCCGGTGAGTTGGCTGAAGCAGGTGGCCAAGGCCTTGCGCGTCCATCAATGGGCCAAGAATGTGTTGGTGTTCATTCCGGTCATCTCCTCCCATCAACTAACCAATCGTACATTAATGATCCAGGCAGCGTTGGCGTTCCTGTCATTCAGTCTCTCAGCGTCCGCTGTCTACATTGTCAATGATTGCCTCGATCTTGCTTCCGATCGCCGGCATCCCCGAAAAAAATATCGGCCGTTCGCATCCGGCAGCCTGTCCATCCCATTCGGGCTCTGCCTGGCTGCGGGCTGCCTGGTCGCAGGGGTTGCATTGGCCTTCGCGCTCCCTCGCGTATTTTTAATCGTGCTGGCGGGGTACCTGGTCTTAACCACGGCCTATTCTTCTTACCTGAAGCAATTCGTGCTGCTGGATGTGATTGTGTTGGCTCAGCTGTATACGGTACGGGTGTATGGCGGCGGGGCCGCAACCGAGGTGGTTCCGTCCCATTGGTTGCTGACGTTTTCGCTGTTTCTTTTTCTGAGTCTTGCTCTGGTCAAACGCTTTACCGAGTTGCGTCTTACGAGCCAGACTGAGGGAACGGAGCTGCATGGACGGGGGTATTGGGTGACAGATCTGGAGCATATCTCCAGCATCGGGACGGCGAGTGGATTGCTGGCGGTGTTGGTGCTGGCGCTCTACATCAGCAGCAAAGAGGTGCTGCTGCTGTACACCCATGCGGAAGTTTTGTGGCTGGTCTGTCCGGTCATGCTGTATTGGATCAGTCGAGTCTGGATGCTGGCGTACCGGAACCGAATGGACGACGACCCGGTCGTATTCGCGGTAAAAGATGCCAAAAGTTATGTGATGGCGGCTCTCATCGGGGCTATTCTTTTCTTCGCGAAATAGGTCGATCCGGTTAAATGCCCCATCCGCCGCTCAGGTGCAGATTGGCCCCGTTGACGTATCGCGCCTCATTGCTCAGTAAGTAGCGGACTGCGGAGACGGTGTCTTCCACAGTCCCGACATATCCTGCCGGGATCCGTTTGACCACTCCTGCCAGTTCTTCCGGGGGCGCACTGCCTGAATCGATAAAGCCGGGTGAAATCGCGTTGACCGTAATGCCATGCGGTGCGAGCAGCTTCGCCAGGGTGCGGGTCAAGATCAATACCCCGGCCTTAGCGATGTAATGTCCCGTCACTTCCGGCTGGGCCACCATCTGATCGGCGTTGGCCATGCTGAAATTGATAATACGTCCATGTTTCCGCGCTTTCATACCGGGAGCCACAGCTTGCCCGAGATAAAAAATCGGATGAAGATTGGCATCGAACATCTCGCGCCAACCTGTTGTTGTTTCGTCGAAGAGGTTCACGCGATGGTAGGGGCCGGCCCCGTTGATCAGCGCGTCGATCTTCCCCCATCGCGTCTCCACCTGCTCAACCAGCTGCTTTGACGCTGCCGGGTCGGACACGTCGCATTGCAGAGCGAGGGCTTGACCGCCGCGTGCAACGATGGCGGCACTGGTCTCTTCGGCGGCAGCGGTGCTGGTACGGTAACAGATGGCGATAGCCCAGTGCTGCGAGGCAAGGTCAAGGGCGATGGCGCGGCCGATTCCTTTGGCTCCGCCGGTGATGAGTGCGACCTGGTTCGGCATAGGTATCCTTCTAAGTCAGGCGTTCGCGCAGGCGCTTTGCGAGGAGCTCCAGCGTCCCTGCCGTTCTGGTTGAATACACTCGTTCCTTCTTCGGGCGTTTCTTATCCGCCATGCAGTCATCGATCAACTCCTGGAGATCCTCCAGCGTGTCCACATCGTTCCATAGGGGGAGGATGGCTGTCTTCAGCCCTTCCGCAGCGGCTTTCTGCTGAGTGAGCGTTAGGACCTGGTCTGTCGACCAAGGAATATTCTCGAATAGGGCAGGGTGAGGCCTGGTCATACCAATCAGGTAGTATCCGCCGTCATGGGCCGGCCCCAGTACGAGGTCATGTGCGTTGAGCAACGTGAAGGCATCGCGATAGTGCGTAAGCGGAAGTGACGGGACGTCGGTACCCACCAGGAAGATGTGCCGGTAGCCGCGGGAAAAAAGATGGTCGAAGCTGTGTCGCATCCGGGCGCCGAGGTTTTCACCTTCCTGTTCCAGAAGTGTCACCCCATGGCGCGCTTCCATGATTCTGAAAAACACATGCGCGCTCGAGGGTGCGCAGGCCAGAAAACGATCGAACGGGAGCTTGAACGTACTGGCCGCCGCTTTGGTGCGTTCGAGCGTATCGAGCACGAAGCTTCCATGGAGCGTGGCGGCTTCGTCTTCGGTCAAGGCGGGACAGAGTCTGGTTTTCACCTGCCCCGCGATCGGGGCTTTGGCAAAGATCACCAGGGCTACGGCCGCTGGCTGTTTACGGTCCGAGGGGTGGGCACTCATGATTCATCTCACCATGCTGTAAAAATGTTGAAGCCGATGCGGGCTGACCCCGATCCAGTACAGGAAGCGAAGGGTCCACATCAATAGAATTGTGCGAAGAG
>CAZKVY010000068.1:0-20647 GCA_964556305.1 uncultured Nitrospira sp. | reverse complement strand
TGCGGGTGTAGGTTCCACTGGGATCCGGCTTCGACCACCACTGGATCCAGAGCGGCTTACCGTTGTCCTTACGGCGCAATTCCAGCACCACGCCGCTGGTGTCGGCACCACGGCCGACGGAATCGAAGGCTTCTTTCAAGCGGCGCTGAGCATCCGGCGTGTCCGGAATAAAACTGCTGCCATACGTCCCGTTGACTTCTTCCGGCGTGATACCCAGGCTCCGCATCGCCGCGCCATTGGCCCGCAGAAAGCGGGTGTCCAATCCTTCGTGCACATAGGCAATGGGAGCCTCGTCAAACAGGTCCCGCAATCGCTCCTCGTTCTCCTTCAGCTGGGTATCCAGGCGTTCTCGCTCCAACTCGGCACCTGCCCGGACCCCGAAAATTTTGAAGACCGACAGCACCCGAGGGTCGTCATGCATCGGCTTGGTATCCATGACGGCGAGATGCCCCATGACCGCGCCGGAGCGGTCCAACACAGGAATGGCGAGATAACTCTCGACACCCAGCTTCGCCAGATCCTCCCGATGCTCGGGAAACAAGTCCTGTACCTTCTCCGGGAACAGACACACTTCTCCCGCTAACACGCGCTCGCAAGGGGTGTGGGGCAGGTCGTATTCGAAGTTGTCGAGAAAGCCGTCGCCATGCCAGAACGCCAGCGTGCGCACACGCGTATGCGAACCGCTGACAAACTTGGAGACGAAGGCGTATCTGGTCTGGAGCGCTTCCGCGAGGCTTTTGACCAATGAGGGGAAAAAAGCGGCGCCGGTGGCCCCCGCCGTCCCCTCATTGATCTTCCGCAACGTGAGATCGCTCTTGCGTAGCGCTCGTTCAAACCGTAACCGCTCGAACTCCGCAGCCGCTCGCATCGCAAAGATGCCAAGGATCGATGTCGTCCGCACGTGATCGAGCATCGGCTTGGAATCCATGATTGCCAAGTGCCCGATGACCCGGTCCGAGCCATCCACAATCGGCACCCCACAGTAGCTCTCGACACCGATGTCCTGGATGAGTTGAACGTGAGGATACAGCTCGCGCAGTTGGTCCGGATGGTGGACACATTTGCGTGTCAGCACAGTTTCGCAGGGGCCGTGCGCCGGCACGTCGAACTGGGGGAGCGGCTGCCCTTTGCCCCATCCCGCTCTGGATCGGAAGCTGATGCCATCCTCCCTGAGCTCGGACACATAGGCATAATCCACGCCGAGCGCGGTGGCCAGCTGCTGCACGAGCGAGGGAAAGAACTGTTCACCGATTTTCGACTCAACCCCTTCGACGATCTGCCGAAGCACAAGGCCGGTCTGGGCAAGATCACGCGTCCTGGCGGCAACCTGCTGTTCCAATCGGCCGTAGGCTTGCTGAAGCGCCTGCTCGGCTTCCTTCAGCTTCGTGACATCACGCGAAATCGCGAGCAGCTTCTCGGGCTTGCCGTCTTTGTCGAGAATGGCGGTCACCGAGACATCCCACCATTTCGGCGTCTTGGTCTGCCCGGTCGCGAAGAATCCCGCGAACCGGCCGACCTCCCCCTGACGCGCCTGTTCGATGGCAGCCCTCGCGTGCTCCCGGTCTTGTCCGTCCCAGAACTCAATCCAGGGCGAACCGACCAGCGGGCCGAAGTCGCAGATCTCCAGGGCCGTCATGCCGTGAGCGTTCATGGACAGAAGATGCCCGTTGAGATCAAGCACCTTGATGCAATCGCGACTGCTTTCGATCAGGCGAGCGGCCAATTCCTCGCTGCGTCGGAGGGCTTCTTCAAGGTCGGGAGATGCCATCGCACTCACCTACTGAGGACCGTGGAGGGCAGGAAAAATCGCGCAAAGTCTAGCACCGGAGGGTAAAGTCCCGCAACCAAGGGGAAAGTTGGCACAACGGGGGCGGTCATGGAGGCGACAGCCGTGCGCCGCAGCCTATACAGCGGATCTGCAGGGGGATTTCCATTCGGACCGCCGGAGTCGGCGGCGGTCCAAGGAAGAACCGGGCGAAAGGGCTCGTCCGGTACTTAGCCAGGATCTTGGGCATCGCCAGAAAGAAGGCGACCATCATGACGCCGGCGGCAATTAATGGCCATTGGGCGCCGACGACGCTGCTGCCGAGATAAACGAACGCAAAGGTCGGCGGCGCCATGCCGAACAGGGTGGTCAGCACGAAGGTTTTGAGCGACATATTCGTGAGGCCGGCGCCGTAACTCACCACGTCGAATGAAAAGATCGGGATGAACCGGGCGATGAACATGGCGCCCATCAACTGATGGTCCGTACACATCCGGCAAAACGTATGCTCCGTCTTCATGAGGTGCGACAGCGCCTCGCGTCCCAACACACGCGCAATGAGAAAACAGAGAATCGCGCCGATCTCCGCGCCGATCACGGCATAGAGTGCGCCGTAGAACGGGCCGAAGGCCGCTCCGGCTGCGAGGTCCAACGGCAAACTGGGGATCGGCGGGACGATCACCGCCCCGACCATGCCTCCGATCAGCAGCAGCGGCCCCAGCGGGCCGGCGTCATTGAGCCACTGCGCGAGCGCGGCCGGCGAGAAATATCGCTCATAGTCGAATGAGGAGAGCCCCCACCAAGCGGCGGCCACCGCCAGGGCGCCACAACCCAGTTTGATCCAGGTCGTCATCGTGCGCGGCATCCCTGTGGAGACCATCGTTACGGCGTTCATGGTGAAACCACTTGCATCACATGTCCGTCGGGATCTCGTACCAGAAAGCCTTTCCCGAATCCCATACTCTTATCCGGTAACGTCACCACGCCGGATGACACAAACTGCGCCGCGTCTCGCAGTGCTGATGCGGCTGCCTCCAGATCGGACACCACGAGCGTCGTCTGCCAATGCCAGAGATCGGTCGGGTGCGAATCGATGGGGAAAGGCCGTCCAGCCGTCGGGAGTTCATATTCCAGAAATTCCAGGCTCGGCGGGTTCAGCTTCGGGGCCAGGCCGGTAACACGTGTACGGGCGCCGGGCAAACTGTCGAGATACTGTTGGGTCGCGCCCATATTGAGCGTGCCTCCGGAGACCGTCATTCCCAACAGGTCGCGATAAAACTTGGTGCTGTTCTCCGTGCTCCGGACCGTCATCGCGGTGTGATCGATCCCCATGAACAGGTCGGTCCCGCTCCTCTGCCAGCGCGGATGACCCTTGCCATCCGGGAACCAGAGCAGTTCGAGATTATGTCCGTCCGGATCTCGAAACTTCATCGCCTTGATGCCGGCAGCAGCGACATTCGACCTCGGGATGGTCTGCGGTCGCGGCGACACCTGGCGGGCATGGTGCTTCCGCAGCTGTGCCCAGGCGGCCGCCATGTCGCGCACGACTATGGCGCAGTGCTGGAACCAGAGATCATGGCTGTAGGACGGCATCGGAATCGGTCGCAGGTCCGGGGGCGAGAGAAACTCGGTCAGCACCAGTTGCTGCTCGCCGAGTTGTAGCTTCACGACTCGCGCGCGCACGCCGAACATACCCCAGAATTGATCATATTCAGGCCCATCGACCTCCACGTCACTAAGCGGCGTGAACGTCAACACGTCCCGGTAGAAGGCGATGGATCGGTCCATGTCCGAGACGGTGAAGCCGACGGACGCGACGGACTGGACTGCAACCTGGGCCTCCGAGGGCCCAGTGAAAAGTACAAGGAGCGGCAGGGCAGTGAGCGCAATCTTCTTGGCAAAACTCTTCACGTTTCACCTTTCACATCGATCGTTTCACGCAAGTCTTGAGAGCAAATGATCCCCTACTCGCAGGGCATTCGCAATGATCGTCAGCGAGGGATTGATCGCTGAGCTGGAGACGAAGAAGCTCGCATCCACAACGTAGAGATTATCTAGATCGTGCGCCTTGCAGTGCACGTCCAGCACGCTGGTTTTTGGATCACGCCCGAAGCGGACGGTCCCGCACTGGTGCGCCGTGCCGGCAATCGGAATCTTCTTCCCCAGATACAGGTGCGTGGGCAGCAGATGTTCCTCGCAGCCCAGATGATTGAGCATGCTCTTGAGCTTGGCAGCCAACCGCTGATGCGCCTCCAGATTGTTTTCCGTATAGGCGAGTGTGATGCTCCCGTCCTTGCCGACAAGCACGCGGTTGTTCAGATCAGGCAGATCTTCCGAGGTCATCCAGAAGTCGAGCGAATGCTTCGCCATCATGTCGAGGGCAAGCCCCGGCGCAAAGGCCGGCGCACCGGCCCGCAGCGAATCCAGATCCTGCTTGCCGATCATTGAGATGTGGCCCATGGGATAATTCCAATCAGTCGAGGGAAAGTAGAAGTCGTTGAGGCCGATGGTTTTTTGAAAGACCGTCGGGTTCGGCCGCTTGGAGATCGCCAGCATGGCCGAATTGTTGTGACACATGTAGTTCCGGCCCACCAGGTCGGAGGAATTGGCAAGCCCGTTGGGATGTTTCCCGTTTGCGGACTTTAATAAGAGCGCGGCCGAATTGATCGCGCCGGCAGAGACCACCACAATGTTGCCAGTGAAGATGTCCGTCCGGCCATCGCGCTCCACGACGACCCCCGTGACTTCACGGCCAGTTCCCCTCGATTCCAATCTGACGACCAGTGCGTTGGTGAGTAGCGTCACGTTCGGATGTTTGAGCGCAGGATCGACACAGACCACCTGGGAGTCCGCCTTTGCATTGACAAGACAAGGAAAGCCATCGCAGCTCCCGCAACGGATACAGAGGCTCTTTTCCTTATGATCCTCATCCAGCATCACACCGACCGGCAGGTGAAAGGGCTTGTAGCCGCACTTCTGCCAATCCTCATGCAGCTCTTGGATGCGAGGCTCATGGGTAAGGGCGGGATATTTATACGGCGCGCTGGCCCTTGGTTCGGTCGGATCCTCACCACGATTGCCATGCACGTGGTACAGATGCTCGGCCTGGGTGTAATAGGGTTCGAGGTCGTCGTAGCCGATCGGCCATTCCGGTGAAATCCCGCCGTAATGTTTGACCTCGCCAAAATCCTGCGCGCGCATGCGCAACAGCGCCGCACCGTAGACCTTCGAATTCCCGCCGACGTTGTAGTGGATGCCGGGGTGAAACGTGCCCCCGTCTTTGTCCTTCCAGGTTTCCTTGGCCTTGTATTTGTTGTCGATGAAGACGGTCTTGGAACTCCAGTTGTCCTTCTCACGCGGCAGGTATCCGCCCCGCTCCAACAGGATAATCTTCTTCCCCGACGGCGCCAGCTTATAGGCCAGCGTGCCCCCGCCAGGCCCGGTCCCGATAATGATGATGTCGTAGTGAGTCGCCATGGCAGGTAGTCGGAAGAACCGGCATTGTCTTACACCGGAGAAACGAATCCAGGCGAGCTATTGGTCCGTAGGGGGTGATAGGGTGTCGTGATCATTCACTGGTTCAAACGAGGAGGCCGTTATGCATGTGATGAAAAGCATCGGATTTGTGGGACTGGGCATTGCGTTGGTGTGCGCGCTCAGCGGAGCGCCGGTCTTTGCCGCAGACAAGCTGGTAGATGACGGATCGAAGATCGTGATTACGGCTCCCAAGGATGGAGACAAGGTCAGCGACAGCTTTGAGCTGAAGTATGATTTGACTAAGGGCTCGCAAGCCGCACATGCCCACGTATACTTGGACGATCAGTATCAGAAGGGCTTCGGGGGAACGTTCAAGGGCCTGACCAAAGGCAAACACAAGGTCACCGTGACCGGCGCCACAAAGGACCACGCCCTCCTCACCGCCACGCAGAGCATCAACGTCGAAGTACAGTAACCCTACGGCGACTGCTCTTCACCGCCGCCGGGGTCTCCCACAAGAAAGGCCACGGCGGCCTTCGGCCAGAATATGTTTCACATCCCTCCTGTTTCTCCGCACGCGGCATTCAGCTGCTTTCTACCCGAAAATAATTTTCAATGGTAAGCTGCTCAGAATCCGACCTAAATGACCAGGTTAATCGCCATACCCATTGTTATTTTGCTCTCGAGCCTGCTCGCGGGCTGTCCCGCTCGGCCGCGTCCACTTAATCAGCCCCAAGTTATTTTCGCCGACGGCGCCTACACACATGAACAGTCAGGAATGACCTTTCCTCTGGCTGTGGGCGATTTTCGTCGAAACCTGGTTCAACGTTATGATCAGGATGGTTTGGATCTCAGTGCAGGTTACGACCTCTACCTGAGGCAACAAAAAATCGCCGTGACTACCTATGTGTATCCCGCCCCGCCATTGGTCTCCATTGGCTCACCTCCAGGAACGGTGGCCTCGGCACGGGCAATTCTCGCGAAGAGTGAGTTTGAAGCGCGCAAACGCGAAGTCCTACAGTCCCGGCCTGGCGCGCGATTGATCGAAGACACAGAGATTTCAGTTCCGATCGGTGGAACTCTCCGTGTCGGAAGGATGGCCACGTTCGAATACGAGGATCAGTTCGCGGGGCAACGACAACCGCTCCGATCCCACTTGTGCATCTTTAATTTTATAGGTGGTACGTGGGCACTGAAATACCGAATTACCTACCCCGCTAGCTTCGAAGCGACTCGTGAGATAGATACCATCTTGCAAGGGGTACCGTGGAATGTCCCGAAAGAGTGACCGCCTCATTGCCAATCTTCCGCGAGCCTGTGTGATTCCCCTAATATATAAGATACTGTTTGGTCTAGTGATGGTCCTGCAACTAGCCGGGTGCAAGGCGACGTACGACTTAGGTGTGTACGAGCAGAGTTTGTTGGCGCTAGGCGGACCGGATGGTGTCAATCAGAGTGCCGCATTGTTGGATCAATCTATCGTTTCCGCCGAAATGGTTTCAGCCAGAATTCCCCCTGGGGTTTATGCCGATCATGGCATCCTTCTTCACATGGCGGGGAACAAGGCCGAGGCGATCAAGCAGATTAGCAAGGAGAGTGCGCTATATCCTGAATCCAAACAGTTCATCGACAACTTGCTCACAGCTATTCGGAACACTGGTGCGCAACCGTCGGGAGATTTGTCCTCACGGCACCGAAGCCCCTCGGTGCTAGTTCTCCCACCTATCAATAAGTCAGGCAAACCGGAAGCAGGACCGGCTTTCGAAATGACTCTCAATCGACAACTTATTGAGCGTGGGTACTATGTCTTTCCCACACTTGCAACGCAAGCCCTCCTCTCTGGGGCGGGCGCAATGCCCGCCGATATGACGGTTGCCCGCCCCTCATCCCTATACAAGCTGACGGGGGCGGATGCCATTCTCTCGGTTACGATTACTGAATGGGAACCAACCTGGATGATTATCCCTCTGATTCATGTGGCGGCGGAATACAAGTTAGTGGATATTGCCACGGGGCAGGACATTTGGAAAAACAGCGCTCGGGATGAATTCGATCCTACGGTGACTGGTGGCGGCGGACCTCTTGTGCTCATGGACAGGGATCTCCGTGTACCGGCTCGCAGGCTCACCGCAAAGGCACTCAAGTCTTCAGAAAACGGACTTCCCTACGGTCCCTATCACTAAAGGCAAAGTCCTATTGCTTCCTGGCGGCACCCCCGTCGTCTAAGCCGAGATGGCCTGGATTTGACAGACACCTTGAAACGGGGACAGGAGTCCTCAAGGATTTGAAGATCTATGCGTAGATCGAATGGTTCTACAATCGGCCTTGAGCGGCTTCTTTCCCGTCGCCAAGTGGTCACGTTGCTCGGCGCCAGCGGCGCGCTCTGGCTCATGGGTGGGGGTCTGTTTTCTCGGCAGTCTCTTGC
Organism: uncultured Nitrospira sp.; assembly: GCA_964556305.1. Lineage (GTDB taxonomy): Bacteria > Nitrospirota > Nitrospiria > Nitrospirales > Nitrospiraceae > Nitrospira_A. Next base: position 12,980 of record CAZKVY010000068.1, on the reverse strand, counting down.
GGGGGCGCAAATTCCCTCCTGTGTGGTCAGGCCGGAGCAGACCGAAGGCCCCTATTTTGTCGATGAGCGTTTGAATCGTTCCGATATCCGTTCAGACCCGTCGACCGGATTAGTCAAAGCAGGCACGCCGCTAACATTAGCGCTGCAGGTATTCCGGATGGGATCTGGAGATTGTCAGCCATTGGCCGGCGCTCAGGTGGACATCTGGCACTGCGATGCGTTGGGCGTCTACTCGGATGTGCGAGATGCCGGCTTCAACACCGTCGGCCAGAAGTTTTTGCGCGGCTATCAAATCACCGACGCGCATGGCGAAGCTAAATTCGTCACCATCTATCCTGGCTGGTATGCAGGCCGGACCGTGCACATTCACGTGAAGGTTCGGACTGCGCACGACGCCGAGCGGCACTCGGAGTTCACGTCGCAAGTGTACTTCGATGACGGACTCACGGATCGAGTGCACGCCGATCAACCCTATGCCTCGAAAGGCCGGCGCAACGCGCGAAACCAGGATGATCGCATCTTCCGGCGTGGCGGGGATCAACTCATGCTCGCTCCGACAGCAACAGCCAACGGCTACGCGGCGAGCTTCGACATCGGCCTGCAACTTTCCTGACCGAACGCACCGCACGGTTAGGCACAGACGATTGATGCACTACCTGGTACGTTCTGCACCTGAGCGTTTTAACGCTTTGTTTTCGGTTTCCAATTCGGCAAGCCGATCGCGCAGAGGTTGCACGAGGGCTTCAACCTCCTCTTGTGTGAACCGCGGTTGAATGTGCTGCCGGCAATTGATATCGAATGCTTCAACGTGAAAGCGGATGGCGCGTTCCGGCTTCCCCTTATAGCTCGTGTCGGTGAGTTGCTTCACGAGGCGCGGATCATGATCGACGACTTCGGCTGTGCCCCAGATTTTGACCCGGGTCTGGCTGGCGTAATCCATGAGAAACAGAAAGGCTCGATTGTTTTCGGCCAGATTCCCGACTGAGATGTACTGCCGATTCCCCGCAAAATCGGCAAAGGCCAGGGTGCGCTCATCCAGCACCTTGAGAAACCCTTTCGGTCCTCCACGATGCTGGATATAGGGCTGACCCTTCGCGCTGGCGGTCGCTAAATAGAACGAATCGCGCTCACCGATGAAATCTGCGAGATCCTCGGGAATCGCACTCTCCCACCCACCAGCCGTTTCCATCCGTTCATAATGCTTCCGTGATCCCATGCGTTGTTGAACCGCCTTCACAGATTCGGTAAACGCAATGTCGCTGATGGGTGGTTTCATCGTCGTCCTTTCCCAAACGGATAGGGCCGCTCCCCCACTCTACGCTTACGCGTAATGGCCGGGACAGACCCTGGTCGCCTACTTGTGCCTGGTACGGAACGCTTCTGTCAAACGGGTTTTGATGGCAGGAGAGGGAGACGAAGCCTTGCCGTGCCGGCACTGTTCACCCGAACGGCGCAATATTTGCCGAACGGTGCGCAATTGAACTCGGTATCGCGCACAGGCGTCACAGATCCAATAATGGAGCCGGAGACTGAGCCGGGTGGCCAAGGGCAACGGTCGATCCATAGCTTGAGAAGCCAACCGAGTGACTTCTTTGCAGGGGAGAGTGAGATGAGCCAGTAATGTGGTGATCATATTGGGTGAAACTCTTTGGTTCTTCCCGCTCCTTACAACGCAACATCAGAGATTGAGCGGCGCGTCTTTCCCCCGCCTTCGTTGCACTGACTGGTCCTTCTTCTGCTGAGTCGATGGAGGAACCGTTTCCTTACACTGACGCACAAGAACCTGTCTTACCGTAGTTTTTTCGGCCATAGCCGGAATGCCAAGGTCTTCCACCAACGCCCGCAGGACCACCCTACCGGAAGCGAATCCCCCTCTTCCGTTCTGCTCAAGCCATTCGAGGCTCAACACCCGTGCGAGGTCTTGGCATTCTTGCGTGCCGATCTTCATGTCGGACTCCCAGCGTCCAGCCATCAGCCTTTGAAAGAATGCCTCCGTTTCCTGCGCTCGCTGATTGTGAGAGCTGACGGCTGCTTCACTCCCCCGATTGCTGAATCAGCTTGGCCACTAATCCCGTCCAGCCCGTTTGATGGCTTGCCCCGATCCCGGCGCCGTTGTCCCCATGAAAATATTCGTAGAACAAGACATGGTGGCGCCAATGGGGATCGTCTTGAAATCGACGGGTTCCCCCGAACACCGGACGCGTTCCGTCGGCATTCCGGAGAAAAATATGGATCAACCGGCGAGAGATCTCGGTCGCCACGTCCCACAGCGTGGAGTGACGGCCGGACCCCGTCGGACATTCCACCCGATACTGCTCGCCGAGAAAGTAGTGGAACTTTTGCAGCGACTCGATCAAGAGATAATTGACCGGGAACCAGATGGGCCCGCGCCAATTCGAATTCCCTCCGAACAAGCCTGTGCCGGATTCCGCCGGTTCGTACTCCGCGCGATGCTCACGGCCCATGACCGACATCACAAAGGGATGATCGCGGTGATAACGCGAGAGCGCGCGGATGCCGTAAGGAGACAGGAACTCCTCTTCATCCAGCATGTACCGCAACACGGATTTCAGGCGATCTCGGCTGACAAGCGAGAGAAAGCGCCGCACGCCTCCGTCGCAGGACTGCGTTTCCAGATGCTGCGCAAAATCCGGCCGGTTCTCGATGAACCACTGCATCCGGTGTTTGAAGCGCGGCAGACTGTCCACGAGTTCGGAATCGAGCGTCTCGACCGCAAAGAGAGGAATCAGACCGACCATCGACCGGACCTTCATGTGCTGGGTTTCCCCGGTCGGCAGGTGCAGCACGTCGTAGAAGAAGCCGTCCTCACGATCCCACAACTCGATGTTCTCACCGCCGATGTTATTCATGGCGCGACAGATATAGACGAAATGTTCGAAGAATTTGCTGGCCACGTCTTCATAGGCGCGATTGTCCCTGGCCAGTTCCAGCGCGATCGTCAGCATGTTGAGACAGTACATGCCCATCCAGCTGGTCGCATCCGACTGTTCGATGTGGCCGCCGGTCGGCAGCGGCGCGCTCCGGTCGAATACCCCGATGTTATCGAGGCCGAGAAATCCGCCTTGAAAGATGTTCTTGCCCTCGGCGTCTTTGCGATTCACCCACCAGGTAAAATTCAACAGCAGCTTGTGAAAGACGCGTTCCAAAAACCGTCGATCGCCGACGCCGTTCCGCTTCTTGTCGATCTTATAAATGCGCCAGGCCGCCCAGGCATGGACGGGGGGATTCACGTCGCCGAATGCCCATTCATAGGCCGGAATCTGACCGTTGGGGTGCATATACCATTCGCGCAGCATGAGGACGAGCTGCTCCTTGGCGAACGTCGGGTCCACCAACGCGAGGGGGATGCAATGAAACGCGAGATCCCAGGCGGCATACCAGGGATACTCCCACTTATCCGGCATCGAGATGACATCGGCGTTATAGAGATGCGTCCAGTCCGAGTTCCGGCCGTGGTGACGTTCACGCGGGGGGGACTGCCCTGCCGGATCGCCCTTGAGCCATCGATTCACATCGTAGTGATAGAACTGTTTGCTCCAGAGCAGTCCGGCAAAGGCCTGCCGTTGTATGCGGCGCGCGTCTTCCGACAGATGGGCCGGGGCAAGGCCTTCGTAGAACTCGTTCGCTTCACGAATGCGCGCCGCAAAGACGGCCTCGAAGTCCTGCTCCGCGAACCCCGGGCTCCGGCCATCATCGGTCAATCGCAAGCGGACGGTCTCTGTCTCACCGGGCGCGAGCGTGAGCACATACTGAGCCGCAGCTTTGGTGCCCAGATGATCCGGATTCACCGCCTCCTTCTCACCCTGCACGACATAGTCGTGAAAGCTGTCCTTCGCGTATCGGGGGCCTGTTTGATCGCCATAGAGACGGCGGCTGTTGGTGTCATTTTCTGTAAAGAGCAGGGTGGGCTCGCCTTCGCAGAGCAACCGGCGCAGACCATAATGCTCGTGCTGCGTCTCGATGACTCTCATGTGGTCGATCGACTCCCCTTGCTTGAAACGAGGACGCCGGATGTCCGTGCCCCAGGACCAGGTGTTGCGAAACCAGATTGTCGGAAGCAGTGTGAGTTGAGCCTCCTCGGGCCCGTGATTCACGACCTGAATACGGATGCACAGATCTTCCGGCGTCGTTTTGGCATACTCCACGCACACGTCGAAGTACCGGTTCTCGTCGAAGACACCGCTGTCGATCAGTTCGAACTCCGGATCATGGCGCCCTCGACGGCGATTCTCCTCGACCAGCCTGGCATAGGGGAACGCTGCCTGCGGGTACTTGTACAGGTATTTCATATAGGAATGCGTCGGCGTCGAATCGAGATAGAAGTAGTACTCCTTCACATCCTCCCCGTGATTGCCTTCGTTGCCGGTGAGTCCGAAGACTCGTTCTTTCAAGATCGGGTCTTTCCCGTTCCACAGGGCCAGGGCAAAGCAGATGATCTGATGGCGATCGCAAATGCCGGCGAGACCGTCCTCGTTCCAGCGATAGGCACGCGACCGGGCCTGGTCATGGGGAAACGCGTCCCAGGCTGTTCCATGCGGGCTGTAGTCCTCACGCACCGTTCCCCAGGCGCGCTCGCTCAAATAGGGTCCCCAGCGTTTCCAGTGGCGCCGGCGCTGCGCGTCCTCGTCAAGGCGCTGCTGTTCTGCCGTAATCGGCAGCGGTGGAGCGGAAGGAATCCGACGATGTGAAGCCATATGACTCCTTGGGTTGAAACGGTACTGAGCGAGAGTCGGCCGGCGGCGGAACGTCTTACAGGAGGCTAGTAGCGGTCCGCGCCTGTAGTTACGCGAAGACGATAGACCGATGAACCGCCAGTCATGAACAGGGTCTGCCCGTCTTCTCCCCATGCGACGTTGGACATCGGTTGCCCGGTCTCGATCGTGCCCAGGAGCGTGCCGTCCGGCGCGATCACGCTGATCCCACCCGGTCGGGCACCGAAGATGTTCCCCTTCCGGTCGACCTTGAATCAGTCCGGCCCAAAGAACGGATCTTTTCTCCAACGCATCGCGTCAAAGAACACACGGCCCTCGGCGACAGTGCCGTCTGCTTTCACATCGTACGCCAGCCAGGCCGCACGCTTCGGATCGACATCGAATACGTAGAGGGTCTTCTCATCCGGCGAAAAGGCGATCCCGTTCGGAGCCTTGATGTCATTGATGAGCAACGTGAGCGCTCCATCGTGAGCGAGGCGATAGACTCCTTGCACCGGAGCCTTGCCGGAGTCGTCGAAGACGCCAGGAAGTCCGAACGGCCGATCGGTGAAATAGAGATCGCCGTTGGACTTGAAGACGAGGTCGTTCGGACTGTTGAGCTTGTGCCCATCGTAGTGCTCGACCAGCGGGACGATCGTTCCATTTGACTCCAAGCGCCCGATTTGTCGATCGCCATGGCGGCAGAGGACCAACCGGCCTTGTGCGTCAAGCGTGAGCCCGTTCGAGCCCGGCTCTTTTCCGGCGAACGGCATCCTCCCGCTGTAGCCGCTGGATCTGAGATAAACGCTCGTCCCCTCCCTCTCCTTCCATTTATAGACGGCGTTGGCGGGTATGTCTGAAAAGAGCAAATACTCGCCCTGCTTGTGCCAGACCGGTCCATCGACCCAGGTGAACCCATCGGCGATCCTTTCCAGCGGGGCATCGCGCGGAACGGGTTGATCGAAGCGAGGGTCGAGGCTGGTGATCACCAGAGCAACCGGTTCAGCCCCTATTGTGCCGCTCTGAACGAGCATGCCGAGCAGCGTGGCCGCTACGAGTCCGAGACGGAAGGCGTTCATGGCCGCACCCCCGCAATATTCAGCCTGATGCGATAGATTCCGGTGAGCGCCGTGATGTAGAGGGTCTTGCCGTCGTCGTCGCCCCAGGCCATGTTGTGCGGATCCTCCGGCCCCTTGATGAGGCCGAGTTGTCTGCCGTCCGGCGAGAGGATCCAGAGCCCGCCCGGCCCGGTTGAATAGATGTTGCCTTGCTGATCGACTTTGAGACCATCGAGGGCGTCAGATCCCGGCGCATTGGTCATATCGAAGAAGAGCCGGCTGTTCGAGAGCGTGCAATCCGGATTGACGTCGTACCGTACGATCACCTTCCGTTTGTCGTTCCAGTTGTTGACGTAGAGGGTCTTCTCGTCCGGAGACAGCGCGATGCCGTTGGGCGCATCGAGCTCGGTGCTCACCAATTTCACCATGCCGTCCTTCACGCAGTAGACGCCGCTATGGGGCAGTTCCTTGCGAGGATCGTCGAACACTTTCGGCAAGCCGAACGGCGGATCGGTGAAATAGAGGGCGCCATCGGAGCGATAGACGAGATCGTTTGGGCTATTGAGTCGCTTGCCGTCATACCGGTCGGCCAGCACGGTGATGTTGCCGCGCGGCTCGACGCGAATGACACGGCGATTGCCATGCTGATTGATCGTGAGACGGCCCGTCCGGTCGAGCGTGAGCCCGTTCGAGCCAGGCTGATGGTAGTCACCTGCATTGAAGCCGCTGTAGCCGCTCTTGGTGCGAAAGACGGATACCTGCCCTTCCGCTGACCAACGATAGATCGTATTGGCGTTGGGATCGCTGAAGAGGAGGTATCCCCAGGCATCGGCGGTGGCCGGGACCCACACAGGGCCCTCGGTGAAGAGAAAACCACCAGCGAGTTGTTCCATCTGCGTGCCCGGTGCAACGATCTGATCGAGCGCCGGATCGGTCCTCACGATCTCGGTCGTGACGAATTGCGTTGGTCCGATGTGATCGGGCCTGTAGAAATCGAGTGTGGCGGAGCGCACCCAGATGAAATTCCCCGGCGGATTCGAGAGCGGGCCGTTGATGCCGAAGACCGCGAGCTGAATCCTTTGACCTGGCTTGGCGTTCCGAGTCAATACCACCCGGTTCGGCGCATTGAAGCCCTTGATCAACTGGCCACCGGGCTGCCCCAAGACCAGCGGCAACCTGCCGTCCACCCACACCTCCGCATAGTCATCAATGGCAATCTCAAAAACGACGGTGGAGCCCGTGGGATTGAATGGCCCGATTCTATCCGGGATGGTGAGGCTGGTGCGGTACCAACTGAAGCAGAGCCGTCCGGTCGAACGCCGTTCTTCCAGTTGAATCGGCTTCAACACCTCCCACTTGGAATCGTCGAAGTTCGCGGCGCCGGCATGCAGGTCGATGTCTTGCGTCCGATTCGGAGGACCAGACGGGGCGAGATCCGCACCAGGGCCGTGATGATCGACATCGATAACCTTGACATTGCTGTACCGCCACTGGCCCTTGACCAGGGCCAGTCCTTCGTCGGTTTTCAAATCGACAATCGCCTCCGGCCGCACCCCCGGCACATCACCGGTAACCTGCCCCCAGGTAAAACCTGGACAGAGCGTGAAGGCGAGAGCTGCAAAAATAATCATTCCGTTCCTTCGATTGTTCATTTCACGCTCCGTCCTCAGAGGATGCTCAAAACGGTCATCCAACGAGGGCCTTCCTAGGCTGCGCGTTGCGCGAGCAAAGAGACATGCCGACGCCATCACCTGACTTTCACCACGTAATAATCAAACGGCGCCTCCACTTCCTTAAACCAGTGCGGCACCCCGTTCGGAATAATCACCACATCGCCCGGCACGAGCCTTCTCGTCTCGCCGCCATCTACGGAAGGCGCGCGGAATTCATCGGGCGCAATCATCTTCATGCCGACCGGCGTGCCGCCGGTGATGACCTGCGCCGATCCCTTCAAGACATAGACAATGTCCGTGTCGAACTCATGGATCTCGACGACACCGGCCTTATCGCGATGGCTGGCATGCACCATGTAGTTCCGGGCGGCATGCATCATGTTCTCGTCTTCACCGACCAATACCGCACCGTCCTCAAAGGCCGCGGACACCCTCCCGCTCTCGATGTAGGTGACCGGCAACGGGACATGCCCGTTGTTCCTGCCCGTCATCTCCATCGAGCCCAACGACCCGGCGCCGACGATCGCGAGTTCCTCATCCTGCTGGGCGCTGGCCGCGCCGCTGACGCCGATTGCTCCCACCACCTTGCCCTCCCATTCCAATGGAATGCCGCCTTGCAAGGGGGTGAAGTTTTGAAGGTCGCCCCCGAGCGTCACCATCGAGGTACGGCCGTTTTTGATCGCGTCTTCGAATACCTTCGTCGATTTCTTGAACAGTGCCGCGGTGCGGGCCTTGCCGATCGCGATATTCGCGCTGGCGGCAAACGTGTGGTCCAACCGTTCAAGCGCCAACAGATTCCCGCCCTCATCGACCACCGCAATGGATCCGCCCGGCGCATCAGCCTTGCGCGCCGCGTCGACGGTTGCCGCAATGACTTGCCTGGCTCCCTCGAGCGTGAGCCCGCGCTTGTCGGCGACCGATTCGGGGTAGCCGGCTGAGGCCGACATCGCAATGGCCGCTCCCGTCAAGATTGCTATGAGGTATCTCATGATCGTTTTCCTCTTCCTGAGAATGAGCGGTCAGCCGCCGATGGGTATTTCTGAACGGATCGCCGAAAGCCGACAGCTCCTACTTCGTAAACGACGCGGCGACCGCCGCACCGGCTAGGGCGATGTCTTCATCCTGGCCCCGCGTCTCTTCGCTAACCCCGATGGCGCCGATCACCTTTCCTTCGACGACGATCGGCACGCCGCCCTGTAACGGCACGGCTCCATGCAACGCCAGTGCGGCCACGCGCCCGTTCAGGACCTGCTCCTCGAACACTTTGCTTGGTCGCCGGAAGATCGCGGCGGTTCTCGCCTTATCGATGCCGACGTTTACGCTGGCCACTTGCGTGTTATCCAACCGCTGGAGCAGGAGGAGGTTCCCGCCTTCATCCACCACGGCAATCACAACCCTGGCACCCTCCACCTTTGCCTTGGCTTCCGCAGCGGGACAATCCGTTTGGCGCCCTCCAGCGTCAACGCCTTCTTCTCAATCAGCTGGGCCTGCGTGGCGCCGACCATCGCACCCAGAATGACGATTGCGAAGACCATCGAGTGGATCATGATATCGCCCTCCTCCATCTGATCAGAAAGCGCTCAGCCGTCAGCGGCCAGCCTCACTCTCCCCAAGAAGCTGAGCACTGATCGCCGACGGCTGATGGCTATCCGCTAACGGCCCATCGCCATACCATCATGCTTCATCCCGCCGTCCGCGTGCATTCCGTTGGCGCGGGACTCACCCGCGGCCGTCACGATCGGCTTGGGGAAAGACGCTTCGCCCAGCAGAGCTTCGGCCCAGGCGCAGTAGATCTGCACCTTGGCCACATCGTGGATGTAAGCCGGAATCGTGATCGTACGGTTTTCTTTTTCTCCGCCGAGCAGGACCCCCTTGATCTTCAGTCGATTGAGCATATAGACGTTGCCCTTCGAGTCCACCACCTGCCAGTGCGGCGCCGGGGTATCCGGAATCTTGAATTCCTCGGACCAGGTTAAGGTGTCGTTGTTCCCCGATCGGCCATGTGTCGCCATGCCGCTGTTGGCCTTCACACCTTCAAACTTCGTCGTGCTGTGGGCATCGGCAGCCAATCCGTTGGACGCCACGAACAACCCTGCCGCAGCCACCATGGACAGTAACCCCATCTTGAATACGTTCGTCGCACGCATAACGCCTCCTTATGTGAATGGTATGAGTGACCTGCGGGTCCGAGCCTCTTCAGCCATCCGACCTCCCGCATCTGCACGTCTGTCGAGCGACGAAGTGAGACCTTACAGGCGATGCGCGAAGCGACTCTCGATGGAAATGTTCAATGATGAATTTTCAATTGCGCATTGAGAACTGAGTATTGAACATTCCCGAGAACCACGGAGACGTGTAACGGGAAAGGAGATCCGAACGACGAGATACCGGAGGTCAGGCTCTATAGCCGCAACGGAAGATGCAACGTGTGTTGTTGCGATGATGCAGTTTCGCGCAGAGGACCCGATGCGCGCCGTGCACACGCACATAGGCTTCCGCGGCGAGCAACATGCCGATGAGAGGGGCGGTGAGGTAGATCCAAAAAGCGGTCCAGAGATGAGCCGGCAGGGCCGAAGCGAAGGAGCGCGCGGGGTTCATGCTCATGCCGGAGAGGGGCGCTTCAATCGCGATGTAGGCGGCCACGAGCGCGCCGGCAACGCAACCGGTCCAGGCATTGAGCGACTTCGTATTCGACACCATCAACAGGACGAGCATGAGCCCAAACGAGATGAACGCTTCCGCCACAAACGCCGTGCCGGACCCGGCCGGGCCCGGTGTGGTGACGACGTAGTTGACGGCGGGATGCTCAACGGCGTTTCCAATCGCCCTGGACACCAGCCAGAGTCCGAGCGCGCCGCCGGAGAACTGAGCCATAACATAACTGCACGCGTCGATTCCTCCGATCTTCCCGAGCCGATAAAAAGTGAGTGTGACGGCAGGATTCAAGTGCGCGCCGGATCGCTTGCCCCAAGGAGAATAGATCAATCCGATCGCAGTCACTCCCATGGCCAACCCGATCATCAAGCGCCGGGTCGCCTGATCAGCGAACAGGCCGTGCAGCGGCGAGTGCGGATATTCGAGCAGCGTCGTGACAACCGCCGCCGAGATCATGAAAAGACCGAGCCCGGCCGCTTCCATGAGATACTCAGGCCAATGCCCGCGCACTACGTTCGGGACCGCCTGCATAGGCCTATGTTCCTCTCGTCGCTGCCGGATGCACCGCAACCGGCGCTCTGTACCGCTGCAGACGCGTGGCAGGATATCGAACCCCTGTCCGGCTCGGCCCCCGATACCCGGCACTCGACCAAATCTCCTCCGCCGTTTCATGACAGGACCGACAGCGCCATCGCGTGATCGTCATGGCACCCTTCTCCTCCTCAAACACTTGGCTGCTCGTGCTGAGCATCGCGCGCTGACAGGTTACACAGACCATGACGTTCTCCTCGGGAATCGGCATCCAACACCTAGAACATGGGCCCGCGGTTGACGGTCGCATCAGCGGTATCGAGAACGTTTCCGCACATGCCGCATCGCGACACCCAACGCCAGATGCCTAGACGAAAGCGTCCCTGTTCATCGATCCGGTCGTAGAACTGATCCCGCACGAATGTTCCTTCACAACGAGTGCACGGCATTGCCCTCTCCTTCCCTCACCGGCAAAACAATGGGCTGAAGTTCCCTCGATGCCATCGCAGATTCCAGATGCAGCCGCCACTGGAGAAACTCCACTTGCCGGCTTAGCCACCAGCAGGCCGTGCGGAAACGCATCACGCGCAGGGCCTGGTCTGTGTGTTGGATTCTCCAGTAAAACCACGCTCTCATCGGTCCCCTCACATGCTTGACGGTAGGTCGCACAACCTGTCCGCTTCTTACAGGAGTAGGTTCAGTGAGGCGCTAACCGATCAGGGATGTATGCGACGGTAGCGGGAGAAGAAACCGGGAGGCGCACGACCGCCTCTTTGGCCAGACCGGCGTAGTAGGCCCAAACGGGACCGGAGTATCGAGTGAGTACCCGCTCGTACAACGCTCGCGCCTCCGTCAGTCGCCCTGCCGCTACCATCACCTCGGCAGCTCTGAGCGTGCAGGCCACGCCCAGTGCTTGGGGATCGATCGCGATGCGGACAGGTTGCCTCGTGACATGATCTCCCCAGCCCTTCATCCACGAAGGTGGTTCGGCGCCTGAGAGTTTCACCCCTTCGAAGTGCTCGATCATCCGAAACAACTCCAGAGGCTCGGTCGTTGTACGACAGTGCTGATACCGTTCCCACAATTACATGACGGGCGCGGGTTCGTTTTCCCCTGGGCGTTCAAACAGTGATACCCCGTGGCAACCACTGAGCAGAACCATGAGGAGACCGACTGTCCAGCGCATGAACGTCAGTCGGCACTATAAGGATGCCCTTACAGGATCAGCGCAAGAGCGGTGAGAAATAAAAAGCGGGGCAGTCGGCTGTAGTTCGACCCCGGGAGTATCGCCTGAAAATGCAGCAGAAGATGAAGAGCAACCAAAGCTTACGCACTGCCATCAATGAAGCTCCCCGCAGCAAGCTGCGGGGTATCACCGAACTAAACCATTCGGAGCTGCCGGAGATCTTCCCGCGGTTGCCCTTGCCGCTGCACCTACCGTTCGACGGTCTGCCAGTTGGCCCGCGCACCTACCGTGGCCACATAGTACCCATCGGTCCAAAACTCCCCGCCCAAAAGTACCCGCTTCACCGCGGGCTTTCGGCGAACGATCTCCCGCGCCGTGAGGCGCTGAACTGCACCATTCGGCCGGGAGCCACTTTGGGATGCGCACCGCAGAGCAGATGGATGTGATTCTTGTCCGTCCCCATCGCTTCCATCTTGATCAGAACCGCTCTGCAATTCGGCCGCTGTCTCCTGGATAATCCTCGTCACCGCCTCGTCCAGCAGCGCCTTCCGGTAATTCACGGGAAACGCCCTGTGGTAGTGGATTGGCCACGCATAGTTTCATCCCTTTCTCACTGCATCGTCCCTCTGGTCCGCCATACTCCAGAGGGTGCCAGGAAAGATTGTCCCCGTAGCAAGCTACGAGGAATCACAAATTGAAAGTAGCTAGTTGTCCATTTACTTGTCCAAACGCATCGCGACGACAAATCATAAACAATTTCCGTTCGTTACAAAGAATGAGCATGTCCTGAAAAGGCTGGTGTCGACAGTTCGATTCTGTCCCTCGGCACCACTTAAAAATCAATCACTTGTGAATGTTTTACAAATGAAAAATAACACAAAATTCTTGGTAAGACCCACTATCAACCCCACTAAGGTTGAAATGCTCCGGCACCTCTGTTCAACGCCAGGGTTTCAATTGCTCAGCGTTGACGACAGGACAGTTAAAGGGAGACCGATTATCCCCGCACCTCTTGGCTTTGCATCAAGGCGGGGGACGCAAGAAAATGGCTTGACCAGTCTACGTTGAATCTCGTAGTGCATGGATATGCCTACACCTTTAAAAAGTGAAGTCTGCCATCATGCTCGACATCACTGTACGGAAGGAAGTTCTCGATTTCGTTCTC
>CAZKVY010000067.1:0-20823 GCA_964556305.1 uncultured Nitrospira sp. | reverse complement strand
TCAATACCTTGTCGTCGTTGATGCTGCTCACGGTCCGAACATTTTTGGCGCCTTTTGGATGGCCTTATTCGGGGTCGTCACCACGAATTCGACCGGTGAGCTCCAGCCGGTTTGTTGCGGGTAGGCGACTTGCGCGCTAACCCGGTAGCTGCCGGGGCGGGCGATCATCGCCGCACCTTTGCCATTTCCTAGTGCGCCCCATCCGACATAGCCGGACGGTGAGGTTGCCTCGGCCGTCGTTACGGGAACTGTGGTCAACACGGTCCAGACTCCCTGCGCGTTGCGGCTTTCGATTTTGACATTGAATGAAGTCACCGACATGCCTTGTGGGGCGGCAATCTTGATGGGGACGGCGATGCCATTGAAGAACAGTGCATTCGCGGTCGGTGCCAGGATCGTGGGGGTGATCAACGGTACTTTTTGCGTGCTCTGCTGTAGCCGCCGAGCCTGAGCTTTTAAGTCGGCGTCACGCTTCGCCAGCAACGGGGCACGATCGTAATTGAACGTGGCGGAGAACGCATTGTATTGCCTGTGTCGAGGATAGAAGTGAGCTTGTAACCATAGACTCAGACTTTGGCCAGGCTCCGTCATCTCGCGCTTTATTTCGGCTTCGCATCTGGTGTGTGTCAGCCAGGGATCTTCGACACACGGCATACGACTGATGGAATCGATAGAGCCCATTAGTTTGCCTTCAGAATTTCCCACTCTCAGGCTCTCCGTATACCGTTGGTTTTCGTACAGGGCGATGGCGGACCAGGTGGTGTAGGCAGTTCCGATGTAACATTTTCCATATAGCTCGTACCGTGCACTGCCGGCTGTAAAAACCCCGTTCACATTTTGTGTCAATTCGCAGGAGGTCGGAAGGGGCGGGTCTGCGCCGAGTGCAGCGGCTTTAGTACTCGCTACGCTGATGATCAGGCCAAATAGGACTCTTCTCGCTTTCACCTGAGACCTCCTCCTTGGTCGAACAGCTTCGGGCCTTTCTGGATCGCTTTGTTCGGCGTGGTCACCACGAATTCGACCGGCTGGCTCCAGCGCGTTTGATGCGGCGCCGAGACTTGTGCGCTCACCCTGTAGGTTCCCGGCCCCGCAATCATCGCCGGACCTTTGCCGTTACCTGGTGCCCCCCAGCCGGTATAACCGGCCGGCGAAGTGGCTTCGGCAACGCCCAGCGGAAGGTTGGTGACGATCGCCCAGTTGCCCTGAGGGTCCCGCCGTTCGAGTTTCACCAAGAATGAGGCCGCCGCCGTCCCTTGCGGGGGAAGAAGTTTGATGGGAACCACCTGGTTCTGCATGAACAATGCGTTGGCCGCCGGTAACACAATCGTCGGAGCGACGACGGCTGGCCCCGGCTGCATTGCTTGCTTGAGTTGTTGATTCTGCTTTTGGAGACCGGCAGCGGCTTGTGTTTCGGCCTTGAGCGCCGCATCACGCTGAGCGATGAGAGTCGGGCGACTGTAGTTGAAGCCTGTGGAATTGGGCAGGGAGGATCCAGCGAATCCGTTCCTGAGCCAGTCGAGCCAAAACTGTGCTTCATTCCCTTGGACTTGGCCACTCGTTTTGAACGTTCCATTCGAGCAGGCGACCTTTCCTGCGCCAAAAGGAGGGCCTAGCCACGGATCGCTCGGGCACGTCAACGTGGTCGTGGCGGTGGCGGAGAATCCGTTCACCAAGGATACGTGCACATCCTCTTTCGCCATCCCAGTTTGCGGGTCATAGGCACCTTGAGAGTTCCAATTCACAAATCCCACCGACGCTGAACTACACGTGGTCGTCACGTGATAGCCAGAGCGGGCGGCCCTGAATGTTGCCTCGATGTGGGGCGTGCCACAATTTATCGCGGGTTGTTCCGCATATACGGAATTGACACTAGCTAATGTAATGGCCGTTGCGACCAACAGTACGCTGCTACGCCAATGAGGGCGCATAGATCCTCCTTATTGACCGAATTCTTTTCATTCAGCACGTTCCTTGCCAAGCATGGGACCCCTCATGGCCCGAACATTTTCGGTGCCTTTTGGATCGTTTTCCTTGGGGTCGTGACCACGAATTCCACAGGTATGCTCCAGGCCGTTTGTTGCGGGGCTGACACCTGCGCGCTGACACGATAGGTTCCGGGCCCGGCAATCATCGCCTGGCCACGCCCGGGTCCTGGCGCGCCCCATCCCAGAAATCCAGCAAGAGACGACGCCTCGGCCGCCCCGACCGGGAAACTGGTGACGAGGGTCCAGACGCCTTGAAGGTTTCTACTTTCGATTCTGACCAAGTAGGAGGTTACAGCGATGTCCTGGGGAGGACTGATTTTGATGGGCACGGTATTATTCTGCAGAAACAATGCTTGCGACATAGGGGAAAGGATCGTCGGAGCAAACAACGGCATTTTCTGTGCGCCCTTCAAGAGCCGGCTATTTCTGGCTTGCTCCGCAGCCAAGGCTTTGGCGTGCTGGTCGGCTTTTGCCTGAGCCGCGTCCGCCTGCAGAACTGCGTCATGCTGAACACGGAGCTGGTCCAGATGATAAGGAAAATAGTCCCGGTAGAGCGCGCTCAAGGGCTTCGACGTCTTCCTCACTTCGCCTATCAAGATATTGAGCACAGGCTCTACAACCGACGGCTCCCCCTGCGACTGAACCATGACATTACTGCAGTCGGGCGTGGCCAGCCCTCCTCTTTTGAAGTCGACCCACGGGTCCCCGGAACAGGTCGCGCGAATCGTTAGCCGACCTTGATAGGGAGGGATACCTTTCAGATCGACCACCTCCTGTGCCCGACCATCCTTGGGGTCGTACGCGCCCTGACCGGTCCACAGCAGTTGCGTGGGGTACTGCAGGCACTGTCCGGCCGTCTGGTACTTTGCCTCGGTCGACGAAAATTGACCGGTGATTTTGATCAACTGACACTGCTTCAGCACCACTTCCAGAGGACTGGCCGCCAGAACTGTTTCTCCCGGCCAGATCAGCAGCACAAGAATTCCTACCAGGCGTGTCGTCACAAGACACCTCATGCGTTCAATGCCCGAAGACGTTTGGCCGCACGGGAACCGAGCGGCTGCCCCCCCTTACCCCTGATGAGTCACGGCTTCTTTTCGGCCTCCGGTGAGCCGCCTGCCGCCTTGCCTTGATTGCCGGGTGTCTCATCGGTTCCTCGCGGGCGGATCATGAGCGAACTGCTCGTGCTCTTCTGCGAGGAAGGAGCGGACTGCATGATCGATGACGATGGCAACGGAGCCGTTTGTTGGATCGCGGACGGTGGCGTGGCCGGACACAGGACGTGACAGAGGCCGAATGGGACTGCGGCACTCCAGGGACCTCTTGCCGTATTCAGGCTGAACCGCGCACGCACTTGCCAACGGCCGGAGTTGGGGGCTGTCGAGTTGGGGGCTGTCACCCCATGAGCAACCGGGTAGCCTCCACGCAGCGTTACCTCGTCGACCGTGATGACGTGGAAGTAGGGATAAGAAAACTGCTGATTCGGCGGAGCATCGAGGTATCTCAGCTCCAACTCGGCGTATCGGGGAGGTCCCTGCGTTGGAGGCGCCTCGGGGGCAGTCGCCGTGACAATGAGCTTGCCGTGCGGGATCAGTTGACCGGGAACAGGCTTCGTGATGACGAACATGTCAGGGGCGATTATCGTATTCTTGGCTTGGGGGTTCATGGGCACGGCAGGCGAGGGTGCCTGGACGAGAGGGCGAGGTAGTTTTGTAGCAGGCGAGCCGAGCTTGGCCGGTATTGGCCCACAGATCAATCCCACCGCATCCACGAACTGCCCGGCCCGCACGCGAATGCCCACCCCGGCTTCACCGGCAGGACAGACCTGATTGGAGTAGATGGGCGGAGTTTTATCGGGACAAGTGATGCACTCGGGCTGATCGCCGACATCCTGACCCGGCGGAGCTGGCGGCCTCGACCCAAATTCGAGGCGCACACTCCCAAGAGGCGACGTCGTCAGAGACTGGCACCCTGCCCAGATGGACTGGACAAGCCGATTGGCTGATTTCAGTACGGCTATATTCATGTAATGGATGGCGAACGTGTTGGACCTGCTATCCCTACAGATCGTTGTGACTTCTTGACCGACTGATGGCGCGCCGAGTGTCTGCGAACCCCGCAGCCAGGGGGCACAGACCGGCGAGATGCGCTCCACCCACGCCCCAGTTTTGCCATTAAAGCCGACCAGGTACGATCCGTTTGGGCACTGGGCCCGAAACTCGCTGCCTCCCGGGCCTCCAAAGACCGGCAAATCTGTGGCCAGGGCGGAGCCCGAGCTCGCCAGCGCGAGTCCGAGCGCCATGAAGAGCGTAGGGAGCGGGGCGTTATGAATGGTTTGATGTGACTGAACCATCTGAGCCTCGTCTCCATTTCATGGCTTCTTCTCCGTCGCAGCCGGCTCATCCACGGTCTGGTTGCCTTCCTTCCCGCCTTTCTTCTCAACCGCGCGCGGCATGATCATCGAGGGCGCGCGCTTCATTTGAGTAGCGGCGCTGTTCGGCGGCGGAGGCGCTGCGAGCGGCGATGGAGCCTGCGACGGCGCGATGGCGTTAGGATTTACTTTGGTCTCGAACGGCGGGGAGGGCTTAGGGGGAAATGGACGGCAGGTGATGCCGATCGCATCGATGAACAACCCGGCGCGTCCATGAACGCCGGCAACAAGCTCGCCAAACGGGCACTCATAGGTAGTGCTGTTTGGAAAGTAGCTTGTCTTGCTATGCCCGACCGCCCAGCCTTTCAGCGGACCTCGTGGTGACGTCACGCTATTACAATCGCCAAACATGATCGCGACTAGTTTGCTGACCGACCGCAAGAACAGTATATCCAAGCGGGTGATTGCCCGGTTCCTGATGCCGCTGTCATTGCAATTGGTGACATCTGTTTGGCCGCCTCGGCTCTGTCCGAACGAAGGGCCGACTGTAATGGGACCGAAACTATTACTATTGGGAATCCAAGGGGCGCATATCGGCTGTAACCGGTCGATCCACTCGCCCGTCTTTGCTTGAAACCCGACGATGTACGATCCTTTGGGACATTCAAACCGAAAAGGGGTGCCACCGGGGCCTCCATCCGGGCCCAAATCCGTCGCGAATACGATGTGTGGACCAGTTAGGAGTAGTCCAGACACGAGGACGAGCGCCGACAGCACCAAGCGATGACGCTGCTGACGTGAGTCATCCATATGTGCCTCCTGTCCATCAAAAGCTGATGACCTCGAGCCGTCATGCTGCATATCCGGCGCGGCCGGCGGATCCGGATGCTGGTCACTTTCCGCCTCGGTTTTCTTCTTCGACGCCGCGCGGCCGGATGACCGTGGTGCCTGCACCGAACCGCTCGGACGGCGACTTCAAAAACGGCGATTTCGCCGCCGACCCCTGGATGGATTGCTTTTGTTGCGGGCCTACGAGGTTGAATGAAGCCGGCGCGCTCCAAGGCCCGGCCACCGCTCCTTGCCCGATCATCCGTACCCGCAGCTCCCACCGGCCGTAATTCAATCGCGTCACTTTCGGATCGATGTATTGGCCTTGCACCAGCTTTGCCGTATCCATGGCGGGAATTGTATTCACGAACCGGGGCTGTCCTGCCGGCGTGTCGAGCCACGAGAGTTCCAACTCGGATACCGGTTCCTGCCCCACGATCGGCGGCTGAATTTTGACGAGCAACTGGCCGATGACCACGGTCGCTCCAGACGTGGGGCTGAGGATACGCGGTATCTGCCGTGACAAGATGGCATCGGAGGTCTTCGGCGTTCCCGGCGTGAAGGGCCCCACGCCGGGTCCTTGCGGCTTCGACACAGTCGTTTGCGACGGGTCGAACTTTTGTTGGGTCAACATGGCAATCTGATATTGCTTGTCGATCGCCGCGCGTTGCGTGGGGTTGAGCTTGAACGACAAGGGCAGGTTGGGAGCGTCCTGCAGCAACTGTTGGTACGCCATCGAGACATACCCGGCCAACGAGGGCGGCGAAGTCTTTCTCGTCACCAGCCGGCATGGCCCACTGGGAGCGACTCGCCAGGGATCGCTCCCGCACTGCATCGTCGAATTCACGGTACCGGTGCCAGTCGTCTTCCCGACCTCGATCGATGTGAGGCTCATGGTCTCAAAGGTCGCTTTGGTGTTCGGCTGGTGACTGGCCGTCGCGGTCCAATTGATGGCGTAGCCTGCGAGCGGACGGGTGGCACCGAACGAGGTCTCCAGGACGGCGCAACTGCCGGTGATGGTGTAATCCGAACTCGCGGCCTTGTGTGTGCCGGTCACGCTGCTTACTGCGCAGGCGGTTGAAATTTGTGCGACGATTTCGCCTTCTGCCGCGGCGGGCGTGGCGCCCACCGTGAAGGGAGCGCTGAGTATGATAGCCGTGATCGCTAAACGGGCTCTCATGCTCCCGAGCCTGACAGCAGGACGAATCGCTGGGCCAATGGAAATCATACGCATGGTGCTCATGGGGTCCTCCGGAGGCTGCTGTCGATGAGCATGGCTTCTCCTCGAACCATCACTTCGCAAACGACTTCACTGAGGGTTTGAGGGTCGAATTGAAGGAGGAGGAGGGAGGAGCCATTACCGCGAACTCAACCCAGTCGCTCCATCCGGATTGTTGCGGCGTTGTCACCTGGGCACTCAACCGCCAGGCGCCAGGTATCGACAAGAAGGCCGGCGGGGCCCCCGCGCCGAAGCCCGTATAACCGGTCGCCGACTCCGCTTGAGCGGCTCCGACGGGCAGCGTGGCATGCGGTAGCCATTGTCCGTTGGAGTCTTTCCGTTCGAGCCTCACCATGTATCCGGTCACACTCTTCGCGGTCTTGACGGGAGTTCCGTCGAGGCGAACTTCCGTATCGGCCCATGGTTGAGGGGGCGCTAACCTGATCGAGATGGGAGATTGGTTAAAGAACCGCTGCCCCGCGGTGGGCGCCATGATGATCGGAGAGAGGCTCAAACGATAGGGCGTCAGCGTCTGCGTTGCCGAACGCAGGCGTTTCCCGACCTGTGCCTTGGCCAATGCCGCCGCCTCGGCCTTCAGATCCGCGTCCCGTTTCGCCGCCAGGGCAGTTCGTTCTGCCGGCATCAGGACCCAAGCCGACATGGGTTTGTAGGCTCTCCAGGCATTGAAGAGATCGCTGAGAGTCGGGAGAGGTTTCCCATCCTGGTACTTTCGCGGGTATGCCTCGGATGGACTATTGTCCATCCGGTTTACGATCTGGCACTTCACTCGGAGACTCTCCGGGCTGAACGGAGGACCGTCCATGGTGAGCCAGGGATCGGACGGACATGAATACGTGGTCCGCCAGGTCCCATACGGATGACTCGGTTGCGAGACCGGAGCGGGAGTCACTTCAATCAGTTCCTCCGCGACATTGTTCGAATAGGTCCCGTGGACTGTGTAGGGAAACGTTCGCGGTGCTCCCAGTGAGCCGGATGTCGTGCAGGTTCCGGTTGACAGGTATTGCGCCTTGGTCGAAGAAAAGCTCCCGACGAGGTTCTGAGTAGCGGTGCTGCAGGGCGCGGAGCCGACGCCGTTGAAACCGAGACTGAATGCATGGGTCGGCAGAGTCACCGCAATGAGCAATCCCAAGCTGAAGGATAGCAAGTGGGAACGACAGACATTCATGTGGACTCCTTGCCTAGTGAGCGGCCTGTGGCTTCCAATAAGTCAGTCGAAATTCCTCATTTCACCCTATGGTCCGAACCCCTTCGGCGCCCGCTGAATCGCTTTGTTCGGAGCCGTCACCACAAACTCAACTCCCTGGCTCCAACCGGTTTGTTGAGGGCCCGACACCTGGGCGGTGATCCGATAGGTTCCGGGTGAGGCCATCAGAGGAAGACTTCTCCCGTCCGGCCCTCCAGCGCTCCAGCCCACATACCCGGAAGGGGACGATGCCTGGGCCAGACTTATGGGGAGATTGGTGACCATTGCCCAGACGCCCCTTGAGTCCTTCCGTTCGATTTTTGCCGTGTAGAGGGTGACGGTCATCCGCCTCGGAGGGGGAGCAAGCTTGATCGGTACGGCAGTCATGCTGAGATAGAGCGAACCGGCCGTCGGCGTGACCACGTAGGGTGCGAGGTTTTCGAGAAGTGTCGGCGCCGGCTGAGCAGCCTGTTGGAGCCGTTGGGCCTCCTTGCGGGCTGCTTCTTGTGCGAGACGGGCCGCCTCGGCGAGCGCCTGTTGTTCCGCCTGGAGATCTCTCGGTCGTTGGGCCACCAGAGCTGCGCGATCGTAAGAGAATCCGGTTGTATTCGGCTTTAAAGTCCGGTCAAAGCCGCTCTGCAAATAGGTGATGATGTAAGCGAGGGTTTGTACATCTCCTCCCGCCGAGAAGGCCGGTTGAGTGCAGGCTGCTTTTCCCGTCGCCAACCAGGGATCTTCCACACAAGCAAGCTTGGTTTGAATCTTTCCCCGAAAAGGCGGGTTCCCGTTCAATGTAATGGTTTCTTCCACTTTTGCCGGTCCCGGCGCATAGGCACCTTCTGATGTCCAGGGGATCGGGATCACTTCCGCATGGTTTTCATATTGCAGATGTTGGTCGCACCGTCCTGCCATGCGATAGGTCGACTTGGCGGCCGTGAACTTTGCTTGAATCGAGTCCAGCTGACAGTTGACCGTCGTCATGGGATAGATCCTCACGACCACGCCTGCTGCCCCGGCTTGTCCAACGAGAGCCGACAGCATGAACAAGAATGCGACGAAGCTTTTCCCCGTCATGAGATTCCTTCCTTCGTCCCGATGCAGTGGCGAGGCAGTATATCGCTTCCTGTCACTTCCGGAGTGGGCCGTCTCACAACGTTTCCACTGCGGCCGACCATGGAAGAGACCGGAACTGTCCTCGGGCGCTTTCTCAGCCAATCGAACGAAGTCCACCGCAGGTGCCCGACGCGAGATGAACGCGCCAAGAGGAAGTGCGCCAGGATTGCAACGATAGGTGTGAGCAGAACGAACCAATCCCCGGTTCGCGAATAGACAGTGCCTCCTCCCCCGAGGGCGACGACACCGGCGATGGTCGATTCCAGGAAACTCCCCGATGTGGTGACGACCACCCGACCATAGCCATCGATCACCTGCGATGGTCCGGTGTTCGAGGCGATCACGACCGGTGTTCGAGTCTCCACCGCGCGCATGACCGACATCAGATTGTGCTGCTTCGGCGCGGCGGTCTGGCCGAACCACACATCGTTCGTCAATTGCACCAACAGTTGTGCGCCTGAGTTGACGGACTCACGGGTCAGGTCCGAGAAAAGATTCTCCCAGCAGATCAAGACGCCGACAGAAATCCGAGGTGCGAGAGTGAAGAGCTGGCCGGTGTCACCGGCTGTCAGTTCCGTGACTCGCGGGGCGAGCCACTCCGGCCAGGGAATGATGTCCGCATGCGGCAGATATTCGGCAAACGGCACCAGCATACGCTTTCGATAGGGGGGCGAGGTTGAGCCGTTCGGCTGGAAGAGATGAGCGGTGTTGAACGCCCGCCGTCCGATAGTAAGCAGACTGTCCCCCGTCGCGAACTTTTCCACTTGGGCCGCTCCGAGGATCAACGGCACCCCGGTCTCACGGCTCAAGCGCTGGAGTCGTGAGATCAAGGACGGATCGGAGAGATCCCCGGGAATGGCGCTTTCCGGCCAGACGATCAAGTCCGGGTGCAAGGAAGCGGCCTCTCGGGTCAATCGTTCGAGTCGAGTCAGGTTGACGTCGCGGCCTGCCTCGGTCCTGCGGTCGCCGATTTGAATGTTCGGTTGGATAGCCGTGATGGTAACGGAGCGGCCCGACCTGGATGAGAAGAGTTCGGTAGCGCCCCAGGCGTGGACGGTGATGAGGATGAGGAGCGTGGCTGCGGCAAACCTCCGTTCCTGCCTGAGGCAGAGGGCGGCAAGGGCGGCATTGCCCAACGCTACCAAGAACGTGATGCCATGCTCGCCGATCACCCCGGCGGCCTGCAACAGAGGGAGGTTGTGGTGTTGCGTCTGGGCGAGAGTGCCCCAAGGTAGGGCCAGAAACCCGGCATGCGCGCGGAGGTAGTCGATCAGCAGCCAAAAAACGGGCGCGCAGACGATCAGGGGAACGTGTTGCCGCAGCGCCCAAGCCGTGGCCGATGCCCAAATTGCCGGATAGGCGCCGACATAAAGGGCGAGCACGACCGCATGGCGCAGATCGAAACTGGGCACTTCGAAGAGCCAGCCGTAGATGCCGAAGCTGGCGAAAAATCCGGTCAGCAGCCCTAGTGATGCCGCCTGCCCAGGCCTGAGCCCTTGCATAGCCAAGAGAACGGGGACGAGAGCGACCCAGCCCAGCGACCCGATATCCGGTGAGGGGAGAGAGGCGACCAGCAGCGCCGCAGATAGCAGGGCCAGTCCGATACGTGTGCTCAGGTCGGCCACGCGCTGACCTCGAGGTGCCGTTAGTCCGACCCCGTTTCCGATCACAAGGGACTCCGCGTCAGTTCACTGCCGCCTGCTGGTTTCTGGAGGAATGCCTGCCGACAGC
Source organism: uncultured Nitrospira sp. (assembly GCA_964556305.1). Taxonomy (GTDB): domain Bacteria; phylum Nitrospirota; class Nitrospiria; order Nitrospirales; family Nitrospiraceae; genus Nitrospira_A. The sequence goes on along the minus strand of CAZKVY010000067.1, from coordinate 10,372 downwards.
ACCATCACTCTCCCCGCGGTATAACGACCTGAGGTGGAGGAATACGCTGGAACCCCGGAAGGGTGTTGGATCGCAAGTCGCCCAGGGCATTGATGGGGTCCTCGCCGGACGGACCCTTCAACGTCAGTTTGACGAGAGAGGGTTGCTGGTCTGCACGGGTCAAGTCGGGCGCTGTGATGCAGGTCACCGCGGCGAAGGAGCCTATCACTGGAGCAGGCGGCGGCGATCTGAATTCGTAGACCAATCGTCGCCAGGAGAGGGTTCGTTTCAACGCACGCGCTCCGCAATAGGGACAACTCGCTTCCGAATACTTGTCGTACACAACCGCCGGCGCTGTACCTTTTTGAAACGCACGAGCGGGCAACGGCGGGAGACCGGGAAACGATCCATCGATGTCCAACAGTTGCCAGAAGAGCATGAGATCGGGGCCATCGAAGACGTCGATGCTGGCGGAGACATCTTCCACCACCGTGTTACTCACGCGCGCATCCCCAACCGGATTTGACGGCAACAGCATGGCGTTGTTCGAGCAGTAGGTCTTATCCTTTTTGTTGAATTTGAATTCATTTCTGAACTGGTAGCCACGCGTCTTCGCCGCCGCAACGAATCGGTCCAAGGCCTGTCCCTTCAGTTCATAGGTGACGAGTTGAGCGGGCTCGAGCACCACACTGATCGCGCGTGCGTGCGACACGCATCCGTTCAGAGCGAGGCTCGTCTGCAAATAGAGATGATGGGTGCCATAGTAGGGTTCAGTCAGGGAAAAATTCGTGGTCAACACCGGCGTGGTGACCGGGTGCCAGGCGACGTTCTTCTTGGCAAAGGCCGTATCAGGATTGAACTGCGATTCAGGATAGCGCTCTGCCGCGGAGAATTCCGTCAGGCGAAAGAACGCCGGCTTTTCAGAAAACCCGGCCACAATACCCACCGTGCGATTGGTCGTTTTCGATCCACCTGCCACTTCGAGATTGGTAATCCTGTCGCAGCCGGTATTTCCACCGGTGGCTGTGCCGGCAAGACCGCCGCAAAAGCTGGGCAAGGGTGTTGATTGACCAGGCACGAGAACAATGCGCTGCTCAGCGGCGGCCATGTTGATCGTCGCTTGGTTGTTCAGGAACCCGTTCCGCGAGGTCCGTACCGTGGCAGGTCCCCCTGCGGTTGAACCTACCGGGAGCGAGAAGTTGTACCGCCCGTTTTGATCGGTCATTTTCTGGACGCCGAATTCCGGCGTGCTGAGGCACAGGTTGACGTTGGAAACGGGCGCGCCGTTCTGGTCGGTGACAACAATTTGGACCGCTTCGGCTTTCGCCGGGATGAGCAGGAAAAGGCCGCCGGCCATCGCGCACAAGGCGCGCATCATCCTCGCTTTGGCAGGGAGATATGGCATCCTTTTTCTCCTTCCCATTCGTTCCTCTCTAGGTGCTGCCTCACTCCGTGCGTCGCTCGAACAGGAAAAAGGTTCATGCACGAGCGCGTGAGACATCTGTGACGGATCGAGTGTTCTCACTGCCGCGGCCCATCAGGCCGAACGTCCGAAATCTACTGCACCGGCGTCGAGGGCGGAATGAGCGTGCTGGTCCAGGCTTTGGCGGCCTTCGCGTCGCTGTCGGCCGGCTTCGTGCATTTCTTCCCCCGCACGCCGTAACTGATCGTGTTGGTCCGGATCGGACAGGTTCCAAAGGCGGTGCCGAATTGGACGACGCCTTCGATCACGGTGAGAATGCTCTGGCCGTCCGGCTGGACTTTCAAATTGAACTCCGTCTCCTTCACCGCTGCCGTGGCGACAGGGGTTTCCACCTCGAACGCCTTCGGCCCGTCGCCGGCGGTTTTTGCCCACACTTCGCCCTGGCTGAGCCGAAGAATCCAGGTGGTCGGCTTGTCTTTTTGCCAGCGCGAGAGAATCTTGAAGGAGGTCTCTTCGTTGAGCGCGACGTTGACGCCTTGTTTGAGTTGAATGTAGGCCTGACTCGAAGCATCCGTCTTGAGCACGTCGCCTTCATAGAGCGGCATGGTCTTTCGGCCCTGGAGCTGTTCCTCGACGCCGTCGGTCCGGATGATGGTCAACGTACCGATGGCATTGATGGCCCATCCCACTGGAGCGTTTGCGGCAAATGCCGACAGGCTTGTCGCAATGATGATTACTGTAATGGTCAGTGTCCTCGTCATGAACGATTGCGTCATATTTTCCTCCGAGCTCAGAATCGTTGTTCTCGCGTGTCAGGACCCTTTCGCATTGGCATAAGCCATAGGCGCTTCGTCTATCTCGACACCACCACCCGAATCGGTTTGCGGCCGACCGGCACCGTGCCGAGATTTTGGCCCGTGCCCGTGTCGATGACGCGGACTTCGTTGCCCTTGTCGTGACCGACGAAGATGCGAGTGCCCTCCGGGTTCGCCCAGATTCCGTTCGGCCCTTCGCCCACGGTGATTTCTTCCAAGACCTTCAGGTTCTTGGGGTCTGCCGGCACCACGGCCACCTTATTAGTCCCGCCGACCGTTACGTAGACGTTCGGGCCCTGCATGCCCTTGAACCCGAATGCGATCTGCTGGGGCTTCGCCCCAACTTCCAACGTGCCGGCGATCTCTTGCGTGGCCGGATCGATCACATAGATGTCCGTTCCACCGGTATTCGTGCCCCAGACATACCCTTTCGGACCGACCACGAGAAAATGCGGATTCGTTCCGACCGGCAGCGATTTGATGATCTGGTGCGTGGCGGCATCGATGATGTCGACCGTCTTGTCGCCTTGTGTGCTGACGTAGGCGAATTTGCCGTCGTGCGAAAACGTCAGACCGGTTGGTCCCTTTCCGGTGGGGATGGTGCCTACGATACGGAAGGTCTCCGTATCCACGATCGAAATGTTGTTGTCTCCGATGTTCGCGACCCACGCTTGCTTATTGTCGTTCGTGAGTGCCACCACGTGGCAGCGTTGTCCTGTATAGATCGAAGCGATCGTTTCCATCGTCCCCGCGTCCATGACCGAAAGGCGGCCGCTGGCGAGGTTGGTGGCATACACGCGACGACCGTCGCGCGAGACGGCGAGGTCATGCGTGGATTGGTTTCTTGAGTCGATGCTTCCCACCGTCGCATAGGTCGTGGCGTCGATGACCGACACGTCGTTCGAGCTTTCATTCGCGGTATAGATGCGCGACGGAATGTCGATCGGAGCTTTGACCGTTTCGACCTCGGCGCAACCGGCCAGGCCGAAGAGCCCGAGCGTGGCGATGCCCATACGTGACCATGATGACGACATAACAAGCCTCCTTACTGATCTATGACGATGACGCAATGAATGGCGAACCGTATTAACGTGATGATGCCCCTACCGCACCTGTCCCAGTATCAACTGTCCTTCCACTTCGCCCTTCTTGACCGGATGCTGATTTTGGCCGGTGGCCTCCGGCACTTTCCTGGAAACGTAGGCGTAGGCTTCATCGACCGTAATCACCCCGTCACGGTCGCTGTCGGCGTTGCCACGCAAGCCTTCGAGCAAATAGTAGGTGAACACCCCGTGGCCCAGGTCTTCCCGTTCCTCGCTGACTTCGCTGGCCTTGCTGGCGCTCAGGACGATGCGGCCCTTGCCTTTCGAGAGCCGGGTCAGGAACGATTCGGAGACAACGGCGCGGCGCGAGGCGGTGGCAAAGGTGCGGCCCGCCGTGGCGCCGCTATAGCAGGAGTCGCTGATGAAAATTACGCGTTCGGGTGCGAGCCGGTTGAAGATCGTCTCGACTTCCCGCATCGGCAGGCCGGTCGAGTAGAGATCTTTCGGGTCCGCGTCGTAGGGGACGATGTATTTTTCTAGGCCGTCATCATCCGAGGCAGAGGCATCCGCTTCCGGGGCGCCGTGGCCTGCGTAGTAGATGATGACCGTGTCTTTCTCCGCCGCTTTGCGCTTCAGTTCCGTTCCGAGCGTGCGTTTCAAGTTCATGAGTGTCGCTTGTTCGTTCAGCAACAGGGTGATGTTCTCCGCCGGGACGCCGACATTGCCCATCAAATAGTCATGGAAAGCCTGCGCGTCCATATCCGCGTAACGAAGCGGATGGACCGTCTTATATTTCGAAATGCCGATGACCACAGCCCAGACCTTGGCGCGGTCCACCTGACGCATCACGGTGATGATTTTCTGCGCCGACAGATTGTCGCGGTCGATCGCGGAAACGACAATTTCGTTTTTGCCTTCCTTCAATGAGAGACGTTCCGAAAATTCGAGGTTCGGCTGCGCGGCCGGAGCGTCCGGTTTGACGGCAATCCCGCGCGCCTCCCGCTGAGTCAGCAGCTGCCCATTGACGCGAATCTCCACCCGTGCGATGCCCCGCTCACTGGCAGCGGCCCCTGCCAGAAGGATCCTGTCCACGGTGACGTCTGCTCCATCGGAGGGCGAAGCCAGGGCAATGACCGGAGGGGCGTTCTGGAACAGTTTCACGACCGGCGTACCGGTGATCGAGGGGATCGGCATGTCGCCCTTGGTTAGTTCGGCCGGCTCACGCGCGTCGCGTTTGGCGATCCAGCCGGTTTCTCTGGGTGAGATCCGCACGCGCCACCACTCGCCCAATTCCCCCGTCACGGCCAACCCTTGATCCTTAGCGGCCGAAGCGATGACGGACGTTTCCTCACCGGCGCCGCTGTGAATTTTTGCCGAGGCGTCATTTACCGAAACGAGTTTATTGGTCGCGATGATTTGCGGCGGGGGCCGATGATCGATGGCCAGTTTCAGCGTTTCATCCAGCGTGACGTTCATTCCGCGCTCGCGAATGAAGAGTCGCAGGGGCAGTTCATCGGCTTTTGTGTCGCGCGCGACAAACAGATTCACACGGGCGCTTTTGGTTTCGTCAGGCTTCAGGGGGCCGAAGTCGAGCCTGCTCTGGTTCAAGCGGAAGTCGCGGGACGAGGGGAGCGTGAGATCGATCGTGGTGTGCTGAGCCAGGACGACGCCGACGTTCTTGATCGTGACCAGCACGTCAATCGCCTCGCCGGTTTGAATGCGTCCGTCGCTGTTCCCGACCGATTGACCCGATCCGTCATCCAGCAATTGATGGGTAAAGGCAAACCGTGGCCGGGGCAGTCCCGTGAGCGCCAGAGCAGCCTGCAACGGGGCGGGGGTAAACCCGTTGTACTCTTCAAACTCAAGCGAGAGTGGAATGGTGCCGTCTGGCCGGTCCGCCGGAAGCGGCAGCCTGACGGAATCGGTCATGGCCTGGCCGGGATCGACCTTGCCCATATAAAAGAGCAGTCCGTTCAACGCCGGATCTTCGCTCCTGCTCTTGGCTTGAAAACGGTAGAGGGGGCCTTTGCCCCTGTTCGTGACGGTCACGGTCAGCGTGACCGTTTGCCCGGCCTTTAATTCCATCGGGTGAATCGAGAGTTCTGCTTCCGGCAGAGGCGGCGGGGAAGGTGCCGCGCCGGTTTCGTTGCCGCGTTGCGCGATTTTCTCCGCCAGGTTTGCCGTGACCGCCGCGGGAGTGCTGGGCTGCAGGCGCACCGTTTTATCCCGCCCGCCGCTCGCGACCGTGCTGCCGTCGGGAGACAGGGCTACGGTACGCGCCGGTCCTTTATGTCCGGTGAGGCTGTGGCGTTCGCGGCCCGAGACGACGTCCCACATCCGAATCGTGCCATCGGCCCCGGCTGAGGCAAGGACTCGTCCATCCACTGTGAACGCGATGCCGTAGACCTCGCCCTTATGGCCGGTAAGGGTCAGGCGTTCCTGGCCGCTGTCTACATCCCAGAGGCGAATCGTGCCGTCGGCAGAAGCGCTCGCGAGCAGGTGACTGACCGGTGCGAAGGCCACGGCGTGCACGGCGCCCGTATGGCCGGTCAACACGGTTCGTTGCCGGCTGGTGGCCAAATCCCAGAGGTGAATCTGCATGTCGCTGCTGCCCGTCGCAACCATGGTGCCGTCTGGCGAGAAGGCAATACTAAAGACGATGCCGAATTGGCCCCGCACCGACCGGAGCTCTTTTCCGTTGGCGCTGTCCAGAAACCGGAGGCTCCCGTCATTGCCGCCTGCAGCCAACATCTTGCCATCGGCCGAAAAGGCGACGGCGCGCACGGCGCCGAAATTCGACGTGACGGCATGGAGCTCACGACCGGATGCGAGCTCCCAGATGCGCACGGAGGTATCCGCGCTTCCCGAGGCGAGCAGTTTTCCGTTGGGGGAGAAGGCCAGGGCATGGACGGCACCCATGTGGCCGCGCAGCAGTTTCAGATCCCGTCCGCTCTCGGGATCCCACAGGCGAATGGTCTGATCGGTACCGCCGGTGGCGAGAAGGTTTCCATCCGGAGCATAGACGAGGCTGAGAATGTCGCTGCTGTGCCCGGCCAGCAAGCGTGGCGCTGTCACGGAAGAGTCGGCCCATGTCGAGGGTGTCTGGAGCGTGAGAAGGCAGAGGAGCGCGGTGACAGCGAACAGTCTCACGCCCATGGGTCTATCCTTTTCCGAAGTGGGTGCCGGCCTGTCTCACCGTTCGGATCAGATGTCTCGCAACAAACCCGTCTTCTGCTTGCCCCGTACCCGTCTGTCGCGTTCCCCGGCCTGTGGGTTCAACCGATTCGGGGCGGCACCAGTGTATTTTTCGGCATTCCCGCTTGTCAATCGAAAGGCGCTGGCCGGTGTAAATACATGCATTGGCTGGCGTCCGGCCACTGGTGCCGGTTAGAGGGGCATGGGGGGGGCGTTCAGGAGCGATCACCGCACGACACAGGGGCTTTCGATATACAGGGGAAGGTTAGTTGGCTGGATCTGTCGGGAGCTTGGTGATCTTGATCAAGGTGTGTTCGTGATTGAGCTCGAAGGTGACATGGTCGCCGACGCTGAGGCCGTGCAAGAGGCGGGAGTCACGAACGGGGAGCGCGCGAGATTCTCCCCCGGGAAAAAGAATGGTGAGGGTCAGAGCTTCATGATCGATCGATAGAATCGTGCCGCCAAGCAGCGCGGCCTCCAGGGAGGGAGCCGCACCGGCAAGGCCCGTTGGCATGATATAGGAAAAAACGAGAATGATGAGGCTCAGTGTTGGCGGGAGCATCCACTACCATAACTCAGACGCGATCCGTTGGGAACTAGCATTTCCCCTAAACCGACGCTGCGCAGAAGGCCTAGACCAACGTCTGAAGGATTTTCCGGTTGCGCTGTACGTATGGTCGATCTATGGTGAGAGGATAAGCAGGGAGGGTCATGCCACAAGCCGATCACGAAGCCCCAGCCGTGCTGATCGTAAACGCGGGATCGTCGAGCGTCAAATGGGCACTGTTCCAGGTGGCCGCTTCGCTTGTGCGGTCGGCAGGGGGACGGATCGAGCGCATCGGGCTTCCGGACGGCATCGTGACTTTTGCCGATGGCGCGACCGGGCATGACCAACGGCGTGTCGCGCAGATCCAGCACCACGCGGCTGCCGTCCAGGTGCTCATCGAGCAACTTGAACAGACCGGCCGGGGATCGTCTATACAGGCCATCGGCCATCGAGTCGTTCATGGAGGAAGCCGCTATACCAATCCGGAGGTGCTTTCGGCGGCGGTAATGAACGAGTTGCGTCGGCTCAGCCCCTACGATCCCGAGCATCTTCCGGCGGAACTCACCTTGATCGAGGCCCTGGCAGTACAGTATCCGACCGTCCCGCAGGTCGCCTGTTTCGATACCGGCTTCCATCAACAGCTGCCGCCAGTCGCTCGCCTGCTAGCGATCCCCCGCCGGTACGAAAAACAAGGCATCAGGCGATACGGCTTTCATGGTTTGTCCTATGCGTATCTGATGGAGGAACTGGAACGGGTGGCCGGCCGAGAGGCCGCGCGGGGCAAGGTGATCCTGGCCCATTTGGGAAACGGGGCCAGTCTGGCTGCAGTACGGGAGGGCGTAAGTATCGATACGACGATGGGATTCACCCCGGCCTCCGGGCTGCCGATGAGCACCAGGTCCGGCGACTTGGACCCCGGCCTGGTGTCGTATCTCTCCACAACCGAGGGCATGACGGCGGATCAGTTTCATCACATGGTCAATGCGCAGTCGGGGCTGCTGGGGTTGTCTGAACTCAGTTCCGACTTGCGGGATTTGCTGGCGCAGGAAAGCCGCGATACCCGCGCGGCAGAGGCGGTGGCGGTCTTTTGTTATCAGGGGAAAAAGTGGATCGGGGCCTACGCGGCGGCTCTCGGTGGATTGGACCAACTCGTCTTCAGCGGCGGCATCGGCGAACATGCATCCGTCGTGCGGGCCCGAATGTGCGACGGCCTGGCGTTCCTTGGCATCCAGTTGGATCCCGCGCGTAACGAGGCTCATGATGCGGTCATCTCGCGTCCAGACAGCCGCGTGACCGTGCGCGTGATCCATACTGATGAAGAGCGCTACATTGCCCAATCGGTCTGTCGGCTGCTGACTTTGCCTGTAAGCCGTGGCACGAAATGAATCTTTCGCTTCAACCGGATAGGCATGAGGCGAGAGGTACTCCGAAACTTAAAAGAGGGACCGCATGACACAGACGACCCACGCGAATCAGCCGTTGAGCCCTGATATGGTCCGACGGATCCATGCCTACTGGCGGGCGGCGAATTATCTTTCCGTCGGCCAGATCTATTTGTATGACAACCCTTTGCTCAAGCAGCCCTTGAGGCGGGAACATATCAAGCCACGCCTGCTCGGCCACTGGGGGACGACGCCAGGGCTGAATTTTATCTATGCCCACCTCAACCGCATCATCAAGGCACAGGATCTCCCGGTGCTCTACATTGCCGGACCAGGTCACGGAGGTCCGGGCATCGTCGCGAACGTCTACCTCGAAGGGACGTACAGCGAAGTCTATCCGAACATCTCGCAGGACGAGGCGGGGATGCAGCACCTGTTCAAACAGTTTTCTTTTCCCGGTGGCATTCCGAGCCACGTGGCACCGGAAACCCCCGGCTCCATCCACGAGGGGGGAGAGTTGGGCTATTCGCTGGCCCATGCCTATGGAGCGGCGTTCGATCACCCCGAGTTGCTGGTGGCATGCGTGATCGGGGACGGAGAAGCGGAAACGGGTCCGCTGGCGGGCAGTTGGCATGGCAATAAATTTTTGAACCCCGTGCGGGATGGAGCCGTGCTGCCGATTCTGCATCTGAACGGGTACAAGATCGCCGGTCCGACCGTGTTGGCCCGCATGCCGCCGGATGAACTCGAATCCCTGCTGATCGGCTATGGCCATCAGCCGTTTTTTGTCGAAGGCGATGATCCGGAGACGATGCACCAGTTGATGGCCTCTACGCTGGACGACATTGTCGTGACGATCAGGCGCATTCAACAAGATGCGCGAACGAAAGGCGTCAGCGGCCGGCCGCGGTGGCCCATGATCGTGTTACGTAGTCCGAAGGGGTGGACCGGCCCGAAAGAGGTGGACGGCAAGTTGACGGAAGGGACGTTTCGTTCCCACCAGGTGCCGATGGGCGACATGGACAAGCCCGGGCATGTCGAATTGCTGGAAGCCTGGTTAAAAAGTTACAAGCCGGAGGAACTTTTCGACGAGAGGGGGAAGCTGGTGCCCGAGCTCGCCTCGCTGGCCCCGACCGGTGAGCGGCGCATGGGCGCCATTGCCTGCGCGAACGGCGGCAGTCTTCTGCGCGATCTGCACATGCCGGACTTTCGGCAATATGCGGTGCCGGTGGTCAAGCCGGGCGGAGAGGAGGCCGAAGCGACGCGAGTACAGGGCCTGTTCCTTCGCGATGTGTTGAAATCAAACGCGCACAACTTCCGGATCTTCGGACCGGACGAGACGGCCTCCAATCGTTGGGGCGCCGTGTTTGAGGTGACCGACCGTTGTTCGACGGAGGAGATTCTTCCGACCGACGAACATGTGGCTCATGATGGACGTGTCATGGAGATCCTGAGCGAACACCTGTGCCAGGGTTGGCTCGAAGGGTACCTCCTGACCGGACGCCACGGATTCATGAATTGCTACGAGGCGTTTATTCACATCATCGATTCCATGTTCAATCAGCATGCCAAGTGGCTGAAGACCTCGCGCGAAATTCCCTGGCGGCGGCCGATCGCGTCGCTCAATTATCTGCTGACGTCGCATGTGTGGAGGCAGGACCACAACGGGTTCAGCCATCAGGATCCGGGGTTCATCGACCATGTGGTGAATAAGAAGGCGGAAGTGATCCGCGTCTATCTGCCGCCCGATGCCAACACGCTGTTGTCCGTGACGGATCATTGCCTGCGCAGCCGCGACTACGTGAATGTGGTGGTAGCGGGGAAGCAACCGGCGCCGCAATGGCTGGATATGGAGTCCGCCATCCTCCATTGCACGGCCGGCATCGGCATTTGGGAATGGGCCAGCAACGACCGCGGCAGCGAACCCGATGTTGTGATGGCCTGTTGCGGCGATGTGCCGACCATGGAGACGCTGGCGGCGGTGGAAA
>CAZKVY010000066.1:0-20959 GCA_964556305.1 uncultured Nitrospira sp. | reverse complement strand
TCACAGGATCTACAAAGGATTGGGACTTTAGCCATAAAAAGGTTACCTGCCCGATGCGTTCATCTCCATTCTTCCTGGCACCCCGTCCGATGCCATAATCAGAGCAAGCTGTCGACAAGCGGTAAATAGCGCACCAGTCCTATTATCCAGGAAGTAACCATTTAGGTATTTGGAGGCCAGAACGGTCCTTTGAGAGTAAGACTGACAACGCGAGGAAGAGAAACAAGACCATGAAGATAATGATCGATGCATCCTTTATTGAATTCCACAGCCCTTGAGGAGCTCGGCGCGGAATATCCAATGTTTCCGGGTGCTCTCTCTCTTTAGGAATCAGCTCTTTGTAGATACGTTGGAGAGCATCTCGAATTGACGCACTGCAAGAGAGAACAGCTGCAATGAGCCAAATAATGAACGCTTCGATTTCATGAATTGCACTTTTTGCGCTCAGAAGTAGCGCGAAGCCGGCCAGAATGAACAATGCCGCAAGAAAGTGCATAGTTGCGCCATACCGTCCGAATAGGTTCTCACGAATTCTGGGACCAAGTGTATTTGGCGCCTGGCACTACTCCGTTCAATATTCCACGTCTACCATGGCACACATCTAATCAACTGCGTCCTTCTCTATATGCGCCACAAACTCTTGCCCGGTCGTAGTGGCGCCAACCCAAGCCGCTTTGTTCTCCATCAAAAACGGCATGACTTGGAGCTGATCGAGTCTTTCTCCAATCTTCTTATCCGACCTCAGATCGATCCATGCCCGTTCCACCAGCAAGTCATAGCGGACGCCTTCTAGGTTCATGCAGAAATGCAGGTTTATTTCGTCACGCGATCGGACATCACGAAAGTGGCGGAGGATTAGATATGTCTCGATCAGCTGCCTTTGGGTATGAGCCACCTCGTCCATGTCAGATGTCCTCTTGTCACCGCCCTGATTGGATCACGCGTCAGCCATGTGCGCCACGGCACACTAAGATGTTTTTTTCTTCTCGCGATTCTTTTTCAGAAATTCTTCGATAGCGGTTTCTAATAGCTGATTGGCTGGTTGCTTACGATCCAAGGCGATATGACGAAGCTCTGTCAACAGTTCTTCCCGCAGCCGGAGTGCAAAGAGACGACGCACAAATGGGGATTTCGGTCTAGCCACGTTCAATCTCAGTTCGTTGCGGAATGTTGCAGCAGAAGGTACCTGATAGCGGCTCAATGTTCAATTGCATATCGCTTGACAGCATTATATGCATTGAGATAGCATAAAGTATCTGCTATCTCGCTATCCACATGGAGGGTCAGTCTTATGAAGATGTCTCGTTTAGTTATCCAAGTTCCTACCACCATTAAAGCTAAGCTCGACACGCTCAGAGCTCAAGGCACTACGGCTGCCGGCCTGATTCGGCATTTACTGGCTCAACATTTCAACCAAGCCGAAAGGCAGAAAGGGAGATAAGCGATGAGAGGGGAAATCATTCTGTACGACGTGTGTGATGATTCGTGCGGCAACGATCCGTTCCCTTCGCTGGGCGCTTTATATGACACGCGAGCAGAAGCCTTGCGAGAACTGAAAAAAATACGGCCAGAGTATCCTCATGCTTACATTGCAAAGATTGTTCACGCTCCATACCGCAAAAAACCGGCAAAGAAAGGAAGGTAACTCATGCGAAAAACGATGGTGATGTATGAACTCTTTATCGATCCGCCCGGGGAAGAACCGTGGAAGCCGATGGGGCAGATCTATTCAAACAAATCTGAGGCGCTGAAAGACCTCAAGGAGTGCCTGCCGTACTATCCAAAGGCCTATATGGCCAAAGTGGAGTACACGCGTATTGCTCTTGTGAAGAAAGGAAGGTGAACGATGGAGGCAGTAGCTATTAGAGAAGTATCAGAAACCGAAGCCAAAACCGGAAAGACTGTGGAGGCGCGAGAGTCGTTCGACTGGATTGAGGAACGCCCGGCACCTGAGTGGTTCGTAAAGGTGAAATCCTACGACGGGAGCATACAGTGGTTTGTGCGGTTTGGGATGACGGGAATGGCAGTGAGACGCTATGGCCCATTTTCGAGCAAGCGGCATTGTTTGCGATTCCTCAATAACGCCCTTAGACGGATTATGTATGACGGTATTTCCGAGTTGGATGAAGCCCAAAACGATTACCGTATAAAGTCCGAAACTTACGAAGCATCCTTTTCTTACCCCATCGTTGAGCGTCTCATTGCAATACATGCGAATGACATAGACCAGCAGAAAGGACGGTGAAAAATGTCAGCAGAGAAGAGCACCACGAAGAAGAAACTTATTGGAATCCGCGCCGATCAGGAACTACTCGACGCCCTTAATCGAAGCTGCAATGATGCGTATGCTCCTCGTACTTTGCCAAATAAAGTGAAGTACCTGGTTAAGATGGCACTAGGCATTTGTCCTGCGACTGATGAAGTAGCGGACAATATAGTCAGGTGCTTGCGTGAAGATGGTCACAAGATGATCAAAGACGAAGAGATAATAGGAAGAACAGAGGCGCTAAGAGAAACGGTGAGAGAATTGGTTGAAGAGGAAATGCAACCGCTGCAACGGCGACCACTTCGCCTCGTGAAATAACCAAACATAGGTGACTATACCGTGAGCTTTCAAGATGAACTGGTGACAGAGGACGGGCGGGTGTCGCCGGCCCTAATCAGAGATGTGCAGACCGTCTGCAAGGAGATCCGGGCCGCGGTCAGCAAGATTGGTAATGCCTGCGCGCGGATTGAATTGCTTGATCCGAAGAGAACGACGCAACAAGAGTTTGTCGCGGCTTGCGCGGCATTTCAAAGTGCTTGCTTACTGGCCGGACCTTGCATGGAGAAGATGCAAACCACGATGGAGCGGCATGGAGGGTAATAAGCATTCTCGGCCCATCTAGAACCTTAGCGGGGGGTAAACGTTGGAAAAGCTTGATGCTGTAACCAGGATTGCCGCCACGGCTCATCACGAAGCCGGACATGCCGTAGTAGCACTACATCACGGGCGATCATTGCGAAAGGTTTCAATTGAACCAGGACTGGATTATCTGGGGGTTTGTAAGTCAAGTCTTGGGTTTGGGAAATCGATCGAATACAGAATGACCGACCGGGCTCGCCGATTGATTGAAGAAGAAATTAAGATATTGCTTGCGGGAGAAATTGCGCATCGAAACTTTTCAGAAAAAAGCTGGTCGCCAACTAGCAGTAGTTCGGACAGGAAGTGTGCGTATGATCTAATTGTTCGCTTGGCTTGTTCTGCTGAAGAGAGTCAAGCCTATATGACACTCCTTGAAATTCAGGCGAAGCAGTTCGTTTTGAATGAGGCTATTTGGGGGCAAATCACTACTCTGGCGCAAGCGCTGCTAACCAGACGCACTATGGGCCAGAAGGAGGTGATGGATCTGCTAGCACTCATCCGGATCAAGCCATCTCGCGAGCTCAAGGCAGGTCTAGAGCAGCTGGCAGCAGCGAAGGGGCGCACTATCATTCGCCACCGGTAAGCCACCGGGTCCCTTCTTTGGAACTTTTCACAAGCGGGTAAGGTGTGCGCATTCGCCGGCCAGTGGCAGAGGTTCAGAGGGGGGTTGTTATTATTATGATCGGCGAAATGACTTCGCGGGAGAGGGTTTCGGAGTAAATACATTGGGGTATACGAATTACCTCTAGGAGCTTGTCTCTTGTTGAGCTGTGGGTTCCTTCCGTCTGAGTCTAGCGACTGCTTGTGTGAGTTCTGCAGAATCTTTAAGAGCGATTGAGATGCGATCCGCCAATTCAGTCAGAACAATTCTGACATCAGTCGCTGTTTCTAAACATGAACTATCGGTTTGTTCGTGGATTCCATTGCTTAGGGCATCGTGCAGCAAAGTGAGGGGGTTTTGATTTCCTGGCAATAACAGAACGGGTGGCAATCCGGACTTAATGCGTTCAACAGCTTTGCTGAATTGTGTTTCTTTTTTCGCCGATTCCAATTCAGCAATTAGCACATCTGTGGCCGGTAGACTCCTAGCGACACGAATGATCGCGTCAAAGATTTTGTTTTTCTGATTTTCGATGACTCGCCGATAATAAGCGAAGGCCCCTATTCCCATTCCTTGATTTTCTGCCCTTCGTCCTTTGAAGAGGTATTCTCTATCGTCACGAAGCAGGGTTATAAGACGTGATGGCAATGGTTGGCCGAAAGCCGGTGTCTCCCCTATCTTATGTATGACGAATGAGTTAGCAGTCGATTTCCATATCTCGATTGCATAATGCTTTAAGGACGATTCGCAGTTCTTACACGTATAAGTGATAAAATTGCGCGATGCCGATGTGCCTGGAGCAAGAAGCGTACAGGGTGTACCCCAAAACCTTGTCCCATCACAATTTTCACTAGAGCAGTGAATTTCAATAGTCGGCAGGTTGAAACATGATCTACCATGGACGTCATGTTTTACAGTCTCAATAAGCGGCGCCAACTTCCCTGGCGGAACCGTTTCGAAGAACTCTCGCAGAGGATACACCCGTTCAACAGGCGCGGCAGGGGCTGTCATGATTAGGTCCCAAAATGGTGATAAAAAATAGATGCGAAAATTCTACACAGGCTCTACACCACTCAATTCAGAAAGTATTTTCTTCATAAATAGTTGATTTTATGGTGCGCCCGGTTGGAATCGAACCAACGACCCTCAGCTTAGAAGGCTGATGCTCTATCCGACTGAGCTACGGGCGCATGCTGGAACTACTTACGTGTTCAGCACCAGACGCGACAGACGCTGGTGTTATTACCGTGTTAGCCTGGTACGAAGCCAGTTGAGAGACGGCCCGGCGAAGGTCCTCAGGCTGGACGGTATTGTACCGCCGATGCATGTGCTCAGACTTGTGCCCGACAATCTTCATGGCAGTCATTGCGTCCACTCCTGCCCGCCTCAGATTGGTACTCGCTGTGTGCCGGAGATCATGAAGACGGAAATTGGTAATTCCTGCCCGACGGCAGGCCTTCTGAAAGGCGGTCTTCACATCCCGAATCGGCTTTTCGTTGTACAGGAAGACACGTTGAGTGTCCAGTCTCCGCTCCTGCCACAGCTCCGTGAAGACCTTATACACGTCTAAGGTCATGGGCACGGTACGGGTTTCCTTGTTTTTCGTGTACCGCAAGGTAAACTCCTTGCGTTGCATGTCCACATCAGGCCACTCCAGCTTTAAGAGCTCACCACGTCGAGGCCCGAGGGTGTACAGCACAATTAGGAGCGTGCGTAGATGAGGCGCGGCTGCATCTAACAATCCCTGCCATTCCTCCCCGCTGGCAATGCGGTCCCGTTCATTCTGAGGGTTTGGTTTTGGCACATATGCGGCAGGGTTATCCTTGATCATGCCAAATTACGGACTTTTGGCGACGTTCAGCATATGAACCAAGGTGGTGTGATCGTGGTTACAGCGGACACTTGTATTAACAAGTAATGCATCTGTCTCTACGGCTGCGGCTGGTACAAGAATTCCCACTGCAATATCCGCTGAAACTTGCAAAGAAAGGTCTTGAACAGGCCGATCAAAGTACTCATTAGTTCCTATGAACTGAACAACATAGAGTTGCCTATGTTCTGTCCAAGCTTCCTCTACAACATGCTTGGCTGTAACAAATATTCCATTTTCAGCAATGAAGAATGCAGTACCAATGAACCGCCACCGGTCATTCAACTTTTCAAGAACAGGGGCAATAGCTTCTCGCCCTTCAATGCGGTTTCCTTCCAAATCCTCGAATCCGTACCTACCATCCGTTGCTTGTCCGATTTCTGGAGGCATGGTAACTTCTCCTTTTAAAACGTCCTCTCAAAGCAAAAATACATGCGCCTCACAATCGCAGTGTTGGCAAATTATAGACCTTGGGTCTACAAGGACGAATCCAGTTTGTGCGAACCAATTGCCGTATCTTTCTTTGAAAGCGGCCCTGCAATGCTGCGCTTTTGTTTTACCCGCGCATATCCCGATATGGTACCGCCCCATTGACGGCGGGAGGGGTGTCTGCCACGTGGGGGGGCAGGCGTTAGCCTACGTGTTAAGAATAGGGGCGAAAGGAACGGGATTGTAACAATAGGTGCCAGTCGATCTAACTGACCTCCTGTTTTGGTTCCCTTTTCATATCTCGCAAGCGATCAACCAGGGCCTGGACTGTGAGGGGCGCGTTCCCTTCGGTGCGGTTATTGACCAACACATAACCCTGGATCTTTTGCCTCATAGCCTTCTTCGTGTACGGCTGCTTGTAGACTTGGCCCCTCCAGCCTTCATACGTCCAGGTGGAGGTACCGAAGCGAATGAAGGGGGAAAGGGAAGCAGAGGACCATCCTGTGACAGGGGATCTGGACCATCCATTATCTACCAAAGAGGCAGCTGATGCTGTGGCCGAAGTATTGGCTATGGGGTTGATCGATTCGCAATGCGAGCACGATTACCAGCTGGAGAGTGTGGGCGGTGTGTATCTAACTGGTGCCTATGTCTGTCGCCTGTGCAGTCACCGGGTCGCAATGTCAGATGCTCAATTCCATCGACATGCCGACTATCCCCGACACTACCAGAAACGTGAGATGACTGTAGAGCCGGAGCCCACCGCGAGTGAGAATGCATCAAGCCATGCGAGGTCTTGAAACTTCGCGCGATTGCTACCTCCTTTGCTTTTAAACCACACAATTGTCAGACAAGTCACGCCCAATGAGGGCGGAGTTGCTGCGAGCGCGTTGAGTCCACTAAAACAGCCCTGACTGCGAGTCGGTAAGGCAGTCCGATTAGATTGGCCTACGGTATGGACCTCCTGACAGAATCTCGCTAGGATAGCCCCTTCAACTCATCTTCCCCTCAATTCACATCTGCGAGGTGCCACATGATCCCTGTCGCCAGACTCTTGCTGCTGCCTATCGCGTTTTGTCTCGCGGGACTGCCCACCGATGCCCACGCGTCGCCCAAAAAGCGGGTGTCGGTCCAAGAGGTGAAAAACATGTCCGAGAAGGAACAGACGGCCCTGGCCCTTCGTGCGGCACCCAAACACATTGCTAAGCAGGCCGGAGTCATGGTGTTCGGGAAGGACGGAGTCCTGACTGAGGTCAAAAAGAGTGAGAATGGATTTACGTGTATCCCTACGGTGATGAACCTGCCGGTTCCTGACCCCATTTGCATGGACGCTGCGGCCCATCAGTGGATGAGAGACATCATGAACAATGCCCCCAAGCCGTCGAATACTATCCCAGGCATCGCCTATATGGCTCATGGCGGGTCACACTTCGAGAAGAATCACAAGGTTGTCATGCAAAAAGAGGAGGGCGCACAGGTCGTGAAGGAACCGCCACATTGGATGGTGATGTGGCCTTTCGACCCTGAGGTCACGAAACTACCCACCACGCCGAATCCTTCGGGCAGCTACATTATGTTTGGGGACAGCCCCTATGCGCACTTGATGGTCTACCAAGACCCCAACAAGATGCGCTAACTGTCGGGTCGTATAGCTCGTTGCGCATGCAGTGCAGTAGGGCGCTCGGCATAGTGCGTTGTCAGTCTTTTGTTTTCGCCGCACGTTTCCCACAGGAGTCCCCTACCCAATTACGGCGGGGGGTGCGACCATCGGGGGGGTAGGTGTAGCCTAGTGTTGCGTCGGTACCAAAGGGTGCATACGTTTGGAGGCGACCACCCCCTGGACATGGCACCTAATAACTGTCAGTGTACGAGTCTTTCATCTCTGAAGGGCCGCGTTACTATGAACACTGATAGTTCTTCCTCACTACCAAGCATCCCTATGGGCCATCACCTCGTGTGGACCACCGATACTCCGACAAAGCCGGGTTGGTACTGGTCACAAATGCGCGCTGGGCGGGCCCATGTAATCGAATTGGTTTCCGACTTTGATTCTGCTCGACTGACTGTTGCCCAGACAGGAGCCTATGTGGTGGATTTGGAGGCTGAAAATCACCGATGGGCCGGGCCGTTATCGCAGCCGCAAGGAGGGATGCTGTGGGCGAGTAACCAGCCGTCCCAAGCTGGGAGTGGCCGAGAACAAGTGGAGGATTGATGCGAAGGGCAAACCCCTTACCGTTGGGTTAGGATTTTCAACTGCACGTATTCTGATGAAAGAAAATAATCAATGCCATTCTATCTGACCCGCTTCAGTTACACGCCAGAAACGTGGGCGAAGCTGATTAAAAATCCGGAGGACCGCCGAGCTGCAGCTCAGCAGTACATCGAATCAGTCGGCGGAAAGTTGCATGGTTTCTGGTATGCCTTCGGCGATCACGACGCATACAACCTGTGGGAGGCCCCCGATAATGTGTCGATGGCTGCGACTGCGATCGCAATCAGTGCGGGAGGAGCGCTAAGTTCCCTACATACAACCCCGTTATTGACGGTTGAGGAGACACTCGCGGCTCTACAAAAGGCTTCGTCGATCAAATATCGACCACCGGGAGACAAAGGCTAGCCATTCCGTGTCTGCCCAGGAAATACCCTTGGCCCATCCAATTTGAGACCGCCGCAGCCTTGTATGATTTACCTACCCTATGGATTTCCTAGTCAAATCCCCTCCGCCACTAGTGCGGCAAAGATAGTATCCACCGTGTGGACATCGTGCTTAGTTTTGAAGAGGCGTATCTGAACGCATCGCTACTGTCGCGATTGTCTCATCAAGATCGCCCTGGCGGAATCCCTGGAGGATTGAGGCCGGTTACACGCTTTTTAGAAGGTTGGAGTCCTATGACAGACTCCTTTTGTCCATCCGATTATCTGGGAGGTTGGTCAAGCTCGTCGGCTAACACAGCAGGAATGCTTACCGCGAGGGGGTCTTCAAGCTCGATAGGTTCATAATGCACCGCCTTGATGGAAGTGAGGAGACAAGCGATCCATCCGTTGATGCCTCTCGTTTTGAACCGAACCCCCATTGCCGGGACAGCCGCAAGGTCTCCGCTTGGAATCGCCAGACCTTCACTGTCCCTCCATTCCAAGGCGTCCATAGTGAGAGATCCTGGGAGGACCTCATACCACGCGCCATCCTTTAGGAGCACGCGCGAGACGGTCGTCACGTCAATATGAAAGCCCATCACGTACCTCCTTTAAAGCGGTGCCAGTTCAGCTCAGCGAGTGTGAATATGGCGCACGAGCCCCTTGGGCAGCTACATCAGCCCTGCGCTTAGTGGTTCCCCCATGAGACGCATCAGGGTTGCCATTTCCCGTTCTTGTGGGAGGAGTCCGTTAATCTCTAACTGTGGTGCGAAGTGTTGTCCCACATACAAGCGTGAGAGCAGACCTACTGCGACCAGCGCCCCTATCACGACTGCCATGAAAATCCACCAGAATCGAGTCGTCATGCCACGCCCCCCTTATGGCTTTGGGTCTAGCCGACAGCTGCGGGACCCTGGGCAGGGTAAGAATAGGCATGGACTAGAAATAATTCTACCTCATTCGAAGTCAACAGGAGGGGCGTATGTGATGAATTGAATGCTCCCGGACCTCGGCGCAGGCCTGGAAGTCTGCCGGGAAGCTGTGCAGCATAATGTGCCAGCATCTTGGGTGTGGCGGAACCATAGAATGTGTGGTCAATGCCACCGTACCGAACAGTGGTTTGCCATGATATTCATATTGCGCATACGGCCAGACATTCCTACTTGAAGCGACTTTTCGGATACGTCTTCTTATAGACCTGCCCCTGCAGCCTTCAGCTTCGAGGCTAGCATGGAGGCCTATCGGTCCCTTTTGTTTTAACGGCGCATCGCCTATATGGGACCCGACCAAATGACGGGGGCGGGGTGTGACCATGACGGGGGCAGGTGTTAGCCTAGTGTTAAAAATAGAGACAAAACGAATGGAAGTGGTACGAAGTACTGCTATTAGAAGTGAAGGGCAACCTTGCGTGCGTCCGCTGCAGGAATGGGATTGCCCAAGTGTTCAATGACTTGAGCAATCCCCTTGGTCAGCTTAGAAGGCTGATGCTCTATCCGACTGAGCTACGGGCGCCCCTCTGTTTTCAGTCACTTATGAGATTGGTCCTCGACAGAGCTTTCGCCGAGTGTTCCTGGCGTGTTCTCTTGCAGATATCTGTGAACCTTTTGGGCAGCTTGAGTCAAGTCTCGCGCCCCGATGGCAGTGTACTGCTTCCACAACCTCTCGAACTTATGGCCAACTATTCTCATAGCGGTGGCCGTGTCCCCCCTGCTCTTCTGAGATTCGTAGAGAAACAGTGGCGGAGACCCAGCCATAGAGGGTCAGTTTGGATATGCCTAGATACTCCGATGCCTCATCCATTGTCAAAAGCTTGCTGATGATTCTCCCCGAGTGAATTTCAAAACAAATGTGAACAAACTATTTAGCTCATGCGTCCACTGAAATCGGTCTGAAAATCCGACCCGAGAGGGTACGACTCGGGGCTAGAGGGCAGCGGGACAGGCCTTCCCGGTCCCCTCCGTGCCGGTCGCCGCCCACCAGGCCTGCCCGCTGCGAGAGCCCCGTGCCACCTCCTTCCTTACGCCCCACCCTTGGGGTTGGTGATGGGTGGGGCTAGAACCTCATTTCAAAAGGAGGCGGACGTGTCAGTTGACAGTTCTCTCGGTCCTCGAACGGTGGACGTCCACTGAGCCCGGTTCGGAAATACGGCATTCCTCGGTACCGTGTCACACGGCTCCGCGAGGGCCGTACTGTTCCAAATGCGGAATCCGTGCATAGGTCGGAAGGGGCTGCGGCGATTCTCCGCGCTATGTTTGCCGGTCTGGACCGGGAACAGTTCCTCATCTGCGGCCTGGATGCTAAGCACAAGCTCATCGGGATTGATGTCGTGTCTACAGGCTCGCTCAATCTGACCATTCTCCATCCTCGTGAAGTCTTCAAGCCGCTCATTCTCATGAATGCCGGGGCCTGGATCTGTCGGGTAAGGATGCGGCCTTCCAGCCGCATCCTCCCCTAAGAACCGGACTTGATGGTTTCCGCTCATCCGGCTCAAGCCGTTACAAAGCCCGGCGCTGCCGCCGAGCCGGACAGTCACCACGGGGGTGGTGGATGGGGCCGCCGACGCGAGTGACCCGTCGCGGAGCGACGATCCTCAAAGTACGCGCGCCAGGTCCGATCGTAGGGATTAGCCTCCGCCCGGATTTTGAGGTGACGCCGGATAATGGTTTTGTTGGCACACACCAACTTCAACCAGTCCGGGTGACCGTCCAGCGTGCGTGCATTCGTATCGGCCGCAAAAACCCCAGCTTCGTCCGTCAACCGGATGCCAGTATCGGTGCAACACCCAATTGGCGTTCTTGTTCTGATGCCTGCGTCGCGCCCATCGCCAGAGACAATGCCAGAGCACATGATCGACCTTGCAGAACGTACGCGTGGCCACGATATGCCGGTGATACATCACCCAGCCAAGGATCACCCGGTTGAGCGCATGGATCAGACCGGCCTGTGCCGTCGCGCAGTGTGCTCGGATCATCGCTCGCACCTTCTGCAGGAACGCATGGACGTTCTGCCGTGAAGGCGTGACCAGCAACTTGCCATGGTATTTGCGGAGATGCTGGCCAAGGAAGTCGACGCCCTCGTCGATATGCGTGATGCGAGTCTTGTCCGCCGAGAGCGCAAGCCCCCGTACAGCCAAGAACTGCTCAACCAGTGGTCGGACTTCATTCCTGAGGACCTCCTCGGAAGTTCCCGTGATGATGAAGTCATCCGCATAGCGCACGAGATGAACCTTGGGATTGTACTTGCCACGCCCTCGCCCCAAGTCCTTCCGCGGGAAGGCCCGTTGCAGAACACGTTCAAGTCCATCCAACGTCATGTTCGCCAGCGCCGGTGAGATGACTCCACCTTGGGGTGTGCCCTCATCCGTGGCGAACAGCGTGCGCTTCTCAACGTAGCCGGCCTTGAGCCAGCCTCGCAGGATCGCTTTATCCATTGGGATACGGTTGAGCATCCAGTCGGGGCTGATGTGATCGAAACAGCCGACGATGTCGCCTTCCAACACCCACAGGGGAGCGCTCTTGCGAGAGAGCAGCTTGAAACACTGCTCGATCGCATCCGCCGTCGAACGCATCGGCCGGAAGCCATACGAGTTGTGATCCGCCGTGGTCTCCGCGATCGGATCGAGCGAGAGCAGATACAGGGCCTGCATCGCCCGATCGTGCATCGTCGGGATACCGAGCGGCCTTCGTTTCCCGTTAGCCTTCGGGATGTACACGCGCCGAAGCGGTTGCGGCTGGTAGCCGCGCCGTCGCAGCGATCCGATTGCCTGTGCCTTGGCCCCTGGAGAGCGCCAGACGGCGTGATCCACTCCAGAGGTCTCCTTGCCTGCATTCCCCGTGACTCGCTTCACGGCCAAGGCCCGGCCAGAGAAGGAGTGGGTGAGCAGCCATTGCAGAGCGTTCGCTCGGCCGTGGCGGCCCTCCCGTGTGGCCTTGACGATACGCGCTTGCAGCCGCCGCACGTCGCGTTCACAGTCGGCCCAGTTGATCTGGTTCCACTGCGGCGCGCCGTTGGAGGATGCACACGCAGCATGCGCTCCGTTCATTTGCGATTTCCTCCCAAGGTGGTTCTACAATCTTTCTCGTCACGAACGACCGACTGGAAGTGGGCCCGCTTTCGCAGCAGCGTGATGTTGCAACGCCTATCCGCTCCATTACAGAGCGGCATTCGCTTTCTCCAGCTTCCTTTGCCCGCTATCCCCACAGCGGCCCTTGCGAGCGCGCCTGCTCCCTCACGAGAGCGGGACATCGGGGTTACCGTGTTCCGCATTGATGACACGAGTAGGGTAGCCTCTGCCGATACACCGGCGGTCTTGAATGTCCGTGTGCTCCGAGTGCGCTGCGGAGCAGCCGACCGCGATACCTGTTGGCCTGAGCCACTCAGCATCTTTGGCTCGACTGATTTTGACGGTGCCTGACAGCAGTTCACTTTCATTAGACATACCACCCAGCCTTGCCCCCGAGCCGCCTGATGCTGGCAGCCCCGATGGCGGCCTCACGGCCGCATGCCGGACCCTTACGGGTCAGGGTACGTTGTCTCGGCAGCTTCAGACCCGGCGGTTACCCGCCACACCTGTGCCGATAGGCTACTGCGCACGGAAGCGCAGGTTCTCTTACTTTCGTATCGAACAATCATCAACGCGACCTCACGTCGCACGTGCGCACAATCATCCCTCTGGCGATATCACGCCCAGCCCGGTGGATCGTGTCCTGACCAAAAGGCTGCGCGAGGCTGGCGAACTCTTCGGCATTACTCTCCTCGATCACCTGATTCTGACCGAGGAACGCTACTGCAGTTTCGCCGACATTAGACTGCCTAACGCCATGTAATATCTGCATGAAAAATCTCTTGAGAAGTTTTTTATATAAGTATAATTTGTGTACGCTCGTCTTGTTCGCCACTCCATCTAAGAGTCCACAACCATTTCCCGTTTGGGAGAAAGCGGGTGATGCCATGATTCCGTTTCGGAAAGAAGTATCAGAGCACCTTCGCAGCTGCGAACATGTGTTGTCGCTCTCGCCTGATGTCTTATCTCCCGACGAACGCCAGATCCTGATTACCTATGCCGACGAAATCACCCGGAAATTCGGTGTCGGCTTGGACGTGCCTTGGTTTTCGCAACAATCGAAGAATCCAGGCCACGCCAGCAGCGACCATCGCTAGGCTAATAGCCGCGGTCCCCTGGGCGACCAGGTCGACAGCCAAGGCGTTCCCAATCGTTTGAATCTGTGCGCCGTCATGCTGCCTCTCTTTTTCATCGATCTCACTCTTCGTTGGTCTGAGAAAGGAGGCAGGCTGCTGCCAGCCTGCCTCCATGGGCTATCTGTCAGCCCACAATCGCGCGCTCGCGCTTAAAGGCGTAGAGCGCCAACGCCACGCCAATCAAGGCCGTGGCCCACAAGAGCAGATCGGCCCGCGCCCTGGCCACATCCGCCGAGGCCGGAAACAACCGTGCCTGCGACAGCGCTGGGACACCCAAGGCCAACACCAACGCCATGAGCAGCCCCCCGAGTCCTGTGACCCAACCCCATCCCTTCATAGGACACCTCCCTGTGCTGATGGTGGTTCCGTCCACCGACGCCGGCGGGACACTCCCCGATCTCCTGTCTGGGGGCTCGATCCGGATACCGTGCTCAAGGCGAGTTCGCTATTCAAATTTCAGCAACAGGAAGGTTCGATGGCGATCAATCTCGAGCTGGAAGCCCTGGGGCTGTATGTCTCTGGGGCGTGACTCGACTGACTCAGGAAGTTCAAGAATCAGCTCGTCGGTGAAGAAGGCCAACGGCAGTACGAGCGGCTCTTCCACCTCTCCGAGCAAGGGGACGTGGCCGGTGCGCAGATTGCGGGGCCGGACGCGGAGGCCGGGCACACGCTCGCAGACATTCTGATGAAAGGTGGCACCGCTCAAAGCAACGCGATTGCAGCCGGCGACCAAGCATTCACGCAAGGGATCAGCGGGGCCATGGATGCGGTGGGCCAAGACGGAGATGCTCAAACCGTTCCTGGCAAAGCTCGGAGGAAAGAAAGGCTCGGACGCCCCCGCGTTGGACGAAGGCGTTCGGCAAGAAGCACTGGGCAACGGTATTGTAGCCAGCACACCCATGCCGATTGGCACGGCAATGAGTGATCAAACTGGGATCACCTGGACGAGTAACGCATTGTAGGAGCGAGATGGTAAGGTGACTTTTTGTGTTCACGGGTGAAATGATATGGTGACATAATAAAAAGACCCGCTTTCCATGCTTCCCAGCGAAGCTTATGAGCACGTTTGCACTTTATCTCATCGTTGCATCATGCATAGGGATCCTTGCAGGGCTTGGTTACCTTGTTTATAAAATCCGCCGGCTTTCCCGTCTGGTGCTTCCCGAAATTCAAGAAGACTTGCCGCGCTTTATTACCGGGGAAATTGAAAATTACTTCCGTCAGGCGGAAGCGCTGTCAGCAGTCCTTGTAGACTTGCGCCTTCGAACCAGCTTACCTCCGACACGCAACTGGGCCGCTCTCTGACCTCCTGCGGGAGCTGATTCGTCATGTCTTGCAATTTCGTCCTGCGTCGATTGTTGAATGTGGGAGTGGCGTATCCACAATTGTCCTTGCCCATTGTCTCGCCAGGGTTAGAGCAGGACATCTGTACAGCTTGGAACACCTTCCTGATCCAGCGGACAAAGTCCGACTGGAACTCACCCGACATGGTCTAGAGGCGAACGCCACCGTTCTGACGGCCCCACTCCGTCCGTATGCTAAAAACGGCGAGCAATTTATGTGGTACGCCATGGATGAATTGCCCGCCATGAAATGGGATATGCTGCTGATCGACGGCCCTCCTGCGATGGCAGGATCCCTTGCACGCTATCCAGGCGGTCCGCTTCTGTTTGATCTGCTGAATCCAAAGGCGGCGATCTTTCTGGATGATAGTCTTCGCGAGCAGGAACAGGCTATTCTTGCTCGCTGGGGCCAAGAGTTTCCGCACCTTCGCCAAGAGGTCAGAAATTGTGAGAAGGGGTGTGTTGTGCTGTGGAACGAGCCATGAAGCTCGGTCTTGCGGCTACGACCAGTTTATTCTACGGTGACGGGCGAAGTACGGAAGCGCACACTGCCCTTCAGAATTCCCACCTGTCTACCCAAACGCCAAGCCAACAGGGTCTTTCCTTCCGGCGTCTGAAGCAGCCGGGGAACCCGACTGAGTAGAAAGCCCCAATTACGGAAATATTGACGCCAACGCCACCACTCCCAGAATGAGGCCTCCCCATACTTCTTGTACAGGTACACCTCGTATTCGGCATAGTGGGAGGCCTGCGCAAATATGCCGGTCACTCGGCTTCGCAATCGACAATGGAGGAGAGCCCGTTTCATCAATGCCAATCGAGCCCCCGTCTGCTGTGCCCGCATGCAATAATCAATATCTTCACAAATCGGCATGGTTTCGTCGAACCCCCCAATCGCATCGTGCAAGGTTCGTCTGATCCCCAGTGTTCCCGAGCCGGCATGCGGGAAGGGCAAGAAGTTGAACTGCTGAAGAGCGCTCACCTGAGTCTGATCGCGAGCTACGCGGATGGACGGCTTATTCAGCTTTTTAAACTCAAGACAGCAGGCCACGAACGCATTACTCTCCAGTCCCTCGGCCATCGCCAACGCCCATCCGGGAGCAGGAATGTCGTCGGCATCGCAAAACAGAATCCCTTCTCCGATAGCTATGCTTACCCCCATGTTTCTCGCATAAGAAGGGCCGCGCCGTGCCGATGCATCAACGCGACGAAGCGAAGGGATTCGAGGTCGGTACCGTTCGAGCACCTGGTCGAGAGCGTCGGTCGACCCGTTATCGACGACGATCACCTCCCAATCCTCTGGCCAGGACTGATCCGCCAAGGCGTGAAGGGTGTCCCCGATGGTATCCGCGGCGTTGCGGCATGGAATGACCACGCTGAGCGTCATCGCACGGCCCCGCATATTCACTTTCTGAGGTGGTTACGTGGCCTTGGAGCATTGCTGTTGAATGGGGATTCTCATGCCTGGCGAGGCTTCGCCAGGCGACTCGTCGAGAACACTAGTCCGACAAGGCCCGACACAGTTGCATCAGGCGACGCGACCGAACCCAGGTCTGGGGATCATGCAACAGCGCGCTGGCCCCTATAACCCAGGCTCTGCGCGGAGAACCCGCATGTATCCCGGTGGCCGTGGCGGCGAGCATCTCGCCGAGTAATTGTCGGGTCGCGATAGACGGAGCCCTTGTCCGACTCTGCGTGGCCACTCTAATTTCATTCCAGAAATCTTTCACAGCTCCAATGGGATGAGTGGAGCACTCTGCCAATTTAGTGGCGATCCGATGCACCCATTCCAATACCGCACGTTCCTGCAGGAGCCAGGGTGAGTCGCGCAGGGCGGTCAACAGAAAGGTTCTCGTGGGCTCCAGGCCTCCCCCGGTCCACCACTTTTGGCCCGCAATGGTCGCACAGACAGCGGCGCGAGCTTTGCGGCGAGTGGCATCCCCTTCTGGCGTGATTGGAAGTCGGGTCAAGGCGTTTTCAATAATCCGCGGCAACCGTTGTTCATTGGTGCCATTAACGATGTTGCTATACCACTTGCCTTTCTTGGAGAACCGGCCGCGGGCGACCGGGCCTCCGTCTAGAAATCTCCATTGAGTCAATGACGCTAACCGGAGGGCCATATCATAATGTTCCATTGTACGATGCTGCTCGTCGAACCACCCTGCCGCTTCGAACAATTCACACCGGACTAACCAGATGGGCGGATGAATAAAATCATCGGTGCGTGTGAGAAATTCATCAAGACCCGGCCTGATGGCCCACCCGCCGGCCATAGGAGCAACGGGGCATCGGTGCCAGTCACGACGCTTTGGCCATACACTACACCCACTTCAGAATTGGCTTCGAGAACAGGCACCTGGACCATGAGTTTGTGCGTCAAAAACTCATCGTCATCGTCGAGCAACGCCACATATTTTCCCTTCGCGAGTTTGATGCCCGCATTTCGGGCACCAGACGCACCACGATTCTCGGGTAACCGGACATATTGGACACCCGGGAAGGCCGTGGCAATGTGACGCATGTCGTCCGGGGAACAGTCATCGACCACAATAGTCTCTAGTTCAAACAATTCGCCGGCATACTCTTGTGCTAAGGCGGACGCGATGGCAGTTTTGAGGTACGTTCCACGGTTGTAGGTGGGAATGACCACACTAACCAAGGGGCAGGATGAGCCTTCTCGGAGGAGGCCCGAAGATGATGTCTGTGGTAACTGAATTGACATGTCCGCGTTCCTAGAACAGGGTTCTGCTGGAACGAGCGTCTTGAGGCTCTGAAGAAGAAAACCTCTGACCACCTGAACGGTTGACTGGGGGCTCGCCTGCAATTGTCTAAACGACCACGGCAATCAACGGGCATGACAGGAGATTACATTAGTCTTCGTAGCCATCATGTGTCTGTCGCAAAATGGCCAGAGTAGATGTAGGTTGAACCATGACATCGCGTATGGCATGGAGGCTCACCGGTACTTAGCTCAGGAGTGTTGATGACCGCATCCTTACGCCCCGTGTTATCAGCACGGTGACCGCTCGCCCGCCCCGCTACCTGACGGCCTACGTCGACGGAAAAACTCCCTCCTAGTTCCTCGTGGTGGTCTTCAAATTCTCCTAGCCCTAAACCTCCGACTACTTTCCATGCCAGCAGCGAGCGCCTGAGGTCAGCAGCTGTATGTGAAACGGGCCGCCGCGCAGGTGTAGACCGCCAGGGGCATATCACTCGTCCGCACACAGCCGATGGTGGCTGCTCCCAAGGTAGAGGACGTGTGACCGTCTGTTCGGCGAGAGTGTGTGCGACTGCCGACCGATATCTCCTATTCCGAGCTCCGTCACTCACGCCTATTCGGACAGCGGATCAACGATATCCCAGAGAACGTGCGCGATTTTCTACCCACATCGGGAGACTCCATGCCCACGTCCACACATCAACCTGTCTACTTTGTAAATTTTCATCCACCATCTTCGGATTTAACGAGTTTTTCCGTCGAGGGACATACCCTAGAGTAACTCAAGCGTGTCCCCTCATGATGGACGAACCAATGAGGTACTGCAGGCGACGGCTGTGGCACCAACGCGAGGTGTGTACGTGTGCAGGTCCATGGGCGTAACGGGCTGTCACAGGGCTCGTGGGTAGATGAGGCGGTCGCCTTAGCCGCACATCGGCTGTCGCAGACCGGTATCTGGTGATATCGCACCCGGCGTGAGACGTATCAGGCGGCCTCCCTACACAGACGGAATGAAGCGGGTCAGCACCGAGGCGTTCTCCGATCGCATCTTCCAAGTCATGCTCAAGCGGCACCAGAACCTCGTGGATAATGCTGAGATGATGGAAGGTGTGAGCTTGTCCCGGCTGGCTCTGCGTAGATGGATTTGCTCCCGATTGAGCAAGGGCTGCGCGGACGGAGCTCGCGCCTATCGAACCAGCTGCTTCTCCCGCGCGCACTGCCCCTTCATTTCCCGGGTATCGATGCCGCCCAGGCTGACAGGGTCTAGTCCCCAAATCATGTTTTACAGTTTCGCCCGGATCCATCAAACTCTGCGCGTCACGCCAGCGATGTAACCAGGAGTTGCAAACCACGGGAGTTTTGGGGCCGAATGAACCTGCAGAATTTCGTCAAGCTGAGACCACGTCTATGTACGGCGATATCGGACGCGAAGTAGGCATCCATCTGAATATTTCCAGTCAAATTTTCCCCCATGAAAAGATTGCTAGGACTAGGGACAACACTCATCCCACGTTCGCCTGCGGAAAAGGTCACTTACCGTGATGTGTTCAAGAACGAGTGGGAAATAGCGTTCCGTGTAACTATTGGGAATGAAGTGGCCCCGACCGCAGGGGTTTGCATCCATGCGAACGGGGCAACCATTCCAAATAGCACCAGGCAAACTATACCAGTACCGCTATCCAGAGCTGGGGAAAAACCTAGCAAGGAAAGACTGGGTAGGCTCAGGAATGATTGAGCGCACTGCGTGAGTATTCTTTACCTTGGTCTCGTGTGTGAACGAGAACAGTCATGTATCAAATTTCCTCAGACGGTTTCTATGAGTGCGGCATTGAAGGTCTCAAATAGCCACATCCAGAGCCCTAACTCCACGGCGTAGAACATCCACGGCAGAAGCAGGAACCAAAGCAGCGCCTTACGCCGCGAAAGGGCGAAGGTGCGAGTTGCGCCACAATAACTCACCACTACGGACCAGAACGAGAGGAGCACGAAAATGAGCGTCCAACTCCCCTCGGCATCTCTGGCCAGGCGATAATTCGGAAACAGGAGAGTTTCAACTATCATGACCAGGACGACTGGAAGGGCATACACGACCGACGAATAGACGAACAGCAGCCGCGGTCTCAAGGGATCCAACGCTGTGGCACCGGACCACTTGAGGCGAAGACGATACCACCAACCACCGAGGTACCAGAACAGGGGAATATTGAGTGCGCCAAGCACCAGGAGCACGCCCCAGAGTGTACCCCACGAGTTGAGTAACCAGGGACTCATCTCTGACCAACCGGAGGCACTTTGCCCCATCTCCGCCCTGAGAATGTGTTGTTCAATTCGATCAACCATAGAGGCAACCCCGAGGCAGAGCGTCACCGTGAACAGCAGAACCGGACGCGAGAGGTCATCGATGGCCGTAAAAAAGTTTGAGGGGTTCACAAAGAGCGCTCCCAGGCGAGGGAGAGAGACTGCCGTAGGCGGCTGCGCAGTTTCGGATGAGCTAGGCAGCTGGGGAACTTGCTTGTTGAAACCGACAGTGGAGTGGTCGTTCATGGTTCGGGATCCCTCTTCTCTCGTGCGGTGATCGTCGAGTCAGTGATCAGTACGCCCGGATTGGCCATACCACCGAACCAAGCATACCTGGTCATCTGTTGCTCAAGCAGGGTAAAGCGGGATGCGTCGCGGCGACTATTGTTCAGGTTGGGGACTGGACTGCACAAACGAGGGGGAAATCATCGAAGCCTGTTGGCTTTGAGAGGCGACAAGAGCATAGTGCCCGCAATGGCGCCCCGAGACTCAGGTGGAAATTCAGCTTGCCCCACTATAAGACCCATGACACGAAACGACGTCCAGATCGGCCTCTTGCTTAAAGTGATCGCTCCGCGGTGGGATCGACCACCTGGAACGCTAGCCAAGGTGACGGAAACCGGATGCCATTTTATCGACCGCCACTGGTGGTTCACGGTCGAATGGCTGATCTACCTCGGGAAGCGATCAACTCATAGCCTAAGGATGGGAGAAGAGGACCTGCAGACGTTCGAAGTGGTAATAGGAGATGCGACTGCGCCTGCTGGTCGAGCAAAATCTCGGCTCGCCCCTCCCCCACAACTTTCACAAATCTCTCTACCGTTTACGGCAAATGACGATGACTGATTCCACCCTTTCTCCGCTCGTCCGCTTTGGCACCTCCACCTGGACCTATGAAGGTTGGCAAGGACAGGTCTACCTGCGCAAGTATGCCAAGACGGTGTTTGCGCGGGAATGCCTC
>CAZKVY010000065.1:0-21275 GCA_964556305.1 uncultured Nitrospira sp. | reverse complement strand
CGCCCTCGAGTGCCGCAAGTTTATCCGCAATGAGGCCGGCGCTGTACGACACGATACCGTCCCGATCGCTTCGCAACCGGTTGAACAGCTCGTCATACGGACGCAAGACCTCGACATCTTTGATTTTCGCCAGGGCCTCGATGGCCATTACTCGTAAGGGTCGGATTGGGATCGCTTCAATATACAATTGTGCCGGACGCGGGTCACCGATCAGTCCCAACGACTTCACAGCGTACTCTTTCACGCCGGTGTCTTTATCCTGCTGCAGGCGCTTCATCAACGGTTCTACTGCGCGCACATCGCCGATCTTCCCAAGCAAATCCGCAGCAGCTTCCCGGATGAGCCAATCGTCGTCCTCAAGATATTCGATCAGAATCTCGACCGACGGTCGCCCGATGCCCAAGAGATCCATCACGGTGGACATCCGGGCTTCTTCGCGCTCGCTCGCGCCTTCCACCTCACGCAAGGCATTAAACGTCGCATCGATCCGTTCCCGAATCGCGCTCAGCTTCTTCAGCGTCCGCACGGCGATGTCGCGAACGGCCGGCGAGGCCATGGCGTCGATCAATCCATCGGCTGAACGTGGGTCGAGCAGATGTTCAAGAATCGTTGCCGCCGTCGTCTGCGCCTCCGCATCCGGATGACTCAACATGTCACACAGGGGCATGATCGCATTGGGAATCACGCCCAAGAGCTGCCGAACGCGGTAACGCACGTCCTCATCGGGCGATTCGTGAAGATTGCGCACCAACCCCGCCGCAGTGTCGTCGTCCAGATTTCCGGCCATCTGCTCGAGCGCAGCAAACGCGGCCTGCCGAACCGTCTCTTCCGGATCTCGAATCAATGTGACCAGCGCAACACCCGCAGCCGGATCCTTGATGCGCGACAACATCGCCGCCGCTTCAACGCGAAGGGGCGCATCGCCTCTCTGCAACGCTTGCGTCAAGGCTTGGACCGCCCGAGGACCGCCTGCCAGGCAAGCCGCCGTCGCTCGCATACGCCGCCACTCTTCCTCGTGCGTCAACTCGGAGACTAAGGTGTCGATCGATTCTTTAGACATCGTGAAAGAATACCGCAGAACAGTGATTGACTATGACCCGTTTCCGAAACCGCGCCCTCATTCGACCAGTACATGATCCCTGGTCTAGACTCGCCCGGCGCGCCAACCGACAGCCGTGAGTGTTTCCCGAACGTGGTACCGGACATTCTCATCTGGCTCTTTCGCCAGCATCGGCAAGAGAGACGGGATTACCGCCGGACCGAATTTCGTCAGGGCCGCCGCGGCTTCCGACCGAGTAATAGTATTCCGCAAGGCGACGATCAGAGAAGGAATTGCCACCGCATCGGCGATCATCCCCAACGCGCGGGCCGCCATTCCCATGGTGGCCATCTCGTCCGTCCATCCCTCGGCACAGGGCGTCGCCGTATCTCTCGGCTCGCCCAATGGCACGCCCTCGACAACCCGCCGCAAAATCGGTACCACCCGACGATCGCCGATATGACCGAGGGCTTCGACGGCCAAGAGCCGCAACCCTGGCTCTTTCATCACCGCCACCAAATAGTCCACTGCGCGCCCGTCTCGAATCGACCCTAACGCCCGGACCACATCCTCGCGAATTGCCGAGTCCCGCTCATTGAACAAGGCCCGCAGCAACGGCTCGACGGAGTCCGGCGACTTCAGCTTGCCCAATGCCTCCACCGCATGGAGGCGAACCATCCAATCATCATGCTGCAGGGCCTCGAGCAATCCCCCTACCGCGGCGGCGCCAATGGCGGCCAGCGCACTGGACGCTTCCTCGCGGACGGCCTTGACCTTGTCCTGCAACAGCGGCATCAGTACGGGCACGGCTTCCGGATCGCCGATCCGCCCCAAGCCCTTCGCCGCGTGGCTGCGCACAATCCAATCGCGACTACCCAAGGCCTGCATGAGCGGCGCCAAAACCCGTGCATCGGCCAGTGAAGCCAAAATGGCCGACGCTGCCTCTTGCACCTGCAAGGCTGGATCGGTCAAACAGCCCGCCAAGGCCGGAACAGAGACGGACCCGAGCGATGAGAGGGCTCCGGCGGCCGCGTCACGGACCGCGCGATCAGTATCGCGCAGCGCGTTGGTCAAGGGCAGGACGGCCCGCGCATCTTTCAGCACGCCCAACAGGGTCGCCGCTTCCTCCCGGACGGCCCAATCCTCATCCGACAGGGCTGCGATCTGTTCACTGACGGTGTCGGCCATGGTACCTCGGCCTCTGGTGAGGCCATCGACCTTAACACAGGATTTTTTTAGGGGTCAACGCGGGTCGGCCCTACGACCTGGCATTGCACCATCCCACGCAACTGGTCGAAACGGAGAGAAGAGACGCGGGCGCGCCGGAAGCTCTCAACAGGCCAGGGACCCCGCGAGAGGACGCCGAAGATTACCGCACCGATCCTTTCGCAAAATCTCCGCTCGGACCGAAGCGACCGATATCTCCCAGGGGGCGATCGACCCGGAGATTGTCGGCCTGGCTGGAATCGACTGCGGTCTCTTCATCGGGAGGGGTCCATCCCAGGTGCTCCAGCGTTTCCACGACCAACAGCCGGAGAGAATCCTTCGCGGTCAACCGGACGGAGGCGTAGGACAGCACACGCTCGCCTTCGGCTTCAACCTCCGAAGCCTTTGGGTCGTACAGGAACGAGATCAGCGGCTCGATGGCCGAATCACCGATCAAGACCAGTGCCGCGGCAGCCTTCTCCCGCAACACCCCGTCCTTCAAGAGCATGATAAGGTCTGGAATCACGCGCGGATCGCGAAAGTGCCCGAGCGCCGTGGCTGCCGCCTCTTTGATAAACGCATCTTCGCTGACGATACATCCGGGAGTCGGCGTCCCATCCTGGCGAACGCCTTTCCCTTTGAGGGCAGCTAACACCGCTGGCAGTGCGCGCGGATCACCGATCATCCCGAGCGAGGCAATGGCATGACGCTTCACGGCCCCGTCTTTCATGGCTTCCAGCAGTCCGTCGATGGCCCTGGGGTCACCGATCATGCCCAATGCAATCGTGGCATCTTCACGCACGGCCCGGTCCGGATCTTTTAACGCCTCGATCAAGGCATCAACGACGCGCGGTTCACTCACCCAACTCTTGCCGATCTGATAGTCCGTCGTCATGCCGCCCAAGGCACGAGCTGCATGGCAGCGCACGACGAAATCCTTATCCTTCATGGCTTCAAGCAACAGATCGACGGAGGGTTTTCCGATCGCCACCAAGGCAATTCCGGCGGTTTCACGGACGATCTTCGACGAATCCCGGAACAGCTTGATCAGCGCCGGAATGGCTTTCGCATCGCCCATTTTCCCCAGCGCTTCCGCCGCGGCACTCTTGACCGCACCGTCGCGATCTCGACAGGCAAACACCAACCCGTCGATGGCGCGGGGATCACGAAGATCGCCGCAAGCCTTTGCTGCATGTTCCCTGACACGCCACCGTTCGTCCTTCATCGCCGCAAGGAGTCGATCCGTCTGGCCCGTGCCCAAGGAGACCACGGCCGCAACGGCTTCGTTACGGACTTCCATGATGGGATCGTTGAATAAGGCAATCAGTGCTTCAATCGCCTTCGGGCCGCCGATCTTGGCGACACCCCAACCGGCGCGCGTGCGAACGGACCAATACTCGTCACCGCAGGCACCGATCAGCGCATCCAGCGTGGTCGGATCTGCCAACTGCGCCAGCGCTTTTGCCGCCTCTTCACGAGTTGCATCATCCGGATCTTCAAGGGAATCAAGCAGATCATCGAGTGCCTGTGCCATCACCCACCTCACTATTCCCGTAATAGGCATCACGTTGACCGCCATGAGGATAGGTGCGCTTGCACCGTACCACCAGGGTCTGAGTCCCGCGGCCCTCCACACATTGATCGAGTGACTTGGAGTATTCCAGTTTCCCGTCCAAACTCACCGTGAAGGGGAAGTCGAAGGTAAAACTGATGAACTTGTATTGTCCAGGCTTGAGCTGTAACTCACGCGTTTCGGTCGTCCGGTACGCATCCGACGTTTCCGGATCCAGGACCCAGAGCGGTGGCGTAACGCCTGGCACCTGCCACCAGGATTGCGGCACCAACGGAGTTGGATCGATCGTAATCGGATGTTCTTTTGTATAGGCAGGCGGCGGACCGGCCGCCAGGAGCCGTTCTGAATTTCCGATGAGCACCGCGCATGACAACGCGATCATCCAGATGAAGGTCTGCCGTCCCGTGAAAGATCTTTGCGACAAGATACGCATCGGTCCTCTATTGCAGGAGTGGATTGACAGGAGCAGCCGTAAATGCGGTCTTGAAAATTTCCTCGACCGGATGACTCTCCCATTCGGTATACGTCGTGAGTCCAAGCGCGCGCATGACGGTCGCGCCAGTATCAATGATCGACACTGGCTGACGAATCGCATAACCGGCCTTAATGCCGACGCCTGAAGCGATCCAGGGCACCACTGGGACAGCGGCCGTCTGATCGGCGGACACCTCACCAGAGGAGAACTGTGTCTCCCCGAAGGCACTCAGCGACGTGGCGAAAACCGTCGTCCGCTTGATCAGGCCTAGATCGCGGTACAAATCAAGCACAGTCCCCATTGCCTTATCCACAGCTCTCAACGCATCTTTATACGCGGCGGATTTCCAGCCTTGCGTCTCCCCAACACGGCCTGGAATAGGCAAGTGCACGACCAGAAGATGTGGCAAGGCGGGAATGGCATGTCCGTAACCGGACCCGCTCGTTGCCTTTTTGAAGTAGTCCCGCACATACCCGACCAACCGGTCGGGATTGCATTCGGCACGAAGGGGGCCGCACATCTGATAGTCCGTATAGGGTTCCGGTTTGGCGAGCTGATACAGCGATTCGTCCATATAGAAAATGGCGCTGTCGCGACCGCCGCTCAAATCGAGATAATCAAACACGGTCGGGGCCCGCGGATACCCCCGGCTGAATTCAAAGACGTTCCAGGTGATGCCATGCTTGGCCACCGGCATCCCCGTCACCAGCGATGCCATGGTCGGTAACCGGCGCGCAGGCGACACCGCCGTGGCCGACCAGGTGACTGCCCCATCTTTCACCAGGGAAGACAAGACCGGCATGACGCCGCTCTTCAATGATTCCTGGCCAAAACCCTCCAGGACAAAGAGGATGACATGTTCCGTCATTCCGCTCGGCACTGAAGACGGAATGTTTCCTGCTTCCCGGGCAGCAGAAGCGAACGACGGAGAGGACGAGGCCACCGCCGTCATACCAAGGACAACCGCCAGGCAACACGCAACCGAGGCGACCGAAATATTGCGGATAACACTCATGAGATGCCTCACCACACGATCGATTTATGAAGCCAAGAAAAAGTACCTTAGCACGCTGTTTTCCGGGAAGGCAAGGCACGAACCCCGGCTCTCATAGCGCCAGAACGGGTTCGATGGTATCCTGACCGAATCGGAAATGGGCGATTGATATCCAAGTTACCGAAGCCGTTTTTCACGGTGTAAGCAATGGCCGACACCCGTTCTTCCAGCGATCCCTGCTTTCCGGCCGTCGAACTCGCACGAGAACGGCGCCTCGCTTCCCTGCTCGGCCTCGTAGCGGTAAACCTCCTGATCTTCCTCACCTGCCCCAGGTCAAGTTTTGCCGACATTCGCGTGGTGACGGCAACAGGAGAGCATCGAATGACCGAGCGGGAAACCAAGCTCGATGCGATCCGGCTCGCCACGGAGCAGGCGAAAAAACACGCGTTGGAACAGGTCGCGTCCTACCTGGAGAGCGTCACCGTCGTGCGAGATCTCGACGTCACGCAGGATGAAATTCGCAGTTACACGGCGGGGATGGTGCTGGTGCTCGATCAGTACGTAGACACCGCGCTCGATGGAGATGTCGTGGTGATCCGCGTCACACTGAATGCACAAGTGGATAGCGACGAGGCGGCGCAGGCCATCACCGCACTCAAACAGAATGAAGATGTGCGGCAGGAATTGCTCGCACTGAAAGAAGATGTCGATCAACTTCACCAGCAACTCGAAGACGCCAATCAGGCGCTCGCGCGCGCAAGTTCACCCGAGC
This sequence comes from uncultured Nitrospira sp., assembly GCA_964556305.1. Taxonomy (GTDB): domain Bacteria; phylum Nitrospirota; class Nitrospiria; order Nitrospirales; family Nitrospiraceae; genus Nitrospira_A. The sequence continues at coordinate 15,216 of CAZKVY010000065.1, read as the reverse complement.
AGACCCTAACACTGAACCAGCAACGCACCGACTTGCTCAATCAAGCCGAGTCAGACGCGATGGTGGCGCAAGCCTGGACCGACTGGGTATTGGTCGCCCCCTTTGCGCAACCCTACCCTTCGGCAGGCCAGGCCCAGGTCCAAGCGCTGCTTGGCATCGCAGGCCGGTTGAATCCAAACAATCCTCACCTTGCCGTCGCGCGACAGACGGTGGGAGCCAAATCACCACCGGTCCCCCCTCAGCCTCGACAGCCGCCGATTCCGCATACCGTGCCATTTCTGCCAGGCTACTACGTCGTGCCGGCACAACCGGCTCAGCCCGGGACACCCAGGCCGCCCGATTCGAAACAGCTGTCCAGCGTCTACCAACTTAATCCGTTGCTGCCTAACCAGTCGGGACAATTGCCGCCATCCGGCAATACCACCACGATTATTCAGGTGCATCCCCAGCCGGGAACCGCACCGGCTCCCCCAGGTCGAAGCATGATGCCGACCTATCGGCAAGTCCCGGCACCGAATAGCCCACCTAGCCAACCGACCTTGCATACCTATCGAGCAGGAGGCGGCCTCTCCTCGCCTTCTGCACCGGCATCACCGGATGCGGCCACTCGAGGCGGGCGCCCGCCGGTCGTACACCGGACGCAACCGGCCTCGTCTCCCGACTCCGTTTTGCAGAACAGTTCCAAGAAGCAGGGGGAGAAATAGCCATGCCGCTTACATCCTGGCGCATTCATATGGTGCTAGGGACAGCCTGCGCTCTGCTGTTGACCACATCTGCAATGGCAGAGGAACTCTCCACGCAAGACGTTCGCACCCATGCTGAACAACAGTTCCAGCAGCTTCGCACACGGGAACAGGCAATCGCACCAGAACGCAGCGACCGGACGCAGGGCGACACCTCACCCTCTTTCAATGCCGACCGGTTCCTGATCGGACGGGGTCAAGGCGATCTGAGCAAGGGAAAACTGGTCTGCCAGCGGGTTTCCGAGCTGGCCGCCCGCGCCGACATCGCTAAACAAATCCGTGTCCAGGTGAAGGAACATGCCACCGACCGCCTGCGGGAACGCACCGGCCGCGAACCGGAACAGGATATCGAGGTCGTACGCGAGGAAATCGTTCAAGAATATCTGCAGGGCGTCACGATCATCGATCGCCGCATCGACGACCAAGCGAAGACCTGTACGGCTGTGGCCGTCATGCCGAAATCCACATTCCATGCACCACCCGCCACTGAATCACCGGCCGCCGAATCGTCCGCCCGTCATTGAGCGCTTTCGGTTTCTCTGCATTCCCTCCATTGAACTTCGAACTGCGTTTCGGGTAAGACAGTCTTCCCATGCCGATCGAGAACAATTTCCAGCACGACGAACTCTCCAGGAAGAATCCCGGCGACCGCCTGACCTATGCGGAGTGGACGCCGCCGCCTGACATGGATTCGCCTGCCTGGCAAACGGCCATGGCCCAGGCCGGACAGAAGCTCTCGCAGGCCGGCGTGCGGCTGATCGTCTTTCTGCATGGAGCCATTCCCGGCACCGACATCTTCGGCTTAGGGCGGCTCGACGAAGTGGGCGGTCTCAAACGCGGGTATTCGCGCGGCATCTCCGGCTTGGATTCGCTTCTGTCATTCATGCGAGAGGGCACCAACGGCATAACACCCCTTCCCGGAGGCATGAAACCGCCGCTGGCGAATGACGAGGCGACCAAAACGCTCCTCGACAGTCAGATCGGCGACGCAGGCAATTTCACCGCCTCGATCGTTGAACGATGCCGTAAAGCCCTCAACCAGCAGGTCCCCAAACCGATCGTCTGCGTGCGCGAACTCTGGTCCAGCGAGCATCATCATCTCGGCCGTGCCCTGGCAGCCTGCCGACTCTTGGATAGGCTGCGCGCGCTGGTGAGTGAACAGCATCTGGGAGCCGGTGATCGCATCCTGATCCAGGCCCATGGCCAGGCCGGGCTCGTGCTGGCCCTGGCTTCAAATCTGCTCTGCCCTTCCCCGATCACGGGCCGAAAAGTGTTCTTCGATCTGCTCCTCGCTGCGAACCCCCAAGAGCAGGATGCGCAGGCCATTCACCGTATTGATCCCTTGTTGTCCTCGGGCTCCTTACTCAATGGCGCCACACTCGACATCGTCACCTTCGGCACGCCGGTGCGGTACGGCTGGGACCCTTCCGGTATTGGCAAGCTGCTCCATGTCGTGAACCACCGCAACTTGCGCACCGACGGAAAAGCCTGGCTGTCCAAAATGGAGCTGCCGCAGATCTCCGTTGAAATGCCGATTGCCTGGGGTGGCGACTACGTGCAGGAATTGGCCGTGGCCGGAAGCGATGCTCTGCCTACAGAGAGCGCCAAGGCTGCCAATAAAGCGGTGTGGGAATTGCTGGAACCCTACGATGGCTTCGAACGCTGGGTGGAATGCGCCCGCCGCGCCACCCGCTTTCCGAGCGAAGGGCAGTGCCTCCTTGTCGATTACAAAGACTGCACAAGCTCCACGAACGTCCGCGACCATTACTACGGCCACGCCGCCTACACCCGCGCGAATGCGATGCTCTTCAACTTCAATCAGATTGTCGGCCGGCTCTATTCATAACCCCTCTTTCAATTCGTGGTTCCACAGCGCAGCTGGCTGAATTGAACTCAGACAACAGAGTCGTTGGATACCCTCTATTGTGCCTCCATGCTCAATGCCGCCCGGCATGGGGCCGGCGAATCTGCGCTTATTAATCACGTCTTTTCTCGACAGATGCCCTGAAGTATGGAGTAATGCCTTTGGGTCTACGGCATCCCATCACTCACACACCACCACGACCGACGAGTTCATCATGTCGCCATTACAATGTCATCGACATTCTGCCTGGCTGCTGCTTGTCCTGAGCGTATCTTTACTCTGGGTCGGTTGTGCGGAACAGAGGCCAGCGGCCACTGATAGAGAAATCCAGTCGACTCTCGACGACTTCCTCCCCTTAACCGCTGCCAACCTGCGCGGGCACAAAATGCTGTATGACGAGGGCTGGTTCATCGTCACGTCTTCTCGGAACGCGCTGACCTACGCCAAGAACACATCCGTCTTCTCTTCCGCGGAAGCCATTCGACTGCTCAGTGAGCATGTCGCCCATCGCACAACCAACTACACCGGCGGTCTTTCATCCGATGCCCGCCACGCCGTAGGGACCGGCAAGGCACTTGCGGAGGGCGGCACCGGGCTGACCGGACAGATCTTGAGAGGCACCGGCTCGCTCGCAAAAACCGAAGCCGCGTATGCACGAACGACTTTCGTGAATGCCTGGGATACCTTTATCCAAGGCAACCTCTCCTTGAGGAACCGCACCGAACAAGATCGGCAGAACCTGATGGCTCTGCCGGATGAAACGTTTGCATCATTACGGGAGGATTTCAGCAATCTGTGGGAACTCACCCAAGCCATGCACGAAAGGGTGGCGGGGAAAATAGAGGTCTCCTGGGATGCCGCATTCCAGCAAGCCAGTCGAGAATTCCGCGCGGAATACGAACGGTCCGGCGAGCAGCCCAACACCCTGTTAGCGATGGGGCCGATTCTCCGGGGATACCTCAAGGCGTTCTACCATGGGGCGGCGGTCCCGTCCTCCAAAGCCCTCGTGCGCACAACCGCTACAGGAGCCGCCTCTGCAACGGGTGCTGTCTTCCTCCCCGTCGCAACCGCGTCCGTCGTCACCGGACGCACGGTGCAAGCCACCGGGATGGCGTTCTTCTATACCGGCAAGACCGGCGTCACACTCATCTCTCCAACCATCGAGAGCGGGTTGTTGACCGGACTGGCGACGTTGTCGCTGGGTGCGGTGCCGCTCACCTACGTCGGCGGAGGAACGCTCGGGGTGATCAACCAAGTGGCGTTTACCGTCTCGCCTCCCGCTGTTGCTACCGGCGAGGGCCTCACCATGTCCACAGTGGATACCGGAAAGTATGTGGCATACCTCGCCTACGATGGCCTGACAAGCGCGACAAAGGTGACCATCAATCAAGCCTCGTCCGGTCTTGTCCTGGGGTATAACGCGCTCTCTGCCCTTCCGGCCCATCTCTTCATGGGCATGGCGGACACGGTGATCCTGCTGGCCTGGGAGGGGCCGCAGCTCGTGATTACGAAGGTGACGGGCAAGCTCAAGGTACGGCCCTCTGATGCGGGATCAGCAGAGGAGGCATCTGCTGGGGATGTGCCCGTCGGCACCGTGCTGGATTTGAATAAACTGAACCAGGCCGACGGTATCCAGGTCGAAGTGATTTCTCGCGACCCTGCCTTGATCCGGGAGATCCTTCCACGAGTAGCCTGTGACGCCAAGCGGAAGGACGGTGACTGTGAACAGCCCTAACCCTATGCGCCTCACAGCTGCCTGGGCTCTCTCGCTGACCGCGGCCCTGTTCAGCTGTACGACTGCGGAATCCGAACAGCATCCGGATGACCCTCTGAAATACAGCAAGAAGTTGGTGACGGAGGGCCACCTCTCTCTCTACGAGAATGGAGCCTTTCACGTCCCCAACACCTCCATCAGCCTCATCCCGCCCGGACCAAGCGCCGCTGAGTTCGCCCTGGAACTGATGGGGATTCGCGCCAGACAATCACTATTACTCTCACTCGAGCGGGCAAGGGAATCGGTCTCTATTGTGTCTGAGGGCACCAAGATCAGTCTTCAGGCCGGCACGGCAATCCATGATGCGAGCGGCGAGCTGACCAGGGAGATTCAACGCTTTACACGAGCAGACGGCACGTTGCTGATCTATCACGCCGCTCATGAGGGAAAAGAGTTACTCGGAAAAGCGTGGGAATTCTCCAAAGAAACCACGGCGGACATGGATCGTCTCGGCGCAGACCTGGTTGAAGATTCTCGCCAAGCAGGACGCGAGATCGCCCACGGCGGCAGCGAGCAGGGGCGAAGGATCGTCACAGAGTCGCTGGCGCAGGTCCATATCCTCTCAAAGGGATCGCGCCTCCGCTCCTCCGCAGCCGGATCATTTGCCCGTCAAGAGTTCGTGCAGGGTTATGCCACCGTTCCATCCAAGCTGAAGACGCGCGGCCAGGAAATGGGAGACGACCTCGCCAGGCTGAATTTTTCCGGGTCCCTTTCGCAAGAAAATGAACGACGAGGCCGGTGGTCCAAGACCATGACGGACCTCATTGGGCGCACCGTGACGGAGTATCCATCGAATATCAATCACTCCATGTCGAAAGCGAAGCAGGAACTTGCCGATTACCACACGACCGGCATCAGCCTGGCCGTGTTGCGGTCGCTTCGATGGGTCGTACAAGGTCTCCTCTGGGATGCTGCCATCGAACCGGTCGGTAAACTCTCGGCCGCCTCCCTGGGCTATGTCGGTGTGAATGCGGTCGCATTCCCCGTCATGGTGGTCGCGCGCGAAGCGGGCGTCAGCACAGAACTGGCTTTGGAAATCGGATGGGATTCATCCAAGGCCGGTTATGACCTGATCGCTCCGTCCGGGAAAGCCGCGGTGGCCGGGCTGTTCGGCTTGGTTGATTTGGCTGGATCGCACCTCGCGGCAGGTTCGCTCGCTACCGCCGGCTCTGCGGCGGGTTACGGCATCAAGGCGACGAGCCAGGTGGCCGGCGCGGTGGTCAAAGGCACGGGATATGCGGCCGGGAAAACTGTGCAGTACATCGGTGTTCCGCTGGCTGCAGCCGGTATCGTGGTCGGCGGCGGGACCATCGGAGTGGCCACAGGCACCGCTCAAGTGTTAACCGGAGGAACTCTTTTGGTGTCCGGGGAACTCGGTGCCGCCACCACATATACCTTTGGCAACGTGATTGCCGGCAGTACGATCGCAGCCGGAACAGCGGCTTCCGTGGGAGTGGCGGGCGGGTATGCTGTCTATGAGCTCAATAAAGCCATAGCGGTTCCAGCCGGCTATGAACTGGGAGGCGGCCTCGTACTCAGTTACGGCACCCTTTCGCATCTTGGCGCCCACACCATTCTGGCTGCTTCCGATTTTTCCTATCTCGTCTTGTCCCTGGAAGGTCCTCGCTGGGTCATCTATGCGGTTCGTGGAAAACTCGATAAAGGAGAAAACCTTGCTCCCGGCACGATGCTGAATCTCAAACAGATGCGGGAAGCCGGTGAAGAAATTTACAACATACCGGTGTCGAATGCAGAGATGAGCGCCGTTGTGATCTCGATTTATGAGGAACTACCGGAGGTGGAGTAGACTGACTCTAACTTGCTTCCAGCACTGGGGCCAAAGAGCGTCCGCTCGATGCGAGCGCTCGTACCGGGGAAAGCCTTTCCTCATACTCATCCGCACCCGCGCAGTACTGCAACGGATTCTTCCCTGCCGAAATTCTTAGGCAGCTCGCGGCTCTTCTCACTGCAGAATGGTCAAAAAAAGCTATCCAAAGGCAGGAGGCGTGCGACCGAGAATGACGCCTGGGAGAAGCGCATCTTGGTGCGCTGGGGCCTGGCGGGTAAGATTGTCTCCTTTTTCACCATCCTGCTAATACGGCATCTCGTCGTCGTCGAACCCAAAGTGATGCCCGATCTCGTGCACGACGGTATCACGCACTTCCTGCACCACTTCCTGTTTGGTACGACACAATCTGAGAATTGGCCCGCGATAGATGGAGATTTTTGCCGGCAGCTGGCCGCCCGCCTCGAAGAACGATTCTTTGTCGATGGAGAGGCCTTGATAGAGGCCGAGAAGATCTTCGTCTTCCTCCATTTCGAGATCGGCGAGGACTTCGGGTGAAGGTTCATCCTCCACTACTACCGCGACATTGGTGATGCGCTTGGCATATTCGTCAGGAAGGCCGTCCAGCGCCTGCTGGACCAAGGCCTGAAATTCCGACTCAGGTATCGACAATGTACGCTTGTGCGGCGACATAGGCTGAACTGGATCGACTCACGCACTGTGCAACATCAGCTTCAGTTGAGGATGTTCAAACAGGCTGTCCGGCAAGGCCGCAGGGAGGCGTGCGACTGGGAACGCCGCTGGCAGCCTGTTTCAACATCCTGCTACGGATGGGCGGCGCGCCAGTTACACCCCACCCCCACATCCACCTTGAGCGGCACTGATAACCCCAACGCTGCACCGGTCGCTTCCATTTCGGCTTTCACGAGTTGCTTCGCCAGTTCCAGTTCCTGGTCCGGCACTTCGAAGATCAATTCGTCATGAACCTGGAGGATCATTTTGCAACGGGGCAGTTCGTGTTGCAGGCGTCGATGCACGTTGATCATGGCCACTTTGATGAGGTCCGCGGCCGAGCCTTGGATCGGGCTATTCACCGCCATGCGCTCGCCTACGCCGCGTTGGGATGGATCACCGCTCTGCAATTCGGGGATAGGACGGCGACGCCCCATGATCGTCGTCGTGTAACCCTTGGTCTTGCCGTCGTTGATGTTCCGGTCCATCAGGGCCCGCACCGCCGCAAACTTCTCGAAGAAGGTCTCGATGTATTTTTTGGCCTCGGCTTGTGGCACCCCGATGTTCGACGCGAGTCCGAACGGGCTGATGCCATACACAATCCCGAACACGACGCTTTTTGCCGCGCGCCGCATTTCGCGGGTGACCTCCCCGGCTGGCAGGTTGAAAATCTCCATGGCCGTCGCCATGTGTATGTCTTCGCCCTTCTCGAACACCTCCAGTAACCGAGGGTCTTGAGAGAGGTGTGCCAATATACGCGGCTCCACCTGACTATAGTCGGCACACAGCAAGTGATGGCCAGGCGGCGCAATGAAGGCCTCACGGATGCGCAGGCCATAGTCGCCCTTTACCGGAATGTTCTGAAGATTGGGATCGGTCGAAGACAGTCGTCCTGTGGCCGCCACGGTCTGATTGAGTGACGTGTGGAGTCGTTTCGTTTCAGGATTCACCAACTGCGGCAAGGCATCCACGTAGGTGGATTTGAGTTTGGTCAGGGTCCGATAGCTGAGGATCTGCGCGGGAAGCTCGTGCTGATCGGCAAGTTGCGTAAGGGTGTCTTCATCGGTGGAGTAACCGGTCTTCGTTTTTCGTAGCGGTTTGAGGCCCAGGGTTTCGAACAGTACCGTGGCCAATTGTTTCGGCGAGCCGATGTTAAACTCGCCGCCGCCCAATCGGTAGATCGTCCCGACCATCTGATCGAGTTCCCGCTCCAGCTCTTTGCTCAATCCGTGCAGCCCCTCGACGTCGAGCAGAAATCCATTGCGTTCGATTTCGGCCAACACGGGCACCAGCGGCATCTCCACCTGCTCAAACAGCGACAGACTGCCTTGCTCTTTCAACCGCTCGCGAAGCATCGGCGCCACTTTCGCCGTGACCGCGGCCGCCTCGCCGCTTCGACGGACCAGCCCTTCATCGACATCAAACAGGGACTGCGGCCCCTTGGCTGATTCCTCGCTTGAGCCGGCGCCGAGTTGATACCTCAGCAGGTCCATGGCGATCGCTTCCAGGGTGTGCGCGCGGCGATTGGGATTTAGGAGGTAATCGGCGACCATCGTATCGAAGTAGGGGCCCGTCATATCGATCCCCTGCCGGTGGAGGGCCAACAAAGCCGGCTTGAGATCTTGCACCGCTTTCGGCCTGTTCCCATCCCGCACATACGCGGTGAGGACTGGCGGCCAATCACCTGTCTCGCCCTGCACAAACGCGGCAGCCCCGTCCGGCCAACCCATGGCACAGCCTTGGATATTTGCTCGCACACCCGCCTCACCGCTCAACACGCAAGTGAATCCCAGCATGGCATCGGGTTGTGCCCGTTGCAAAAAGCTTTCCGCTCCAGCAGCATCATGAATCCGCTCGACCTCAGCCCCTAACCGGTTCTGCTCAGGAGTCTCGCCCTGAAAGGCCTTAGCCAACGTCATGAACTCCAACTCGCGCAGCAGGCTCACGAGTGCTTCGGTCTGAGGCGCTTTCGCCTGAAAATGAGCAGGAGAAAATTCGATGGGACAATCCAACTGAATGGTCGCGAGCTGCTTACTCATGCGGGCCTTATCACCCTGTTCCAGCAGAAGATTCTTGGTTTTGGCCGGGGTCACTTCCTCAACGCGGCGTAGCAGCTCCTCGATCGTGCCGAACTGCGTGATCAGCTTTACGGCCGTTTTCTCGCCGATGCCTTTGACGCCGGGAATATTGTCACTGGTATCACCCATGAGGCCCATGATTTCGACGACACGGGCCGGCTCTACGCCGAACCGCACCTGCGAGTCCGCTTCGCCAAACCACTTGTCTTTCACGGGATCGTAGATGCGGGTTTTCGGCGTGAGCAGTTGGAACATGTCCTTGTCGCTGGTGACAATCACGACATCAAGGCCTTCGCCTTCCCCCTTCCGCGCCAAGGTCCCGATCAGATCGTCGGCCTCGTACCCGGCTTGTCGGATCACCGGGAGAGACAGCGCTTCCACCACGCGATGGATGAAAGGAATCTGCGCGCTCATGCCTTGCGGCATGGGAGGCCGTTGCGCCTTGTAGTCCTTGAAGGCTTCATGCCGGTGAGTCGGACCTTTTTCATCGAACACCACGGCGACATAGTCCGGACGGTGGTCCCGCAGCACTTTCATCATCATGGTGGTGAAGCCGTAGACGGCATTGGTCTGCAGACCCTTGGAGTTGCTCAAGGGGGGCAAGGCAAAAAACGCCCGATAGATGTACGCGCTCCCGTCAATCAGATAGAGAGTAGGCATGATGGAGGAAGAGACAAACAGGTTATGGATAACCGGCGTAACCGATATCTACGCCGACGGCGTCAGTCCGGAGCAATGATCAGCGGCGGCTTGTCGAACTTGGCTCGCATTGCGTTGATCGTGCTCAGGACGGTGGATTGTCCGACGATTTTTGCTTCCACGCGACGCTTGCCGGGAAATTCGATCAACGACAGGCCGATCAACATCGTCAGCACGCCCTGCCCCGGCAGAAACAGCATGAGAAATCCCGCGAAGAGAAAAATGGCCCCGACGACATTTTTTACAATATGCCCAAGCAGCCGAAGCACCGGGTGGTGGTTTTCCATCCAGGGGCGCGGAATGCGGGTATCGAAATAGTCCGCCGGTAACCGCATCAGGATGATGGGTATCGCGATCAGGGTCCCCACGAACATAAAGACGGACGACACAGCGAACCAGATCAGGACGTTCGCCGGCACGTAGGATTCGATCTGCGCCAAAATGTCACTTATCACGGGCGCATCCTAGCATGGGGCTTTACGCGGCGGAAAGGGTGCCGAACCCTAGCGGGTTTACGTTCCATGCGCTGCCCGTTATAATTCTTCACCATGCTGCCGCAGCCATCCAACATCGTCACGCTGACGACCCTCCACTCCCTGGCCTGCCGCCTGGCCGTCCTTGGCTTGGCCCTATTACTCAACACCGCTGTTGTGTTTGACCAATGGGCACAGGCTGCCGACGCCACCGCAGAAACTGAACTGCAGATCGACATCACCAAGATCGGGCTCGGCAAAGAAGTCGTCATGACGCAGGGCAAAAAAGAATGGTTCATGCGGGTAGAGGTCACTCCGGAAAATTCCGTGATCGTGCGACAGGAGAAGCAAGGCGAGCGTTACCTGCTCGATGAGAGCGAAATGCATGATCGCGCCATGACCCCCGCCGAGGTGGATGCAGCCATCAGCGACTTTATCAATAGCGTCAAAACCAGACAGAAGGTCAAATAGTCCCCATGGCCGATAAGCCCAAGTTCGTCATCTTCGCCCACAACGCCACCTACGACAAGTTGCACCAGGTCGCGACCCTCGGTCTTACCGCCGCGGCCATGAACAAGGATGTCATCGTGATCTTATTGTTCTGGACGATCAAAAAACTGGCCGAGGGCAAGATCGACCAGATCGACTTTCCTCCCGAATATGCCGCTTCAGCCGAAGAAGTCACACGTCTCCTGAAAGAGAAGAAGGTCCCAAAAATTTCCGAGATGTTTCATGAGGCCCGTCTTGTCGGCCAGTTTCGCCTCGTCGCCTGCAGCGCGGGACTCGAATATATGGGTGTCGAAGCGGGCGCGGTCGAACGAAACGTGGACGAAGTGCTCGGCCTTCCCGCCATTCTCTCACTGACCGCACAGGCGGAAACCAAGCTGTTTATTTAGCGTCCTGCGAGGACTGCCTGATAGACAGCGAACAGAGGAAAGCTGCATCCCGCCGCCTCCCCACCCTCGTCACAACTTCTTCAGCTTCGCCACGAGGGCGTGGAATTGCGCGTTTTGCAATAGACCGGCTCCCAGATGCGTCATCGCAATATGGCCTTGCTGATCCAACACTACATAGGTTGGTGTCACCCGCACCTTGAACGCCTGGGCCACCCACCGGTCTTCGTCATAGGCGGTCGGAAATACGAAGACCGCGGGTCGCTCTCTGACGAACGTCTCGACATTGTTCCGAAAGTCGGCAAAGCCGATCGAAATGACGCGTAACTGTTGCGGCTTGTCCTGACGATAAAAATTCGCGATCTCCGATAATTCCTTCCGGCACACGTTGCACCAGGGAGCCCAAAAAACCAACAGCACCGGTCGGCCTCTCAGGGTGATATTACTGACCGCCTCACCGGTCGACGTCACCAGTTCAAAGTCAGGCGCGAAAGGCAAATCCTGGCCGCCGTGCCCCACCCCGACAGGACCGCCCCACGATGTGAAGAGGGCCAGGGCAAGGCCTAACCAGCGAGGGCCGATGGAGCGCATGGTCACCACCCCTTAGGGTTTGATGTAAATGTAGCCCTGCTGCTGAAGATCCGCGATGCGTTTGACCGCCACCGGATGCAGCGTCGCCACAAAGCCCTTCACAAGGTTGTCGAGTGTCTTGTTATAGAGCTTCATTGACACCTGGCACATTTCGGCCTTCACGCCCTTCTCGATAATCTGCTCGAAACGTTTGGCCATTTCAGCATCCATCTTGTCTTTCTCAAACAACTCCAACGCCGGGCCATGCACCACCAATTCGATATCGATTTTGTCCGGCCCACCTTCGGCCTCGATGTGCTTATTGATCAAGGCCAAGGCATACTTGGCGACCTCCGGGTCTTTTCCATCTACGTGGTACAGCACTTTGACTTTCCCGCCGGGCGGCGCATCCGCAGCCTGAACCGGCATGGGGCTCACAACGAACGCCACAATCGCCAACAAGGCCAGCGAACCAACCACTGCTCGGTTGAACCTGGATTGCATAGTCATGGATGCCTCCTTTAATACACAGGGGAGCCAGCAGACTGTTATCATGCTTCATGATACGTGACCACTGCTGGAGTTGCCAGGACGCGACATGCCATGCCGTTCAGGCATGAACCAGGCAACAGCGCCGATAGACCAGGAGAAATTGTGCCGTGACGTTCGCCAGACCGCCTATGGAGTGGTTGAAACGGGAGGCTATGAGGGGGAGCAGATCTTAGCGGGAGTGGGTCACCCCGATGCGATCACAGTACTCCGCGATTTTGCATCGGCTGCAGTATGGCGATACTGGCTGGCAGAGATTTTGTCCGTAAGGCACGAGCAGGTCATTGAAGGTGATCCAATACTTGCGGGGCAGCTTGGCGCGCAAGGCCTTTTCAGTCTCATCGGGAGTCTTGGTTTTCACATAGCCCCACCGGTTGCTGATCCGATGGACATGAATATCGACGCAGATCCCCGGCTTCTCATACCCGACTGTCACCACCAGATTCGCAGTCTTTCGGCCCACTCCCGGCAAGGTCAGTAATTCTTCAATCTCATCCGGCACTCGACCGTGATAGCGCTCAAGCACCTGCGTACAAATCTGTGAAATTTGTTTGGCCTTGGTCCGGTAAAACCCGACGGGATAAATGGCTGACTCGACAGCCGACTGGGACAGTTGCTGCATCGTCGCCGGAGTTGAAGCCAAGGCAAACAGTCGCGCACTGGCCTCACCTGTGGTCTTGTCTTTAGTTCGCAGACTGAGAAGGCAGGAGATCAGGACCAGGAAGGGATCGCGACCGGACTCTTTGGCCACGACCCCGACGACCGGATCAGGCCAGCGGGCGATCTCCCGTTTGACCGTTCGGATGACGGCGTGGATCTCTTGCGCCTGCATGGAGGTGCCGGAAAGAGGAATTCAACTGGAATGGTCTGGATGGTCGGCGGAGGGAAAACGCCTGCTGCCTATTCAGGGCGTCTCTTTGCGAGCCACTTCTGGCGGCGACGTTGAGCCTCACGCTCTTTCGCCTTCTTGCGGACACTCGGCTTCTCATAGTACCGGCGGCGCTTCAGTTCGCGGAACAATCCTTCGCCCGCCAATTTCTTCTTGGCGACCTTCAGGGCTTTTTCAACGTTGTTATTGAAGACCTTAATTTCCATCGTCCGCTACCTTCGACTCTCTTTCAGCGAAGTTTCAGGATATTCAACATGTTTTGGGACCACGAATCGAAGGGCGGAGTGTAGCATAGCGATTTCGCATCCACAAGCATTTGTTCCGCAACGGTAAAACGCTCCCGAATGGATGTAACAAGTTGCTGATTTGGTTGGGCTTTCATGTTCTCTTCGACCATTTCCACGCAGCCGTCGATGACCGCCTCAGCCAGGTGAATGCCCATCTTCAGGTCAGGCTGAAGCTCCGGCTTGGCATTCGCTAAGATGCCGCGCAGAAGCGGGATCACCTCGCAACAGAGTTTCACAATTTCCATCGGCGTCTCGATCGCACCCAATACACCAGATGACAGTTGCACGGCGCGATCAGGATGGTTGGCTGGAAGTTTCCTGGCCTGGAGTACCCGGGCATAGGCATCCCGATCAGCCTGCGCCAACTCGCGGAGGCGCGTGCCGATCTCGGACAGGCGCGTTTCCACCGCGCGTGCACGGCTCAATTTAGCCACCATGGTGCCCAACGTAGCCGCGAACGACGCCGCGAGAGCACCCACGCTACCCCCCGTCAACCCCTGCTGAGCGGGCACCGCTTCAGCAAGTGCACCCGCTTTCGTGGGCAGCGTCGTCGGCGCCTTGCTCGGCTGCGACGCGGCTAACTGCCCGATCGCCGTGCGCGTTTCGACGCTGTCCAAGCGCATTTCCAGCACTTGCCTTCCTTCAAATTGATCGAGATGCAGCGCCTGCTGAGCGGTATCAATAAGGCACTGTTCGGGCACCAGGCCGACAATTTCCGTCCCTGCCACTTCTACACCACGGGCCGCTGCTTCTCGTTCGACAGCGGTGAGCACCACGTGAAGCGACGTCTCTTCATAATTCGTCAGATTCATCGAGACCTGCACGAGCCCCTGACTCTTGAGTTCAACCCCGATCGCTTTCACGCTCGGAAGACCTCCGCTCGACTGCCGAACGGCTTTCGCAATCGCCCTGGCAACTGATACGTCCGGGCTCTTCAGATTCACGTTAAAGGCGATGAGCGGCCACCGCGCGCCGACCACCGTGGCCCCGGCGGTCTGATGCAGGTGTTTGGGACCGAAGTCCGGTGCCCACGCCTCGTCTGCGGCCATCCGATCCGCCAGTCCCTTCAAGCCCCCTTTTCGAATCCATTCCAGCTGGATGCGCTCAGGTCTCGCAGCCGCCTGTTCGTAGAGAAAGACCGGGATCTTCAATTCATTACCGATGCGCTGGCCGACCATCCGAGCCAATTGCACGCAATCCTGCATGCTGACGTCGCGAATGGGGACGAACGGCATCACATCCGTCGCACCGACGCGCGGATGTTCACCATGATGGCTTCGCAAGTCGATCAACTGAGAGGCCAGTCGTGCCATTTGAAAAGCCACCTCGGCGACGGCATAGGGCCGCCCGGCGAATGTGACTACCGCGCGGTGGTGGTCCGCATCGTGTGATTCATCCAGCAAAGCCACGCCGGGCACGGAACGAACCAGGGAGACCAACGCCTGGATGACGTCGGGATTCCGGCCCTCACTGAAATTCGGCACACATTCTACGATCTGGCTCACTGCATTCCTTTTTCAACCCGTTGAGACCTGCCTACTTCTCGGGAGATTCCACACAATAAAAAAGCCGGAGGCAGGCGACCACACCCTCCGGCTTGGCAGAAACATGACGGCCTCGCATCCGCGCGCCTGTCGCTATTTGGCTTTTTTGACGAAGGCCTTGTATATGCGCTTGGAAGAACTTTGCTCCTCTTCCAACCCCACCATTTCATGGCCGGTCGTCTCACACCAGGCCGGCATGTCTTTCTTGATGCCCTCGTCGTCAGAGACGACTTCCAGCACCTGACCCATGGTCAGTTCCTTGATCTTCTTCGAGGTCAAGATAATCGGCATCGGGCAAAAATACCCCAGCGTATCGAGCTTCACATCAGCCTGTA
>CAZKVY010000064.1:0-21429 GCA_964556305.1 uncultured Nitrospira sp. | reverse complement strand
CAGTGGCCTGGGCGAAACCGTGGGAGAAGGGGATGTTGCTGGGGGTGGTGTGGGACGACCTGGTGACGAAAGAAAAGAACCGCTGGCTGTACTACTATCTGGAAGAGACGCTGAAGTCGACCGACTAACCGGCGGCTGTCAGTTTTTCCCGTACCTCCTGTAATTCCTCCGACAACGATTCCCAGCGCGCCGTGAGCCGTTCCAACTCTTTCTTCCAAGATTCCTGCTCTCGTTGCAGTTCGCTCCAGCGGCCGAGCTCTTGATAGAGCTTCGGATCAGCCAGTTCCAGTTCCCTCGACTTCACCTTGGATTCCATGGAGGCAATTTCTCCCTCCGCGCGAGACACTTGTTTTTCGAGGCGTGCCTGAGTTTTGCTTAGGTCTCGCCGTTCTCCGCCTGAGGACTTCGGTTGTACCTGCGAGGCCATGGCCTTCGTGGGGCCCGACGATTTGTCGGCTTGGGCGGCGGCAAGTTCCGCGCTGCTTTCTTTGATGGACTCGAATTCCTGAGCCTTCTTCCACAGAAAATATTCGTAGTCCCCCAAATAATTCTTGGCCCGGCCTTCGTCCACCTCGACGATCATAGTCGCGACGCGGGCGAGAAACGTCGGATCATGAGAAATAAACACGATCGTCCCTGGGAAATCAGTCATGGCGTCCGTCAGCATATCCACCGAGGCGGGGTCGAGGTGGTTGGTCGGCTCATCAAGCAGCAGAGTGTTGGCCGGTTCTACCAACATGCGAGCTAGAGCGACGCGGTTGCGCTCCCCGCCGCTGAGGGCCTTGATGGGCTTCTTCTGATCGTCGCCGGTAAAGAGAAACGCTCCGGCGATTCCGCGGAGAAAATTGGTTTCAGCCTGCGCCGACACCTCGGCCAATGATTCCAGAATGGTGTCGTCCTGATTCAAGGATTCTGCCTGGTGCTGGGCAAAGTAGTGCAAGGTGACGCCGTGGCCGACATGGCGCGATCCCTTTTCAAACGGCAACACTCCGGCCAACATCTTGAGCAGGGTGCTTTTGCCGGCGCCGTTTTCACCCACGAGCGCCACGCGCTGGCCGCGTTCCACCGTGAAGTCCAACGAACGATAAATGATCTTCTCTCCATAACTCTTGGCCACGCCCTTGAGCTCAAGCACATGCCGGCCGCTGGCAGCGGGAAGCGGAAACTTGAACCGCACGCGCTTGGTATCGCGTTGCCGTTCGATCAGCTTCACTTTATCCAATTGCTTGATGCGCGACTGCACCTGTTTGGCTTTATTCGCCTGATATCGGAAGCGGTCGATGAAACTTTGAACGCGCGCCACTTCTTTGCTCTGCCGATTCGCCGCCGACTCGAGTTGTGCATCTCGGGCCGCCCGGAGTTCCTGGAACTTCGTATAGTTTCCGCGATATTCCTGAAGGGTTCGATCCCGGAGCTCCCAGATGTGCGTAGCGATTCCATCGAGAAATCTTGTGTCGTGACTGATCACGAGGAGCGTCAGGTTGGACTCAAGGAGAAACCGCTCGAACCAACGCTGGGTTGGTTTGTCCAAGTGATTTGTCGGCTCGTCCAACATAAGGACATCGGGATTTGACAATAGCAGGTGCGCCAGCGCGACGCGCATGCGGTATCCGCCCGAGAGGTTCTCGATCGGCCGGGAAAAGTCAGCTTCAGTAAAGCCTAGACCGGAGAGGATGCGTTCGGCTTCATGTTCCGGATAGATGTCGCGGTGCGCGGCATCCAGCACGGTTTTTCCGACGATGGTTTCGAGTTCCTGAGGCAGGTAGCCGACGCGCAGTCGCGGACGTTTGCGAATGGTGCCTTTATCGGGCGACTCTTCGCCGAGGATCATTCGGAAAAGCGTCGTTTTTCCAGCGCCATTGGGGCCAACGAGACCAACACGGGCTCCAGGCCGCAGATGCGCGGTGGCGCCTTCGAGCAGGACCTTCGTGGAATATTGCTTATGGACAGATTCAAGCTGAAGCATGGATCAGTATTACTCGGGGTCTGAGGTAAAACGTTCGGCGAGGTACCCGCTGCGGAGTGTCAGCGCCTGCGTGTGAAGCGGCGGCTGGCCAAGCGTATGACTCGTTGAGTTCGGATATCCCCGCACACATCCGGAGTGTTGGTCGGACAAGCTTGATTTGGTGGAGCTGGCCGGGATTGAACCGGCGACCTCGTGAATGCCATTCACGCGCGCTCCCAACTGCGCCACAGCCCCACGCAAGCTTGAATCTCAATGTGCACAGGCACCGAGAAAACGAATGCTGCTGCAGACGTAACTCTGCAATCTAGCATGGGCGGATTTTCTCAGTCAAGAAAAGGGTGGGACGCAGGCGACGCTCGCCCCTTTTTGTGCTCGCGAAACGCGCGGTGTTGGCAAACCCTCATTGGATGCGCGCAAAAAAAAGGGGGGCAGAGCATGCGCCTTCTGGGAAAACTTGCAGGGAGGAGTGGCGCGCGGTGAAGGCTCGAGCGCCTCCGTTTTGTTGAGAAGGGGAAGGGAGAGGCTTAAGAAAAGAAGGCATACAAAGCTGTCTCGGGGAGGACAGAGGCTCAGGGACAAAGCTGTTACCTGAAAACCCCGCTTGACAAACCGCGGTGCGAATCCTACCATGATGCCCTTCCGGCTCTGATCAGTACGAGGTCAGGGCCTTTTTTTCGAGTTCAGACGGGAAGAAGGAGCAGAGGCAGCGAACAATGGCGAATCTCGTCATCATCGGCTCCCAATGGGGCGACGAAGGTAAAGGGAAAATAGTCGATATCCTGGCGAAGGATGCCGACATGGTCGTGCGGTATCAGGGAGGATCCAATGCCGGCCACACGGTCATCAACAAACGGGATACGTTCATTTTCCATCTCATCCCCTCGGGCATCTTATATCGTGGCACCCGCTGTCTGATCGGCAACGGGGTCGTGGTTGATCCCGGAGCATTGATCGAAGAAATGGATCATCTGCAGGGCCAGGGCGTCAAAATCGCAAAAAATTTCGCCGTCAGCGACCGCGCCCATTTGATTTTGCCCTACCATAAGGCCATTGATAAAGCGTCAGAACAGTCCAAAGGCGTCCGTCGCATCGGCACCACCGGTCGCGGCATCGGCCCTTCCTATGGCGATAAAATGGCGCGGATCGGCATTCGCATGGGCGATTTGCTGAATCCCCCGCTGTTCAAGCAGAAGTTGGAAGAAAATCTGGTCGACATCAATTGGCTGCTGGAGCAGCTTCACAAGGTTGACTGTTTTGAGCTGGAAAAGGTGTATCAGCAGTACATGGCCTATGCTGATCGACTGAAGAGCTACATCATCGACACGACCCTGGTCGTCAATAAAGCGGTGGATGCCGGCAAGACCGTGTTGTTCGAGGGCGCGCAGGGCACGCATTTGGATGTGGATTTCGGCACCTACCCCTATGTGACCTCATCGAGCTCCTCGGCCGGTGGCGCCTGCACAGGAACCGGGGTGGGACCAACCAAGATCGATGCAGTAATGGGCATCACCAAGGCCTATACCACGCGCGTTGGCAGCGGACCGTTCCCGACCGAATTAACC
The DNA here is from genome assembly GCA_964556305.1 of uncultured Nitrospira sp. Lineage (GTDB taxonomy): Bacteria > Nitrospirota > Nitrospiria > Nitrospirales > Nitrospiraceae > Nitrospira_A. The sequence goes on along the minus strand of CAZKVY010000064.1, from coordinate 17,901 downwards.
GATGAAGTTGGTGGATGGCTCCAGGAGCGTGGAAAAGAATTCGGCGCCACCACCGGACGGGCTCGCCGCTGCGGGTGGTTCGATAGTGTGGTGGTGCGGCATGCGACGAAGGTCAACGGGCTCTCTTCCTTGGCGGTCACAAAGTTGGATGTGTTGGATGGCCGGAAAGAACTGAAGATCTGTACGGGGTACCGGGTCAATGGCAAGCTCCATCGGGATATGCCGTCAGATCTGCTGGCCTTGACCAAGTGCGAGCCAGTGTATGAGCGTATCCGGGGGTGGAGCGCTCCCACAACCGGCGTGACGACGTATAAGAAGTTACCCGCGGAAGCCAAGCGGTATCTCACGAGGATAGAGGAGTTGGCCGAGTGCCGGATCGATATGATTTCCACCGGCTCACGCCGGGATGAAACCATCATCCTCAACAACCCGCTCAAGGCCGGGCGTCACGTGCGCTCGCCACGTTCACGGTAACCTCGACGGTTTTTTCGCATGTGACGGATGCGCGCCGTAGCGATCCGGGACGCGTCAGTGGTAAGATCCCTCCCGTCACGATCACGTGTGACGATGTGCAGATCCCCTCTTCGGAGAGTCGGTAGCTCAGCTGGTAGAGCATCGCCCTTTTAAGGCGAGGGTCCTGGGTTCGAATCCCAGCCGACTCACCAAAAATCAAGAGTTTACGAAAACTTCTCCCCCCGTGCGTAGCCGCCAGCGGCCAGCTGGCGGCCAAATTTCCCATTTTATCGCCTCACAAGCTCCTCTAGGTTCCCATGAAAAGTGGGACGGAATAAGACCATTTTAGGTTTCCTCCTTACTCCCAAGGGCAGATGATTTCCCATCGCGAAAAGCGTATTCTGCTCCGCTAATTGTCCCCTATTGCTTCTGTCCTGAATGACCAAGCTCACTCTCAGTCAACTCTCCAGTCTTCTGTTCCGCGCGTGCGACGACTTGCGCGGGAACATGGATGCGTCCGAGTACAAAGAATACATTTTCGGCATGCTCTTCCTGAAGCGGATGAGCGATCTGTTCGATCAGGAGCGAGAACTGCTTGCCAAGGATCTCAAGTCGCGAGGGATGTCTGAGAAGCAAATTGCTGCGCAACTTGCCAACCCGGACAAATACACGTTCTTCGTCCCGGAGAAATCCCATTGGTCGAAGATTCGCCACCTCAAGACTAATGTCGGAAGCGGCCTCAACAAAGCCCTCGAAGCGCTGGAAGACGCCAACGTCGAGGCCCTCCAGGATGTCCTCAAGCACATCAACTTCAACCGTAAGATCGGCCAGCGTACGCTTGACGACGACACGCTTGCCAACTTTGTGCAGAACTTCGAGAAGATTCCGCTCCGCGACGAGAACTTCGAGTTTCCTGATCTGCTGGGGGCGGCCTACGAATACCTCATCAAGTTCTTTGCCGATTCGGCGGGCAAGAAGGCTGGTGAGTTCTACACACCGGCGGATGTCGTGCGCACCCTTGTCGAGATCGTCGAACCCCAACCGCATATGAGCATCTATGATCCCACGTGTGGCTCAGGCGGCATGTTGATCCAGACGCGTGATTATATCCGTGAGTGTGGCGGGAACCCGAAAGACGTGTCGTTCTTTGGCCAGGAGAGTATCGGCACGACCTGGTCTATCTGCAAAATGAATATGCTCCTCCATGGGATCTCCGACGCCGATATTCGCCAGGAAGATACGATCCGCCGGCCGCAACATAAGGCTGAGAGCAACGAACTGAAGCGCTATGATCGCGTCCTCGCCAATCCGCCCTTCAGCCAGAACTACATCAAGAAGGACATCGAATATCCTGGCCGCTTCGCCGTCTGGATGCCGGAGAAAGGCAAGAAGGCCGACCTCATGTTCGTTCAGCACATGCTGGCCGTGCTCAAGGCCGACGGGAAGATGGCCACCATCATGCCGCACGGTGTGTTGTTCCGGGGCGGCGAGGAAAAGGAAGCACGACGGCACTTCATCGAAAAGGGCTGGCTGGAGACGATCATTGGGCTCCCAGCCGGGCTGTTCTATGGCACGGGTATTCCGGCCTGCGTGCTGGTGATGAACAAAAAAGATGCTGCCGCTCGTAAGCAGGTCTTCTTCATTAATGCTGATCGTGAATATCGTGAGGGCAAGGCACAGAACTTTCTCCGTCCAGAAGACATCTCCAAGATGGTCCATGTCTATCGTGAGCGGAAGAATGTCGAGGGCTATGCCAAGCTTGTACCGGTCAAAGAGATCGAAGCGGAGGAGTATAACTGCAACATCCGCCGCTATGTGGACAATGCGCCGCCGCCTGAGCCGCATGATGTGCACGCGCACCTGCACGGCGGTGTGCCAGTCGTGGAGATCGACTCACTCGAACATTTCTGGAAGAACTATCCAGGCTTGCGCGAACGAGTGTTCGTTCCACGCCCCAAGGACAACAGCTACGCAAATTTCGCACCGGTCGTGACCGAACGGCGCGCCCTTGCAGAATTGGTGAAGAGTGATCCTGGAGTCGCCAAGGCGCATGGGCGATTCGTAGAGAAATTGGAGTTGTGGTGGAAAGAGCATCTCCCGCTCATTGAAGCCCTCGCACCGAAGACCGGCAAGCGGGGCAATGTGTATGAACTCCGCCGTCAGCTGCTGGCGAGTATCGTAGCGACCTTTGCCAAGCAGCATCTGCTGACCGAACATCAGATTCGCGGCGCACTGGCCAGTTACTTTGAGTTCTTCAAGCCGGAATTCAAATCCATCGCGTTCAGCGGGTGGGGACCGGAGCTGATCCCCGACGACGACATCCTCCAGAGCCAGTTTCCTGAGATCCTCGCACAGATGGAACAGAAGCGTCTGCGTCTTGCCGAACTGTCCGCTCTCTTTGCCGCTGCCGATGAAGAGGATTACGAAGACGCGGACGAAACCGGCGTGCTGGCTGATGACGAGGTGAAGGCCCTCAAAGCTGAAATCAAGGAAGCCAGGGCGCAGGCAAAGCTGGCGAAAAAGGAAAGGCGTGACCAGTCCAAGTTTTTAGTGCGTGCTGAGGTGGCAGAGAAACGGCTGGCGCGCCACAAAGAGCTGGAGGATGAGGCCAAGCAATTGAAAGCCGATCTGCGCGCGACGGAAAAGAAGGAAGAAGAACTCGTTGCCGCTGCCCGCGAGAAGATCGACCGGGACGAGGCCCGCCGCGTGATCCTTGATCGCTTGCATCGCATATTGGTCCAAACCTACGAGGGCTATCTCCGCGCCGATCAACGAGCCTGCACCGCGGCCTTGGAAAACTTGTACGCCAAGTATGCCGTTACGGCCAAGGCCATTGAGGCCAAACGTGATGCTGAGGCGGCGAGGCTGAAACAGTTCCTGGTGGAGCTGGGGTATGAGTGACTTTGCGTGGGGTACCAAGACCATTCGTGAACTTGGAGCGGGGAATGGCCCCACAGTTCAGACTGGACCTTTCGGTTCACAGTTGCATGCCGAGGACTATGTTGAAGATGGTGTGCCGTTCATTTTGATTAGAAACATCGGTGAGGGAGGCTTAAACCCTGGTGACTTACCTCGCATCTCATTCGCGGACGCCAAACGTCTGGCAAGATACAGCTTAAAGCCGGGCGACATTGTTTTTACCCGCGTTGGCAGGGCTGGGAGTTGCCTTCTTGTGACTGAAAACGAGGCAGGCTGGATAATCTCAGGGCAGACTCTTCGCCTTCGCTTGGACAATCCGAAGTTAGATAACCGCTTTCTGTTTTATGCGCTACGGTCCCACGCAGTTCAGAAATTCGTGCTCAATAGCTCTGTTGGAACAACGAGAGAATCACTAAACACCAAGATCATTGAATCCATTCCGGTGTTGCATCCAAGACATGGCGAGCAGCACCTCATCGCCGAAATCCTTTCAGCCGTGGATGAGGCGATTGGGCAGACGGAGGCGTTGATTGCGAAGTATCAGCAGATCAAGGCGGGGCTGATGCACGATCTGTTTACTCGCGGTATTACTCCCGAGGGTCACCTCCGTCCAACTCGCGAGCAAGTTCCCCACCTCTACAGAGACTCCCCCCTCGGCTGGATTCCGAAGGAGTGGGAGGTGGTTCGGATTGCAGAGGCCTTTGAGATTCAGCTCGGGAAAATGTTGAACAAGTTCGCTAAAACGGGAAAGTTGAGCGCACCTTACTTAGGAAATCGAGCAGTACAGTGGGACGCTGTGGACATCTCTGCTATTGAAGTCATGGACTTTAATGCATATGAAAGGCAGAAGTTTTCGCTTCTCCCAGGTGATCTCTTAGTTTGTGAAGGTGGAGATGTTGGCCGGACTGCAATGTGGCGTGGCGAGATGGACGGGTGCTATTACCAGAAAGCGATTCACCGACTGCGTCCCAAGTCAGCCGACGCATTGCCTTCATTCATGCTTCGTTTCATGAGATTTGCGAGAGATAATGGCTCTTTCCGTGAGTTTACGTCTCAGTCCAGCATTGCACACCTGACGCAGGAGAAACTTGGTTCGATCGGCATGTTGTTGCCCTCGTTAGACGAGCAGAAGAGGATTGCCGATCGATTGGACTTCCTCAATGGGTTTATTCAGACGGAGCAGGCCAAGCTCGTTAAACTCCGCCAACAAAAACAGGGCCTCATGCAAGACCTTCTGACCGGCCGCGTGCGCGTGAAGGTAGCTCAATCAGGTGGGAGCACGACCTGATGACGCTGGATGTAAACAAGAAGCTGCAAGAGCTTCTTGCCCTTCCTGACGAGACGGAGTGGGTGGAATTCAAGGAGGCTAAGAATAACTTTGACTCTGATGACTTAGGGCGATATTTCTCCGCGCTCAGTAACGAAGCATGCTTGAAAGATAAGTCGTGCGGTTGGCTTGTGTTTGGTGTGCGACATAAGCCCAGAACTGTTGTGGGTTCCCAGTACCGTTCCCACCGGCCCGACTTGGATCGTCTCAAGCAGGAGGTCGCTGCTCAAACCAGTCAGCGTCTGACATTTGAGGAGATCCATGAAGTCCTCACGCCTCAAGGGCGTGTGGTGATGTTTCAAATTCCTGCTGCGCTGCGAGTCGTGCCGACGGCCTGGAAGGGGCACTTTTACGGACGTGACGGGGAGTCACTGGGACCGCTGAATTTGAACGAGATTGAGCAGATTCGCGCGCAAGCGATGCGAGAAGACTGGTCCGCACAGGTCGTGGAGAGTGCCAGCCTGACCGATCTCGACCCCGATGCCATATTGTTCGCCCGTGCGCAATACCAGGAAAAGCGTCCGCAGCATGCTGCGGAGCTTGCGGGTTGGGATGACGTCACGTTTCTGAATAAAGCGAAGGTCTGCGTTGGGGGGAAGGTGACGCGTACGGCTTTGTTGCTTTTGGGAAAGGAAGAATCCGCCCATCTTCTGTCCCCGGCTCAATCCCGGATTACTTGGGTACTAAAAGACGAACAGAATTTGGAGAAAGACTATCAGCATTTCGATTCGCCTCTGATTCTTGCGGGCAATAAGGTGTTGGCAAAGATCCGCAACTTGACCGTGCGACATCTCCCCAGCGGGACGTTGTTTCCGCAAGAAGTGACGCAATACGATCCGTGGGTGTTGCGCGAGACACTGCACAACTGTATTGCGCATCAGGATTACACATTGCGTGGGCGGATCAATGTGGTGGAAACGTCGGACGCGCTTCTATTCACGAATCTCGGCTCGTTTATTCCGGGCACGGTGGAAGACATGATTCGAAGCGATGCGCCGCCGGAAATTTACCGGAATCCTTTTCTCGCGCAGGCTATGGTCAGCCTGAATATGATCGACACCATCGGCAGCGGCATCAAGCGGATGTTCATGCGGCAACGGGATCGTAGCTTTCCCCTGCCGGACTATGACCTCGACGATCCGGGCAAGGTGGTGGTCCGTCTGACCGGTCGCGTGTTGGATGAAAACTACACGCGGCTGCTGATGAGCCAAGCTGATCTGGATTTGCTCGATGTGATCGCTTTAGATAAGGTGCAAAAGAAGCGGGCGCTGGATGACGATACCTTCAAACGGCTTAAGGCGCGAAAACTGATCGAGGGGCGTCGCCCCAACCTGTTTGTCTCAGCAAAGGTTGCAGCGGTTACCGGGGAGAAAGCTGCCTACATCAAGAATCGAGCCTTCGACAAAGCTCATTACAAGGATATGGCAGTCGCCTATCTCCAGCAGTTTGGTCAAGCAAGCAGGGAAGACTTGAATCGACTTCTACTCGATAAGCTTTCGGATGCTCTCGATCACAAGCAAAAACGGCACTTTGTCACGAACCTTCTGCAGGAGATGAAGCGGGAGAAGCTCATCCAGGTAGATGGTACGACTCGCGGAGCCTTTTGGCGATTGTATAAAACGGATGGAAAACTGTCGGATTAAACAATGTTTTATACAAAACAACGAGGGGGCTGTGCTGCAATGTATTGAATTCCAATACATTTTATTTGTTTAAGTGGACTGAATGAATAGTCCTGTGCTCGTATGGGTTTAGCTGTAGGCGCATGCCCCATGTCGGAATACTTCCATGTTGAAAAGCCCTTTCTGGATCAGCTCGCAACCTTGGGCTGGACAGTCATCGACCAGGGACATGGGCTGATTCCATCGTATCCTTCGACCAGCTTGCGTGGGAGTTTCCGCGAGTGGTTGCTGCCGGAGACCTTTCGCACGTCGGTTCGCTTACTCAATCTCACCACAGAGGGGCAGCCTTGGTTGACCGATCGTCAGCTCGACGATCTCCGCGATCAGATTGGTCGCCAACCCAGCCGCACATTGCTCGAAGCAAACGAGGCGGTGCAGGCGCTCTTTCTCAAAGCTCAAGTGGATGTGAACGAACTCACCGGGGAGCCCGACCCAGTGGTGCAGTTGATTGATTTCACCCATCCAGAGCGAAACGTTTTTCATGCGATCAACCAGTTCCGTGTCGACACGCCAGGCTGCGTGAAAGCCTGCATCATCCCGGATATTGTTCTATTTGTGAATGGCATTCCTCTCGTGGTGGTCGAGGCGAAGATTGGCGATGCAAACACGGCCAACCCGCTGCACGCCGGATTCGAACAATTGCTTCGCTACAGAAATGGACGTCCTGAGACCGCTGCCGCCGGGTTGCGCGAAGGTGAGCTGCGGCTGTTCTACTCAAATCTCCTGCTCATTCGTACCTGCGGCGAGAAGGCAGAGTTCGGCACAATCACGTCTGGTCACGAGCATTTCTCAGCCTGGAAAGATATCTGGCCGGAGCACCGGCGTTCCTACCAGCCGCCGCTTGGGGTCGAGCGTGAGCAGGAAAAGATGATTCAGGGACTGCTTGCCCCCGACACGGTGCTGGATGTGCTGCGTACCTGCACCGTCTTCATGGATACGGATGCCGGGAAACGAGTGAAAGTGGTCTGCCGCTATCAGCAATACCGAGCAGCCCGCCGCATTGTCGAACGGTTGCGCCTGGGGAAAACCGCCGAGGAGCGGTCCGGTGTCGTCTGGCACACGCAGGGATCCGGTAAGTCGCTCACGATGGTCTTCGTCGCCAGGATGTTACGGGCCTCTTCCGACTTGGCCGACTTCAAGATCGTGATGGTGAACGACCGAATCGATCTGGAAGACCAGTTGTCTGCGACCGCTCGGTTGATCGGTGGAAAGGTGAATGTCATCGAGAGTACAGCCCAACTCCGTGAACACCTGGGCACCGACGCCTCCGATGTGAATATGGTGATGGTCCACAAGTTCATGGAGCGGGCGGAAGATGTCCCGCTGATGGTGGCGGAGACGTTGGCTCGCTATGGCAAACCGCCCAAAGTGGAGACGTTCGGAATCGTGAACAGGTCTGAACGCATTCTCTTGATGATCGACGAGGCTCACCGTACGCAAAGCTCCGACCTGGGAGACAATCTCTTCGAGGCGTTTCCGCGTGCAACCAGAATCGCCTTCACTGGGACTCCCCTCATTTCTGAACAGCACGGTACAAAGCGGACAGTCAAACGATTCGGGGAATATATCGACACCTACAAGCTGATGGATGCAGTGCATGATGGCGCGACGCTCCAAATCCTCTATGAAGGCCGAACGGCGGATACTGCGCTGAAGGACAAGCATGGTTTCGATACGAAGTTTGAAGACCTGTTCAAGGAGCGCACCGAGGAAGAGTTGCAGGCGATCAAGAAAAAATATGGCGCGAGCGGCGACATCCTTGAAGCGGAAAAGCGTATTGAAGCGATAGCCCGCGATTTAGTGGGCCATTACATCGACAATATTCTGCCAGACGGTTTTAAGGCCCAGGTCGTCTGCCACTCCAAGCTGGCGGCGATTCGTTATCAGAAAGCCATACGGTCAGCCCTTGTTGAACGGTTGGGTCGTGAACAATGCCAACCGACGCCCAATGCAGATTTGATCCGGCGCATTGCCTTTCTGAAAGCAGTGGTGGTCGTGTCATCCGATGCGACGAATGAACTCGCGGTCATCACGGAGGCCCGTAAGGAGGCCAAGCGTTGGAATGCAGTGGAGAACTTTTGCAAGCCGTTTGATCTCAATGACCCAGACAAGGACCTCACAGGTATTGCCTTCCTGATTGTCTGCGACATGCTCCTGACCGGCTTCGATGCGCCGATCGAGCAGGTGATGTATATCGACAAGCGGCTGCGAGAGCATAACTTGCTGCAAGCCATCGCCCGTGTGAATCGTGTATCAAAAGGTAAGGGGCGGGGCTTCATTGTGGACTTTATCGGCCTGGCGAATCACCTGGCCCATGCTCTGTCGATCTATGCCAAGGAAGATGCGCAGGATATTCAACAGGGGCTGAAGAATCTACTCACGGAAGTGCCGATCCTGGAAGAACGCTACCAGCGACTCCTGCAGCACTTCCTCTCAGCCGGGATTTCGAAGATTGAGGCTTTTGTCACAGGGGCATTGAACGGGCCGGAAGCGGAGGTGGCTGTCGTGCATGCGGCGGTCGGCGCGATGGAGGATCTCAAGCGGCGGGCCGATTTTGAGGTTTATCTGAAGGCGTTTCTCCAGAGCTTGAATCTGATTCTGCCGCATGAGACGGGGCATCCCTCTCGAGGCCCTGCCAGACGGTTCGGCTATCTACTACGCATGGTCAAAGAACGGTATAAGGACGATTCGCTTGATCTTGCCGATGCCGGGGCGAAGGTGAAGGCTCTTATCAATGAGCACTTGATTGATCTCGGCATCAATCCAAAGATTCCGCCTATTGAACTGCTCTCGGCCGAATTCTTGGATCAGGTGCGGAAACATGCAGGCGGTGATCCTGAGGCCAAGGCTAGCGAAATGGAGCACGCTCTTCGCAAACACTATACTGTGCATTTTGATGAGGATCCGGCTTTCTACAAGCGGCTGAGCGATAAATTAGAGAAGCTCATCCAGGAACATAAGAATAACTGGGAAGCCTTAGCAGAGGGGTATGAGCAGCTTCGAGCGGAAGCGTTAGCGGGGCGTACGGAAACCGTTGAAGGGCTGACCAAGGAAGCCACGACCTTCTATGATTACGTGGCGCAGCTGGCGTTCGGTCACGGTGATGTGCCTTCCCAGGATGGAGAACGATTGAAACAATTAATGTTGCGCGTCGTGGAGATACTCCAGGAGACGATCGGGATCATCGACTTTTGGAAGAAACCGATTGAAGTGAAGCGGCTGCGAGGCGATATTGACACGGAGATTCTTCTCGCCAATATTGCGCAGCTCACCGAGCAGCATGAGCGCATTGCCGTTGAAATCGTCAAGCTGGCAGAGAAGCGTCATGAGGAACTGACGACATGAAGGCCTTGCCCAACCCTGATATCTCGTATGGCATCGTACGCAGCCGTCGCACGACCGCAGATATTGTGGTTGAGCGGGACGGGCGTGTGATCGTGCGCGCACCGGCTGAGTTTCCGGATGAGCGCATTGAGGACATCGTTCAGTCGAAACGGTACTGGATCTATAAAACACTTGCGGAGTGGCGAGACCTCAACGCCACGCGAGTCTTGCGTGAGTATCGTAACGGCGAGGGGTTTCTATATCTCGGCCGCTCCTACCGTCTTTCTCTTGTTGGGGATCAGGATGTGCCCCTGTTGCTACGAAATGGACGTTTCTGCTTGCGTCGTGACTTGGTGGACCGGGGAGAGGTGGTAGCCGCGAAGGCCGCCTTTCGTGAGTATTTCATTGCCCGTGGCCAGGAGCGCCTGGTCCAGCGAGTCCGGTATTACGCGCCTAAAGTCGGGGTGACGCCTCGCGATATCGAGGTGCGAGAGCTTGGGCATCGGTGGGCGTCTTGTACACCCAGTGGCAATCTGGCGTTTCACTGGAAATGCATGATGGCTCCGCCGACCATCATTGACTACATCGCCGTGCATGAACTCTGTCACTTCCATTCCCTCGACCACACTGATGCCTTCTGGAATGAAATGGATAAGGTCTTGCCTGATTATCGAGAGCGAAAAGAATGGCTCAAGAAGAATGGTGCAGCGATGGATGTGTGAAGAAGGCCAGATATGCTCCGTAAGATGTCTCTGCCCGCCCTGATTACCATCCTATACCGGTATGACGGAAGTAATCAGTTAGCTCTTTCACGTAGCATCAGTGTGTGTTCTTTGGTGGGATTGTTCAGGTCGAAATCAAGGAGCCATGGATGAACATTGCAAACGTTGAGATTGAACGAGTCATTGTTCACGAGGGTTAAATTCATTTACAAGCTGGCTTTGTGAAACACCAGGGACTATTCGAGAGGCCCCAAATTGCAGAAGCTTCCGTTGAAGGTCTTGGGGGATCGTTTTATTCAAAAAGGTAGCAAGTGGATCCTTACGTTTCTGAAAACTTTCAACAAGGCGTACTAGAGCACGCAAATTTTCACGGTGAAAAACCGGCGGATCAAGATGAGAAAGGGCTAAAGCTAGGATATCAACTCCACCAAAAATCTTTGCCTCTCGCTGGCCGTGAATTGCAAAATACAGTAACCTGCCATCCCGAATGATGACTCGCAGATCAATCGCACTTGGCGTCCTAAGGCTATCCGGAAGTTCAAAGTGTTGTTTTGTTCCCCTCATCTCCTTTTCAAGCTGAGAAAGAACGTGATTCACGGCAGCTATCGCAGCCAACGGCATCTTTATAGAACTAAGTCTAACCGCAATCGCAAATTGGAGAATATTCCGGGCCGAAAACCGGCGGCTACTGGGTGTATCGGCTAGATCTCACCGATCAGCGGCCCACGCTGCGGGGGATTGTGATAGCTGCGTGTGGGGGCTCCGGTGCACGCGATGTGGGTTCCCAACGCAGTGCAGACCATGATATCGTTACCGCATGAAGCGGCCCAACCTAGACCGTCTCGCTAATCGCTTCATCCGTTCAGCGGACCGCGCCATCCGCGCGGTCGATCAAACACTCAAGGCCGTAGCGCAGCCTGAGGCGCGAATGCGCGCACTCACGCAGCGCCCAATCAAACTCTCAAAGCGCGACACAGAGACCGTGCTCCGCGTGCTTGCGAATCCGCCCAAGCCGAACCAGCACCTCCGACGGGCAGCGGCGGCATACATGAAGCGCGTCCATTTTTGACACGCCACCTTATGCAGATCACGGACCTCCTCTTCGAACAAGACGGATGGTGGGTAGGTTAGTGTCTCGAATGCAACGTCGTCGCCCAAGCACGCACCATCGACGATCTGATCCACGAGATACAGCGCGTCATCTCCAGCCACGTTGCCATCGCCAAGGCAGAAGGGCTAGCACCCTTCTATAAAGATCGCTGCCAATTGATGTCAAACCGGAAACGGATGTCACATGAGCAAATACCGTAATCAGAATTTCCAAGATTACCACACCGAAAGAACCCAGCGATTGAGACAAGGCGTGTTTGATCATACATGGGATCTCTGCGCCCCAGCCGAGCGTGTGGGAAGCGTGCAGAATGGGAAGCAATTCGAAGGCGGTATTTTCTAGAGCCTAGTGGCTTCCAGCGTTCTCGTCTTCATCTGTTACAGACGTCAGAGCTCATCGCCACCGATGATTCTCAGTGCCCAGCATCGAGTGCTGGTGCAGTGATCAAACGGCTGAATGCACCACAACGGAGCTCCCTTCCCTCGCTTGCGTGCCGGCCTGGTGCGTGGCAGAATCGTGAGAGACTCATTCCTCAGGCATTACCACACCGTGGGACAGAATGACATGCGAGGCTTCATTCAAGCCGTCTTGACGCTCTCCCTCCTGCTCCAGTGGTCGGTCCTCCATGCATGGGATTCTCACGGCCATGCCATCGTGGCCATTTTGGCGGAGGAGCGACTCACCCCGCAGGCACGCTCCGCTGTCACGACCTTGCTGAAAGGCCAATCCCTGATGGACGTGGCCTCTTGGCCAGATCAAGTTCGGAACAAGCAGACGGCGCCCTGGCACTATGTGAATCTCGAAATCGAAGAAAGCCGGTATGATCCAGGTCGGCACTGTCTCGCTCGGCAGTGTGTGATTGGGCAAATTGAACGGTTTCGGCAGATACTGACTAATCCGTCGATCGATTCGGTGAAACGGCAGAAAGCGCTGAAATATCTCGTCCACTTTGTGGGGGATCTGCATCAGCCGCTACATGCGGGCCAAAATCATGACCGCGGCGGGAACGACGTCACCGTCGAATTTCTTGGTCAGACGCTGAATCCCTTCACCAGGAAGCCCTGGAATCTACACCAGGTCTGGGACAATGGCTTGCTTGAGCAGTACGCGCCTGATGTCACACACGCCGTCGCACAGATCGATCAGTACCTGGCGTCGCAGAATGAGACCGATTTGGCGGGCGGGTCCGTCATCGAATGGGCGATGCACTCCCACGATCAAGCCAGAGAGCACGCCTACTCGTTTGGCGCAGACAAGCGTCTTGATGCGGAGTACCTCAAACAGGCGCTCCCGGTTATCGAGGCTCAACTTGCAAGGGCTGGCGTCAGGCTGGCGCATCTGCTCAACAGAGCATTGACGAACGGAGCGGCTGGACCCTCCCTTGAGGATCACACAGCCCCGTCCGCTCCGTAAGCAATCAGGCAAGAGAGGACCTGGAATGGGCGACCCAGTGAATCCGAGGGAGACATTCACCACCGAAGAGGGCGTCCTGGCGAACATGTGGGTCAGCGAAGCCTTGGTGGAGTCGCTCGAACAAAAGGGGTTGTGTATCAAGCAAGAAGTGCACGACTTAATTGCTGAGCTACGCCTACGACACGGTGAGTTGAGCGGGAAAGTCATCGTGCCGGGACTTCCTGCCACGACCAAGGACGAGCAATATCTCATCGATCATCTGCTCACGGTCATCGAAGCGGTCGGCTTGCAGCCAGCCGAGTCGAAAGAGCTGCTTCGAGGAGTCTCGTTGATCATCGACCACCGAGAACGCACGAGACAGAGGCTAAGTTAGCCCTGCCGTTCTTGCCGTCGCGGCGATCTGAGCACGGTCTATGAAACCGTTATGAGGGACTCTCGTTGATCCAGACCATCATCAATGTGATCGCCTTTCTGATCCTCGGATTGGCCGGCGTGGTGGTGATGTATGGACTGTTTGCCTTCATGGTAGTCGCCTGGAGCTGGCTTGATGAGCAAGCGCTTCTTTGGCAGGCGGGAGGTGTAGTGCTGCTCGTCGGGTGGGCCACGCATCGCGTGCTCCTGTTTTCGAGAGAATCGCAGTCCGCAGACTGATCGGATCGACACGGCTGCACAAACGGCGTGCACGGCTTACTTGTCAGGATCGGTGCCTTTGGCGATCGATCAACTCAGCTACCCAATTGTTGCCACAACGGAAGGAAGTTCGATGGCGAAGCCAGCAGACTCGATCACGAGCAATGCATTCCCCGAAGCCTATCTGACCACCCAGGTCTCCGACCATCTGACTCAGGAAATCCTCGACGCGTTCAATCGAGAGCGCCTCACGCCTCACCAAGTCCGTGTAGTCCTCAGCCGTGTACGACATCTGATCGACACGGGTGAGGTGATTGCCAGAATGGGATCTCACTCAGGCGGGGACACCATCCACAGAACGGGATGTCACGAGAGCGAGGCACCTCACGAAGCATGCGAGATCACCGTTTCTTGACCTTGCCTGCCTTCGCTGCTTCTGCCTGCCAGGCGATCAGAAACCTATTGAGGCTTGTCACCGACTCAGTCATGACCTGGATCTGTAGCGGCGTGACCCGATGTCGTTTATCTAGCACATGCCGCTGCACCTCGAAGTGAATGGTGATCAGGTCTTTCATCAGTTGTTCGGTCGTTGGTTTGTTCATGCCCAAAGCGTACGGCACCGCCGGCAGGGCGACAAGCCGAACGAAAGGGCTACTCACACACATATGCGCTCATCAGCCATTCCTCGAGGGAGGGGCGGAAGTCCAGCCCTCTGGGGAATAGTCGATCCAGCAGTCGTGGTCTACAGTGCTCTTCATGCAGACCACACCGCTTACTCATGACATCACTCACCACACAGATGAACGCCCTCGTTCCATGACGGGCATCTGTCGCATCGATCACGACGACGCCCGGAGCCACTCCTGGCGAGTCACCCTCCAACGTCAGAATCGGATCTATACGCGCAATTTTCCCGATCGTCGCCATGGCGGCACTGCTCAGGCCTTGGAGGCTGCCCAAACGTATCGAGATGGGCTTCTCGCGCAACATCCTGGCATGTCCCGCCGCGCACAGTGCGCGATCCTCAAGAAGAATAATCGTTCCGGCGTGTCCGGTGTGACTCGGAGGGTGCTCGTGGATCGCCGCTCGAAGACGCCTAGTCCCGCCGCGTGCTGGATCGCGCGATGGCCCGGGGAAGGCGGGACCGTCACGCAACGGCAGTTTGCGGTGAAACAATTCGGTGAATGGGGGGCGTTTCTGAAAGCGGTCGAGGCCAGGCAGCACGGTCTGGCTTGCATGGATGACCACACGGCCGCGGTCGATCAGGCCACAGTGGAGGTCTGCACCGATGAGTCGACGCCCTCGTTCTCGAGCACGTGAGCCGTCATCCGGTACGCCACGTCTTGGAGCGGGTGAAGCGATTTCTGGACGTGAGCGAAGAGATGGCCAGGAGGATGGCTCTCCTCGCGAGGACGTATCCGTCTCGCCGTTCGAGAAATCGTCAGCAGTGGGAAACCTCCTTTGGAGCCGTGGCATGCACTCCTCGTGGCCTCTGACCGATCTCGTGGAGCTTCCTCTCTCCTGCACCCTCTGTCTCGTCCACGAGGGCGTGATTGGAACCGGGTGGCTCTGGGAAATCTCCTCCGGCCGCGGCCTCGTCCAAAGCCTTCTCCGTGCCAGTCCCGGCATGGTGGTCAAGGTGTCCCTCCAGATGCCTGACCTCGCACCGATTCGACTGGAGGGTCTCGTCACCTGGGCGCGCGAGTCGGAATTTAGCATCCGGTTCTTGCACGACCTGCCTACGAGGAGCCAGGAAGAGACGACAAGATGAACCGGCTCAGGGTGGTGCGTCTCCTGGGCCTCGTGCTGGCCGGGGTCCTGGCAGGCTCGTTGTGAATTCGTGAGCTAGCGTCGGCGGCAAGCTCCCAACCGCAATGGATTGGGAATCGCTTCAAGCGAGACGTCACGGAGGAGCGCACGCGGGGTCGTCAGGGGGCAATGGCGAGCGGACGGGTCCCTAGTGTCGGATCGTGCAACTGCGCGACCGCAATCTCGAACGACGGAATGACGAAGCAGACAATCTGACGATCCATGGGAGTGGCTCAGCGCGCGAGATGGCCACCTACCTGTTGAGATGCCGGATGACGCCTACGACGATGCCTTCGATCCGGAAGGTATCGGTTTCTGTGATCTCGATTGGCTGCATGGTCTGGTTGGCTGGATGAAGCTCAATGACACCGCCCGTGCGTCGATAGGTCTTGATCGTCGCCTCCCCATTGACCAGAGCAATGACGGTCTGGCCATTTCGGGCGGTGGCCTGCTTCTGCACCACGACTACATCCCCTGGGAGAATTCCCTCCTCCCGCATGGACTCGCCCTTCACCCGCAGGGCAAAGGTCCCACCCCGCCCGACCATACTCTTGGGGACCTCCACGGGCTCGGTCTGGGGAATCGGCTCGATCGGTGCCCCGGCGGCCACGATCCCGGCCATCTGCACGGAAGCTGTGCTGAGCGCCTGGAGGGCCACTTCCGCTAGACCCGGGATGCGACGACTCCCGTCTTCGTACCGAATGATCGACCGGCGCGTGGTCTTCAGTTTATCGGCAAGCTGGCCTTGTGTGAGGCGCAGGAGCTGACGGGTCTGGCGGAACTCGGCAGGACGCATAGTGACCAATGGTCACATATGTCAGCGGGGGCTGTCAATGTGGGGTCCATTTCATGGTAAAGTTGTGGCTATGACAGACCGAGACCGGGTCCTCAAGCACGCGGAAGAAGTCTTTGGTAGTCCTGAGAACGCCTTCCTTTGGTTACGGCGGCCCCGTGCGGTTCTTGGGAATGCCACGCCGATCGAACTCCTCGACACGCCTGAAGGTATCCAACAAGTAGAGGTGGTCCTCGGGAGGATCGAGCACGGAGTCTACAGTTAGCCTCTCACCACGGACTGCACTCCTTCTCCATCATGCGTGCACACGAAGAACTGTGACGTTGCCCGGAGGCCAGTGCGCCGATCCGCTCGCACAGCGTTCCTCGTCATCTAAGCGGCACGCAACAGACCTCGATGGTGATCCTCCATACAACGACGAGAACTAAGGACGCTATGATCTCTTCGTGGCGATTATGTCTAACTGGACACCGCCTGAGGATTTCGCGTGCCTTCCCCCCGATGAATCGCCGAATCTTATTCGATACTTTGGGGAGCTTCGTGGTGACCTGGGTGGTTAGCCAGATCCCTGCCTGGGTTGGCGTAACGCTCTCAGCTTTGTGGGCGCTATGGATTATCTTTATCATGCAGAGAGATGGTTCCCCCACTGAACGACACAGAGTGCGTGTCTAGCATGGCCTTGATGTTTTCACCAATCGGAATTCCCAGTTCCTTCGCCGTACTTCCAACGATACCCAGAGTTTCTCCGAGTTGACTCTGCGCTTCATCGCCGAAAGCAGCGCGCGCGTCACGCGCTGCTTTTGCTAACGCGACTGAAACGTCAACACGTTCCTCTGAAACTTTATTCAATACAGAACCGCGACGCCACCCCAAATGGTAATCGGCCATCACTCCGATCCGAGTCGGCGCAAGTCGTACACGATCACCCCAATTGAGATTTCTGGACATTCCCTGTGCGGTAGCACGTTTCGACACCAGTGACCATAAAGGTTCCAGGTCGCTTGATACGGTTAGCCTAACTGTCAGCACGGTTTCGGCATCATTTTCCGGCTCATCCTCGATCGAACCGGATTCTGCGTCAAAGCTCCTGAGGTACATACCGTACGCGTCGAAATTCTTTAGTCCTTCGTCGAGTTCGCCAAGGGTCACGGAAATGGTGATAGGCGTTTCGACATCCAATCCATGAAAGTCTGTATCGGTGAACTGGATGGTGCGGCGGGCGCCCAAGCAGAAATCGATAGCCTCCAGTATGGACGACTTGCCGCTATCACCGGGGACGATGAGACGATTGATTCCGGCAGTCGGGCACCACGTGAGCTCCCGAATCCCCCTGAAATGCTTAATTTCTACTTTCCGTATTCTTGGCATCAATTCACCAGTCCATTGAATCGTTCGACATGCTTCACCGGTAGTTCACCTGAAATATCAGTGGGCAATGGCCTCCCTGAAAAGCTTCAGAAGCAATCATTCCTTCCACGCCTCTGCAGTCAGTGGAAGATCGTTGAGTTTGGCACGAGCCTCGCGCCAGGAAGGATAATGCTCTGTGAGGATCGCGATGAAGCGATCGCTGTGCGTGGGCTCTATGAGATGGACCATCTCATGGATGATGACGTATTCGAGAAGGTCTTTGGGCGTTTTACAAGTTCCGTATTGAGCCGGATAACTCGTCGAACAAACACGTCACTGGCTCGAACCGTTTCCTGATGCGCTTCAACTAT
>CAZKVY010000063.1:0-21737 GCA_964556305.1 uncultured Nitrospira sp. | reverse complement strand
CACCACTACGATTCAGGAATCCAGCTGGCAGACAGTACTCGATGAGCTCGAGAGCACGGCCAACGGAAGTCGCGACCGCATCGTCAATCATGCCTGCCTTGGCTGTTCCCAGTTCGGCAAGTTTTGGGAGGCATCACCAGATGGGAACCAACATGAGCCCTATGACGCGTGGCATTACTACACGCTCACGGACATGGCCGCAGGATACTTCATCAACAACGTAGTCGCTGCCGCTGCCGAGGATTCCGTGGCCAGAAACGAAGACGTATGGTTTCCGGCGATGAGCAAGGAACTTCATAGACTCGGCACAAAACCATTCGGGACCGAATAATCCCGCGTTGCACCCGAGGGTCGCTGGTGCGATCGGAAGCGGCCGCCGATGAACGCGAACGTTAGGCCTCAGAAACCCGTCTTTGCTTCGGCAACCGAAGATGACCATCGCGAAGGTTCAACACTACGTATCTCAGTTCCTCTTGCGGAACTTCTGCAATGGGAAGAAGGATCAATTGTGGGCGTACGACAAGACGTCGGACCGCGCATTTCTTACCAATGCGAAGAATGTCGCGAGCGAAAGCAGGTTTTATGACTTTGAGGTCGCTGGAGAGCCAATCACACTCGAGCCATTCCTTACTAACCTTGAAGGAAAAGCGAAGGCAGTCATAGACAGCATCCTCGATGCAGACTCGTTGACCGGCGTCGCGGACGAAGGAAAGACAGTAATGGCTGCCTTCCTATCGGTTCAACTTACGCGAACGCGCACGTTCAGAGAAGAGTGGAACGCGTTCCCACGCATGCTGCGAGAACACTTCTCGAAGACTGGTGATGAGGTGGCACTTGACTCCCAAGCAGAGCAACTCTTGCGGGACTCGACTGAGAATGAGTCAAAGCAACAAACCGGCAGGATCATGATGGAGGCTCCTCAGACCTACGGGCATCACTTCCTCAGTAAGCAGTGGGTGCTCGTCGCAACCACCCGCAATCATCCGTTCATCCTCAGCGACAACCCGCTCACTCGGCAGAACTTGAATGACCTATCACCGCGCGGCAACCTCGGGTTGCAGACCCCAGGAATCGAAATCTATCTCCCTCTATCGCCTACGCGCGCGCTCGCAATGTGGTGTACAACCCTCACGGAACTGGTTCATCGCGGCGCCATATCGATCATGAGCAATGCAGCTCACACGGGCTCGGACGCAGCGAAAGACCCAGAAGGCATTTTGGCCCTCAGTGAGGCAATTATGACCGGCCGCCCTGTCAACTACTCAAAACAGAATGTGGAGAACTTCAACTCACTGCAGGTAGGTTGGAGCGAACGGTACGTCTTCTCGTCGATCAATGACTTTCATTTGACCAAGGAGATGCTGCAATCGGACCCAAAGCTCAAGGGTGGCCCACGTTCACAGGTTGCATAGTGCAGCACTCCGCGCTGAGGCCTAACCCTTCGTTCAAGCGGACGCCTTGCGGCGCCGCTTAACTCAAACGTTAGGCGTCATCAGGGAGCGTGAAGTGGGCCTACTTCAAGAAATCCAAGCCGCCGTCTTGCAGGAGGGAGCTGACCTTGGGCCAATTCTCCTGAAGCTCCGACTCCTAGCCGCCCGGATTGGGAGCCAGCCGCTTGCAGAGTGGGTGCGGCACGAATCGGAGGGTTACCCCCGTGATGCCGAACTACCAGACTATCGCTTCGTCCCGGTGAGCTACACCGCAACCTTCTCAGGCCCGTTCGGATCAGGCATCAACAACGCACCCATTTCCCCTTACCTGATCGAGAAGTTCGCGGGCAAACACTGGGTTCGACACGAAATGAGGGAGAGTATTGCCGCCGTTGACGATCTCTTGGGTACGAGCGAGAAGGGTGGAGACCTTGGCCTAAACGCCGCCGACCTGATTCTTCTACTTCAAGGCAAGGTCTATCCGGACTACGCCTGCAACTCCGTCAACGGACGCATTTCTAGATCATCACTCGCCTCGATTCGCCACTCTGTGCGGAGTCGGGTTCTCGAACTCACCCTAGAACTAGAGAAGTCAGTTCCCGATGCCGCTGCAGTTTCCGTTGGCCCGTCAGTCCTTCCGTCTGGCCCGAGTGCTGCCGCTGCCACCCAGATCGCGCAGCAGATCATTTATGGCAACTTCACGTCAATTGCGGCCACAGGTGATGGCACAACGATCCAGATCGCAGTGACGCCAAACGACGCAAAGAGCCTCGCTCAGTTCCTGTCTCAGTCGGGAATGGATCATTGTGACGCCAGAGAACTTGCCACTCTTGCATCATCAGAGAAGCCCGACAGCAATACCGAACCGATGGGGCCCAAGGTGCGAGGGTGGCTGCTAGAGAACCTCAAGAAGGCTGCATCTGGCACGTGGAAGATGGGACTCACCGTCGCGACGGACGTCATTAAGGAAGCTCTGCTCAAGTACTATGGCCTCAAGTAGATTGCACGGATCGCGAATGACGCCTAATCCCTCGCTCAAGCGGAGCGCCGCATAGCTCAAACCTTGGGCGTAATTCACATGGAACAGTCAGACGAGTCGCTAACACCCGGTACGCTCATCGATGGCGCTCGGATGTATGCAGCAGCAGCTGACGCAGTTAACCAACGCTTACCGAATTCATTGCACGTATTGAGTCATCTGCTATGCACGAGCATTGAGCTGACGTTAAAAGCTTTTCTCAGACAATCCGGATACGAAGAACAGCTGTTGCGTCGTTTGGGTCACGACCTTCGAGACCTGTTTCAGCACGCTTCAGATAAAGGACTCAATTACACTGGAAGCCGTAGCTTCGTCTTAGCGGTCGCGGGTCAGAATTATCGAGAACGTCTCTTTGTATATCCGGAAAGTGGAACCATGAACGTCATCATGCCATGTCGGTTGCGTCAAATGTGTCACGAGCTAATTACTGACGTATTTACGTCTATCAAAGGTAAGGAAACGCTTGAAGCAATGGCTAACGAACCGGGGCTTTGCGTCCAAAGTATTTACCCAGACGATCTCAATGCTTCGGCATGGGCATCTCCGGCTGTCGAGTCGCCCAACAAATCATTGAAGTCCGGCGGTGCTGAAGCACCGCGCCCTTAATGATGGCGTTAAGACGACAGGACTGAAGACCGCTTTACGGCGGTGCGATCTTGGTGCCGAACTTCCGCACTTGGCCGGAAGCAGCCGTTCAGACCAGCGAGAAAATCTCAACGCACCGCCTAGCCTTGCCCGATTTGAGAAGTCACTCAAGACTCGAGCGAGACCGTTCGCCCTGGGCAATTAGAGCGGCTATTTTGCAGCATATTGAGTGGCTGCTGTGGAGCAGAATCGATGGCTGGTTTGAGTAGAATACGCAGGGGGTCGAGTCTACGGCCCGCTGATTAAGAGTCCCGCCGAAACATTGCCCGAGGTAAGTGTTTCCGCCCAATCAGAAGCCAATAGCGAGGATCAAGAATAGCTATTCCTCTTCCTGCGTCATGTATGATCCTGGTTCTTTGGCACCAGGTTGGCACCACCGTCAGATCCCCATTGCTATGGCTAACTCAGCGACTGTAGTGGCGACGGAAGATCATCCAGACGCAGGATCTGAATATCACCAGAAATGTCTGTTGACCAATCCTGTTGGATTTCCGTTTCGCGTATCGTCACTCGGCATTGCGGTAGCGGCGAAAATTCATCGCCAGGAATCGGGTTGCGTGCTGCCGGGTGGTGATAGATAAACAGGCAAGCGTGAGGAATGCCATTTTGCCATTGTCGTCGGCCATACACTACGGCACTCAGCCGAGTGTTTTGAGGATGTCCGTTCAGATCCGGCATGAAAAGCCCTCCAGGTGCAAGAGACAAGGGGGCCTCGCTCAGGCCCGGCCGAAATGAAACCTGCAAACTGCCAAATAGAGCCCACTCCAGTGATTCTCTCGAAACGTGCAGTAAATCTCCCTCGTAGAGGAAAATGACCAATGGTACGAGTCCGGATCGAACATGTGAATATTTTTTTATTTTCTTTCGTAGCACATTCCGCAGTTGATCAGTTGCCGTGATATTACCTCCCTGGCCCATTAGTCCTGACACAATGGGTCGTATCTCCGCGCCATCTTTCGGGCGATGCGCAACCAAATGCAAGTCACAGCTAATCATCGGGGGACCCAATCGAATCCAAGTCGGTCCTCCGCTCTCTAGATATTCCAGCCAGGCATGAATTTGCGGAAGGGCGGGCCTGAGATGAACCCGGCCGCTCCGAAAGTTTTCCGCTTCGACGACAACACGCCACCGATGCTGAAAATGGCGATTGAGTTGATTGGCTATATCATGTGCTAAATCGTCGTCGGCTTCTCGCGCGGAGGTTTGATAAGCGGTGGCTACCTCCCATATCTGTTTCCCCGATGGGAATGTGATTTCGAAGTCGGGGCGCTTGCCAAACATTTCGGGAGCATGTCGAAGCGACGTTGCTCCCACGCGACGAGCAACCTCCGATGTAACCAATTCATAGTAGGCGCTCCCAAATTCCCGAAACTTCATAGAGCGTAACCGCTGCAAAACGTTCGGTTTCTCTTCACTCACCAAGTCTTGATACCATCGCTCTAACCGCTCGAGTTCCTGATCTCGAGTCACAGGGTCTCTTGCGCGGTGCAAGAGATTGGGAAGCGGCCGACGGTCCCAATCCTCGGGCGGCTGAACGCTTTGGATAAAGCTTTCTGAATATAAAATTCTCGGCATAGGGATTCCACAAGATTAATCGTGGGCAAGAAGGTGGGATAGGATACTATCCGGTTCGTATTCTCGCTTCAATCGCAATTGCCCGCTGATTAATAGTCAGCGGTTTTGCCTCCTTCATCCACGTGCATAAATTTCTCATAGCGATACCCGAGTTGGTCGACCGCCTTCCGCAACTTCTTCGCCCAGCCCTTCGAACGAACCAGGTAGTGTTTCTCAAGAACGTCTGCGGCTTGGTGTCCCATGAGATGTTTCACGACTTCACGGTGCACGGCTTCTTCGCCTTCTTCTGCCCCGATGTCCTCTAGGGTGGAAGAAAACCAGCGGCGCAGGTCGTGGAACCGGAGATCACCGCAGTTCGCGGCCTCCGCCGCCCGCGCCCACGCCTTTGAGAGTGCCCCCGGTGCAGACCATTCTTCGAAGACCCGACTCCCTGGCTCGATCTCCTCCCCTTCCATCAGGGCAGCATACGCATGCCGATTCAGCGGTACGAGCGTGGGATTCCCTTTCTTCTTGCTGCGAGGTGGCGGCAGTTCGAGCCATGGTCCGTCTGGCTTCGACACAATCATGCTCCGCCGAATGATCCAGACTTTCTCCCCACGGAGTCCGGTATTCATGCCGACACACGCTGCGCGCCGTAACCGTGCGGTGGCAAGTTCAAAGATGTTGGTGATCTCCTCCGGTTCAGGCATCCGGTCGCGGGCCCCGCTCACCGGAGCGGTGATCGCACTCAGGGGATTCGACGGAAGTTCCCCAACCTGTGCTGCAAAATTGAGCAAGGAGTTCAGAATCGACCATTCACGTGCGATGGTGCCGTCACTCGGACGGGGATTCGCCGCCCGTCGCTTCTTAATGTACTCCTGCCCATCGCTATAGCGAATGTCTCCAAACGCCATGGCGAAGTGAGGAATGAGATAGGTATCGATGGCCTTCTCTGCCCGATGAATGTCCGCGACACGCCGTTCCCGAAGTTCGTCCAGATAGGCCGGCTTGAATGCCGCGATGGTCATGCCACTGCGGGAGGTTCGCTCCTCGGCTTGTTGTTTAGGGCCCTCCTGGATTTTCAGCACCATCTCGGCTGCCGCCTTATCGATTGCATCGTCGGTTAGGTCATAGCCAAGGGTAGGCCTGAAGCGTTCACCCTTGTGCCAATACTCCAGATCGATCGCGATTCCACGGCTCTTGGTTGGTCGCCGACGAATTTTGTACTTCGAGCGCTGAACAGCCGGAGTTCGGCGAGCCCTGATGGCTGACTTGCTCGAGGCGGTGACGTGCTGTGACGGGCGGGACTGCATAACGAACTCCTATTAGCGATAGCGCGAGGTGCGGCGACGAGGAACCGTCCGGGGTTCCTGCAACTTCGCTGTGGCAGGACTTGCTGGCTCGGGCTTCGGCTCCAGCCGCTGGGGGACGGCCGACTTCGCCCAGGCGAGGAGTTCCTCGCGGTCATAGCGCCAGTCCTTGGAGCCTGGCAGTTTATGGCGAGGGATGTCAGTCCGCTTGTAGAGTGAGCTGGTGGAGTAGCGGAGAAAGGCCGCGGCTTCCTTGAGCGTCAAGAATGGACTCGGATCGGCTGACATTGCAGACTCCTTCCACAGCAGGGAGTGTGCTCCCTGTAGGAAAGATTCTGCGTTCGCCAGAGGGTTTGAGGAGGTCATAGATCCTGCCAAATGAAGGTGAGTTCTGGCAGGCTGGTCAGGGGTTGGCCCGGGCCATTTCCTCACGCGAGCAGGGTGTCTGGCGTCAATTAGATTTGAGGGTGCCCATTCTAATTGTCGCTGTACAAGGGCGACCTTGGCTAATGACCGAATGTGTAAATGATGCCTCGGCGGATGGGGGCGAGGAACGCGCTAGCGGGGAAGCTTATGAGGGAACAATGGCGTGGATGCCCGGCGGCGCATCGGGCAGACGCATGGCCTTTTAGCTAAAGACTCCATACTCAATACGGCCGAGAATCGTGGTGACCATCTGGAGACCGAGGTCAGTCTCGATGGCTTCCCACGGTGTCTGACCATGAAGAAGGCGGTGAGGGGTATTGAGCCAACCGACGGCCTTGGCTTCTGTCCCGAACACCCTCACGGCTTCGGTCCGGATGCGGGCTACCCGCATGGCGCGTTCTTCTGGAGAACAGGCGTTGTCGGTGGGCGTGCTCATGATCTCCAATGCTACACGGGCGCACGGCTTCAGTCCATCCGCGTGTGTCTGAAGGGGGGGATGCTAGGTGCTCACTGAACCTCGATCATGGCATTGACGTGTGGCATCCCGTACTCTGCGGCACCCGTGAAGACCGTGAGATTCGGCAGCACGTGTGCGATGCCACTATTGTGCGTGTGACCGCAATACACGCTGAGCTGGCACTGGGGTCTTGCCCGCATGGTCTCGTGCAAGGCGTCTCCTACCGCCTGGCAGGCAAAGAACGGGAGCCACTCGTCGTTGCTCACCTGCCCCTGATACCAGCAGGATTCTCGAAAGGGAGGCACATGGGTGAGGAGAATCACGTGCGAATAGTGATCACAGGCCTCTGGCAAGGTCTGACGAAGATACAAGGCGGCCTCGTTCCCTAAGCGCATCAGCCGTTCCTGTAGTTGAGGTGATGTCAGCCCCGTCAGCTCCTTGATATAGAGATGATCGTTTAGTTTCACCGAGGACGTCGCATAGTTCCCGTACCGGCTATCTCCCCAGCCATCATGACCCACCAACGCGGTTGAAGAGGTCAGGGGAACAATGCCGGCCTCGGGCAGATAGGTCAGCAACGGACGTCCGCGCATGTGTTCTCGAACAGCCGTACGCACGGCTGTGATCGATCCGCGATAGAAGTCGTGGTTGCCAAGCACAAAATAGATGGGTCTATTCAGAGCCTGGGTCATCGCTTCCAGATGAGTCAGCAGCGAGGGCGCGATAGAGATATCACCAGTCACAAAGATGACATCCGGACTTTCCCGCAGGATGGAGACGAAGAATGCCTCGCATTCCGCGTGGCGTAAGAAATCCAAATGAATGTCCGTCACCCAGGCCGCACGCATGGTGCCCTCACGATGTATATGGCCATGCGAAGAGGAGGCGAGTCTCTCCCCACCCACCAACCAGAGAATTCGTTTCAGATGGTGGAGGATTCTACAGGGAATAGCCTCGCGGTTGGCACGGTCTTCGACTCCATCCTGCGCCATCAGGGTGAGCAGTCCGACTCGTCAGAGGATTCAGCTCACCATCTCATCCCGGCCTTACACGAAGGAGTCCTCTCGTGCGGTCCTCACATGACGGGGGCACCCGACGTCCCGATCACACCCTGGATGAGAATGGGCCTCCGCGTCAGTGCTTGGGTGGCACAGACGGCGAGCCCTCTCCCGCAGTCGCCCCCTGTTATGCCAGCGCGTGCCTGCGACGTGTGGGCTTTGACTCTGGATCGTCTTGGGTAATGCCGGACAGTACGACCGGGGCACGGTCCGGAAATTGGGCGACCAGAGACAGGTGCCCGCCCATGGCTTCGATGGTCTTTCTCAGCGTCGACAGTAAGAGATCACTTCGTTGCTCGAGGCGCGACACCCTATCCTGCGTGATCCCGAGCTTCTTGGCCATCCGGACCTGCGTGAGTTTGCGCGCGTGCCGTAGTTCACGCAACGTCATTTCCTCGGCCATCAGTTCGGCGGCACGGGTCTCCACCTTCTTGCGCTGGCTCGGACTCAATGTCTTGATTTTCTCATCGACGTTCGTGGCCATGTTTACTCCTCCCGTCTCTTCTTTAGTCGTGCCAGATGCGCGGCAAACCGCTCATCCGCCTTGCGGATCAGGGCACGGTAGAACCGCTGTTCACTGACGCCAGACTTATCCCCTGCGACGAGCAAGATCGCCTTGCGCTTCGTGTCGAACGCAAACGCGACGCGCCACTCGCCGTCGGCCGCGCCAAACCGGAGTTCCTTCATATTTGCATGGCGTGAGCCGTTCAGGGTGTCCACGCGAGGACGTCCCAAGTGCGGTCCGAAATGCTGAAGGAGACGCGTCAACGCCAACAGCTCCGTTCGCACGTCTTCGTGGAGCTCGTCAAACTCCGGCTCAAACTCGTCGCTTATCTCAACAATCCAACTCACGCCCATACTATGTCATAAAGAGCATATGCTGTCAAAGGCATATCGGCTGTAGGCGAAACCTACGATGGTCAACATCCGAGGTGATGGCCCGTGGCGAGGCGCCGAGACCCAACGATCACGGTGGCCTGCGGGGCCGGCCTTTTTGATAGATGATAGCTCGGCCCTCACCGACCAAGCGGTGCGTCGCCCCACCAGATTCACACCACAGGAGTACCGAGTGAAATATCTTGTTGAGAATGGGCCCCTCCACTGCGCTAGAGTCGCAGGCCATCTGAAGGAGGGAGCGCATGCCGACCATCACGACCAAGGAGCTGACGACACTGAAAATCGCCAAACGCTATCACCACATCGTCAAGAGCCGTCTCGCGATCGTGCACTATGCGACTGACCATGGGATCAAAGGAGCGGCTCGGCGGTTTGGCCTGGAGCGGTAGACGGTCCGCGCGTGGCGTCGTCGCTGGCAGGCCGCCGGCCTTGCGGGCCTGGTTCCCCGCTATCCGCTAATCCGGACACGCCGCATTTTGGACTCGACTGTGACGTTGATTGAGCACGCTCGGCGGGACCTCGAGTACGGGGCCGTCCGCACCCGCATTTGGCTCGAGCG
This sequence comes from uncultured Nitrospira sp., assembly GCA_964556305.1. Lineage (GTDB taxonomy): Bacteria > Nitrospirota > Nitrospiria > Nitrospirales > Nitrospiraceae > Nitrospira_A. The sequence continues at coordinate 12,362 of CAZKVY010000063.1, read as the reverse complement.
TGTCCATCGGATCCGGGTCGCCGCCACCACCATTCGCCGTATCTGCCACCGGCTCGGCTATCCGTCGCTCCGCCGCAAACCCGCACGGCGGCCTCGGCAACTGACGCTCTTCAGTCGCGAGCGACCTGGCGACTCTGTGTCCAGGTGGACGTCAAAGAAGTCAACGTGGCCGGCACCAAGTGCTTCCAATACACCGCCATTGATGATTGCACTTGCTATCGAATCCTCCGTCTCGATCCTCGGAAAAATCAGCAGACCAGCCACATGTTCTTCAGCACTATCCAGACCGCACTCCCGTTTCCCATTCGCAAAGTACAATGTGAGGCTGGATGACCGGCTGGGCGATCCAGTCGCCGGGGAAAGTCTGAGGAGACGCCACCGTCCGATGAACCGGAAGCGCACCTAGTGGCACCGTGGTCCCTAATGTCAGGCTTCACACGCGTGAGACGATTCCCAGCTTGGCGGACACGGCATTGGGGGAACACATGGGATGCCGGTCATGTCCGAGTGTTCAGTCGGTGAGTTGTGCTCAGCTCGCTTGCTGGGACCGCACGGACTAAGGACGGCAAAAAACCCCGAGATCAAGAGATGGATAAGGTGGCCCGAGCCGGTGCAACCGCAACGACTCCAGTCTGGAGGACTAGGCCAGACGTTCTCAGCTCGTCCTTCGGTCGCGCCGAAAGATTTAAGATGGCGTTTCAACGACCTGACCGCGATCAATAAATGGAGGTCAGAGGCCGTGACCAGGCCATCTCAGGGGGGGAGGGCACCATGCCATCCCTCGCCATCTTTCAGAATACTGACCGCGCGAAGAGAACTCCTCGGAGGGAACCGGCATCATGCTCTCTTTCGCCCTCGTCACTGGATGGGAAGGCAGAACGCCATTATGAGGGACTGATCATCGCTGTTTGGGAAACTCTTGGATCCGAAGCTCTGCAATTGCAAAATACAAAAATAGGCGTGCAGCAGTTTGCAGGCGGCAAAAAAACGTCGGCTCACGCTCGACGAAGAGCAGAAGCCGTTCACTCATACGGCACAGGGTCTCGGGCGATAGGCCGGCACTTTGAAGCGCCTCCAGCGCCCGCGGTCCATAATGTAGCAGGATGAACCAATAACTGACGGACACCTTCGAAGAGGCAAAGATGGTGTCGGTCGTATCGCTAAAATGCTTCCCACATCCCCCTTGTTTCTGAATGGGGATGGATCGTGTGATATTCGTGTCAGGCACCCGCCGCTTGTTGCGTTCCTGATTGAGCTGCGTAATCTGGTCTAACGTCAGACAGCGCCAGCGATGGATAGGACTTCCATGTCGAAATCCCCAGTTGGTGGCTCGCACGACCTTGCAGTGAGGACACAAAATATGACCGTTCTCCCAGCGAGCCTCTCGAAAAAGTTTCTGGGCCTCCTGGTCCAGACCTTTAAACCATTCTATGACCGTAGTGCTCTCACACCGGTCGAACACGATTGGATCGTCGTTTTTGAACCGAGTCCACTGTTCGTTGTTCATTACGGGTAGTGGCTCAGGCATCCGAATAGCGTCCGCCAAGACCCGCACGAGCGCTTCTTGTAGTAGCATATTGCTCGAAAGGCGGATGAAGGTCGACAGAATGAGCGGCGCACCGACGCGACATCTTCGCAATCCTGGCACCGCCATCAATCCATACTGTGACGTGCCCACCAGTGTCATTAAGTGGTGTTTGCGGATCCACCGGGTGGGCCGACGCCGCACCTCCCATCCGCAGATCGCACATCGCTCCCTTTCACGCATCCGGCCGGTACAGAGAGGACAGGGTGTGCCCGTTCCAGTGGGGAGCTTCCCAATGAGCTCTTGCAGGACAGGAATTCCAGGGTCCTCCATCAGGTCCAGGAGTCTGAGCATGACGGCTGAAGCGGTGCGGTTCATCTGCATTCTATCGGCACACTGCTCCGTGACCTTGACTGCCTCCCTCACGTTCTGCTGCAGGCCGGAACCCTGACTCGGATCCGGGTCTGCTTGGCGTACAGGCATTGATTCCTGTCGGGTCAGCACCCAGTCCCAACCCCCGAGACCCAGACCGGATTTTGTTACCAGTGTGCTACCGCCAGGGTAGAAATGGGGAGCGATTGGAAGCCGGAATGAGCGAGGACGAGCCATTGATGGGCACAAGGCCGTCCAGTATATTCTCATGAAGATACAGTAGGTTATGTGACTTTTCATGGTGTTCAGGGAGGTCTGGGCGGCCGCGAAAACAGGGCCATCGACACTTTGACCAAATGCTTGCCGTCCCGCTCGATTGCGCTAGTGGCAATGTCGTAGTTATGGGTTTTCAGGGTGGTGCTGGGTAGGAAATCCGCTCATGGCCCCGCTGATGGGAAAGTCTTTGCCCTTGTTCATACATGGTTTACTCACCCCACAGAGTTCTAATTCAGCGAGAGGTCCCCGCCTAATAGGGTGGGGTGAGAGCAGGGTTCAGCGCTCTGCGCCGGACACGCGTAGCTTGAATTCTGAGAGTGCCACGCCCAGAAGGGCGTGGGTAGCTACGGTGTCCCCCAGCGCCATAGTAGATCTCGATGTCCAGCTTGTGGCACGTAGGTGCTTGAAGTGATGCCGCGGGGAGGGTTTTATCGACAACCAGAAGTGTCCGGCGGGTTGTGTCACGACCGCATGGTCCCCGCGTATGAGTGAAAACATGGGCCAATCCTCCCGTGCTGAAAGTGGGAAGGATGACTTGCCGGGCCTCCGCCAGACGCCAAGCCTGGACATTCTGCTAGAGTGCTCGATGTTGTAATGACTTGTCAAGCAGCGGCCCCCGAATGTGTGCATGGCGTGTTCGGTGATGATGGGGTCAGTGGCGAGAGAAACGTCGCCAATTTTTCCGCCGGTGTCAGGCCTTGGAGGGCCATAGAAAACCGGTCGAAGTTGTAGCGATGCTCCCAGGCGCGTAGGGCCTGAGCGGCTGACGTGAACTCCTCAAAGGTTGCGCGACTCCAAAATTCCTCCTCGTCGATGCGATGACTGCGTTCGACTTTGCCGTTCTGTTCGGGCCGACGCGGTTTGATGTGCCGCAAGCGGATACCGGCTTCTTGCACGGCCAGCGCAAAGGCAAGGGGGAATTCCGTCCCATTGTCGACCTGAACCTTGCGAATGGGAAACGGGAGGGTGTGTCGCACGGTGGCCAGGAAGTCGAGACTGGTGCCGTGATACTTACGCGGATAGAGGCGTAAGACGCGATACCGCGTGCAATCATCGAGGGCCGTGTATTGAAAACATTTCTGGCCGGCGACTTTCACCTCCTTCACATCGATCTGCACGCACTCGCCGGGGTGCTCTTTGCTGAACAGGATCGGCTGCCGAGGACGTCGCGGGCCCGTGCGCCGGATCGGAGGATAGCCGAGGTCTCGACAGACCCGGCGGATCGTCGCAGCCGCGACACGGATGCGATGCACCCGGTCCAACCAGAACCGGGTTCGCATGGCGCCGAACTGCAGCTCGCGGCGCGCCTGCTCGATCAACCGTACGGCCTCGTCGGAGATACGTCGGCGGCGTGTGCGCGGATGACGGGGGACTAATCCCGTCGGCCCGCTGGCCACCCAACGGCGGTGCCAGGTCCGGACCGTCTTGCGATCCAAGCCGAACCGCCGGGCGGCACCTTTGAATCCATACTCGTCGGCATAGCGCAAAATCGCTAGCCGGCTGTTGATGAGGTGATGATGTCGGGTGGCGATGCTCAACGTTCTCAGTTCCTTCGTCGTGATCAATCGCATTGGATCCTCCCTTGTCATGGCCTGTGACTGTAGTCCATGCAGGGGGCCCACTCTCAACAAGATATTTCATGGTCCTGCATCGTCCGAATTTCAACCGGCAACCGTGGCCGATCTAGGAAAGAGGTATAGTACAGCGTGTCTTTCACTGTTTCAGGAACAGCCTCCGACTCCGAGTGCCTGACGCTTGGTGCGGCCGGTAGGTGGTATCGTGTCGTCACCCTGCCGTCGACTCTGGTCTTCCAAGCCAGTTTGCAGGAGAGGTGGAAACCGTTCACGAAGAGCCTGGTCGTACCATAGTTACCGAGCCGGGACGCTAAGCGCCGCAAGACCCTCAAGCCATTCGTATGGCGATTCTGATCGGTAAAGTGCGCATTTCGGTGAAATCGGCCAAGATTCTTCCGAAATGCTCTCCGAATTCGACCGAAATGGTGTCCGATTACGCCGAAGTACGCGGTACGGCCGTCACAACGAATTCATTAACAACTCCTGGCGACTCTGCACGCTCTGTTGCTTCTACATCGATACGTTTGCCGGCTTCTCCGACGTCGGGAGCATTCTAGATGAGGCACCGGTTTCTTCTCCGTGACATTTCAGCCGTGGCAATGCCCCCGAGATTGACATTGAACCGAGGCGAAGATCGCTAACTCTTCGGCCGCTGAATTACAACCGCCCATCGCGATCCTGTGCGAGATGGTGATCGAAGCCTCGGCCTTTCCCGCTCTCAAGTTTATGAAACGAACCACAGCTGAAGAGAAGCGACCAGTGTCACGAGAGTCGAACGGCTCATGACCGAACGGCGCAATTTGGCCGTGAGGGGCCGTCGGCAGGTGGGGCAGGGTCCATTGCCGCCCTGGCGGGTGTCCGGTGATCCGACAAACGCGGTGATCAAAAGATAATCCTTGGGCATGAGATGGCAATAGGTATCATAGGTAGTGCTCAGACTCTTATGGCCGAGCCATCGGCTCACCAAATGGAGTTCCGCTCCGGCGCGAAGTACCGTGGTGGCGAAGGTATGACGCAGGTCATGAAGCCGCCGATACGGAATTCCACATTCCGCGAGCAGGACCTTCCAGACATCCTTCCGTATTGCCATGAGATTGAGAGGTTTTTTGCGTGAGATACCCGGAAAGAGATATACAGTGGGCTCTAGCCAATTCAGCATCTCCTCCTGGCGGATCTGTCGAATATATTGATTCAAAATCAAATACAGGTCATCACTGATCCCGACTGTGCGTTTTGAACCGTATTTCGGGGCCCCTTCGGCTCCGCAGGTCCACGACCGCTTAATGGTGATGATTCGCCGGGCCAGATCGATGTCGTCGATTTGTAAGCCGAGGGCCTCTCCGATCCGCATTCCAGTGCGAAGAAGCAAGAGGAATAGACAGTGATGCACGAGCTTCAGCCGGGCAAAGGCCTCTAGCAGAGTCCGCTCTTCCGCTACGGAAAAGACTTGCGCCTCGGATTTCTCTGCTTTGCGGAGGGTTTTTCGTGCAAGGGGCAACGGATCCGTCGTCATGAGTCCCTTGGCCATCGCGATCTTCAAAATTGATGAAAGAACCGAGATACGTCCGTCGATGGTCGACCGTTCGACCTCATCCTCGTCCTGCCATGTGCTGAACAGTTCTTCCAGATCGTTCTCGTCCAAAGCTCCGATGGGGAGATCCCCCAACGTCCGAAGCAAGCTGTATTTGAGAATGTTGCCGTAAGTCTGGCGGACGCTAGGGACATGTCCGGCCCAGTACTTCCGTTGGACGAGTTCCGCGACCTCCTCGAACGTAGACTCGGAGGTCAGGCACGATTCTCCTAGCCGCTCGCGTCGATTGGTGCCTCCTCCTGCTGCTACGAAAGGAGTTGTCTCGGGATCGGATTGGAGGATTGTCTCGGTGGTTATGGCGTCTTGATGGTGATGTCCCGGGTCTTGACTGTGTGATGGCGAAGACGGTTGGTCGGTAGGGAAATCAGGTTGAGCAGGGGGCGTCATCTTACTCTCCTCTCCTCGGTTGAAATGGTTAACTGGTACTTTCCTTGTGTGTGACCTTCATCGCAGTCCTCGGAACCCACCTCATTGGTCGGTCTCGACGGAATGGTGTTTGCCCAGGGCCATCACGGTTCCGTGAGCGAGGCTGCGGCGAAGTCCTTCCCACTGAGATGCCGAAAGATGCTTCTGAGTGGCTGCCGCTTCAAGGAGGGCCCGTAGGGTGTACGCAGCGAAGAGAACCGTGATGGTCGTCTGCTCTGCAAGAAGGGCCTTTAGCCATCGTCGTACGTGAGAGGCTTTCAAGCTAACCAGACCTCGACTACCAAGGTGGGGCATGATATGTGCCAGACAAGCCTGCCGAATGGCTCGACTGCGAGGCTGGCCCCATCCATGGGCATGTTTGAAATACCATTGCCGACCAAAGTGGCGAATTGTTAACACCTGCATTGTTACTCCTCCATTCCGTTGTGACACCAGGCGTAGGAGGCTGGGTGGCTCTTCCGTAATCCATCGACGATCGTCGAATGCAGAATCTTGGCGAGGATTCGGCGAATCTTGGTGCGGCGCTTCTTGCTCATTTTGCGCTCAACCATCATGGCGTCCAGTGCCGCGAGGTGACTCTCGTTGATGGACTTGACGGGGACAGTGCCTAAGGCGTCATTCAAGCAACGCTTCACTCCGCAGCGGTAGTCATAGAGCGTCGAGGTCGCCCACAGATCCCTCCTAGCCAAAAACCAACGATAGGCGTACTCAGCAAACAGAATGTCAAACGGCGGGGGTGGATCCATCTTTAAGTCGGCACCAATGGGCCTCTGCTTTGGTAACAGCGTTGTAACTGGCCGGAAGGTTAGGTCGCTCCTATTGATGTGCTCCAGCCATAGCGTTCGAGCTTGAAGGGCTTCGGCCTCGGTCCTGAAGGATGTCACCATTTCCCGCTTGCCCATCGCGGTGACATTGATGTCGAACAGGACCGTGCCATCTTTGAGGGTCCGTGTACTGATCCCCTCAGTCCCAATCTGGCTCTTTGGCACGGGAGGGGGAATCGGCCGTTCGCCTCGCTGTAACAGTGGCAGGGCTTTCGCTTGAGCTTGCTTGGCCTCCGTTTCTGAGGCAAATCGCCCGAGATATACCCAATCGCCTTGGAATTCGACGTAGGATTCATACGAGGTCCCACGCTTGAGGTGCCGTTGCGTAATATTTCCTTTCATAACCCGGTCTCCACGGTTCACAATCCACTTGGGTCATCTGGTGGCTCGTGTTGTAGGGAGTATGGGAAGGAATGGATTCCTATATGAGTGGAAACCGCTGTCACAATTGAGTTCGTCCTGGCAGCATTTTGGCGCGGTCTACGAGGGAGTCATCTCATGCGAGGTGCAAACGTCATTTTTGATCGACTTGCAGGCGCACAAGCCTCAACGAGACGGTTGGTCTGGAACGATCGTCCGTTGAAAGGGCAGGTTGGTGAGAGCTCACTCAGTAGGTCTCGTGGTGCGGATTCATAAAAGGAGGTTATTACCCTGCACAGACGCAACCCCACGTGTCGAATGTGAAGGATGAGTAGTTATTGACTTTGCGGTGATGGAGCTTTGGACTTCCAGAGTGGGAGGGTTCGGAACGACTCCACGCTGATCTATGTCAGGCAAGAGCACTACCCCAGGTTCAATTGAGGTTGCTCATGAGGCGAGGTGATAGGCTTGAACCTATCTCCATCCCTGTGATGCTTGAGGGGACTGTTGAGCAGACTCGACTCAGTGGGATCGATTGTCCGAAGAAGAAACAGCCCTACAGAACTCGGGCGAAACAACTCCCTTCCAACCAAGCCTTCAGAAAACAGGTCATCGTACAGGTGAGGCGCCACGACCGCGACGGTCGGACTCTGGCTCTGTTGCTTCCTATCAGGTGCACGGAATTTGAGACATGAACTGCTCAAGGTCGTATTGACCCGGTGGTTTCGGCGGTACTCCAAGCATTCGCAGTCGGGAGCCTGGAAGGTGGTCGTAGCGAGCGACATGAACCCCGTTGTGGGTCGTGTGCTGTCTAGTGCCACCCGGATGACTTGGTAGGGCAGACGACCATTCGAGTGAAAGTGTGCCCTGCTGTCCACTCAGCACCCCAGTCTGGACGGCGGTCGTGTCGTTGACTCGGGCCCCACCTCACTTGGCACAACAACCAAGTGAGGTGGGGGGTGAGCTAATCGGCGACCTCCTTGGCAGGAGGATCTGTCGAACCGAAGTGAACATAGATGGTTACCTGTTCCACGTCACTACGACCTGAGTCCTGCAATGCTCATTGTCGCGGAACAACTGCCTGCTTAGTCATAACCCTCTGATTCGGTGATGTGGATTCCGTGACAAAACGATAAATACCGTCACACCGTTAGCTCGTAGCCAGCATGTGCGCATCTAAGTCCTTAGATCGGCGGCTGAAGCACCACCCGCTGGACAGCTTGCTCAATGACCCTCTCAATGAAGCGACTAGTGCAGTCGCGGTAGCGCAACCGATGCTGTTCCTCCTGTACCGGTTGCGACGCGAAACGTACCGTGAGGTTCATGGAATGGGCATCGCCAGGACGAAAAAAGATGCCTTGGTGCGATGCGTGACCGAACACAGCCGCCACATAGGGATCTGGCCCTGGGAGTTCAATGCGGATGTCTGAGGGGATTCCGCCTTGCCGTAGCACGTGACCCAGGCGACGCAGCAGAACGCGCAATTTGGTTCCGGCAAAGTCTTTGAAACGCGTGTCCGTCATTTCGTCGGGAATCACGAAGATTCCATCTGCCTCGCGCATGCGCAATGCATCTCGCAAACCGTCAAATGGGTCGTATCGATACATGGTACTCTCCTTTCCTGTGATGGTTGTCCGGCGCCTCAACGGGGCCTCATGTCCCAATGGAAAAAGGAGGTGGCTCATTTCTCCAAGACGCGTGAGAATACTGCCGCTCTCCAGTGTTGATCGTGGGCGAGGCAGTGCTCAGGGCCTGCAAAGAAGGGGAGTGAGACGCGGGGTACTGTACGAGAGGAGATGTAGGCGAGGTGGAGATCAGCTAACGTACTCAGGGACGGATGGAGAGGAAGCACTGTCCGTTGCCAACTCAGGGTTCGGCCAATCGAGCATCAGAGTCTGCAAATGAGTTCGTCGGATGTACCCGAGGTTGTGAAGATGAGCGGCGTCCGGTCTTCTCTTCCAGAGGCAGGAGGCTCGAATTCTGACGGAGATATAGTGTTTCGCCTAGGCACCTCACGGCGTCACTGTTGGTCATGGTGTGATCCGCCGTTCACGTCTTCCTCTGGTTGTTGGCTCGAGACTGGTTTGTTAGCCGGCACTCAATAACGCGTTCGGCGGTGACGCGACTCTCGTGTCGAAAGTCGCGTCACGTCCGAAGGGTTTACCTCTGTCCGTGTGACCGGCGAGGCCCGAGCAGGCGGAGTAAGGCCTCCTCCACCAGTCGACGCAGCGGTTCCGGCTTCACCCGCTTGTACAAGAAGCGACTTTCATAGCCTTGTTCATTTCCCGTGAAGCGCCGAGCCATGAAACAGACCGTCATGCCATCTTCTGCAGGCGCAAAGAACAGCCCCACATCTTTGACATATAAGCCGAGACAACGGGTTTCCTCGTCCAAATCAGTGATTGAGACCTCCAGTCCCGCAGCTTTTAAGGCGTCCTGTGCTTCGCAGAGGACTGGCAGAAGTTGATCTGTGGCAACTTCCTGAAACCGCGCCCAACTCACTTCCGCGGATGGCAAGAGCATGTCGTTGGCCTTCCATTCCGAGAGCTTGGCACGCAGGTAATTGAATGTAGGGGTGGTAGATTCCATGAGGGACCTCCTCTGTTTGATTGTGCCGCGTCACGGTCGGAAAAATCGCGGCTCATGTTTTTTAGCCCGACCGCTTCACGAGACCCACCGGGTGGCCCGTCTTTAGATTTCCTGGCACGAAGGAGCTTTCAACAATGACATGGCGAGGGTGTGTGACTCGGCGGGGATCAGTCGAGAGAAGCCCTCACCATGAGGACTATGGCATCGATGTGGTAATAGAGGCAGGTTCGCCTATCTTTTGTGACGGTGTGCACGGTCGGATGAAAAAAATAGTGAGAACAATGATGGCCCGTGCCCTATAAAAGGAGTCTGGAGGCCGATGACAAATATTGAGGATTCGGAGAATGCTGAGGTAGGCTAACGATTGTTGGGTGAAGGTGTCAGAGGTTGGAACGGTGCGGTGGGATTGTAGCGATTGGACGGGTTCAGAGGATTGTTCGGGTTGTATCGGTTGGCGAGATTGAATGGATTTTTGGGGGCCTAGCGACTCGTTTGGTTGATCCGATTGCCGGGATCATAGTGGTTTGGCAGGGTTAAATGGATTATCCGACGCGTAGGCCTGCGCAGGATTCAAAAGAGTGTCAGGCACATACTTACTGGCCGGATTGAAGATGTTGTAGTCACGCTCGTATTTCTCATCGAAACGTGGATCGGCGAGCGCTGGTGTGATGGAGAAGAACAGCGGCAGGAGAAAAAGGAAGAGGATGAGCATGCCGAGCCTCCGATCAGCAGGAGATCAGATGAGATGAGCCTACTCCGGTGTGAAAATCAGCGCATGCAGCAGGCAGCCGCTTCAGGAAATGGAGAATGTCCCCGTTTCAGATCCCGAATAGAGCCGATTAGAGAAACCCCGACATCGACCGAATATACAGTCGCCTTTAGAACTGTCATGTTCGAGAAAAGTGTCCGCGCACACGGTGACGGTCTCATCAGTACGTGACGTCCACAGAGGGCACAACTCGACAGGGACATCCTAGCTCTTCACCTGCCGCCGAGACCGCCCGATCGGTCGAGGGCTCGCGGCGATTCCGGCCTGATCTCCCGCACTGAGACCTCTGTCAATGCACTCCGTCCAGAGTCTGTTTCTCCAACGACGGCACAATCGTCGACTGCACCTCTTCGGTAATGGTGTACCGTACGAAGGCGTTGTCCACCATTTGGTTGGCATAGAGACGTCCTGTTGGAGCCGCCACCTTAAACTCTGCATGAGTTATTTCGTTCGGCTTCACCGTTATCGTCTGGACATAGGCATCGTGGAGATAGGGATGCCAGATCGTTGCCTTATATGTTCCGGGGGGAATGTCACGAATCTCATACCTCCCACGCTGGTCGGTCATTGCGTAGTAGGGATGCTCGACGACCAGCGCCCAACTCTCCATGTAGGCGTGAAAGCCGCACTGCATGGTGAAGATATGGCGGCCCTTGCTCATCTTCACCGTCTGAACCATGGGCAGCCCTTCATAATGTTTATGGAAATGATCGCTCAGTCCGAGCTGCTTTGGATAGCGTGTACTGATGGGCAGCGGGACGTTGAACAACACGCGTGGGCCGAGGTGGGACGTTTCATAGGCTTGGACATCATGAAAGGCCGGGTCCATGTTCACCACCACCACATCGTGGAGATCCCGCACCACATTGACAAACGGCAAGAACCGGCAATCGATCGCTTCGATTCGCGGTGGAATGTATTCGCCAAAGGGCTTCCCCTTCTCGATATTTTCCAAAAGAACCACAACCTGGCGAAACTCGCCCTCTGTCCCGACATTAAACGGCTGGAGCAAGCGCCATCCCCGTCCGTCAGAAATCCGTCCACAGTAGATCGCATCTGGTAACGTGGTGAGGTTATACCCCTTCGGGCCCGGCACCTTGCCTTCGAGCAGCACGGTCCCGACTAGGGTACCTCCTTCAGTAACTGAGATTTCTTCATAGGCTGAAGCATTCCGGGGAAGCGTCAGGCTCACAGCACACGCAGAGGCTACCAGTAGACATCCCGCAATCGCCGATTTCATGGCCGCCTCCATTTCGAGGTGAGCCCCGCCTGAAGAGGATGAACGGACCGTCGTTCTTCCTCCTGAGCGAGGTAGGTACATTTCGTATCTTTGTTCATGAAACCATATGCAGCGGCGTTCTGCCAGAGGGGGTGGTGGGGTTGTAGCGATTGGCGGGGTTCAGAGGATTGTCCTGGTTGTACCGGTTGGCGGGATTGAATGGATTGTTGGGAGCGTAGCGATTCGTTGGGTTGACCGGATGAAAGATGTGGCAGTCCGCGCTCGTACTGCTCGGAGGAGCATAACTCAGCCCCCCTACGTTTCACTTTTCACGCGTGACGTTTCATGCCTGACGTCCCGCCGGCGACCCGCAGAACACGATGCCCGGTACCTTTTCCCGGTACTCACGCCACCTGTGTCTTCGACGATTTGGGCTCAACGACAATGTGTCCTGCCAGACCAAGCACGGCGAGCAGCTTGGCGATCGACTTCAACGAAATGCCGATATCCTCGGGATCTAATAATCGTTGCACCTGAGACGGTCCTGTGCCCAACATCTTCTGCAGCGCGGTCACACCGATGCCTTGCGTCTTCATCATCGCCCGAAGCGTCATCACAAATTGACGTTTCATTGCCCCGGCAATCACCCCCGCCTTAAACGCCTCATCTTGTTCATGCAACCACCCATCAAATGAACTTCCACCCGCTTTGGATACTTTGCTAGTTTTCATAGTGCTTATCTCCGCCCTACATAGTCCTTCAACCTTCGCCGGGCCAGTGCCATATCGGCTTCAAGTACTCGCTGATCCTTCACCGCTGCATGGAGAAGGACCACGA
>CAZKVY010000062.1:0-22098 GCA_964556305.1 uncultured Nitrospira sp. | reverse complement strand
TGAAAGACCTGTTGGCAGCCGTCCAGGCCGCCAACATTCCCATCTGGGTCTGCGGTGCCTGCGCCGTCGCCAGGCAGATCGGACAGGGTGACCTTGTGGCAGGAGCTGTCATCAAAGGCATGCCGGACTATATCAAGGCGGTGGCCGAGCGCGAGAAGACCGTGGCATTCTAAGTTGACGGGAAGAGTAGAGGAGATTGCATGGCTGCAGCACAATCCAGCGGCAAAGGGAAAAATCGGAAAGATCGCGCCGGCGGAGGAGTGACGGCGGCGGTCGCGCAAAACAATGGGCGACCGGCTGACGAGGAGGACTTGGAGAGCATTCCCACCGCTGTACCCAGACAAGGAGATGGGTATCACCCTGCCAAGACTTCCGGAAGCGGGGTGGCCGCCGGCCTGATCGGTGAGATGGGGAAGACCCTCACCGAGGAGGATCTCCGGCGGATCAATACGCCGAGAGGCCTCATCCAATTGATCAAGAGCAAGAATGTCGATCTGGAAGGCGTCCGCAAGACGCTGCTCTACGAGCAGGAATTGCGGCAGTTACAGGTAGAATTGGTTCGCCTGCAGCGGTGGGCTCAGGCCGATGGTCAGCGGATTGCGATTCTCGTTGAAGGGCGGGATGCAGCAGGGAAGGGCGGCACGATCCGCCGCTTCACTGAACATCTCAATCCACGGGCCGTGCGGGTGGTCGCTTTACCCAAGCCGACTGATGATGAGCGTGGACAGTGGTACTTCCAACGCTATATCCGGCAGCTACCCAACAAAGGTGAAATCGTTTTTTTCGACCGGAGTTGGTACAACCGGGCGGTGGTGGAACCGGTGATGGGATTTTGCAGTAAGAAGGAGCATCAGCGGTTCTTGCAGCAGGTGACGGAATTCGAGCACATGCTCTATGAGGACGGGGTGACGATCATCAAGTTCTGGTTCTCGATTTCTAAAGAAGAACAGGCCAGTCGATTCGAAGCGCGCCGGCAGAATCCGCTCAAGCAATGGAAGTTGAGCCCTGTCGACGAGAAAGCGCAGGAGCTGTGGGATTCGTATACCCGTTTCAAGGAAGAAATGTTCAGCAAGACGCATACGACGTTCAGTCCCTGGATCATCGTCAAGGCGAACGACAAACAGGCGGCACGGTTGGAAAGTCTGCGGTATGTCTTGAACCTGCTTTCGTACAAGGGAAAGGATGAGGCCCACATCCGGCTCACGCCCGATCCCAACGTGATCACCCGGTTCCATCGCAAGATGGCGGAATTGGACTTCTGATGCAAAGGCTGCTGAGTATCGCATTGGCGATCATGGCGACAGCCGTGGTGGCGGCTGTCCCGGCAGTCGCCCAACACATGCTGCCGTCTCGCGTCCCGATGGCGCACCTTGAGGAGGCGCGCGCGCTCAAGAGTCCTTTGCCTGATTCGCCCGATGTGGCGGAAACGGGCAAGGCCCTCTATCACGGGAAAGGGACTTGTGCCAATTGTCATGGACGGGAGGGGGCGGGCGATGGGCCGGTGGCCGCTCAATTGAACCCGTCTCCCCGTAACTTCCAGCATCATGGGTTCTGGCGCCATCGCACGGAAGGAGAAATCTTCTGGGTCATCAAGCATGGATCGGCAGGGACCAGCATGATTGGATTTGCAGACCAATTGACGGACGAGGAGATATGGGCGTTGATCCAGTATGAACGCACCTTTGCGAAGGGGCATGGACCTAGTCCAGAAATGGGGCCTCCGGAGGGAATGGGCCATAGGGGGTCCCGAGAAGAGATGGGGGGAATGAGACATCGTGGAATGGGAAGCGGGGGTGGAGGTTGTGCAGGCGAACAGTGCGATCGGTGATGGAGCGGCATCTTGCGAGAGGCAGGTCTCGCCGTGACGGAGACGCTTCACCTGGTGTGTCCGCATTGCCGGAGTATCAATCGCGTGCCGGCGGCTCGCCTGGCGCAATCGCCCCGTTGCGGCCAGTGCCACGCGCCCTTGTTCCCCGGCCATCCGATTGCTCTCACGGCGGCGGATTTCGATCTTCATGCGCAGCGAGCGGAGATTCCCCTGGTGGTGGATTTCTGGGCTTCCTGGTGCGGTCCCTGCCAAATGATGGCCCCGGCCTACGAGCAGGCGGCAAAATTGTTGGAACCCTCCGTTCGTCTGGCCAAAGTGAATACGGAGGAAGAACAGTCTCTGGCCGCCAGGTTCGGTATTGCCAGCATCCCCACGCTGGTGTTGTTGAGAGGAGGGCGTGAACTGGCTCGCCAGCCAGGGGCGCTCGGTCTTCAAGATATTGTGCGGTGGGTGCGCAGCAAGATCTGAATGCATGCTGAAACAGCCGACAGGCGGTGCTTTGGGGTCGATCTTGAATACCGTGAAGTATATGCCGCAGTCTTTAACTAGTCCGATCCTATGCGAGAAACGGAGTGAGGCGCCCCTCTTTCATTAGGCTATTTCCTCTCCGCCCACTCATCAGTCTCCCTGTCTGCGACACTCTCCTTTCTCACATTCCGACAGATGCCGTAGTCATCCCCCTCCCACTGTAAGGTTCCGCCTCCTTCTCCGTCTATTGGGGTGACAGAAGGGTTCGATTGAGCATCGTGCTCGATTGATGACCGTTCGGCAACCAAGGAGGCGCACCATGGACGAATTGATCCTGACAATTGACGGAATGAGCTGCGGTCACTGTGTCGGGCAAGTCACGAAGGTCCTGAGCCAGCTGGATGGCGTGCAGGTGAAAACGGTGAAGGTTGGGGAGGCTCACGTGGCCTACGACCAGCGGGAGATCGCACCGGCGGACATCGCCCGCGCGCTGAACGACGCGGGATATGCGTCTCACCCGGTCGGGAGGGCGGCATGAACAAGGTCGCATGGTTGGAAGGGAAGGGTGAGCGGGTTGTCGCTGTCGAGGCGTCCGACCCTCCGCAGATCCGGAAGGTGACGATTCCGGTCCAGGGCATGACCTGCGCCGCCTGCCAGAGTCGCGTCCAGCGAGCGGTGCAGGCGGAACCCGGGGTCGTCGATGCGTCCGTCCATCTCATGTTGAAGCAGGCCGTTATCACCTATGACCCCGCGGTCACCTCGGAGGCATCGTTGGTCGAGGCGATCAACCGGACGGGGTATGAAGCCAAGCCTGCGAATCAACGCCAAACGTCGTTCGATGAACAGGCAGCACAGGATCGGGCACAGGAAGAGGAATACCGTGTGGTGCGGCGTAAGGCCCTATGGAGCGGAGCCGCCGGCCTGTTGGCGATGGCGCTCTCCATGCCGCTCATGATCGCGAGTAAGTCGGATGGTGATGTAAGCGGCCTTTTCATGCCCTGGATGATGCAGGCAGCATCCTGGTTGTCGTTCGCGACTCCAGCCGTATGGTCCTATGTTTTGATGGCGCTGACGATCGTGGTGATGGGGTCGGCCGGGCGGCATTTTTATGTGCGGGCCTGGTCCGCGCTCCGCCATCGCGCCGCTGATATGAATACGCTGGTCGCAGTGGGAACGGGTGCAGCATTTTTCTACTCCGTCCTGGCGACGGTGGTTCCGGAGTTCTTTCGGACCCACGGTGTCCAGCCGGATGTCTATTACGAAGCCGTGGTTATGATCATTGCACTGATCCTGACGGGCCATACGCTGGAAGCTCGCGCGAAACGGCAGACCTCGGCGGCGCTTCGACGGTTGGTGGCACTACAACCTCCGACGGCTCGCGTGATGCAGGAGGAGGGCGAGGTCGATGTGCCGGTCGAATCAGTGCGGAGCGGGGATGTAATACTGGTGCGACCTGGCGAGCGAATCGCGGTGGACGGAAAGGTTCTCTCAGGTCAGAGCGCCGTCGATGAGTCCATGCTGACCGGCGAAGCCATGCCGGTAAACAAACAGGCGGGAGACCGCGTCATCGGTGGCACGATCAACAAGTCTGGAGCATTCCGGTATCAGGCGACCACGGTGGGTGCGGACAGTGCGCTGGCCCATATCGTCAAGCTAATGCGGGATGCGCAAGGCTCACAGGCCCCGATTCAAAAGCTTGCCGACCGCGTCAGTGGCATCTTCGTGCCGATCGTGATGGTGCTGTCGTTGGCAACGTTCGGGGTCTGGATGGTGCTGGTGGACCAGGCGTCTGTGGTGCAAGCCTTTGCAGCAGCGGTCGCAGTGCTGATTATTGCCTGCCCTTGCGCGATGGGACTCGCGGTACCGACGGCGATGATGGTGGCGACCGGGAGGGGAGCGGAACAGGGCATCTTGATCAAAGGTGGAGAAGCGCTGCAGCGGGCAGGCGCAATTACGACGGTCGTGCTCGACAAGACCGGTACCATCACCGAAGGGAAGCCGGCGGTCACCGAAGTGATTCCGGCTCAGGGTAGCGGATGGTCGGATCGTGAGCTGCTCAGGTTGGTTGCATCCCTCGAGGCATCTTCGGAACACCCGGTGGCGGAGGCGATTGTGCGTGCGGCCTGGGAGCAGATGCTCCCATTGGCGGAGGTGGAATCCTTTCAGTCCTTGGCGGGGCGAGGGGCTGCGGGAGTGGTAGAAGGCGCGGCGATCCTTGTGGGGAATGAAGGCCTGATGGCGGATTATGCGGTGCAGTCGGCCGCCTCCCGCGCGCAGGCGGAGCAGTTGGCCGGGGCAGGGAAGACGCCGGTCTATGTGGCAATCAACGGTCAGCCGGCGGGGCTCATCGCGGTGGCTGATCCCGTGAAGGCGACATCACGCGAAGCCATCCGACAGCTCAAACAACTGGGGCTGACGGTCGTCATGCTGAGCGGCGATCACGAGCGCACAGCGCAGGCGGTGGCTACTGAGGTTGGTGTAGATCGAGTCGTGGCCGGGGTGTTGCCGGAGGGCAAAGTGGCGGAGATCCGGCGTCTGCGGGAGGCCGGTCAGGTCGTCGCGATGGTCGGGGACGGTATCAACGATGCGCCGGCGTTGGCACAAGCCGACGTGGGCATGGCGATTGGGACCGGGACAGACATTGCCATCGAGGCGAGTGATGTCACGCTGATGCGTGGCGACCTGCAGGGCGTCGCCTCGGCAATCAGGCTTGCGCGGAAGACGATGTTGATCATGAAACAGAATCTATTCTGGGCGTTCATTTATAACGTGATCGGCATTCCTGTCGCAGCCGGTGCATTGTATCCGTTCACCGGGCTGATGTTGAGTCCCGTGCTAGCCAGTGCGGCCATGGCATTCAGCTCCGTCAGCGTCGTCCTGAACAGCCTCCGCCTGATGCGGGCGGCTGTCGGGAGTCCCGCCAATCTCCTGAGGGCGAGCGGCTCCCATTACGTGTTGCGGTCTCTCTAATGGCTCAACCATGTCGCGTACTGGAGGCCATACCATTCATCGGCAGGCCTGTGCGTCGTGCGCCTCGGCAGTTGTCGACAGGATCACGGACGGTTCGCCACCTGCGAAGTGATCAAGGGTTGGACGGTATTGGCAAGTCTTAAGCCGGATGTCCGCATACGGGACTGAACAGTTTCGGGAGCATCGGGGGTGGCTCATGAGACATTCATTTTGATCGCCGGACCATCTGCCCCTGAGCGCGGCCATTTGCCTGGCGCGTTTTGGGGCAGTATCGAACTTCGACGGTTCTGGAATTCCCCAATCGATGGCGGATCAGCCCCTTGGGAGCTCATCGCTTCCCTGGAAATCCTCGTAAAAGCAGGGGCTTGGTGGTTGTACCGCCGGTGTCACCTGGCACGCCCTCTGCTTTCTCAGGAGACAGATTGTTCTGGAGACCGGTTCAGGAGCACCACACATACAGTCGGAAGGAGTAGTCATCATGGCGGATCACGAGCACAATTGTTCGGGACTGGGCGTGTCGATCGCGTTTGTCAGCGGGGCGATACTGGGCGCGATGGCCGCCATCCTCTATGCCCCCAGCTCCGGCGAGGAAACCCGTCGAGCGATTAAAGGGTATGCGCGACGGACGGAAGAGGATGTGTTGGAAAAAGCCAAAGAAATCCGCGCGGACATCTCGCAAACCATGGAGGAGGCCAAACGGTACCTGAAGGAAACCGAAGCCACGATCGCCGCCGCGCTGGCGGCAGGAAAAGAAGCCTTCAAGAAGGAAAAGGCAGATCGAGCCTAGGATTCATGCCGTGCGATGTCACGAATGCACGGGCCGTATTTCCGCGGCCTACATTCATTCTTTCTCGCATGATCCACAAGCGGGGAGAAACTCCGGAGGGGGCAAGATGGTGGGAGAGACCGGGCTTTGGGCGAGTGGGAACGGGCAAGGAGGTTAGAGGCATGACCATTCCGCTGCTATTGTTCGCGGTACTCGTTGCGAACGGCTGCGCGGAACAGAAGTCCGCACCCGGCATCGGTGAGGTCAGGCCGGTGCATCTGCCAGATGTGCGCACGCCCATTTCCTTGGGAAGCGAGGCCCGTCAGGAACATCGCGCCGTAATGTTCCAGCATCTGGAAACGATTCAGGCGATTGTCGCGGCGTTGGCCGAGGAAGATTATCGATTGGCGCAGGGGCTGACGGAGTCACATGTGGGATTCTTTATGCATCGGTACGCCATGGCGCGGCAGGAGCCGGCCGATTTTCCACCGGCGTATCACGATCTCGCGATGGCGCATCATGCGGCTGCCGAGAAGTTGGCCGATGTCATGCCCACAAAAGATCTGAAGCGGATTCTTCCCGAGTTCAACAATGTGCTGAGAGCTTGTGTCGCCTGTCATTTGGAATATAGGCTCGACAGGTCTTAACCAAGGAGCACGGCATGTCCGATGCGAAGATCAGTGTCACGTTCGAGCAGGATCACGACCGGCTCGATGCGCTGTTCACGTCGTTCCAGCGGCAGAAGCGAACGGACTTTACCAAAGCTGCCGCGGCGTTCGTGGAATTTAAATTCGGGCTCCAGCGCCACATCGTGTGGGAAGAGGACGTATTGTTTCCCAAGTGGGAGGAAAACTCCGGCATGGCGGAGGGAGGGCCGACGCAGGTCATGCGAACCGAACATCGGATCATCGGCGATTGCCTGGAAGCGATTCATCAAAAGGTACAGGCGAACAATCCCGACAGCGATCTGGAAGAACAGCGGCTGCTAGACGTGCTGAAGTCGCACAACATGAAGGAAGAGCGGATTCTCTACCCCTCGATCGATCAGGTGATCAGCGATGGTGAACGGGCGGAGCTGTATGAAGCCATGAAGGACATTCCTGAAGAACGGTATCGAACCTCTTGCGGGAGCGGGCACGCATGAACCACCGGTGGGTGCTGACGCTCTCTTGTCTGCTGGCCGCAATCGTCATGGCGAGTGTGCCACAGGGAGCAACTGCGTTGGCTGATCATGGGGTCCGATCACCGGGGGGAGCATGGTCGCCGTCCGTGCTCATGATTGCCGATAGCGGAGGGTCGGTGCCCAATCCTCACAGTGATTTGATCTTTCGGGCGACCGGCGCCACGAAGTGCCTGGATTGTCATCGCACCGGCAAGGAGGGCCAGATCACAGCGCAGGTACAGGACAATGCACTGGTTCAAGAACTCAAGGGCAAGGCGAAGGGCATTCACGGACCCGGTCGATTCGCGGATTGTTTACGTTGCCATGCCGGGGGCAACAAGGGAGTTGAGAAGTACAGGAAGTAAGTCAGGGAGCGAATAGCTAATGACCGATGATGTCTTGCTCTGAGTCAGGTGCGCGAAGCCCTGTGCTATCAGACCTTCTGCTTCTGAGGACCGAGGGTCACGTATGACATCGGTGCGGCAGCGCGTGGTTGTCGTCGGTGCCGTCGTGGTGGCGGCGGTGGCGGGCGCTTTGATGTTCGAGGCGCTGCTCAGTCTCGACAAGGTCACGCCCTTCGGCCATACGCAGCACGGGCATGGCGTGGGCTGGGCAGGTCTGTTGATGACCCTCTTGGTGTGTGTGTATCCCCTACTCAAACGCCTTCGTCCATCACACCGATGGCCGCGCGGTTGGTTCCGTGTCCACATGATCGCGGGGGTGCTGGGACCGCTGCTGATCTTTCTCCACTCCGGTGCTCATTATCATGCCCTGGTGCCGATCATGGCGATGGTGTCCATGGTCATCGTGGTCCTCAGTGGAATCGTCGGACAATTGGTGCATGCGTTCAGTCTGCGAGCACTCAATGATCAGCGCCGGCAGCTCCAGCACCAAGGCCTGTCCGATGACGACATCGAAGCGCAGTTACACGGGGTGGCCTCTCAGGAAGAAGGGTTCCGTGTGTGGCAGGCGATTCATGCGCCGATGACGCTGATGTTCCTTGTCTTCACCGTACTGCATGTGGTGGGGGCGTTGTTCTTTGCGGGAATGTCGTGAGTCATGCGCTACCACCCGCTGCCAAAAACTTCGGTGCCGGTGGTTGCGTTGGCGACGCTGGTACTGGTGATGTGGATCGGCTGGGGGTCAGTGAGAAGTCCCGCTTCGTTTTGGGCGCCGGGCGATCTGAGTCGCTACCATGTCGATAAAGCCGGCTGTACGTCTTGCCACGAGCCGTTTCAAGGACCGACCGCCGCCCGCTGCATAGGATGCCATTCAGAAGGGTCTTTCGAGCATCGTGCGACGCCTGCAGTTGGCACCTGGCATCGTCATCTGGTTGCAGAACGGACAGCTTGTACCGGATGCCATACGGAACATCGTGGATCCTCTGCGCGCATTACCGGACAGACAAAAATGAATCCTCACGATGACCTGGTGTTTCGCGCCACGGGGGCCAGTTCCTGCACCGCCTGTCACGAGATCGGGGCGAGGGTTGTGACCAATTTCACTCTGAGAGATGTGTCGATCGTGCGGCGGCTGTATGAACAAGGGCGAGGCGCACACCAGCGGGGCAGCATGGCGGAATGCCTAGCCTGTCATAGTACAGGACACTGAAAGGGAAAGGGAATGTTACGTGAACGAGGGAGCCGCCACCCACGAAGAGAGATGACGAGATGATACACGGGAAGATCGTGCAGCCTTCGAATGTGGGGATGGTGAGCAGGATCGTCAGAGTGAACGACTTTCATCCAGGTAGGGACTCGCGTTTGTCGCCAATTCCGCTTCCAAGTCATGAAGCACCGCGGTGATGGCAGGAAGTTGTGCGCGTGTCAGCGACGTCTTCTCAACCAGCCTCGAGTGCAGCATGGAAAATTTGTCGGCCCCAAGAAGAGAGGCGCTCTCCGCTAGTTCAGCAAGCAGGTGATTCAGCTGTCCGGAAACCGGCTCTGCCGATTCCGCTTGTTCCAAGATGACGATCGGCAGGGCGGCACTCACTTGAACTGTCAGCATGCCGACCAAGTCGTAATATTCCTCTTCTGCAATTTTCAAGATGTTCATGATGTGGGCTTTTTCACGGAGGACGACGGGTTGGTCTCGCAGGACGTGTTGGACCCTTTCGAGAAGCTGATGTTTGTCGACAGGCTTCACCAGGAAACAGTCGCAGCCTAAGCTCCTCGCTTTGCGAACGGTGGTGACCTCGTGGTGTGCGGAAATAATGATGATTGGAATGTCTTTGTAGGCAGGAAGTGCCTTGGTCTTCGCGATGAATTCCAGCCCATCCATCTCCGGCATCATGAAATCCGTGATGATGAGTTGTAGGTTCCTGATGGTGGGGAGATTCGCCAGAGCTTCTTTCCCATTCTGGGCGACGACGGTCTTGTACCCGGCCTTTTGGAGCAGGCACTCGGCCAGTTTTGCACTCACAGCATTGTCTTCAACGATCAGGATGGGCATGATCACTGGTCCGGTGGCGATTGCACAGAGAAAAAACGACCGTCTACTCTCCGGTCAGACTTTTATCGGACGATGTGTAGTAAAACTTTACCTGTCGACGTAGGACTTTCTGCAGCTAAAGCGTTCAGCTTAGTCGATGAGGATAGGGGGGCAGAACCGCACATGTGCTGGAATGCCAACGGCCTGCCGGGGCCCGGGACCCCCGGCGGGAGACTTATAGAAGCCTCCTGAGATTCCCTGGTGAAGCCAATATTACGCAGCGCGAAACCGCTGAAGGAATAGCCTCTCGTCTCGGCCACCAGCCTTTATTGCCACGGCGCGGGGCGAACGAAGGGCTTGTCGACCCGCATCCGTGCATCCACGATGCGACAGCCTTGGCCTGGCGGCAGGGCAAAGATCGGGTTCAGATCAAGCTCGACAATTTCCGGCACCTCTTCGACCAACCGCGAGAGCCTTAGAAGAAGTTCTTGAATGGCATCGACGTCGCCCGGCGGATGGCCGCGATACCCCTGCAGCAGGCGATAGCCCTTGATGCTGCGAATCAGATCGGCGGCGTCCAGCTCCGTCAACGGCGTGATTCTGAAGCGCACGTCGCCGAGAATTTCGACGTGTATTCCGCCGAGCCCGAATCCGATCAAGGGGCCGAACGAGGGATCCTGGACCATGCCGGCCATTACTTCGACCCCGCCTGTGACCATCGACTGAACCAGCACCCCTTCCATGGCGTCAAGGGTGTGATCATGAGCGACTCGCGCGGCGATGTCGTCGTAGGCGCGACGGACTTCGGCTTTGCCGGCAAGGTTTAAATGCACGCCGCCGATCTCGGTTTTGTGCACCAGGGTATGGGAGGCCAGTTTAACGGCCACCGGAAATCCGATCTGCGCCGCAAGCGTGGCGGCTTCCTCGGAGGTGGTTGCCATGCCGCCCGCTGGCAAGGCAATCCCCATGGCAGACAAGACCGCGCGTGTCTCCACGACCGTTAACCAGCCGCCTCCACGTGTGGCGAGGGCGTTACGACAGACGGTTGTGACGGCCGGTATGTCCAGATCATCGAAGTCCGGTACCATGCCCAGCGGGCGATCCCGCCACTGAACGTATCCGGCGATTTTGCCCAAGGCGCGCGCGGGAACCTCGGGCAGGCTATAGGTGGGAATGGTTTCGTGAGGGAGCGAAAATGTGCGATCACGATCCGTTTCCACCATCCATCCGATAAAGAGGGGTTTGCGCACCACCTGCTGAGTCCGTGCCGCCGCGATTCCCCGCGCAATGCCTTCGGCGATGGGCTCGACGTCGGTGGCTGTCACCGCGATGTATAAAATGATGAGTGCGTCGA
The DNA here is from genome assembly GCA_964556305.1 of uncultured Nitrospira sp. Classification (GTDB taxonomy): domain Bacteria; phylum Nitrospirota; class Nitrospiria; order Nitrospirales; family Nitrospiraceae; genus Nitrospira_A. Next base: position 11,120 of record CAZKVY010000062.1, on the reverse strand, counting down.
TGTCATCGGAGGTGAGTAGCGTGACGATGGCTTGCTCGTATTGCTCCGGCGTGGCCGAGGCGATCAAGTCGACCGGATTATGCAGCGAAGCGGAGGCGGGAAGAAACGGCGAGAGGCGAGTCATTGTGGCTTGGGACAATTCCGGCACCTCGAGGCCCGATGCTTCGCAGGCATCAGCGCAGAGAATGGCAGGGCCCCCCGCGTTGGTGAGGATGCCGATGCGTCGTCCCTTCGGCAAGGGTTGTTCGGAAAGCCCGGTTGCCAGGGCAAACATTTCTTCCAACGTGTCGGCGCGCAGGATGCCGGTCTGTTGAAAGAGCGCGTCCACCGCCACATCGTTGGCGGCCAGCGCGGCAGTGTGGGACCCTGCGGCTCGTTTGCCGGATGAGGTCCGACCTGCTTTGAGGACGACGATCGGTTTGTGACGGCTGACCCGCCGGGCGATCTGCGCAAATCGCCTGGGGTTACCGAACGATTCGACATAGAGCAGGATCACGTTCGTGGCGGCATCGCTTTCCCAGTACTGCAGGAGATCGTTCACGGAGACGTCGGCCTTGTTGCCGACACTGACGAAGGTGGAAAGCCCCAGGTGCAATCTATTGGAGGCCGCCACCAGAGCGAGGCCCAAGGCGCCGCTTTGCGATGACATGGCGATCGATCCGGCGCGCGGAAAGGTGGATGTGAATGTCGCGTTCAAACGCACGGCCGGATCGGTATTCAGGATGCCGAAGCAGTTGGGCCCGATCATGCGCATGCCATGTTGCCGAACTCTCTCCAGCAACTGGTCCTGTAACCGCCGCCCTTCCTCTCCCACTTCTGCAAACCCCGCCGTGATGACCACCAGCGCGCGGACTCCGATGGCGGCGCAATCTTCCACCACCGACAACACGGCTTCTTTGGGGACGGCGATGACGGCGAGATCGACCGGTTCCGGCAGGTGGCGCACAGAGGGATATGCGGCGACCCCCGCGATCAGAGAGACATGGGGATTGACGGCATAACAGGGGCCTTCAAACCGGTTGTCATGGAGCGCTTCGAGTAACCGGTACCCGATACTCTTAGGCTCGCGTGAGGCGCCGATCACAGCGACGGCGCGTGGATGAAACAGAGGATGCAGAGAGGCGATGGTGGCGACGCGTTCACGCCATTCGAATTGCCGCACGCTCTGGTCGGTCGGCGTCAGTGAGAGCTCGACCTCCATGTCGCCCCCGTCGACATGTTCTTCCATGGCAAGTCCTGAAGCGGCGAACACTTCGCGCATGGCCAGATTCTCGGCATGGGTGATGGCCCAGAGTCTCGTGAAGCCGTGGCGGATCGCTAGCAGCGACAATCGCTCCAGGAGAAGGGTGCCCAAGCCATGCCCGTGAAGCTGATCGTCCACGGCCATCGCCACTTCCGCCTGGTGCGGGTCCCGTGCATGATACGAACCGGATGCGATGACGCGGAGGGCGTCGTTCTGACGGCGCAGGACAATCAAGGTGAGGCTGCGCCGTGGGTCTGATGGGTCGCAGAGCTTGCGGATCACTTCGGCCGGCGGAGCCGTTTCGGAGAAAAACCGATGCCGTGTGGCCTCCGGCGAAAGGCGTTCGACGAAGTGCTGCAATTCATCGGCGTCTCCTGGCTGTGCGATGCGCAGAACGGCTGTTGTGCCGTCGCGTAAAATGACATAACCGGAGTCGGCACCCTCGTCACGGGACGGAGACAGGAGTAGGGGACGGATACGATGCATAGGTTATCCAGCGAGTAGCTCGGGTTTCACGAGCAGGAGCATGCCGAGTCCGATCATGACCGCTCCACTGACCAGTTTCAACCACCGTCCTTCGCGTTCCTCCAGCTTGTGACGGCCCAGCGTGATCACGGCGACCACTACCATGAGGGTGTCATCAAAGATATAGGCGACGTTGTACAGGCCAAGGTAGCCATAGTACTGCCAGGCGGCGAGCGATTGGGTGCTGAGGATGTGGGTGTAGATGGCTGGAAAGCCGGCCGTGCACAGCAGTTCGATCACATTCACCAGCCCGGCAAGGATCACAATGCCGATCAGGGAGGCGGTGAGATTCTCCGCCTGCACAATCCGGCGCAGTCGCGCATAGAGGCCGGGTTTGGCTGCATCCGGAATACTCAATGACAACCCCTGCTGGAAGGCGAAGAAATCTTTCACGTTCACCGTGCCGATCAGGAGGGCCACGCCGCCCAGCGTGAGTTGGACCGTACGGGAGAGGCCTACGAGGAGAAAGACATTCAGCCACGCGGCCATGAAGGCAAAATACACCAGCCCGCTTACGAAGACGAAGGTGCCGGCCACGAGTGCCATCTTGACACGGTCCTGTAGCGACACCAGCAGTGACAGGAGAAATAACAACACCCACATCGCGCAGGGGTTAAAGCCGTCGAGGAGCCCAATGGCCAGCGTGAACAAAGGAAGTCCGACATCGCGATAGTTCAGACGGCCGAACCAGGGGAGCACGATGACATCGTCATTCTCGAGGGACTGCTTCGTAGAGGTGCCACAGTCGGGGTGTGTCGGACGACAGGAGGAGAATAGCCCCGAGTCAGGGGCAGGAGTCGAGCGCTCAATGAGCGCAAGCAGGTTGGCGCCGGTGGTCGCGGCGTCCTGATAGCCGATGATCAATTCGCCCTGCAGATAAAAGGCCGGAACGCCGAGGGGCAACGCCCGCCGTCTGGCCAACGTTTCCAGGCGGGTAAGGGCGGATTGATCCTGTCCGATATCCCGAATGAGCAGGCGGAGGGCGGGCCGACGCTGTTGCAGGTCGTGAAGAAATATTTTGGCGGATTCGCAATGCGGACAACCGGCTCGAACAAACACCTCCAAGTCCACGGGCGGTTCAGAGGCATGAACGGACACCTCTGAACAGAACAGCCACAGGCAGGCGAGTACCAGTCCTGCGTAAAGGGTCCTCTGCCGACTCATCGGGTGACCCGTGGCGATCGTCGGCTAGCTCACGAAGTCAGGTGTGGCGACCGATCGGATATAAGACAAGACGTCCAGCATTTGCTGGTCCGTGAGTTTCCCGCGATAGCCGTGCATGGGGCTGAACAGCGCTCCGTTCGCAATCGTGATCAGAAGTTCCCAATCGGTCTTGGCCCGCGAGTTCACGGATTGAAAATTCGCGGGTCTCACAATGAGGTACTGGCCGTCCGGTCCGCCTCCGTCCAATTTGTCGCCGTGGCACCGCAGGCAGTTTTTTTCATAGATGGCTTGTCCATCGCGAGGATTACCCCGGTTGGTTTGTCCGGCGGCCCACGAACTCGCGAGAACGACGAGGCAGAGGGTACAGAGAATGCTGAAAGTTTTCATGCGTAGGCTCCTTTATAGTTCAACGTATTGCCTCCGGACGGCCATCAGTTTATCGCACCAATAACACCGGACAAGGGACCTGATGTAGGAGCGCATGGGAAATGCTCCCCAGCAGGAAACGCTCGAGTCCCTTCCGTCCGTGAGATCCGATGATCAACAGGTCTGCTGAACGGGCACGCTCTGTCAGGATATCAGTCGGGTCGCCCACCGCGACTTGTGTGCCGACAGTGTTGCGATGATTCATGACCGATGCGGCCAGATTCTTCACGAGATCCTCAGCTGATCGCACGGCAATACCGGTCCAATCCTGAAGGGGGAACAGGCTGAAAGGGTCGGTAGAAGGGATCGGTCGCACGACACTCACAATGGTCAGATCGACCGGATTTTTGAAGGGATGTGCGAGCAACCAGGCTTTGATTCGCGCTCCATCCTCATGGCCTTCGATGGCGACGGTCACGCGTTTGACAGGCCCTTCACGTTCCTTCACGATCAAGGTCGTGCAGGTTGCATGGAGTGCGACGCGATGGGAGACGCTCCCCAGGACGAATTCACCAACACGTCCGCGGCCGCGCGCGCCGATCACGAGCAAATCCGTATGTGTCTCCCGGGCCTGGTCCAAAATCAGTGCTGCCGGTTTGGCAAACTGACACACCCGTGTGATGGAGAGGCCTTCGGAGGGCAGCATGGCGGATGTATGGTCTAGCAATTGCTGGCCTGCCTGTTCCATGGCCTTGCGGAAATCGTCGTAGCCTTGCATGTTGCTGACTTCCGCGACGATGGGATATTGGAACATGCCCAGATCGATCCCATGGACCAGGATGACGTCCTGCAGGTCATACAGGTACGAGACTTCTCGAACGGCTGCGAACGCCTGTTCCGACCAATCGAGTGCGATCAGGACCCGCATAGGACTCCTTTCACTAGCCCGCATGGTTCGTGAGCACTTCTACTGCAATCGCCGATTCACTACTGCGACGCGCCTTCGGGCGGCGGGCTCGCCCCCCGGGTCCTCAGCGTACGACAGGAGTACGCCTGGTCCACTCCCGTCTCCGGGCGCCGGTCTCGCAACGTGACGCGGCGATTTCAGGACGGATCGTCGTGACCGTGCGGGCTAAAACAACGGATGCGGTGACGTGCCGAAGGGCATGAACCGCGGCGAATCGCCGACGTTGCCCCGGATGCGCCACTGCCCGCCTTCCCAGGTCATGTAGTGCACTTCTTCATACCAGCTGTCGATCGGCACGCGTAATCCGCCGGTTTTCGACAGGCCTGTCAGGCTGCCCGTACAGGTCACCTCAATAATGGTTTTTGAGCCCGTGCCGATTTTGCTCATGCGGGAGAAATGATGGACGTCGGCGAGATCCTGGAATTCATCCAGCAAATTCATCCAGACCTTGCGCATGTCCTGTTTGCTCAGTCCGTGATAGTCATACTGCTCCGCGTATAGCGCCATCACGCCATCCACATTGCGTGCCTGAATGGCTTCATCTGCTTGCTGAAAGGTTTTCATTACCTCGTTCGCCGTCGTCTGATCGAGATCCGCAGCCGCGCCCGGCAGCAATCGAACCTCAGCCCTCGCTGCCGACAGCATGGCGGCCAAGACCAAGATTCCACCGGCCAGGATGCCGCTCCATTGAATCCATTTCCGATGCCCTCCGCCCATGACTCCCTCGTGTTGATTGATTCGATTGCCGATTTCGCCCCACGCATTCTGTTTACTCTGAGTGCCTAGCCAGTCCACGTGATGCGAATAAAATCCTCGTCCTGGTCGTACTGAATGTCCAACTCACCATGGTGCGAATGTTTCAGCGCTTCGCCGATGCGCCGGGGCAAGTGGGCGTCGGTGGTGAGGACGACCAGGCCTTCATCCCGGTCTTCGATAGTCATAATCCGAGCCAGGGGGTAGGTCTTCTTCTCCTTAGCTTCCGTATTATGAATCAGACCCATCACCTGATCGCGATGCTGGGCCTTGTAGGGCCCTTTGACGGTCACGTACCCTTTGGGATTCTTGTCCTGGATGCGCAGGCAGGCGGGACAGATAATCTGCTCGGCGCCCGCCGGTTTGGCGTCCCATGTCCAGCGCCCTTTGTGGTACAAGGCGCCGCAGGTCTTGCAGACGGTAGGCTCTTTCAGCTTGCCCGGCATTTTGTAGGAATCGTGTTTATATTCTTCGACGAAGCGATCACGGCGAACGCTGTGGCCGCCTTCGGATTGACTGTTCATCGTCTTCCCTTTCGTTTGCTGGTGTGCCATCCGTTGTGAAACATTCCAGCCAGCACTAGGATTTGGAGATGAATGCTTCCTCCGCCAGATTCAGATATTCCAGCACCTCTCGGTCTTCGACTTGTTCGAAATCCCGATAAAAATTGCCGACAGCATAAAAGGGTTCCGGAATCTGGAGCACTACGAATTGATCCACCAAGCTGCGAGCCTCTTCAACTGTGCTGCGAGGGCCGACGGGTACGGCCCCGATGATGCGGCGTGGGCGGGCCTGCCGCACGGCGGCGACTGAGGCAAAGAAGGTCGCGCCGGTTGCCAGGCCATCGTCCACCAGGATGACGTTTCGGTCCTTCAAATTCGGGAAGGGCCGTCCTTGTCGATACAACGCCACCCGCCGGGATACTTCTTTCTGTTGCGCCTGCACGGCGGCCGCAAGGTCGCGCTCCGACAGTGAGAGGCCGGCGAGGGCTTCTTGATTCCAATGGACCGCTCCGGTTTCACTGAGTGCGCCGAGCGCATATTCGGGATTCCCGGGCGCTCCGATCTTCCGAGTGATGAGCACGTCGAGCGGAAGGTGTAAGGCCAGGCTCAATTGATATCCCACGGTGACTCCGCCGCGCGGAAGCGCAAGCAGGATCCCATCGGGGTCGTTGCGGAAGGCAACCAGCTCCTGGGCAAGGAGCTCCCCGGCCTCTTCTCGGTTCTTGAACATCACCGTTCCTCCATGCGCCTCCCGTTCGGGAGGCCATGCTGACTCGGACTACCACAATCCGCTCGTCACTCCCACTCCGATCAGGAAGAGCGCCGCGAGAATCACGAACAGCATCACCCACCAATGGTGACCGGACGTATTCTCCGGGTGCCAGTGTATTTCCCAGGGAATATCCAGATACCGAGGATGCTTGAACATGGGTGCTCCTCTCGTTTAGGAGACCTTTACTTCGATCGACTTTGGTTTGACCTTTTCCGATTTCGGAAGATGCACCTTCAGGATGCCGTCTTTGTATTCTGCAGCGACTTTGCTGCCATCGGCATCGTCCGGCAGTGTGAAGCTGCGCAGGAAACTTCCGTATGCGCGCTCCACGCGATGATATTTCTTATCTTTCTCTTCTTTCTCGTACTTCCGTTCACCGGAGATGGCCAGCACATTGTCTTGCACCGTAAGTTTCACGTCTTCTTTCTTCATTTCCGGCAACTCGGCTTTAATGAGGTATTCCTTCTCATCTTCGGTAATGTCGACCAGCGGAGACCATTCCGCCACGGCGATGGATTCCTTCTGGCTGCCTCCCTTGGCCGGCGGTTGCCCCCACATGGTGGAGAGGCGTTTCTCGATTTCTTCCAATTCTCTCCAAGGATTAAGCTGAGTGCGAAATGGTTCCCACCGAGTAAGTCCACTCATGGTTGTTTCTCCTTTGTAGGTTTGGGGACCTATGCCCCGGGTTCGTCCGTGTGCATACCTGTCCCGATTTGTTGCAGGCTCGATGCCAGGACACATTGCGTAGGTTTCTTCCATTTGGAGCCCACAGGTCGTTCACTTGGTGGAAGAGGCGTTCCATATCGTCATCCGGGTGGGGCGATACGGGACAGCGGCTTGGAGCGGCAATGGTGACAATTACCTCATTGATTTCGATTGAGGCATGGTTACGGAAATACATGAAGGGAGGTGGAGCCAGGATAAGGTTGAGATCCCCGCTTCCGTGCCGCGAGAGTGGGTTCGGGGGTTGCGCCTGTCGCAATTTCGGGATTCTGTCCGAAGGGACGCGCTTCCATCTCGGTGCCAGTAGGAGGCACGGCTCGCATAAGGAGCCCGATGATTGGGAAGCACGGGGCATCCAGGTTGTGTAACTCGCCGGGGTGTCCGGAAGGGGTCCCGCTCAGTGGGCAGGTCCGATCTCCACATGGAAGCGGGTTTTTTGTTGAAAGAGACAAACGAAAAGATTGTCCTGATGTACGAGAGGAGGAGAGGGAGGTTGTCGCAGAGCAACAGGTAGCAAGCGCGGCAGCCCTTTTCATTCCTGTGCAGAGTCGCCTAAGGGGATAGCATTGGTCCGGAGTCAGAGCAATAAGAATGGAGAGGCGAATGGAAGAATGCCTTCGATAGAGCATGCAGCTGCATGAGCATGTAGCACGGGTGTTGCAAGTCAAGAAAAGTGTGAGGTGGAGACGACTCAAGGGCAACTCGTGGTGGCCGGATCATAGAGTAGCTCTCCGGGGTCAGGGGTGAAAGGCGGTCACTACCAACCAGAGGAGGGTACTATGAAACGGTCGGATCACACAGTGCGCGGGTTCTGGGTTCCCCTTGCATTTGGAGCGTTGTCCCTGGTGGGAGGCGGTGCGGGTCTGCCGACACTCGCCCAAGCCGATGAAGGTAAAATAGAGGTGACCATCAAGGACGACGGGTATCATGTCAAAGGTCATACGACCCCCGGTGCCTTGACGAGGATCATCCTCCGCAACGAAGGAACGATGACGCACGGCTTCAGCTCACGCATTCTCAAGGATGTGCCGGTTCGGAAAGAAGGTGATGCCAAGGAGGTTATCGCGCATGGAGTGAAGTCGTTCCATGTGGATGCAGGGAAAACGGCAACCTTGGTGTTCACCAAAGCCGTCAAACATGATTCGTCGACGGGGATCAGCGAGACCGAGCAATATGGTTTTTGGTGTGATCTCCATCCTCAGATGAAGGGGGAATTCCTTATCGTGGAGACCAGAGGGGAAGTGGGTGGCGGTTAAGCCGTCGGAGGGTGTTGTCGCGCTAGAATCTGCGAAAGAGGTGTTTGTGACTCGGCGAGAGAGAGGGCGTCTTTGGGCGCCCTCTCTTTTGTATTGGCCAGAGACGGCAAGCGGACGATCGTGGCCTCTCTCGTGGAAGATGCACAGGCGGACAGTAGCTGCGTCCTTCTGCCATGTCTGGCAGCGGAGCTAGGCGAGAAAAGCCTTGCGGACTTTCAATAGGAACGCATCGGCCATTTCCGGACGGGCTTGTTGAGAGCAGGTACGGAGGCGGCGCGTGGCTTCTTCGGTCCAATATTCCCCCATATCGATGACCTCGCCGGGACGAAAGTGCCCAGACTTGATTCTGGCCACGGCTTCACCGACCGGGGTTTCAGCAATTCTGATGCTGAATGTCCCGCGTTCGAGCAATTCACAAAGGTTGAAGAGCACCCGCACATAGGCTGCCGCATATTTGGCGGGCCGGCCATCTTTTTTCTCCAACATTTTCTTGCGCTGGTTGTCGCAGTAGTTGAGGAACGACTCATACGCCGCCTGCGCCGACCAGAGTCGGGGGAACAACTGGCGGAGTTCCGCACCCCAGTCGTCCATGCGCACGACGGGCGCCACAAGTGTTTCGAGCACCAACGGATGGGCTTGGAGGGCTAGTTGCAGGAAGTGGCTGATTTCCCAGGACGTCTCGTCCTCCTCTTCCTTCATCATTCGTGTGCCTTGATACTTAAAGCCCACGCGAAAGAGCTCGGCGGTGGGCAGGACGAAAACACTGCGATAGTCCTTGTCGCTGTCAGGTCCGGCAAGGCCGTGGGCGTGCGAACCGACAACAACCTTCAAGATACGGGTGTCGTCGGAATGTGACGAGTCGGGGCCAGTCATGTTCGGCGTGAGGCTGCCACTTGAGCGAGGCAGCCCTTCAATGTCATGAATTTGGGATACTCGGATTCGGGGATCTCAATATGGAATGTCTTGTGAAGCGCCAGCATGAAGTTGAGGAAGTCCATCGAGTCGAGGTCCAGCTGGTCTCGAAAACTCACATCGGGGTTCAGCGCGGCGAGATCGGCTTCAGGGGCTATTTCGGCCAGGATCCGGATGATCTGCTCGCGGCTGTCGGCATCGAGCGGCTCGGTCGTCATAGTGATTGAGGCTCCTGTAACAGGCGATCGATTTCAGCCAGGAACAATCCTCCGCGATGGCCGTCGGTGACGCGGTGGTCGGCGGAGAGTGACGCCATGATAACCGGTCTCGGTACAATGAGGCCATCGGCGACCCAGGGGCGTTCGACGATCTTGCCGAATCCGATCAGCGCGACCTGCGGAGGATAGATGACTCCGAACACGGTTTCCACCCCCTGCTCACCAAGGCTGGTGACGGTGATCGTGGGATCAGACAATTCCGAGCTTCGCAATGAACCGGCCCGGGCGCGCTTGACCAGGTCCTGAAAGTTCTGCATCAACTCGCTGAGGCTGAGCCGATCGGCGTCGTGCAATGCCGGCGCCACCAGTCCGCCCTGGCGAAGGGAAATGGCGGTGCCGATATGAATCCGTTCGCTCCGGCTGGACTGGCCGTCCTTCCATAGCGCGTTGAGCTCGGGAACCCGGCGTAGCGCGAGGGCGACTGCTTTGATCAACAGGACGCCGTAGAGGAGCCGCTCCGCCATCGGGCGCTGCTCGTTCGTCATCGTGAGCCACGAGACCGCCCGGCCCATGTCGATGGTGGTGCTGAGGTAATAGTGGGGGATTTCGCGTTTCGATCGAGACATCGCTGCGGCGATGGTGCTCCGCATGCGTGCCTGCCGGTCGGCGGCCTCGACTGGTTTGACAATGTCCGCCGTTGCCCTGGTGGCGCGTTCAATATCTTCCAGGGTGATCGCGCCATCCGGACCGGTTCCCTGCAAGCCGCTTGCATCGATACCTCGCTCGACTGCCAGTTTTCGAGCTGCGGGCGACATGCGCACTCGACCCGCCGGAGACGGCACGGGGGATTCGCTCTCGGCTGGATGGACGGGCGGAGGGGAAGCGGGCCGAATGCCGATCGTCTGGGAAGCGGAGGCACCAGCCGTGGGCTGTCCTTCTTCGCGAATGATCGCCATCACCGTGCCGACCGGGATCTTGTCGCCTGGGCGAGTGATCAGTCGTTCGATCACCCCCGTAGCATGCGACTCGACATCAATGGCGGCCTTCTCCGTGTCGACTTCGGCGATGGTTTCTCCCTTGGTGATGGTGTCGCCCTCACGTTTTTTCCACTGCACCAAGGTGCCTTCAGTCATGTCAGCACCCAGTGTCGGCATCAAGAATTCTGCCATGATGACAACTCCCTGCGGCGTGAACAGCGAAACCTGTCGCGCCATGAGTCAGAGGGATACAGCGCGGCCATCGGTTAGCCCAGCATTGCGCGAGCAGCTTTCACGATCTTGTCCGGCTGCGGCAGCGCCGCCTCCTCCAGATGTTTGGGATAGGGTATCGGGACTTCCGCGCTGCAGACCCGCCCAACCGGGGCATCCAACTCGTAGAAGGCGCCTTCCACGATCTGCGCGGAGATCTCAGCGGCGAAACTTCCCGTGCGCCAGGCCTCGTCGATGACCAGTGCACGATGGGTTTTGCGAACGGAGGCCAGGATGGTATCGAGATCGAGGGGGCGTAGGACGCGCAGGTCCACGACCTCGGCTTCAATGCCATCTTGGGCCAATTCTGTCGCAGCGGCCAGCGCCTTCCAGAGGCTGCCTCCGAACGTAATGAGGCTCACATCCTTTCCGATTCGACGCACCGCAGCGCGTGAGATATCGACGGCCGGCTGGCTTGCCTCCAATTCGCCTTCCATGGAATAGAGATACGCATGTTCGAAAATAAACACC
>CAZKVY010000061.1:0-22397 GCA_964556305.1 uncultured Nitrospira sp. | reverse complement strand
GATTCCTTCCAAAGTTTGAAAAAGTCGAAGTCGCCCTCGAACGTGCCGCGCTTCAGAGTCACATCGCTGTATTTGGTCAATCCGGGCTGCTTCGTTTTGTTGTATTTCTTGCTGACCCCTTCCCGGTATTCAATGACTTCCGTTTCGAAATCAAGACCGCTTACCTCTGTAAACCCGATTCTGAATCCATCGCCCCACTCTACCAAAAAGTGAAATTTCGGAAGCGGATAATTTCCTTGTGCTGGCATAATTTATAACGCCTTATTGAATAGTGATTCAGAAAATATTCGTACCCGTTACTTGACAGCTTCAGCCGCCTCGGCAGCGTTAATCGCGTCATTCAGACCGTTGTAACAGGCAGCTTCCGTGTCGGCCTTCTTTCTGGCTTTCTCCATCTCTTCTTTCGCTGTCTTCAATTTTGTTTCTGCTTCCCTGTGAAGCTTTGCTATCCCACCGTAATAATCGCTTTTGCAAATTGGCAAAAATGGCTCTCGTGGGTCAATGATATCGCTTCCGCACGGCGGTGATTCGGGTGTCGGTTGAGGCTCACCACACCCGCACTTCCTCGCCCTTGCCGTATAGGCAGTTTTTCCGTCAATTCTCCGATATAAATCCGCGACCTGCCATGTTAAACCTGCCTTTTCCCGAGTCCCTGACTTGTCCACCGCTGCAACGAGAATATTTGCACTGTGCAAGATCTCAAGCAGCTTGTTTAGCACGTCTGCTCGCACACCATAGACTACCGCCATCTTTTCCTGGAAGGCTGCAATACAAGCCAGCGCCTTCTCCTTCGTATTCGGATTGAGACTGTCGTCGCACTCGATCAGCTGCCTGAGGTCCTGAATCTTCCCTTTTCCGACCTCCGCCGAGGTACTGACTCTCAGCAACTCGTTCACATCGTCGAAGATGCTCTTCACCAGACAGAGGACCGCTTTGACCGCCGTTGCCGTTTCCTCTGCTTTGGTACGAGCGATCGCCCCAAGGAACCGCCCTAGCGCATCATGGACTTCTACGGCCTTCTCGTGAGCCTTTTCAGCGTCTTCTTTCCATTTTTTCAACTTACCTTCCCACAAAGCGGCATTCTTATGGGTACTTTCAGCTTTGGTGCGCCGGGCGACAGCACCTTCCATCGCTTTTCGTGCGTCCCTCAACTTCTGCTTCCAGATTTCGACGCAGTCTCGCTGACGGTCGGGCTGATCTGGCTTTTTGCCTTTACAGCACTCCTTCAGCTCCTCTTCACTCAGAAACTTCCGCGGCTCACATGGGTGTTGTTGGTAGTTCGTCATGGCAATAACTAAAATATAGAAATGCGATTAGTCCTTGTCACCTGTTGCAAACTGACCATGTAGAGATTCGCCCGCCTCCGACTCGCACTTGCCGATTTCCCTACAGATCTCTTCTACACACGTGATCGGTTGACACTCCTCTTCGCATATAAAGCCGAGAGTGCCGTTATATCCGTTGACGACCCCTGTGGTGCCGAAGGACCTGAATTCCTCCGCATTCAAGTTATTCAGAACCAGAGTGAGGTCAGCCTGGGCTTTCTCCTCGTCTTTTTTTGCGGTGACAATCAGCGAGTCAGTCCCGCTCTTCAGCGCGGTGACTGCCTGAGTCAACTTGTCTCCGAACGGCTGCAGCGTTTCAAGGTTTGAAAAAGTATGGATGCCGGCGACCTTCACCATAGCTGCAGCTGCGTCCTGTCCGTGCTTGCTGAGTTTCTTCGCCAGGTCTGTGACACAGGTCACTTTTTCTGATAGCTCGTGCTTCCCTGACACTTTTTCCTCTTTGAAACCCAGGAGACTCTGGAGGCAGTTGTGCATTTGACAAGCGGCGTCATTGGATTCTTGCAGCTTCTTCTTAAGGTCGTTCAGCGACTTTGAAGCCGCAGTGATCGCCTTCCCGAGCTCAGTGTCCTGCCCAACCAGTGTCTTAATTTTCGCCTTGATGATTTCGGAGCTCTTCTGCATGTCGAACAGCTCAAAATTATCAAGGTCTCGATAGTAGTCACCTGTCTCCTCAGCCTTGGCTCGACAGCACAGCGCGTAGCCCCGTTCAATCTCTAACGATTCAATAAGGATAGCGGACGCCGCAAGCGCACTCTCATGCGAAGCTCGCTCGCCCTCCTTTTTCTTATGAAACTCACAGACAATGTTCCCAGGTGTCGGTGACGTGTTGCTTTTACTTTTTTCGGCCATGGTCCTCTAGCTCACCTTTCCTGACAGTCAATGCAGAGACTCAGGATTCCGCCAACATCTTATGGCTAAACTGAAGAATGATAAACTCCGCCGGACGCACCACCGCCATCCCAATCTCGACGATCATCCTTCCCTCAAAAATATCGAATTCGTCCATTGTTTCATTTAGCCCGACACGTACATAGTAGGCCTCTTCGGTGGTCGTCCCCATCAAGGCACCGGCCCGCCATTGTAGCGTTAGGAAATTTTCGATCATAGACCGTACCCGCGTCCATGTGTTTCGGTTGTTGGGCTCGAATACAAACTGCGCGCTGGCATTCTTGGCAGATTCTTCCACCATGTTGAAAAAGCGCCTTACCGGCACGTAACGCCACTCATTGTCGTTCCCTGCCACCGTCCGCGCACCCCATACGATGATGCCGCGCCCCCTGAATGCCCGGATCACATTGACGGATTTACCTCCCAGTGTATCCACGTTCAGGCGAGACTGATCCTGGTCGGTGAGAAGTATGGTGGGCTTGATCACCGAGTTTACACCCACGTTAGCTGGAGCTTTCCAGACACCGCGTGATGCATCGACCCGGGCATAGATCCCAACCATCGCCGGAGACGGAGGCATCACACAAGGGATATTCCGGATCGCAGCGCGTGCGCGGAAATAAAGCGCATTATCTTTAGTTCTGAGCTCTGCCAGGGTCCCACTCAGACTGCCGTCGCCACCGGTATGATTAATCGTGACACGTGAATCACCCGGCCCTTCACCCCCATACCAGAAGTCCAGAGTGGTTTCCAATTCAGGGAAATAGGAGGCGGCATATTTGGCCCGGTCGACCTCCGATGGCAGCCCGTTCCGCATCGCTTCAATATTTGCAAACCAATCATCCTGCTGGAGCGCTGGGTCAGGCCATATGTCTGTCACCGTGAACCGATCTTGCAACTTCACGCATAGATCGATCGCCTCGGTATAGAGCACGTAGTACTCCGATGCGGTTGTCAACCCCCGAGCGTCTGGAAAGAGATAGAGCGTTATTTCATCCACACGCTCCGTTACGCGCAGCCCAGCTAGCAAATCGACCTGCACAATTGAGCCCCCAGCATCCTCATAGTTTCCCGTCGAAACTATCCAGCAAGGGCCGCCGCCGTTGCTGAAGAAAAGCTGAAGCGCATAGTACATGAGAAACTTCTTGCGCTGAGAGTCAGCGATCCTGCCATTGACTTCGAACGTTCGGGGGGCGGGACCCTCATTGATCTCAACAACAATTCCAGTCTCAGGTTGCGGCCCTCCAAAGAACCTCTCATACTCGAGCAAGGAGGTGATTCGCTTTGGCTCATTGGTCAAGTTCAGCCCTCGACTGTCCTTTGCCTTCTCCGTGTAACCGATGAAAGCCGGGATCGCGGTCTCAACTTGAGCAATGGAGGGTGGAAGCTTTGGAATCTCCTCGACGTAGACTCCGGGCGTCTTCAGACGTGGAATAAGGCTAGTGACGGCCATGTTAGTCTTCCTTCGGGACTGGGTTTAATTCGTTGAATTCGACGTCGCTAAAGACTTTACCGCCTTCCGCTTTGATGGAACCTGGCTGGACGTCCGGTAGGCGGATAGAGGCTCCGGTCCAAGCCGACCGCTCGCTGGTGAGTGGACGGGGATTTTTCGTGACGAACACATCGCCCTCTCTCTCAAGAATCGAACCTGCCCCGTTCATAATCACCTCAATGTCTCCTTCTCCGAACCCACCCCTTTTCCGGTAGCGCCAATATGTTGAGCGACTCAGAAAGGGTAGTTCATATACCGTATAGTTAGTTCTACTAGCATCGTTGAGCCCTGGTGTCAAGAGTTTATTTTCATCAATTGGACTCAATTGACCATGTCCATTCCTACCCATCAAGGCGATTCTTATGACACCCGCCGGGTGTTTCGATCGAATCCGGACCGTCGCCCTCCAATTACGATACCAATCTTCCTGAGGACTGAGACTGCGATCCTCTTGGTTGACAAACCCCTTACCGGCGACGGTTGACCAAAAACTGGCACTCCCGTTGTTATCGGCGGTCGCTTGTTTGACACCGCCCGCGACGAGCGCCAGGTCACCCATTCGGTACCGCCGCCCTGGAACGAGTTGCGCGATCGGTGTAGCAAGCGAACGGTCGTCGTGAGCACCTTCGTTGGTAAAGTAATAAATGTTGTCCACATCCTGGTCCAGTCTCAGGTTCGAAATAGCTCCAAAAAACGGATTCGCGATCGAAAGTCCGATCGTCACGTAAGTATCCACAGGAGGGAGAATCGCGGGCTGAAACCGAATCTCTCCGCCATTAGAAACTACCTTCTCGACCTGCATCCCCACGAAAAAACCGGTAGCCGTCCTGACCAATTTCATTCGCAGGTTCTTGAACAATTTCTCGTCATTCGCGCCGATGAGAAGCTCCAGATCCTTCCTCATGTCGTACCGGCCGCTCCTCACTAGATCACCCAACCGCACCGCCTGGTTCTCCGCACTCATGGCAAAGAACGACTTCACGCTGCCCCCATTGCCTGGTTCAGCTCCATGAAGATAGTAGTCGTGTAAGAATCGAACCTCGAAGAGGCGTTTGTATTCGATGCCAATCATTGGGCCCTCTGCGACATCCGGCTTAATCCCGTTTAGTTGGAATGGGTGCTGCGGACGTCGCCCTTAATTGATTTGATGGGCGGAGCCTCGGCCGTGATGCGACCCTGAATTCTAACCAAGCGTACCTTATACATGACAAACGGAGACTGCTTCCCTCCGAGCGAGCCCCATAGATGGTTGATTTGCTCGAAAGTCAGGGTGTACAGCTCCGGCACGAGGCGAATCTCGTTGAGCACTCGTTCGTTGAAGGTCCTGAGCAATGCAGGGGAGCTTTGAAACGTAAATACCTTTTTGGACTGAAAGAATTCAACGATCGCACCAATCCGACCCAGGGCTTTTTGGTAAGGCTCGTCGTTATTGATATTCTGGGGATGGGTGGCTGTAAAAAGAAGATAGAGATTGAGGTGGACCGGGGGATGGGCGGTCTCAATCCCACCGGTAATGGGGTTATGGGACCAATTTCTATTGTTCTTTAACGCGCTCTCTTCCTCGACGTTGACCAGAGATATGATGACTTTGTCGGAGAGCGACACTTCGTTCTCCAGGGAGGCGATATTTCCCAGCAACACGTCATCTTCTTTGGACACGGCGCCTGCCTGCCTGAGATAATTGCGAACCTCATCCCTAAGCAAGACCGCCGCTTCAGTAATCATTCAAGTTACCCTCAAGGCAGTTTGTGCTCAGAACTCATCTGACTAGAATAACCGGAAAATATCTCGTCACGGGTAATGCTGGTGCCCTTACACAGTGCCTGTTTTCTTCTCACCTCACCTAACGAATAGAGCCACTCTCTCCTTTTATCTGAGCAATGGCCCGGTAGTATAGCGCAAAAAGAAGAACCTATCCTAAAAATTGTTTGAGCAGCATTATCGCTTCCAAATATCGGTAATTGATCGAATAGGTGACTTACCAGTGAACACCGACAGAATGGGTCTTTTCTCGAGATGACTGCCTTTTGAATTGATTATGCTACCTACCCTCTCGCTCATCATCATGAGAAGAGCACAACCGAAGAGGTCATAAAAAGAAAACTTGCGATAGAACCTGTCAGTGATCATGACGTTAGTGGTCTCAAGAGTTATTGGCAAGATTAATGCTACACGGTTGGATACTTTTTGGTTCACCACGGTATGCATTAATCTTGGCAATTCGACGTGGTAGCTCCTGAGGCACTCGACCGGTGGTATCCCCCTGTATCCAATTCGATTCAGGATGAATCCAAAAAGATACTTCATCAAGGAATGCCGCCGTACGAAAGCGAGGTCATCACGCTCGATCCGTCCTCCCCATCTTCAGGGGATAACCGTGTGAACAAATCGACTCGCGCGTCCGAGTGATAGCGCATCACGGTCTATTCAGCATGTTGCCTATTTTTCAGGCGTCCGCTGCGCCAGAAACCGCCCACCACTTGTGGTAGGCATCTGGAATCTTCCGCATGTGTCGATTGTGCGTCTTCTGCTCAGACGCACAATCGACGGGAAGTTCGACAGGGCTTTCGCGTCGCCTCATAGTGGCCAGCCTTGATCGGCAAAGCTATAGAGGCGATTGTCGTCACCGAGAATGAGATGGTCAAGCAGTCTGATGCCCAACAATTCTCCAGCTTCCCGCAGTCGTGTGGTGAGCGTCCGATCCTCAGGGCTCGGCGTGGGATCTCCGGACGGGTGATTGTGGACTGCAATGATCGCACAAGCGTTGAGAAGGATCGCCGGCTTAAACACTTCACGAGGGTGGACAAGGCTGAGCGTGAGTGTCCCGATCGAGACGACGTTCACGCCGATGCTGGCGTTCTTGGCATCGAGACAACAGACCAGAAACTGCTCGCGATCAAGCCCGGCAAAGCATGGTCGCAGTGCCGCGGCTGCCGCAGCGGAATCACGAAGAAGCCCGCAGGGAGCAGTGTGACCACCCTCAGACACAAGCGTGACACGGTACCGCGGAATGAACTGTGGAACGGGAAGTCGGTTGACGGATTGCTTGGCCATGGTGGCACCTCCTGCATGTTGAACAAACTGGCGCTTTCGCAGAAACCGAAGCGCCAGGGCAGGACAACGGAGGTGACAGGGCGAGGACTGCCGAAGAAGCACGGGCGGATGAGACTCAGCGGCGGCCGTGACAGATCTTTGCTGGCACGGACGCTGCATCAGCCGATCCGTGCGCGGCAGGCCACCGGCCTGACATGGCCGAACAACTCCGATCGACCGAGGATGACGATGAACGCGCGCCTGTCTCAGAGCGATGGGACATGGACGGAGTGCCGCAATTGGTAGAGCGGAAAAGATCAGAAGGAAAAGATACGTCGATCTGGAATCGAGAATGAAGAGAGTGATGGGGAATGCTGCAAACATTGCTTCCGAAGCACGAGAAGCGTGCGGGGCTGATTGTAAGAACGACCTGAGGAGTTCAAGGTCTATTCACACAGCAGGTCATGTACGTCGGCAATCACCCGTTGCAGTTGATAAATGTAAAATGACGTTTTACATCTCAAGAGAGGTCATCCATGATGATGAAGAATCCGGTCCACCCAGGGAAATTATTCGCGGCCAATCTCGAGGAATTGGGCCTGAGCGTGGCGGAAGCCGCCAAGGCGATGAAGGTGACGCGGCAGCAGCTATACAACGTTATCCGAGGGAAGAGTGCCGTCTCACCGGACATGGCCTTGCGGTTTGAAAAGGCGTTTGGCGGCGGCGCGGCCATGTGGTTGGGGATGCAGTCGGCTTATGATCTCGCACAGGCGCGGAAAGAGCAGAGAAACGTCAGGATCTGACGGCTCGCGGAACATCGGCTAGAGGTTGCGTCGTAATCACGGGCTAGTGACCGAAGCAGTGAGATGCCTGATCGTTCAACGCTGCCGTACGCGAAGCGCTTCCCGCCTTGTGACTCAGTGCATTCTATATGGACTCCATCGAGCCCACAGGCTGAGGCCTTCCCGGTATGCGCAGAGGCTTGATGAAGTCGTTGTCTGATCTTTCGGGCGTGTGCTCTCCCCTGGTTGCCGTCCGTCTGAGCGCTTTATAGAAGCAAGACCACGCCCCGCGCGAGCTCGAACGAGAATGCCGACCAGCCAAGACTTGCGCGTTAGGCCACCCGTTTCTTGGACTGCCGCGGCTCCACGGCAATCTGACCCGCTGCCCCAAAGACAGCCAGCAACTTCGCAATCGACTTCAGGGAGATGCCAACATCCTCAGGGTCGAGTAACCGTTGCACTTGAGAGGGTCCCGTTCGTAAAATCTTTTGGAGCCCGTTCACACCAAGACCGTGGGCCTTCATCATCGCCCGAAGTTGCATGACGAATTGCCGTTTCATTGCCCCGGCAATGACATCGGCCTTGAAGGCGTCCCCCTGTGCCGCAAGCCAGCTATCAAAGGAACTCCCCACCGCTTTCAATGGTTTTCTGGCTTTCATCGTATCTACCTCCTGTCAAAATAGTCCTGCAACCGTCGTCGAGCCAGCGCAAGGTCGTCTTCAATGACAGGCTGATCCTTCAGCGCGGCATGCAACAGAACGACAATCCGTCCTCCGTCGAATCCATAGAACACGCGATAGCGGACTTTCCCGATCCGCTCCCGCAATTCAAACAGCCCACCACCCAGCGGACAGGCATACGGCATAGACAGCGCAGGCCCATTCATCTGCAGTACCTGAATCGCCTTCCCAAGTTGAAACCGCTCAGGCTTCTCCAAAGACTGCAACCATTCCCTCACCGGCTCGGCCCCCTGAGCCGTCCGATAAAAGATGACCTTGTACGTCGGTCCAGATGATGGCCTCTCCACCGTGCCCATTGGAGAGAGATACTACCAATTATAGTAGTTATCCCGCAAGACAAGTTATGAGTACTCGGCTGTGACCTGCGATCCGTACGCTGGGAGCAGCAATCCTCCAGTCTGCGAAGCCGTGATCCGCAGCCGCCCGCTGTCTCGATCAGCCTCAGAAAGAATGGCGAGCTGACCATTCGATGGCGCAGAACGCTCTCTGCCACAACGGCACACGCACGACTCTCTGTTGTCGCCGGCACAATATCAATCATGTGCTCTTCGCGGCTACGTAGTGACCACAGGCTTGCATCAAAAACTGAACCTCACTACATGTCACCCCGTTTGGCGATGAGTGCGAGCAGAAGGCTCTGCAAACTCGCCACAGAAGCCACTTCACAGAAAGGAAGGGAAGATGGAAGACGAGATGATGAGCGCGGAGGTGACAACGGAAAGTATGTCAGGGACAGGGACTTTGGGAGGGGTCAGCCGAGGAAATGGGCGTCTGATCGCCGCCGCCTCTTGGCTCCTCGGAGTGGTCATCCTGTTGGAATCGGACCCGGCCTGGGCCCAGATCACCAAGGTGAACACGGTGATGCAGAACGTGCAAACGGTCCTGACGAGTGTGGCGGTGACCCTCTTTACCGTCGCCATCATGTGGGCGGGGTTCAAGATGGCCTTCAGCCATGCCCAATGGTCCGACGTGAGCAACGTCGTGATCGGCGGCATCTTGGTGGGCGGTGCTGCGGGGATCGCGGCCTGGTTGATCAACTAGCATGGACGGCTTTCGCGATCCCATCTTCACCGGTTGTACGAGGCCCGCGATGTTGGGCGGCGTACCAATCGTGCCGCTGATTTTGATCGGTGGCCTGACGCTGTTGATGTCGGTCTGGCTGTACTACCTCGTAAGCGGCTACGTCTCGCTGGCACTCGTGCTGATCACGATTCCCATCGTGCTCTGGATGCGCCAGACGACGAAGACGGACGATCAGCGCTTGCGCCAAGTGATGATTCGGGCGCGCATGAGACTGCGGCACGGACCGAGTCGCGCGACGTGGGGTGCCATTTCCTATGGCCCCCTGTCATGGAAGACCAGACGTTCATCGTGAAAGAGCTGAGGTGTTGAGTGTTTTCGATTCAACAGACGGAACAGAGACAGGGTATGAGAACCAGAGCCGCTCTGACGAAAGCCGCGTCCGCGCAGATCCCCGCGAGTGACTATATTCCGCTGGGCACGGCGATCACGCCCACCGTGATCACCTTGACCGGTGGCGAGTACCTGGCCTGTTGGAAACTGGAGGGGATCACGTTCGAAACAGCGGACCGTTCAGAAGTCCTGCTGCGCAAAGAAGCGCTGCACCAGTTTCTCCGATCCTTGGGCGGCGGGTCTTTCGCGGTCTGGTCACATAAAATTCGGCGGGTCGTCACTGAGCGGTTGCACGGCACTTCGCCCAATCCATTCTGCCAACACCTGAGCGACCGGTACTATCAGTCCTTCACCCAGCATCGGCAAATGGCGACGGAATTGTACCTCTCTCTGTTGTACCGACCCTTTCCGTCCAAGGTCGCGAGCTTCTTCACTCGCATGGGCACGCGCACCCTGGCCCAACGACGAGACCAGGAAACCAGACAGCTGACCATCCTGGAAGACATGGGCAAACAGCTCGAAGCGAGTCTGAGTCGCTATGCGCCCACTCGATTGGGGACCTATACGAAACAGGACATCGTCTACTCCGACCAGCTGGCCTTTCTGAGCTACCTCATCAATGGCGTCTGGGAGGAAATCCCCCTACGCCGGGCACCGCTCGCGTCATACCTCCCCTCCTCTCGCCTGCACTTCGGCGACCGGACGGGCATGCTGGAAATCTGGCACCCGCGCGAGAAGAAATTCGCCGGGTTTCTCGACATGCAGGAGTATCCGCCGTTCTCCGAGCCGGGCATGAATAACGGCCTGCTCTATAGCGATGCCGAGTACATCGAGACTCAGAGCTTTTCGTGCCTCAACAAACGCGCGGCCCTGAAGTCGCTCGCCACCCAGAAAGGGCATTTGATCGCCTCGGAAGACGCGGCGACGCGCGAGATCGAACAGATGGACCAGGCCGCGGATGATCTGCAGAGTGGCCTCATCGATCTGGGCCAGTACCACTACAGCCTGGCGATCTTCGGTCACACAATGGAATCGGTCAGCACCGCGCTCGCCGACGCTCGAGCCATCTTTCAGGACGGGCCGGGGTTCAAGATGGCGCGGGTCGATGTGATCCCTGAATGTGCCTGGTTTGCGCAGATCCCGGGCAACTGGAGTCTGCGCCCGCGAGAAGCCGTCATCACGAGCCGCAACTTTGTCTGTCTCAGTCCCTTTCACAACTTCGCCCGCGGCAAACGAGCAGGCAATCCCTGGGGCGAAGCCCTGGCCCTGTTCAAGACCCCGAGTGGGCAGCCCTATTATTTCAATTTTCACGTGTCACCGGAAGACCGGGATTCACGCGATGAAAAGTATCCCGGCAACACCTTTATTTGCGGCAGCACGGGTGTGGGCAAGACCGCGTTGGAACTGAGCCTCCTGGCCTTTGCGACCAAGTACCACGGCCTCCGCTGCGTGGTCTTCGACAAAGATCGCGGTGCGGAGATCGGCATCCGGGCGATGGGCGGGACGTATCAGTCCCTCAAACGCGGCATGCCGACCGGCTTCAATCCCTTGCAGCTCGAACCCAACCCCAACAACTGGCAATTCTGCGAACAGCTCGTGGCCCAACTCGTGAAGCAGCCTGGTGACGAGATTCCACGGCTCACCGCGAAGGAGCAGAGCGAGATCAGCCATGCCGTGCGGACGGTGATGAGTGAAGCGCTCTCACCGGAGCTGCGTTGTCTGTCCCTCCTCCGCCAGAACCTGCCTGCCACCGGCGACCAGAGTGTGCGGGCACGGTTGAAGCGATGGACCCGCGGTCACGCGCTGGGCTGGGCCTTCGACAATCCAACAAATTCCCACGAGATCAGCGAGGCACGATTATTCGGCTACGACTACACAGACTTTCTGGACGATCCCGAGGTGCGTACCCCGATCATGGCCTATCTGCTCCATCTGACCGAACGGCTGATCACGGGCGAACCCTTCATCTATGTCATGGAGGAATTCTGGAAGCCGCTGCAAGACCCGCTGTTCGCGGACTTCGCCTTCAACAAGCAAAAGACCATCCGCAAACAATCCGGCCTCGGCGTCTTCGTGACGCAATCGCCCTCCGACGTGCTGCGACACCCGATCGGCAAAACGATGGTGGAACAGAGCGTGACCCAGATCTTCTTGCCCAATCCTCGTGCCGATCATGACGACTATGTGCAGGGGTTCAAAGTCACGGAGGCAGAATTTCACATCATCAAAAATCTCGGGGAAGCAAGCCGACTGTTTCTCGTGAAACAAGGCCACAGCTCGGCGATCGTGCGATTCGACCTGGGTGGCATGCCGGATCTGTTGAATGTGCTCTCCGGCACAACGGACAACGTGGTGTTGCTGGACCAGATCAGAGCCGACGTGGGCGACGATCCCACAGACTGGCTGCCGCTGTTTCATGAGCGCATCGCGGCGCGGAAACGGCTCCGGCAGGAGCACGGAAGAGGAGTCGCGTAGAGGAAACTCATGGGAATGGCGACCTACATCGAGCAGTCGGTGAACAACGCGTTGGACCACTATGTCGTGACCAGCAGCGATGCCGTCATCGGAGTGCTCACGCCGATCGCTGTGACCGCCATGACGCTCTATGTGATGTGGACCGGATTCCAAGTCATGCGCGGCGACGTGCAGGAACCGGTCACCGCGCTCATCTGGCGGTGGTTTCGTGTGGCGCTCATCACTGGGCTGACGTTGAACGGGCCTCAATATCGGAGCCTTGTGAAGGACGGATTGGACGGGATTCAAGAAGCCTTTGCCTCAGCCTTCGGTGGAGTCCTCTCCATGGGAGGGACGATCGACCAGATGGCCGACCCCTTCACGACGCTCATGGAAACGCTGTTTACCGAGGCGAGTACTGGATTGGTCCCGCAATTCTCACTCTTCATCGCGGGAGGAATCTGTGCCACGGCTTCCATCGTGATGGCCTTCGTCGCGATGGGACTCTTTCTCGTCGCGAAAGTGAGCCTCGCCCTGCTGCTCGCGGTCGGGCCAGCCTTCATCTTCTGCGCGATGTTTCCCGTGACGCAGCGCTATGCGGAGAATTGGCTCTCCAGCTCGCTGGTCGCCGTCTTCACCAATGTCCTCATCATGGCGGTCATCACCTTTCTTGCAAGCCTGCTGCGGAACGCCTGTCTACATGTGTTGCAAGCCTATTCAACCACCTCGATCCTGGCAGATGTCGTCGGCCTGCTGTTTCTCTCCATCACCGCCGCCTATGTCTTGCTCCATGTCGCGTCGCTGGGAGCGAGTTTAGCCGGAGGTCTCTCATTGGGGAACCCCGGCGGAGATGCCACCAGAAGTGGAATGCTGCTTTTGCACAGCGTCACGTCCGGTCTGAGTCGGTTGGTCCCGTTGGCCCTGGCCTCCTCCGGTGGATCACTGAGTGGGTCACGAACCGGGGCGGCCCGTGCCCTGGTGAGCGCGCTGCCTGACGCGAATCCCCAGCCAGGGAGCGACCTCTATCAACGGACCTCAATGGAGCGGTTACGCAATAGCGTCTCGCGAAAGGAGTAAAGCATGTCACACATAAAACGCGCGTTGATCGCGATGGCAATCATCGTGATGAGCGTCGTGAGTCCAATGTCGAAACTCCAAGCCGGAGGCATTCCCGTCATCGACACGGCCAATCTCGTGCAATCCATCGTCCAGGCTCTGGCCTGGATACAACAGTTCCAACAGATGCAGCAGCAGATCCTCCAAGCGGAACAACAAATCAATGCGATCGTGGGCTCGCGCAACATGGGTAGTCTCATGAACAACCTCACCTTGGCCGGGGTCGTCCCCTCCGATGTGAACGCCGTGTACCACGCCATTCGGTCGGGCGGAGTTCAAGGCTTGACCGCAGCGGCCCAGATCATCCGCCACAACCGCATGATCTACAACTGCGAGGGCAAAACCGGTGATGCCTTGCGGATCTGCCAGAACATGCTGAACCAGACACCGCAAAGTCAGGCCTACTACGCGAACACCTATCAAATGTTGCTCGGCCGGATGCAGCAAATTCGGGCTTTGACGACCCGCATCAATCAGACCGAGGACGAAAAAGGGATTCTGGAACTCAACGGCCGGATCGCCGCCGAGCAAGCGCAGGTGAGCAACGACACGAATCGCATTCTGACGATGAAATCCATGATCGAGGCGGAAGAAAAAGCGGCACAACAGGAACAGCAGGAACGAGTCCTGAAGATGTTGGCCCCCGGCACAGCGCGGACCTTCAATCACATGGCCCCCTGGACGCCCTAGTTCTGCTCATCGGACAGAGGACAGGAACATGGAACAGATAACGGAGAAGCAGACTGATCCCTCAGTCGTGACTGTCGCGGACGCACCGCAATTCTACGATCAAGGCCGCGACTGGGATACCGACTGGCGGCTGCGATTGGAAGCGTCGGAACGAAAGGCCTGGTGGGTCGCAGGCACTGCCTGTGCCCTGGCCGTGATCTTAGGAATAGGCCTCGCCTGTCTGGCTCCCTTCAAGACCACCGTGCCCTATGTCTTCGCCATCGATCGCGCCACCGGCAATGTGGAGTTGGTGAGCGCGGCGGATGATCGCACCGTGCTGGGCTATCAAGAATTGCTCGATAAACATTGGACCCAAAAATACGTGATCGCGCGGGAATCCTACTCGTACCGGCTGCTCCAAGCCGACTACGACCAGGTCTTGGCCATGAGTACCGATGAGATCGGTCGCGACTACGCGAGCCTCTTCGACGGCGTGCATGCCCGCGATAAGCAGTTGGGGACCGGCATCGAATGGCGCGTGAACGTCTTGAGCGTCACCGTTCAGAGCGATGCGATTGGACCGAAGGCGACCGTGCGGTTCGAGAAGCAGGTGAAGCGGACCGACGCGCACAGCGGTGAGCCACCGCAGTATTTCATCGCGACGGTCTCCTACGAGTACCGCCATACGATGAAGGGGCAGGAAAAGGATCTGATCCAGAACCCGCTCGGCTATAAGGTGACCGGCTATCGGGTGGACGCGGAAATCGGGACGATCACGCCGCCGACGTCGGTCCTGTCGATGGTCGAGAAGAAATAAGGAGGACGCATAGTCATGCACGTCATGAAGCAACGCCGAGGGTCGATCACCGCATGGCTCACCGTCGTCCTGCTCTGTTCAGGAGTCCTATCGGACGCGGCGGAGATTCCGGAGCCGGGCGGCGGAGATCAACGAGTCCGGTACGTGACCTATCAGAAGGACGAAGTGACCAAAGTGACAGTCCGCCTTGGTGTCGTGACTCGCATTGTGCTGGGAGACGATGAACGCATCGTCATCGCTGGCAGCGGCTTTCTCGCGGACTGTGCGAAGCCGGAAGCAGAATGGTGCATCAGGGCCGATGTCGGCACCAATCAGGTCTGGGTGAAACCCAAAGACCAGGCGAGGCACAACAATCTGGAGATTCGCACGGACAAGCGGGACTACAGTCTGGAGTTCACCGTCCTGGGAGACGATCGCATCGGACGAAAGCAGCATGCCGGGCAGCGTCAACGCGGAACAGATGAGCCGATGTACCGCGTGATCTTCCGGCACCCACTCGTCCCGCCCAACCCTGCCACCATGACGGCGGTGCAGGCCTCGGCCCATCGCGCAAAACACGCTCGCGACAAGACCGACCTCCTCAACGAGCGACTGAACTCCTTTGCGCCAGAACCGCGCAATTGGTCCTATTCGATGGAAGTGCTTCCTGGCGGAGACGATATCGCGCCCGCCCTCGTGTTCGATGACGGCCGCTTCACCTACTTTCTCTTCCCTCCCAATCGCGAGATCCCCGCCATCTTCTACTTCTCGCCGTTGGGTGAAGAAACCCGCATCAATTTCCACATGGAGAAGGACCTCGCCGTCGTGCAGCGGATGGGGCGTCGGTTTGTGTTGCGCTTGGGCGAGGCCGTGGTCGGCATCTGGAATGACAGCTATGACAAAACAGGGGTGCCCGCCGTCGAGGGAACCACCGTCTCAGGTATCACCAGGACCGTGCGCTGAGAAACGAATATGGAACAACCACAAGAATCAAGCAATCGAGCTGAACAGAAACCTCCCATCGTCGATGGGATTGTGTCGGTCAACCACCAGGCCGGTGGCAGGAACGAAACCGCGGCGCGCGTGGCGTTTCTGGTCGTCATGGCCATCGTGCTCGTGGTGGGACTCGTCTTTGCAGCGAACACCTATAGTGCGAAGCGCAAGGCGGAGGCCACACAAGAGGAGCGGGCGGCGAAGGTGGAGAACAAACCGGCCCAGGTTGGGCTGAAGCGAGTCTTCGAGACCGATCCCCTACCCCCTCAACACACCACCGCACTCGTGCGGTCGACCAGCACGTCGGCTCTCGGTTCCGCAGATCATCCGATGGGGTCGCCCCGCGACAGAGGAATCGATGATGGAAGCCGACCCATGGCACTTGGCTCTGAGATGACACCAGGCAATCCATCACTCAGCAGACGTTCTGCGAGTCGGTTCGGTGGGGAGGTCCTTGTGACGAACCCCCCTGCTTCGGATAGTCCCCGGACTCAACCAGCGGGAACCGGACCAGACGCGGCCCTCTCCTTGGTACGCGAGCTCCTCAACGGCGCGAGACAGCCGGACACGATGGGGTCCGGAAGTCTGCTGGGCGGACCAGCGATGTCTGTCAACACGGCGGCAGACACAGGAAACTCGACGCCATCGTCGATCGGGTACATGGGCGGACCCAGCGGCCCTTCGATTGGCGTGACGAGCGTCGGGCTCGCGGCGCCACCCGGTCCTGCGGCCAGCGGAGCCGGTCCCATCGGTGGGCTCTTGACGCCATCGGATACTCCCAAAGTCCAAGCCGGTCTTTTGGGTGATCGCAATCTCATCTTGCCCAAAGGCAGAACGATCGACTGCGCCTTGACCGTGCGGGTAATCAATGAAGTCGCCGGCATGGCGACCTGTGTCTTGAACAGCGATGTGTACAGCGACAACGGCCGCGTCGTCCTCTTGGAACGGGGATCGGAAGCAGTCGGCGAATATGCAGCGACGATGGCGCAAGGCCAGCGCCGCCTCTTTCTCCTCTGGACCAGAGTCAAAACGCCGATGGGCGTTGTGATCAATCTGAATTCCCCGGCCGCCGACGCACTCGGCACCTCCGGCTTGGTGGGGGTCGTGGATAACCATTGGTGGGACCGACTGGGTGCAGCCTTTCTCCTCTCCCTCGTGCAGGACGGCATCGGCTTGGCCACCGCCACGCAGGCCGGGGGCGGAGGCGGGCAGAGTCTGGGGATCTATCAACATTCCGCCACGACGGGGAACCGCATGGCCGAACTCATTCTTCAATCGACCATCAACATCAAACCCACGCTCTACAAGAACCAGGGCGACCGCGGGACGATCTTCGTCGCGCGGGATTTAGATTTCAGCACCGTCTATGAACTGCACCCCCACTGACCTGCTCGCGCACGACACGATGGTGCGCGAGCTGTTACGACCGTTGCTGCAGTACCTCGCGCTGCCCGGCGCGACTGAGATCGTCGTCAATCGGCCACAGGAAGTCTATATCGAGGTCGGCGCAGCCTGGCAGCATCACCGCTCACCGGACCTGACCCTGGATCGACTCACCGCGCTCGCCACGGCCATCGCGACGGCGACCGAGCAAGAAATCGGACCACACCATCCGATTCTCTCCGCCATGTTGCCGGATGGGGAACGGGTGCAAATCGTGCTGCCGCCCGCGGTGGAACTGGGAACCATCTCCGTCTCAATCCGCCGACCCAGCGCCTGGATCAAGACTTTGGCCGAGTATGACGCGGAAGGCGCCTTCAGCCGCTATGTCTGGGCCAAGGCGGCGATGTTGGATCGACGTGCCGCCGAGCTCGACCCCATCGAGCGACAGTTAGGGCAGTATCTGACTCATCGTCAATTGGGTGCGTTCATTCGGGCGGCGGTGCTGGCAAAGAAGAATATTGCCGTGGTGGGCGACACAGGCTCCGGCAAAACCACGCTCATGAAATCGATCTGTCAGGCGATCCCGGAGGAGGAACGGCTCATCACGATCGAGGATGTGCGTGAATTGTTGCTCCCCCAGCACGGCAACCGGGTACATCTCTTATACGCCAAAGGAGGACAGGGAGCTGCAACCATCACCCCGTCTGAGTTGATCGCCTCCACGCTCCGCATGAAGCCGGACCGGGTGCTCCTCGCGGAGTTGCGCGGCGGAGAAGCGTTCGACTTTCTCAAACTGCTCACCACCGGCCACAGTGGATCGATTACCTCCTACCACGCGGAGTCCTGTGCCCTCGCAGCCGAACGCTATGTCTTTATGTGCAAAGAGCATGAACAGGCAGCGACCTACGATGTGCCGACCCTCAAGCGCCTGGTGGCCTTGACCATCGACGTGATCCTTCATGTGATTGCGAAAAATCACTATGACGAGCAAGGACGGCCGATCAGAAAAGACCGCTACGTGGCAGAAGTCCACTATGACCCGATCGCAAAACTCGTGGCGCGATTCGGAGAAGCCACCCTGGTGAGGGCGTAGAGAAACCGATGTCACGCAAGAGCCTGCGGATCGCGATCGCCCTGTTGCTGTATCTCCCACTCGGGCTCTGCGGAGCAGATGCCCTCGCCGGAGCCGTCTTCACCCTCGCCAATAAACAGATGCCCG
The DNA here is from genome assembly GCA_964556305.1 of uncultured Nitrospira sp. Taxonomy (GTDB): domain Bacteria; phylum Nitrospirota; class Nitrospiria; order Nitrospirales; family Nitrospiraceae; genus Nitrospira_A. The sequence continues at coordinate 4,073 of CAZKVY010000061.1, read as the reverse complement.
CTGACCTCTCCCTAACCAGCTGGCCAGACTCATGGCAAATCTATCGAGAGGATCCGGTGCAACGGAAGCGACTGCAATTCTCCGCCGCCATCGGTGGATTCGTCGGATTCGGTCTCCCGGCCCTGGTGCTGGTGTCCCTGACCAATCAGAAGAAACCGCTCCATGGCGAAGCGCGCTTTGCGTCATATGATGAAATTCAGCAGGCCGGACTCTATGGAGAGCGTGGTGTCATCGTTGGAAAAGTGGGGCGGCGGTACTTGGTCTATGGGGGCCAGGAATTCGTGTTGCTGGCAGCGCCGACCAGATCGGGCAAAGGCGTGAGCATCGTGCTCCCGAACCTGCTCCATTACGATGAGTCGGTGGTCGTACTGGACATCAAAATGGAGAACTTCGCCTACACGTCGAAGTTCCGCCAGGCGCACGGCCATCACGTCTTCCTGTTCAATCCCTTTAGCACGGACGGCCAGACCCATCGTTGGAATCCATTGGATGCGGTCGATCGGGACCCGAATCGCCGTGTAGGTGACATCCAAGCCATCGGGCAGGTGCTCTATCCGAACCATAATGAACGAGATGCCTTTTGGAACGAGTCTGCCCGCAATCTCTTTCTCGGCCTGACCCTCTCTATCATGGAGACTCCATCCCTACCCTGCAGTCTCGGGGAAGTGCTCCGCCAGGCCTCCGGCAAGGGGCAGCCCATCAAGGACTACCTTCACAATCTCATCAGCACCAGGGCCAAGAGTGACGCTCCGCTGAGCGACGACTGTACGGCGGCCCTGCACCGGTTCTGCGCGACCAGCGAGAATACCATGGCGGGTATTCTCGCGACCCTGACGGCTCCCCTCACCATCTTTAGTAATCCCATCGTCGATGCGGCGACGAGTGCGACGGACTTCGACTTGAAACAGGTGCGCGCACAGCGGATGTCGATCTACGTCGGCATTCCGGCCAATCGGCTCAGCGATGCGGCGCTGCTGGTTAACCTGTTCTTTTCCCAACTGATTCATCACAACACCGTCGACTTGCCCGCGACGAATCCCCGCTTGAAGCACCAGTGCCTCGTGATCCTGGATGAGTTCCCCGCCCTCGGGCGGGTCAACATTCTGGCCAAGGCCGTCGGCTTCATGGCCGGCTACAATCTACGGCTGCTCCCGATCATTCAGAGTCTCTCGCAGCTCGAATCGGTCTATGGGGAAAAGGACGCCCGCACCTTCGTCACCAACCATGCCTGCCAGATCCTGTTTGCGCCTCGCGAACAACGAGACGCGCAGTTCTATTCTCAGATGCTCGGCACCTATACGGCCGAGGCGATCTCGACCGGCACGAGCCGACCACTGGCGTGGGGAAACGGCAAACATGCGTCGTCCAGTTCCACCCACTCCGAACAAGCACGGCCTCTGTTGCTGCCACAGGAAGTGAAGGAACTCGGGGACCAGCGGGCGATCATCAACCTGATGCATACCAAGCCGATCCTCTGCGACAAGGCCCGGTTCTATGCCGATCCGATCTTCACCGATCGGTTGAAGCGCATCAGTCCGTCCCTCGCGTCGGTCGGGAAACGGATGCCGACCCAAGCGGAACTCGAAGAGGCAGCGTTCGTGCGCCTGGAGCTGTCCGTGGAGATTCCCCGGCTCAACCTGGAACTCCATCGCGCCAAAGTTGAACGACGAGTGCGCCCAGTCCAGCCGGATGAGCCGATCGACCTCTCGAAACTGGCGATAGACCTCACCACCCTGCCGCCGGTCGTGTCGCGTGACCCACCAACACAGGAAGACGTGAACAAATTGGTTGATGCCTTTGTGGCACAGCTGCAATGGACCGACAAGGTCGATGACGACATCTCAGAGAAGATGAGTCCTGTGAGCGAAGAAGGAAGAACCCAGAGAACAGAGAGGAACGTTGATCGGTCCTTGGTGGATCGAGACAGAGAATAGAGGGACGTATGACGACATCTATCAAAAGACAGGTACGACTTCAGGCGCTCGTGATCCTCATCGCCTGTGCCGCGACGCTGGCTTGTGCGCAAAAGCCAGTGGTGCCATCCGGTGCGGCTCGCGTGCCGATCAACAGCGACGAGATGATCCAGCAGTACCGCGAACGGGTAAAGACCGACCAACGGGAGAAGCAGGAGCGGAGTTTCCTCACCAGACACATAGAATCGCTGACGCAACAGGTCCAGGAGTTGAGTGCCGCACTGACGCTCCTGCAACTCAACCAGCAAGAACTGGCCAAAGGCAAAACTCGGTCCGGTCCCACGCTCACGAAAACAGCCCTCACGATCCCTCCTATTACACCAGAATCGAAAGGCCCACTGACGAACGCGGCTGTATCACCGAATAGTCATACGTCTCTGACTGTATCTGACCAAAGTCTGGCACTGACCGACAAAGCGCAAAGCGAAGAAGAGAAATCAACCTCGGTGGGGCCAGCTTGCAGCTCTGGCCCATCAGCAGTGCCGTCCCCCTTCCCTCCACATCAGATACACGAGGACCAGAACGGCTCGTGGAGGCCGCGTGTGATTGAATTGAGTGAACGGGAACAGGTGGAAGTGCATCGCCACAGTATCATCTTCCGTGTATCGGAACGGACAGGACGGTCGGAGTTTCTTCCCAGCAAGCCTCTGCAATCCCACCTGAAACAGATCATGGGGCGTGGGCCTTGCTTGCACGTGCGTGGGTATACGGATGGCAACAAGGATCGGTGGATCGAACGTGAGACGGCCAGGCAGCGGGCGTACAACGCCCGCGCCTATCTCATTGCGCAGGGGTATGCCCCGAACCACATTGAAATCACGATCGTCCCGATCGGGGAACATGTGGCCGACAATGCGACGAAGAAAGGTCGGGCCAAGAACCGACGGGTGGAGATTGAAGTGAAGGAGCACAATCCGGCGTTCATCTGGCCGCAGTGGTACGGATAGGAAAGAGGAATGCATACCATGAACGAAATCGGAGTCGAGGAGCAACAAGCAACCAAACAGACCGACGAACCGAAGCCCGCGGAAGGAACTCAGACAAATGCCGAACAGCCACGACTGAATCAGCGTCGTGACGCCGCTGAGTCCTTACGGAAGCGGTTCATCGAAGCCGGTGAGCAATTCTATTTCCGCACGGCGCCCGGTGAGCCGACGAAGATCGCGTTTACCGATCACGGAAAGCGCCTGGTCACGGAACATGACGACCCGAGCGTCATTCAGGGAATGGTCCTCCGGGCAAAGGCCAAGGGCTGGACCACCGTGCGGGTGAACGGCACCACCGAGTTCAAAACGGAAGCCTGGGTGCAAGCGACGATTGCCGGGCTCGATGTGGAGGGCTATACCCCGCGTGGAATCGACTTGGCGCGAGCGGAAGACCGCAGGGATCAGCGCCCAGTTCGTGGCAAGACGGCACAGTACCCTGTCGATCGCGAAGCTTCACATGATCGGGCAACAGATGATCATGTCAGAAAATCTGAAAAGACCTTGAGCGGAAGCCAGCAGATCGCGGTGGCCACACTTGAAGCAATTCTGAAGGCGCGGGGGGATTCGCCAACCATGATCGCCTCGGCCGTCGAGGAAGTGAAGACGCGCCTGCAGGGCGAACGAGTCGTGGTGGGCACCGTCGTAGACCATGGTCTTGACCACTATGGCAACGATGTCCGGAATGCCAAGAGTTATTTTGTGAAAGTGGGGACAGACCATGGTGAACGAGAGATCTGGGGTGCCGACCTGGGCCGCGCATTTGAACAGGAGAAGGTACAGCGGGGTGATGCAGTTGCGCTGGTGCAACAGGCACAGGAGCGCGTGACGGTAACGATTCCGCTGCGAGATGAGTCCGGCGCTTCGATCGGCACGGCATCACAACCGGCGACTCGCAACCGCTGGGAGGTGATCAAGCTAGATTCCCTTGGGGTCCGTGAACAGCATCAGCTTAAAGAAGCGGCGCGTGCCAGCACCCAGGAACCGGTCGTGCCACGGTTCGATCCCACAGCGGCCCGGACAGACCGCACGCCCAATATCACACGGAGCCCTGCCTTGGAACGGACCAGAGGTGGCCGATGACTCATGCCGTCAAGAATATGTCCCTGGATCGTAC
>CAZKVY010000060.1:0-22544 GCA_964556305.1 uncultured Nitrospira sp. | reverse complement strand
CGGATATTTCCACGAAGAACAGCTGGGTCGCCGATGTGATTGTGGATCGGACGATCCAGGGCTACGAACATCGCCAGAACTATCGCGATGTGGCCCTGTTCTTCCAGGATGAAGACAACATCATCGGAACGAGCTTCATGCCCTACGTGCAAAACACGGCGGGACTGACAGCGGTGAATTACCGCTCGGAACCGTATAAGTTCCGTGAAGCCAGCGGATGCTCGCTCGGCAAGGTGTTCCAACCCTGCTCGGTGGACAAGCCGGAAAGCATTGCCACGCCGCTCATCGAAGCGCATGCGGGAGATCCCGTGCGTATCCATGTGTTCGGTGCGAGCAATGAACAGAACGGGATGTTCAGTGTGGAGAAACATGAATGGCCGATCGAGCCGTTCATGCGCGGCGCCGACCAGATCAGCGTCGTGGAGTTCTCCGCGTCGGAATCGCTGGATGCCTTCATCCCTGCCGCGGGCGGAAGTTTCCGTCTGCCGGGTGATTATGTGTGGAGCAACCAGCGGTTGCCCTATGCCCAGTCGGGGCAGTGGGGTCTGTTGAAGGTGTTGCCGGTGGACGATCAACGGATCCTGCCGTTGAGCCAGCAGGCACCTTCCGTTAAGCGGGCGGGATCTGAGTCTGGAGAGGCCCACGCTTCGAAGACTTCACATCCCATCCAATAAGGTGAGGGGAGCGGCCTCTCTTTACGGGGAGGCCGCTGCTTGGATGCAGCGCCGGTCCTAATCACCAGAGGGGGAAGCCACAAGGCTTCCCCCTTGTTATTTGTAAGGAATGAATAGGGCATCCTGAAGAGGGTCGGAGAGGCATCGGCCTTCTGGTCAGAGGGATAGCTGCGAGTGCGTATGTTTGCGCTTCCCACCGATAACTTTTAAAATTCTCCCTCTCTCACGATGCATCGTTTGTGTCATGGCCTTACACCGGGCTCGAAATGGGATTCAGGGTATGGCTGTTTTTGTCAACCTCCTCTTACTCGCTGCGGGAAGCTTCTTCACTTCTCAATCTTGGGCCTTTGGAGATTTGGGCCACCGAACGGTCGGAGCCATTGCCGATGCTCAGCTCACATCTGAAACGAGGGCGGCTATCGGGTCCCTCCTCCGTTCAGGAGAATCCTTGGCGACGGTCGCAACCTGGCCGGACGAGGTAAAACGCGCAAAGAAAAATATTGGGCCATTGGCTCATGACGTGGAAGCTCAGCGCTTCAACGAAGACTTCCCCGATAATCGAGAATGGCATTATGTCGATCTTCCTCTGGATACCACCGTCTATAGGGAAGGGGATTCCGGAAGCCGCCTCAACGACATCGTCCAGACGATTAAGCGCTGCATCCGTGTCATTGAATCAAAGACCGTTCCTCATCACGAGATGACCAGGGCGCAGGCCTTGCGCTGGCTGGCTCACTTGCTTGGAGATCTTCACCAACCGCTCCACCTCGGCAGTGGTTATTATTGGTTCGATACTCAAGGTCAGGCGCACCTCATTACCGACCCTCAAGAAGCGGCGGGGAAGGATGAGGATCGTGGCGGCACTCTTCTATTCTATGCAGCCGAAGAGCAACTACACGCCTTGTGGGATGACCGTCTGGTGAGCGCGGTAGCCAATGGCCGGGCGTATCGAGAAGTCGCTCAGGATCTTTTAGCACAAGGGCATCAGCAGGTCTGGGACGGCCAGGGCTCGTATCATCATTGGGTGGATCAGTGGGCGGTTGAGAGCATCAGGCTAGGAAAGTCGGCTTATGAGCGCCTCATTTTCGGCGCAGGGCAATTCGACGGAGACCATAATACCCTGCAAAAGATTACGATCACCTTGCCGCCCGGCTATGAACAGGACGAGGCAAAACTTGTGGAGCAACAGTTAGCCAAGGCCGGTTACCGCCTTGCCGCGATCTTGAATGCTATGCAATTTCCGGCGGCAGCTCCATATTGAGCGGGTGAGCCTCCCCATCGTGATGAGCGACGCAGGGCGTCTCGAAGATCATAGGGCTTGATAGACGGCGGTCCGAAGGGCTGGCCGTTCCTGTCTACTCAGAAGAAGTGCAATCCATCATTGTTCGGAAACCACAGAAGAAGGAGAGTCTACGGGGCGACTTCAATCGTCAGCGACGTGGCGGTCCAGTCCGCCGCCGGCGCAACGGCGGATGTCTGGGTTGTCGATTGAGCGACGCCTGGCGAGAGGTTCGTGCTCGTAGGGGGCTGAGGCGATGAAGGTACAGCCGTCGGAGTCGTTGGCATCGGGCTTGAAGGCGCAGCCGGGTGGCTGGTCAACGCAGCCGGAGTCGGATCATAGACCGAGGACAGTCCTCGTGTGGCGATTCGGCTCAAGTCCTCGCGAAGGTTCGTGACACTGGTTGTGACGATCGATCGCGTCGTCACCTTCGCTGTGGTCGCCAGACCAGGGGGCGAAGTGGTTGTGACCCGTTGGCGTATGGTCTGCGCCGTTTCAAGATCCGTTGAGGCAAAGACACGTACCGTATCCATACCGGCCGGCGGAGCATAGTCCCAATGGAATCCGGCATGGTTGCCGGATTGCAGCGAGTCAGGGATGGTCACCACGTCACCGGCCCGCACTCGGCCTTCCGGGTAGAATGTGGCCTGCTGGTGTACGGTCGGAAACAGGAGATTCAAGCGACCTTCGGAATCCACGTCGACGATGGTCAGGTAACTGTCGGCGGTCGCCTGGATTTCCAGTTGCAGGCTGTTGCCCGGCGTACGTGGTTCGCCTTCATGACGGATGTGGTATTGGGCCGGCTGTGTGTCTGCGACTACGGCGATGCCACGGGCTTGGCGGCGAGGCGCCCCGGAGATCCGCACATCGACTTTGATCTGTGCCGAGGGATTGTCGAGGGTCAATAGTTCGGACGCGTTCGCCGAGCGGGACAGGACCAACGCGAGTCCCGCACCCCACTGTGCGTTGTCCATCGCGAATGAACTGACCAGTTGAAGTCCATCGGCGGAATACAACTGCACCTGATTTCCCTTCACCTCCACCAAAAATTGTGCGGGCTGACCCGGTTGGACGATCTGGACCTCGCGTCCCTGTTCACGCAGGACCTGCTCGATTTTGTCACGACGGTCGTTCGGAATATCCCCGAGACGAATGGGCACGCGCTCCGTGGACGCGGCCGGCAGGAACGCGACGGCGCGCGCGCCGCTCGGAATCGGAAAAGCGGTCCCCTGTGGTGTGGCGACGGCGTCTTTCCCACGTTCCTGCGTCACCGTCAGCAGCCCGAGCGATTTGCCAGGCGAGAATCTGGTTTCGTTGGGCGGATACACGGCCCAGGTCGATCCTGGCGTGGCTCCGAGCAGGAGGCCGTTCAGGAGAACTATGTCGCCTCCCTTGTGCGGTTTGACTTCGATCCAGGGCAAACGCGCCGTACCGCTCGTGCCGGTCCCGTCATTGGACTCCGGGGGGGCGGGCAGCAGCGGCGCATCCATGAGCGCAGGTGGCGCTTCCAGCTGTGGTTCCGGCATCGAAATGCGACCGAAGTGGGTCTGGATCCGTTTCATCTCCCGTTCGACTCCGGAGAAAATTTCTCTCGGCGAGGCTGAAGGCCCGACCAATCCCATGCTGCGAGAGAGAGAATAGGAGAAGAAGCCGTGGTACCGTCCACCCACCGGGCCATCGAGGGCCTCCTGATTGGCGGCGGCGCCGGTCATGAGCACATACCGGGAGGCCGTGACCGGCACGACCTGACGGGTTTGAACGGGAGACGGGCGGTACAGTTCCGTCCTCGTATCCATTGGAACAGAGCGCGTCCGGATGTCCAGCGAACGAGTCGCCGTGCCGGAATGGCAGGAATCGAGGACGATCAAGATGCTGCGCGCCTTCAGCCTCGCAACGATGGCTTCGAGTTCATCATCGGTAATGTCGGGAACGGTCGGAGTTCGCCCGTCGTGCGGGACCAGGGTTTCGTCGAGATGGTCGTCCGTTTCATCGCCGCTGAGGTCTTCGACCTGAGAGCCGTGACCCGAGTAATGGACATACACGACATCCGATGGGCCGGTCTCCTGCACCAATCGGTCAAGGGCGGCAAGAATGCCGGCTCGGGTGGCAGCCTGGTCCGTGAGCAACGCGATGTGTTGCGGGTGAAATCCCCACCGTGTGGTGAGGACCTGCCGCATGGTTTCGATATCGTTGAGTGAGCCGTTCAGTGTCGGAAGCACTTGGTAACGATTGATGCCGATCAACAGAGCCCGTTTGGTTCCTGAAATCGACGGATCGGCGGCCTGACTCGACAAGGGCTGAGCGATGAGCAGGGCGATGAGTGCGAGGCTCAGGATGGAGTGTGTGGAGGAACGGTGCGTCATAAGCAGCCCTCGTGTCGCATTGGGTGAGTCGCGCGCCCTCCAAAAAGGTTCACGGTGCGAGGCGCTCCGCCCGTCGAATCACATCGGATTGCTGTTGCAGCCTGTGAAGCTGCTGGTCGAGAGAACGTGCCTCCGTTGAGGAAATCTCAATCGTGTAGCGCCCGTCGGTGGTGGGGCCATCGACGAGTCGGCCGTTCAACGCCAGGATGGTTGCGCGGATACGCCTTTCCGGGATCGATTCCTGAAAGACGAGGACGACGCGTGTGGAGAGGGGGTGAATTCCACGGGAGGCGATGTTGCTCGGCGGCAAGGCGGTCTGTTCACCGGCAGTCCAAAGCAGGAGGGTCAGTTGGCCGACCAGGAGCGTGGCCGCCAACGCAGGGATCCAACGCGGGGCGAAGAGCCGGCGAAACCATTGCTCCACTGATTCGGCGGCGCCTTCCCCGGGTCTGGTTTGCGGCGCCGGTTGTGCGAATGTTCCTTCGGCCTGAATACGGCCCATGACCTCCTGCTGGACGCGAAGTTCGGGCGTGGTTTCTTCCAGAAATGCGGTTTTCATCGGGAGGTGCAGTCGGGCGAGGTGGGCCAGTTCCGTGCGGCACTCCGCACAGGTTGCGAGATGCTCGTCTACCGCTTGCCGCTCGGCTTCCTTTAAGGTCCCCGTCAGGTACCAGGGGAGCAGTGTGGCCGTCGGGTGCGCCGGGGCCAGGTCGTGGCGCGTCGTCATACGACAGACTCCCTGGACAGCATCCGGTCCATCTGCCGTTTCAACTGTTGTTTGGCGTAGAACACCCGGGTCTTGACTGTATTTTCCGGGATGGTGAGCAGCAGCGCAATTTCCTCGTACGGCAGCTCTTCATAAAAGACCAGCCGCAAGACTTCCTGGTGTTCGGCTGACAGTTTCGAGAGCGCTTGGCGTGTCACGATCCCGAGTTGTTCGCGTTGGATCCCTTCGATGGGAGTTTCCTGCTGACTCGGAAGATCCGGGACGTCCTCGAGGGGAGCGGTGGATTGATCGATCCTCCCATTGCGTCTGACCGCGTCGAGTGCCTTATGGCGCGCAATGCCGAAAATCCACGTTGAGACACGCGATTGATGGGTGAAGGTGCAGGCCCCGCGCCACAGCGCGAACATCACTTCTCCGACGATTTCTTCGGCCAGAGACGCATCCCGGACGAAGGTGCGGATGTAGTGATAGACGCGCTTTTCGTAGAGCCGGTACAGGGTGTCGAACGCTTGCGTGTCTCCGGTCGCCACTCGCGCCACCAGCGTGCCTTCCAGTGCGTTATGCTCGTGAGTCGCGTCCATGAGCTTGTATGTTCGAAAAAGATGCGCAACCTGTCCCGCTTGGCGCCTCTGCTGTAGCACAGAATCCTGGATCCCCTCAATAGCATTGCCGGTTGACCCTCTGTTAAATGAGAGACTACAATTGTGAACCTTTCCGAAGATGGCGCGACAGACGGGTACGAGGTGATCTCATGCATACACGCCTACAGTCGCTCCGAACCGCGTCGAGCACCCACACAGGCCTGGTCCTCTTCCTTCCGTTTCTGCTGCTTGCGTCTTGCGCGGCCGCACCCTTTCTGATTCCAGCCGGCATTGAATTTGCGCGGAATCTGCTGGTGACCGGCAACAAGAATTACGGCGGCAAATATTCCGAAGACATGAACCGGCTCATGGTCCGTTTGAGCACACCCTATGTGGCGATGGGGTTGCCCATGGGGACCTCGCCCGCGGCGTTGGTCCCGCCGACCATGTTGATGCAGCAGCAACAGGCGATGATGAACGCTCAGGCATCCGGTCAGCCAGGGGTGGGCATGGGTATGGGGATGGGCTATCCCGATCCGTACAATCCCGCAGGCGGCGTGGTGGGCGGCTATGGGATGCAAGGGCAAGGGTATGGCGGGGTGGCTGGATACGGCGGCATGAGTGGGTACGGTGGAATGGGCGGGTATGGCACCTCGCAGTACGGCACGTCGCAGTATGGTTATCAAGGTCAAGCCGGGGGGTATTATGACCCCAACAATCCCTATGCGTCCGTACCGGGCATGAACGTGCAAGCTCCCGCCTATGGCATGTCCCAACCTTACGGCGGCCAGTATGGTGGACAGCCCTATGGCGGGCAGATGGGCGGGTACCCGCCTCAACCCGGCTTCCCGGCTCAGCAGGGATTGCCGCCGCAACCGGGGTATCCTTCCGCGGCCCCAGGCATGTCCGTGCCATCCCAGGCTCCCGGCTATCCTCCACAAGGTATGCAGGCCTACGGTCAGCAACCGATGCAGCAAGGAATGTATCAGCAGCCGATGGATCCCTATCAGCAGCAGGCCATGCAACAGTATCAGCAGCAACCGATGCAGCAGGGAGTGATGGGCGGCTACCAGCAACAGGCGATGCAGGGCTACGGTCAACAGCCGATCCAGGGGTATCAACAACCGGTGCAGGCCTATGCCCAGCCCGGCATGTCACAGCCTTACGGGCAGTCTCCCAATGTCGGTGTGTCGTACCAGCCTGGCGTCTACCCGCGGGGTATTCCTGGACCGGCTGAACCGGTTGCGTTAGACGTGGCGCTCATCCGTCAGGTCACGGGACCGAATGGCAAGCAGGTGGCCCTCGTGCAGGACGGCGAGACGCTGAAGGGCGGGCAGGATGGCGATCGCTTCAAGCTGGTGGTGCGGACGAACTGCGAGTGTTTCGTCTACGTCATCTCCATCGACGGGTCCGGATGGGCCCAGTCACTCTTCCCCGTGGCCAACGGGACGGTGAATAACCCGCTCAAGCCGGAAATGGAACAGGCCTTTCCTGACGGACCCTATTGGTTCACGCTCGATCAGTTCAAGGGGGTCGAGACGTTCTTTCTGGTCGCCTCGCCTGCACGACGCACGGATGTAGAAGAGAGTCTGGGACAGCTGGCCGGTCAGCAGCGTCCGGCTGGCCAGGTCGCCGCACAGGTTGAGGAACCGGCCATCATTCCGAACGGATTCGGCAAGACCCAGGCAGGGCAGGCCACCCAGGTGCAGGACGACGGCCAGCAGGCGGTTCAGGTGACGCCACTCTCCTATGTGGCGGCGAAGGTGGGTGATGATGTGCGGGTCACGCGCTGGTTCCGCCACCAGTAGCGGGGTGTTGAACGTCCTGCGCCCCCACGGGAGCCGGCGCTGCATGGTCCTGAAGGAGATCTCGTAAGCGGACGATCGAATGGCGAGCGTTGAACAACTCAGGACGGGAGCCTCTCCTCGGACCGAATGATCACCCCCTTGCTACTCCGGTTTCACGCCTCGGTGGTGGGGCTCGCATTGCTCATGGCGCTGCAGGGACTGGTACCCCAGGCAGAAGCCCAAGTATTTCCCCCCCGTTCCAACACCCAGTCCGTGCCGGTGCAGCCCGGTCCTCCCCCGATGGGGCAGCCGACGCCGGGTCCCAATCAGATGCAGCCAGTACCCGGGCAGCGGCAACAGGTGATGCCCGCTCCTGGCATGCAGCCGATGGTGCAGCCGCCGCCAGTGGCAACGCCTTTGCTCAAGACGATTCCCCTGGCACTCTTGCTCGGCGGAGACCTATCCAAATCGTTCGTCCAGCTGACGAATCTCCGCGGGCAGGTCGATTCGAATTTTACTATCGGCCGCAGTCTTGCCGGGCGGTTCACGGTCCCGCCGTACGTCCACGAAGCATCGAACGGGGCGCGTGTCTATGTCCATGCCAACGGGTTGTCCAACCCGCCTGTGGTGAAGTCGGAAGGCAACGAGTTGCATCTGGAGTTCCATCTTCCAGCCCTGCAGTTCAAGACCTACTACCGGGATTACTCTCCGGAGGGCGATCAGGCGGTGGGGGATACAGTCGGCGAGAATGCAATTATCGATATCTTTATTCTGCCCACCACCAACCAGCAGGGATTTCCCACCTACCAGGCGGTGCGGGCAGGGTTTCGCGGGATGCTCAAGCCGCAGGACAAGTGTATCTACTGGTTCGACGTCATTTTTCCGATCAATATTTGCGACGTGTCGAAGAAATATCTGGATACGCTCGGCAACGCGATCGAAACCGGTGTGCGTGAGGCCTTGAGCCATCCGCAGACCCGCAACCAGTTCGATCAGATCGTCTGGCAGTACCTCCGAAGCGATCTTCTCATCCAGGCCGGCATCAATCCGATGAGCCCGGCCCAGATCCGCATCATTGAAGCCTCATTCCATGGCACCGACTACGTCGTAAAGTACCTCCCGCGCTAATCCAGGGGTTCTCTGCATTCGCCGAGCCAGTGTCGCAACCGGGTCCATGAGCCCTTCACCGTTCGCATCCGCCTAGCGTTCCCCTGTGATTGATAGGAAAATGGTGGCGTTGCCGCGCTGGATAAGGAGCAGCACCGGCGATTTTGAAGTCAGTCGGCCGGTCAGCCGCTCAAAATCTCTGACATCCAAGACCGGTGTGCGATTGATTTCACGAATTACGTCGCCCGTCCGCAAGCCTGCTCGCTCAGCAGGACTGCCGGCTTCGATGTCGGTCACGACTACACCCGACCCTGTTTTCGAACGCCCGAATCGTTCTTTTTGGCCCGACAGATTTTCGACGGTGATACCCGCAAGTGCATGGTCGCCCTTGGTGCTGCCACCCTCATGCGTACTCGTCTTCGCCAATTCTTTGGGCAGCTCGCCGATCATCAATTGGAACGGCCGCACTTTCTTGTCCCGGAGCACGGAGAGGGTCACCGTAGTGCCCGGTGTGGTCTCAGCTACTAACGATCGTAATTGCCCTGGATCACGGACAATCGTCCCGTTATAGGCGGTGATGATATCCCCTCGCTCAAGTTTCGCTTTCGACGCAGGGCTGTCATCCATGACATCGGCAACCAATGCGCCGTTGGTCTCCGTAGTGCCGAACTCTTTCGCAAGGTCCGGGGTGACCTCCTGAATGGACACCCCGATCCACCCTCTGACGACTTTCCCGTGCGTGATGAGATTATGCATGACACTCTTGGCCATATTGCTGGGAATCGCAAACCCAATGCCCATGTAGCCGCCGCTCTGGGTAAAGATTGCGGTGTTAATACCAATCAATTCTCCCTTCAAATTGACCAGCGCGCCGCCGGAGTTGCCGGGATTGATCGCGGCATCTGTTTGGATAAAATCTTCATAGTCCACGATACCCATATTGGCACGGCCGACGGCGCTGATGATGCCCATCGTGACAGTCTGGGACAGTCCGAACGGATTGCCCACTGCGAGTACCATTTCGCCGACTTGTAATTGAGACGCATCGCCCCATGGAAGGACAGGGAGGTTCGAGGCATCGACCTTGATCACTGCGACATCGGTCTTCGGGTCCGTCCCGATAACCTTGGCCTTAAACGTGCGTTTGTCGGGGAGCGAGACGGTCAATTCATCCACCTCATCGACGACATGGTTGTTGGTGACAATGTAGCCATCCGACGTGACGATGACGCCTGAGCCCAGCCCCTGCTCACCATGGTCGCGAGGCGCCGGCATCCGCCGTTCGAACTCCTCTCCGAAAAACCGGCGAAAGAAGGGATCGTCGAAAAACGGATTGGACCCCAGGTCCTTCGAGCGCTTGTCTTTGCGCTGTTTGACCGAGGAAATGTTCACCACGGAGGCCGTCGCCTGTTTGGCTATGGCGACGAAGGGTTGTGAGGGAACGCCTGCGTCGCCTGCCGGTTGGGGGGCAGGAGGTGCCGCGATGGCCGGGGACTGGTGACCTGTCGGTTCCCAAGACGGCGCATACGACAAGATGGGGATACTCAGCAGTATGCCGCAGAAAATGAGACGTGCGGGCGACCCTATGATCCGTTCCCTTCTATTCATGTCCGTTCCTCCATGCCCCGCCCTCCGCTCTCGCCTGAGAGAGATCTTGTCCTCAGGCCACTTTTCGCAACGGCATCATGTGGTCAAGTTGGCGTCGGGCTGCGCTTAAGCTTCCTCTGCAATGAAACGCCGATCGCAACGCCCCAAGGTAGTAGCCCTAAACTCAATGGGCAAACATCGTCGTCCCTCTTTTCCTCCCGGGTGTGCTGAAGGGGCCGCAACGTAGTCACGGCCCCCGTATGGCTACTTAGCTGATGTTGTCGGCAGGTGCTGTCGGATATACGTCGTAAGCGGCTCGATCTCCGACTGCGAATAGTAGTGCCTGCGCACGCCTTCCTCGAACACGCCCACGGCCTCGCGGGCCAGTTGTTGGGCAAGAATCGGATCATTGTCCGCCTGCGCTTCGGCGGCACGGTTGAGCAGGCGCAACACCTCTTTCTGCGGAGTACGGGGATCATTGGCATAGAGCATCCAGTATTCCTTCTTGAGTAGCTCTTGTTCCATCTCCTTGACCCATGGCGCCGCATAACTGTCGGATCCGGATATCCAAGGAGCACCATGCGCGGCATTGGGAATGAGCGCCACCCCGCCGACGAGCAGGGACAGCGCGCACACAACGGCTGTGACTTTCATACGTCCCTCCTTTTGGTTTGGGGTTAGAACACAACTGGCGAGGCGTCATGCGGTTTCATCATCATTGCCAGCCTGACGACTCCGCCTAACGGGAACGTAATTAATCCCTCCCCGCGCGAAGTCAAGAGCTGCCTGTTCGTTTCGGCCCACATCATTAAAAGGCGCCTGCTGCAGCCTGTCCATCAGCAAAGCTGTATGGCAAGGCCTGAGTCTGACGGGTGGCCGTGCGGGTACTGAAGGAACCGAGCAGTCGACGGAGATGGGATGGACGAGAGGGCGGCTTCGTGGATCAGTGGGACCTTGTGGAAGCCCTGACTGAGGCAGAGATGTTCCGGAGATGCCATGCGCGCGCAGACGCCGGCCCGCACCGCTATCTGCTATTACCGATGATCTCTTCCTGAGCGCTCTTTCTCTTCCCCGAGATGCAGCAAGGGGCGGCCACAGGAGAGGGGACCGCGCGTTTCAAATAACATTGCCCGTTTGCGATGCCCGCAGTCGGTTTCACGAAGGTGAAGGCCTGGCAGGGCTGATGGCCGGAGCAGGATGCCCGGCAAGTTTCGGGAGTGGCTTCCGTCCGTTGCGCGTAATCAGCGCCTGGGCGATTCATCCCGTATTCCAGGTGGAATCGCTCGTTCTGGGCGTTAAGAATCGCGGTGGTGAGGGCGAGAGCGGTTTGGCGTTGCGATATCAGCGACTGGAGTTGAATCATCTGAAGCTCCCCTCCTGCTCCCACATTGCCGCTTGAACCCATCCCTTCTCTATATGCAGACGAGGCTGTGGACTGAGCGGAGGGCGGCCGTCGTCCGCTAGTGCCCTCGCCAAAATTCACCATCCCGCTCCCGGGCGAGAACTGATAATGGCGAGTGACCAGTTTCGCGTCGCGCGGCCGTATTCTACGTAGCGAGCCTACGGCGTCCAGTGCGCGGCCGTCTGGCATGAGGAGCAGCACGTGAGATTGGTCTTCCCGCTCGGCAAAGGTCAGTGCGAAGGGAATCGAGAGATCGATGTCATGGATGGTGTCGTCGGCGGCGATCAGGATCGTCGTATGGCCGTCAGACCGCAAGCGCATCTGCGCGCCCTGGGCCGGTTCGACGCGATAGGAACCGGCCGGCGCGATCGTCTCAGCGCCGTCGGCCGTCATGAAGTGCAGCGGCTTGTCGAGGTCGATCAGAACTGCCTCATGAATGTCGGTAGAAGGGGTCGAAACAGCGGAGGGGACGTCCTGCCTGGATGCACAGGCGTCGAGAAGCAGGCAGGTCGCGACTGTCGCGACCATAAGCTGGTAGCGCATGGATCTGGCCCCTTTCCGCTTGTCGCTCTTGAATTGCACCGACCCGACAGTGAAGATGCCGGTCTTTCGAACCCACCTCAGGGGGCGGGCTCGAAAGTCCACCTCTATAGTTCGCCAACCCGTTGAGGTCAATGCGCCATCGTAGGCTGCCGCCGGCAATTACGGTTTCAGAAACTGATTCAAAGAGGAACTGTCAATGGTACGAATGCAATCCATCCAAGCCAGCCGAGGTCCAGACCTGGCAACGCCAAGCTCCAGAGCGCAGCCGGGACTAACGCTAAACCGAGTTTAAACAGGCTCTGACACAGGCCTACGCCGCTGCACATTCCGAATCGGAGTGAAGTAGGGCTCCCGACACGGCTGAAGTTTGAGGAGATGGCCATGGTGACAGCCTGCTAGTGATGGTTCACATTGTCGATGAGGGCGATCGAATCCCATACCTGCTCGCGTGCACAGCGCTTTCCTTTCAATTGGTGTGAAGCGGGAATGTGAAACGGATTCGTCTGGACCGACGAAACGGGCATGTGAGAGGGCCGCGGGTACCCGGGCAGAGAATAGCCTGTCCAATAAGCCCGGATTCTCGCTTGTCACCTTTCTTGGGCGGTGCTCCGCGGGGGTGGCAGCAAGAGATGAGGAAATCTGTTATTCGCTTCGTGTGATTTCGTTTCCTGGTCGACGCGATGGTTCGCAACCGGATCACCGGCTGCCTGTGTGGTAACCAGGGAACCGGTGTGGCTGCGGTCTGATGGCCATGCGCGCTTCCATCGTGTGTCATGCCCCTTGTTCCCGCAGGGTTAAGCACGGCTCCGCTCTAGGCGCGGGACCCATTCCGCTCATGCGGGATGAGGATTGTTGCATAAGACAGCCGTCCTTGCAGGGATTTTCCTGGGCCTGACACGCAGCCTCTCTGCGCAGTGAGCACAGGTTGTGCCAAGAAACGCATGTGCGAGCATCGTCCCACCTGTCCGTCACCGTCTTCTCCAAGCGACTGTACGCCTGCGCATTATTTTGGCGCTGGCTTTTGGAGCAACTCTTTGACGATTTCGCGCGTGAGCGTCGAAGGGACCGGCGCCTCTTCGTCAGGTGCGGGAGCTGTGGTCTCGATACCCCGTCTTTGTACGCCGGCCATACCGGCGGCGCCGAGCGTGTTGCCCTGCATCCCGGGCATGACCCCGCTGCCGGCGGGCTTCCGGCATCCGATCACCTCTCCGGTATCGTTGCTCACGGTGCAGCAGAGCGTCGTGTCCCCACCGCAAAACAGGGTATGGGTGTACGGTTTGCTGAACGCCACGTCCTGTTGCATCTGATTGAGACAGGACTTGCCGAAAGTGGTATTGAGGTCCTGGAAGGTGCAACTCTGCCAGGTGCTTTTGGGCCGTGCCGACGCGGGAGCGGGGAGTGTCACCGCCAGAGCGAGCAATGTGGTCACGAGCAACAATCGATCCGTTCTCATAGCAATCTCCTGGGCCAATTAGTGGTGGCCATCGATCCGACAGGGAAGCGCCTGTATCGTTCAGCGTGACTGTGCCTCTGTGGCGGCTACTGAATAATGGGCGGTGACGCGAGGCCGAACACGACGAGTTGAAACTTCTCATTGGCTGTCGCCGCGCCGTCTCGCCGCGTGGTGAGTAACATCACGCCGGAGCCGTCTTTGAAAATGCCGGCAAAAAATCCGCTCGTGGTTTGAATGGCGTAGGTGCAGTTGCCCTGGTCAATCAGGCGGAACTTTTCCCAGGCCTGCACTTGGGTCGCGTCGATGTGAAAAATCGGCGAGGCACCTCCGACGCAAGGGCCGCCGAAGAGCCCGCCGCAGTCGGGAGTCCAGTATTTGCGGTTGTATTTTTCAACTTGCCCTCCTCCGCCGAGTGCCGTGACATAACGTCCGCTTGCGGTCTGAAACGCGAAGGTCCCATCACCCTGACGGATCACCTTGAGTTTCATTTCGGCTTCACTGGGATGACCGTTGAGGCCAAACCAGGTCTTGCCTTGATAGGTGGAGGCAGCGAGTAATTCACTGTCAGCCGCCATGATGCCGTACTCGTAGCCGGATCCCGGGTCCCCGCACTTGACGATACGGAACTGTTCCCAGGCCTGGACCTGCCTCGCATCGCTGTGAATGGCGTCTTGGTAGCGTCCCCCCGCACCCACCGCGGTGAGGAAATTTCCTTTGCTCGTGCCGATGCCGTAGTAGGGAGGAGGATAGCCTCCCACGTACACCAACCTGAACCGCTCCCAATCTTTGGGCTGGGTCGCATCGGTGTGCAGGACATTGGCCGTCATGCCGCCTCCGTTTACGGCAGTGAGATAGTTGCCGGTCGCAGTTTGGATGAGTTTGTCGTATGGAGAAGGCGGAGTTGCAATGCCGATCTTGAACTTCTCCCACGCGCCGGCCGAGGTGGCGCCGGTGATGACAGTGGGATCACCGGTGCGTCCACCACCATTCACGGCCGTGAGGTAGTAGCCTTTTTGTGTCCTGAAGGCGAAGTCTCCGGGATACGCGCTGGTGAATGCCGGCGAGAGCGTGCCCAATACCGCTGTGCCCGCCGTGCCTCCTGGAAGGACGCGTGAACCCCCCCGTTCCCGGATCTCACCCGCCCCCTCCTGCGCAGCCGCCTCTTTCGCGGCCTGAGTCTCTTCAGGGATCACGGGTACTTCGCGTGCCGCGATGTCGAGCGTAGCCTGGTCCTTGCTCTGATCGGTCGCCGCGCACCCGGCCAGTCCCAGGCACAGGGCCGCCGTTCCTAGTAACGTTATGAACACTGTAGGTTGCATCTGAGCCCTCCTCGTCTGAACCTGCCGGACATCCTGCCGAAGGGTGTTTCGGCCGCCTAAACGTGTGAGTAAGTCGAGAGGATTGTCCGGCAGGTTCAGGAAGAGTTCAAGGGGCCCTCGTGGAGAACGCCACAATATTTGTGCTTCTGGTGCTCGCGTGCCTTCAGGCGGTGGCGCCGTCGATGCCGTCACCGACGGTGCCATCTCGCCTGCTGCCTCCGAGCCATCGCTGCAACGAGGCCTCGTGGGCTCATTGCCCGCCGGCTTTGATATCCTGTTGAAGCTGCTTCATACGGTCCGGCGTCATCCATTCTGGGACGGGAGCTTCTTCATCATCAGCGGGTGAGTGTCCTTCCACGCCTCTCCGCTGGATGCCGGTACTGCCGAGCATGCCCACGCTCCCTTGCACCCCCGGCATGAGTCGTGAACCTGCTGGCCTACGGCAGGTTTGGACCTGATTGGTTGTATTATCGTAGGTGCAGCACACCATTTGACCACCGCTGCAGAGGAGGGCATGGGTGTAAGGCTTGTTTCCTATGATGTCCTGCTCCATCTGGTCGACGCAGGAATTGCCGAAATTGGACTGAATCTGATCCACGGTGCAGCCGTTGGATACGATCTTGCGCGGTTTGGCATCCGAAGATGCAGGCAGCGCAAGGAGTCCGGCCAGGATCATGAGCGAAAACGTTGTGATCGCGTGGGTCTTTGTCACGGTGCACTCCTTCTCAATAGGGTTCAGATGCCGGTGGTCGGATGGCCGTCGCGCTGGCCTATTTCCCGGTATTCTCCGGGGCAGCCGGCGCATCGCCGGAGGGTTCGCCGCCCTCTACGCCTCGCCGCATGATCGGGGCGTTCTGCTTGGGACTGCCTTGTGGCCTCACCCCTTGGAGTTTGCCTCCAGGCTGTATCCGGAGGGGCGTGCACATGATGTAGGCGTCGGTGCAACGGTCCTGACATCGTTGAATGTTGTTGTCGATGTCGATCAGTTGATTGCAGTCGTTCAGGCATTTTGCGCGTTCGTCCTTGCACTGCTTCTCCGTTTTCTGGGGGCCGCTGCCTGTGTTGGGCGCGGCAAAACTGACCGAAGAAGCGAAGGCCAGTGCGATGCCAACGATCACGGCGCTGTGCAAGAGTCCTGAACGGCGATGATGCATGACGCTGTACCTCCTTTGTCGGGAACGATCAATAATAGAGCGCTCACTTTCCCTTCTCCTCGGGCTCGACCGGCGGCGGCTCGATTTCCTGGGTGCCTTCGATGCCGCGAGGTACGATTTGCTGCGGTTTCCCGGAAGGGGTTTGGAGCTGAGGTCTCGTCGACAAAGCGGTGTTGACGCACAGCATGCCTCCATCGTTAGTTTTCTCGCATTCCAGGCAGCTGTGTAACCTACTGGTGGCGCCGTCTTTCTCCCTCGTACACTTCTTGTTGTCGGCGAGGTTGCAGGCATATCTTTTCTCCCACACGGGGGTGAACAGCACGGAGTCTTGCGTGGCGCAGGTACAGGAGCAATATCGCTTGCTGCCGGGAGTGAGCTTGGGCACGGCCGATGCGGGTGCGGTCCAGAGAATCGACATAGCAAGGGCCATGAGAAACCCAATAAAAAGTCTGAGTGTGGTTGCCGTCATGATGGCCTCCTTACGGTTCCGGTTACTCCCCGACTTGGCAGGAACAGGTTTCGATTCCATTCACCGTGCGGCATGGTTGGGCTTCGGGATTACACACCTTCGCCTTCATGATCTCGCAATCGACTTTGATGACCCATCCGATTCTGGCGGTCCTTGATGCGTTCGTGGAGACATCCTTGAAGGTGGCAATTTCACCACCAAACACTTAACGGTTTAGCCCATTCGTCACTTGCCTTGCTTCTCAGGCAACGTGGGAGATGGTGTTGAAGGCTCCCCTTCGACGCCGCGGCGCATGATCGGCGCGTTCATCCCCTGGTTTGTGAACTGCGAGGCGGACGGCTTTCGTGGACCCGGATCCAGCGTTCCCGGAAGGACCGGGGGGGACGTGCCGCCTGTGTTCGGCGCGGGCATTCCTTGTACGGGTGTGCAGTCCGAGTATCCCCCCGAGTTATCGCTTTGACATTGCTGACAATTCACCAGCGTGCCTTGCTCGACTTGCCCCGCGCTATTGGTGCCCTTGCACTTCTTCCCATTGAGACTGCAACTCGCCACCTTGAGCCACGACAGTTCCGTGGTCCGGGAAAACGTTTTGCAGCCGCAATCGCAATAGGTTTTTCCCGGACGAGTCTTCGAGATTGCGAAACTCACCTCCGCCCATCCTGCAATCAGGGCGAGACCAAGAATTCCAACCAAGGCTACTTTCACGCGGTCATTTGTGATGGAGGCCCGAGTCTGCATGTCGTGACTCCTCGCGGTATTGTGCGTTCGATAGAAGCTGGTTGCCCTTACTTTGTCTTATCCTGTTCAGACGTTCCGGGGTTGCCGGACGGGGAATCCTCGGTGGTTTGACCTTCGACTCCCCGGCGAAGAATCGGTGCATTGGGTCCTGAAAACACGGAGGGGTTTCTCAACCCCGGGGTGCGACCCGGTTCCAGTACAGTGGCGCGTGGGCCGAGCAAGTTTTTCAGCGCGCCGCTGATTACACTTCGCGTCGGATTGGTGGCATGGGCACAATCATACGTTTGCCCATCCGGGTTTGGTGGACAGCACATCCAATCACCGCAGGTGCCATCCGGGTATTTGGGACGGATCAACAGATCGTTTGCGCCGGGACAGCTGTGTCCCTGACCATCTCCCGACGTCTGATTACACTGATCTCTAATGACTGGAAGCGCTTGCGCCGGCGTCACTGCCTCTATGATGAATAGCGTGGCGAGGCCAATGAACCAACCGATAGTGATGGACTTTGATGGAGCCATGATTTCTCCTTCTCCCGCGAGCAGTCGCTGCAGCGCTCTATTCCTACTTGCCCTGCTCCTCTGGCAAGGCTGGAGACGACGCGGCATCTTCACCCTCGACGCCCCGTCGCATGATCGGCGCATTCATGCCTGCTCGTGGTACTCGCGGTGCGCCGGGCTGAACAGTCATCGGTGCATTTTGCAGCACGCCGCCGGGCAAACGGCCAACGCCGGCTTTTGGATTGAATGTCTTGGCTTCGATCTGTTCGCAATCCTTCCCGCCTTGCGCATTCTGCACACAGCACATGTAATCCCCGCTCGGAATACATTCCACCCAATGTCCGGGCTTGTCGGGGCAGGTAGCTACTCCGATGGTCACAGGGCCCTGGCAGTTCTCCGGATTCTTTATTGGTACTGCCTGTGCGGGACTTCCGGACAAGACCCATGCGGTGAGGAGAAACAGCGCCGTTCCGATCGGTCGGATGGTCGTCGTCATGATGCCCTCCGTGGTTTGGTTCACATTGAAATCGGCAGCCTGCATTTCAAGGTTCAAAAACACGTGCGCAATTCCTATCACTTCGGCGTTGTTGGTCCCGTTCCGCCCGGTCCAATGGGCGGCAGTTGCGGATCGGTTGGACCTTTCGGTGGAATCGGCGGTTTCGGCCGAGGATCGGGTCGTTTCACTGCCCGTTCCTTCACGTCACCACTGTTTCCTTTGCCCTGTTCTTCCTCGACCGGCGGCGAGTCACTCTCGATCCCGCGCCGCATGATGGGACGGTTCTGAAGCAGGCCCTGATTAATAGCGCCCTTGGGCCCTGAGGGAGCCACTCTCGCCGGGCGGCAATTCTTATTCGGGTCTGGATTGGTCTTGGTGTCACAGTAATAGCCTTTGCCGTCGATCGTGCAATACCACTGGCCGACGCTCACAACTTCGCAAGTCGTTTCGGCATTGGTGCCCTGGCGAATCGGAGCAGCCGAGCTTGGCAAAATCCCGCCCAGGCTGAGCGTGACAACCGCCATAATCATGAGGCCGGATCTCAATCGGTGCGAGCCGTGATGGTGCATGGAACGATCTCCTTTCAATATGATCCCTGTCTTGGTCCTATCGAACCTGCGATGGTGCGAGTGAGCCGCCCGGGGGTGGCGCCATACCGGGTTTGCCGCCTGGAGGAGGAGGCGGAGGCATTTGCAGGGAACCGGGCATCTGCTCCGGCCTCATTCCGGGAAGCTTGCCTCTCAGTGCACTGCCAAGTGAGACACAGGACGAGTCGTTGCAACAGGAGATTTGACCTGTCGCGCTATCACACATGAACGAGAACGACCCTCCGTGGGCTTGAGCATTGTCCGCCATGTTCCGACAGGCTTGGGCGCCGGACGGATTCTTAGCCGCCAGTTGATTGAATTTGTCAGCCGAGATAGAACAGGCGGACGCGCTATTCGATGGTCTTCTGGGCGCGGCGTGTGCGAAATCCTCCGCCGCAACCAACAGCATCACCACGAACATTGGGAGCCAGACGGCAGTTGCTTGGTATCTCATCGACGATTTCCTTCGGTGGCGCAGATCATAAAAATGCTATCCCCTCCGCAACGGTCGGCAGGTACAACTTTGACTGCCTGCCGGACAAGAACCAGGACAGAACGGCGAAAGCAATTGGCATTCGGCTGCGGTATGGCATGCACATTCCGTCAGAGTGAGTGGCACTTGATACCCGCACAGAGTCGGCGGAAGGGGAGGCATGGTGCCGCGGCTCATCGGTACGAACTCACAATGCTGGCTACCGGCCGGACAGGAATTGGGAAACAGCGCCGTCAGTGTCTGACAGTCAGGCTGGTTGAAACACTTGCACTGCGTCATCATGATGGTTTTGGTATGGCAGAGTTGTGGAGGTGGAGTGCCGCCGGGCGCGGGCAGCGGCAGTATTTTTCGGTCCCCGGGATTCTTGAATAACGGAACCTTGGGTAGGCCTCGTTCCTGCACCTCGCCGGTCGAGGCTTCGGGAGTGATGCCCTGAGGCAACGGTGTTTTCTCATCCGCTGCACTGAGGACGGGGGCCGAGTGCAGGCTCAATAGCGCCACCAATAGAAGTTGTTTCGCCGAGTTCTTCGCCAGCAGCATCGTGTCGTCCTTCTACGGATCGGTCGAGCGCCGTTTCTTGCCTTACTGGCGGTTCGTGTGTATAGGCATCTTAGGAAGCTCCATCAGGCGCAGAGCGCGGGTGTGACGCCACCAATTCCGTGCCCCGCTGAGATGTGCTGCGCCGCGAAATTGAGTTCTTTGAGTCTGTACCCTTATTTCCCCTCTTTTTCTGAAGAAGTCGGCTGTTCGTCCTCGACTCCGCGGCGCATAATCGTCCCCGGAGTGGGGCCAGGCATGCCACCGGGGGTGCTCGGTACCTGCTGGAGCTGTCCCTGCACACCGCCAGGTGGGACGCGCATTTGGGGATTTTCGGTAAACAGACAGTCTCTGGTCCTGCCGCTATAGCTGCCGGATTTGCACGCATGGTTGAGGCATCGGTCACTCGTGGATTCGGTGAATTGCACGCCCTGCGATGGTCCGTAGTGAACCTTCCCGAGTTCGTCTTCATACATGCAGGTACATCGACACGTCACAGACGTGCTGCCTTTCTTCGGTGCCGCCCAACTGTCATCCGACAGCAGCAGCATCCCGACAAGGCTGCACAGCCCTACGCCGGCTATGTGTATCCAGGCAGCTCGCCTACTCTCGCGCTTCACACCAATGATCCCCACATGAATAGACGGTGTCATAGGCTCCTCCTGCGGGTAAGGGGGTTAATATCTGGCTCTGCCTTTCATGGCTTATTGCTCGCCCGCGCAATCAATTCTTTCAACCCATTCACATCCAAGGCTCCGGGCACGAGTTCGGTGCCAACGATGAAGCCGGGCGTTCCGCTGATGCCGAGCTCCTTGGCAAGCGTGCGGTTGCGGTCGATCACCTGCTGCCACTCCGGCTTCGTCATGTCGGCTTCCAGCCGTTTGGTATCCAGACCGACCTCACCGGCAACGGTCAGGATGCTCTCTTTCGTCATCTCGCCTTTAGATGCCAGCAGCGCTTCGTGAAACGCCTGATGTTTGCCTTGCGCTTTCGAAGCCAGCGCGGCTTTGGCTGCAAGTTCGGACACTTCGCCCAGGATCGGAAAGTCCTTATAGATGACTCGAACTCGTCGATCTTCTTTCTGCAGTTGGGTCACCGCGCCCGCTGCCTTCTTGCAGTACCCACAGCGGTAGTCAAAAAACTCGACCACTGTGATGTCGCCGGATGGATTTCCACTGACCGGGGAGGCCGGATCGTTGAGCAGTTCTTTCTGATGCTTCGACACCGCTACTTTCTGTCGCTCCTTTTCCTCCGCTTCGCGTTTGGCTTCCAAGGCTTGGAGCGATTGCTCGATGACTTCCGGATGGGACCGGATGTACTGCTCGATCATCTGCTCCATCGACTGCCGGGCGGCGGGGTCGAGGCTTGGTTCCGCAGCGAGGCCATGTTGCGGGGCATGGGCCAGAACCAGGGCGAACAGACAGACGGTACTTAGGTGGCGTCGGCGATTCATCGGGCCTCCTTGGAATTGGATGATAACTCTTGGTGTTGTTCGCTCACATTTATTGGTCGTGGTGTCGGTGTACATGGTTCATCGCCAGGCTATCTATTCGCAATGTCCGGCGCTGTGTCGCCGCCAGACGGTGGGGGACAGAGTCGGACATCCTCGGGCAACGTGTGTCCCATGACGCGATTCAACAATCTCGTGACGACTCCGGTTGGGGCAGCCTGTCCATCGCATTCTGGGATTGTCGGCTGAGTGGATACGGAAGAGGCCGGCGATTCCGCCGTTGCACGCTCGCTCATGTCGTTCTGGGCCTGTGGCGAATCCGCAGGCCGGATTTGTACGACCACAGCGGTACCGAGATCTCCAGCCTGCGCCCTCATCGGGATACCTAAAGCAGAGAGGATGAGGAGACTCACGGCGACGCCGTATTTTGATCCAGCAATCATTGGGACCAGCCTGGATAGCGTTTGCAGTGATTTCTGTGCCTAGCTCCTGAGTCGAGGCAGAGGCCTGATAGGTTCAATCGTGTTGGGGATTGTGAGGAGAGGCAGGGCTGGGGAAGGGGAGATTGCCCGGAGGGTTGTACGATCATATCGATCCTCCCGAAGGGCCGCCGGACGGGCGTTTGTAGCCGGTGCTTGTAACCGGCAGGAGCATACTCATGTGGACGCCTGCGGGTCAATCACGTAATGCAGATCAATGCTGGTATTTGCTGCCGTGAGGAGGCCGCCTCAAAACCGGTTTAACGTCTTCCGTGCCAAGGTCTTGAGTTTGTCCTCATCGCCGGCGGTTTCCTTGAGCGACAGTTTCACCGCCACGGGGCCTTTCTTGATGAATAGGTTCGCATAATTGAGGCCGTGCATTCCTCGATCCATGAACGCGTCGTCGCCGAGTCCCTTGACCGCGACAGGATTCTTGGAGACCTTTCGACCCCGATTGATGGCATCGGCTGGAAATACCCACACCTCCATGAGATCCGTCCCGTTGGCGAACTCGTAGTTACACCAAGCGGCGTCCCCTTCCTTGTCACCCGTGGGCTTGCCCTTCAACGGGCCGACGACCTGCTCGACTTCAGATGTGGTGAGCAAGGAACAAGGTTCCGGCGCGGCCATACTTGACGTTGCCATGATGGCGCTGAAGAGGCAGAGTAGTACGCACAGAAAGCTGACGCGTCCATAAGTTCGTCGCATGATGACTCCTTCACATTGAGGTCCGGCAGGATAAGGGTTTGACGTGTCGATCTCGTTCAATACCTTGTCGTCGTTGATGCTGCTCACGGTCCGAACATTTTTGGCGCCTTT
>CAZKVY010000059.1:0-22755 GCA_964556305.1 uncultured Nitrospira sp. | reverse complement strand
AGACACGCAAGAGCTTCGCCTGCGCCTCGAGAGGCATTTCGCCGATTTCATCGAGAAATAACGTGCCGCCGTCGGCCAGTTCGAATCGTCCAATTCGCTGCTGATCCGCGCCGGTAAAGGCGCCGCGTTCATGACCGAAGAGTTCACTTTCAATCAGCCCGGACGGCAATGCCGCGCAATTCAACCGGACAAAGGCCCGATCGCGCCGGAGGCTTCGCTCGTGGATGGCGCGCGCGAGGACCTCCTTGCCGGTTCCGGTTTCCCCAGTAATCATCACCGTCGCCGTCGTCGGGGCCGCCTGCCTGGCCAGCGTCAGTACCGCTTCAAATGCCCGGCTTCGTCCTGCGACAATGCCATAGTCCTGGGTCGCTTTGAGCTCTTCCGTCAGATAGACATTTTCCCGAGCAAGTTGTTCACGCAGACGGTTGATTTCCTCATAGGCATTGACGTGGGCAATGGCGAAGCCGATCTGGGTCGCGACCTGCTGGAGGAAATCCACATCGTCGGGATCAGGATGCCCCGCTTCGATGCTTCCGATATTCAACGTCCCAAGGCAGGATTCCTGCACGACCATGGGCAAATTAATCATGCGCCCCAGCCCCTCCTGGGCATAACTTTCATCCTCGATAAATAGCCGTTCCTCCCGGAGGTGAGGCCGCACGTGCACGCGTTGATGGTCATAGACCCATCCCACGGCGCTTTGGGCGCGGGGGATCATGGCATCGCTTCGCAATACGACCTTCGGCAGATTTGTCTCCACCGCATAAAAACGGAAGGCGTCGGCCTGAAGATCGTAGACTGTGATCCCCGCCCGTTCCCACCGTACGACTTTGGTCAGCTGATCGGTGATGGCGCGAAACAGGCTCTGACGGTTGCGCTGGGAATTCAGCACATTGGTGACCGACAGGAGTGTCCGATAATTGAGGGGGACGTTCGGCACAGCATGTTTCTCCCGCCCGGCACAGGGCTATCTGCAACCGCTGAGAGCGCGCCTTGAGCGAGACGCCGGCAGGAGAGGCAAGGACTGATCAGCAAGCCAGGCGAGCGTTGAATGTTGGTGCTGCTCGAAGCGCGAGTTGCATCATAAGGGGAGCCGACCGGGCATTCCAGACTGGAACCGCAATCTTCATCGAAAAATAATCTGCCTTACATCTGTTTTTTAGATTGAGCCGACGTGACGGCTTCAAGTCAACGTACGGAGGCTAACGCCTGCGGCCGCCAAATGCTCGCCGTTCGTCATCGAGACCTAAATCTGATTTCAGCCGCGAAGAACTGCGCCCCGCCTCGGGCCCCAACGATCCCGAATCGGGACCGATGGATGGCGTCAGTGGGAAGGTGGTGGCTCCCAGATCGGGACTCCGTCGCGGCACAAAGGAACTCGGGCGGCGATCATCCCGCTCGCGAGACCGACTGAGATTGGACGACACCCTGCCTTCGTCCGGCGACCTCTCCGCGTTCTTCCTGGGAATCACCCTCTCAATGGCCTCCTCTTCTTCGAGAAGCGAATCGAGGCTTCCTCCCTGCTCATTGAGCACCAAATTGGTGGCCATCACTTCTCTTGCCATGGACTCCGCCGTCGGAAGCTCATCGGCATACACGTCCGTCTCATACTCAGCCGTGGACGGCGTCGCGAGAGACGTCCACACAGATTGCCCGGACTCGGTAATGTTAATGCTCGTCATGGTCGACAGCCCCGGCCTGATCGGATGCTCCCGGAGCTCATCCGCCGGAAGCGCAATCCGTACCGGCACCCGCTCGACGATGTGAATGAAGTTTCCCGTAGAGTTATCCGGTGGAAGTAAGGCGAACGCGCTTCCGCTGCCCGGCACGAGACCTTCAACTGTGCCATGGAATGTTTGTTTCGATCCGTACAGACTGACGCTCACCAAGGCCGGCTGCCCTGGCCGCACATGCAGCAGTTCCGTTTCACGCAGATTGGCCTCGACCCACAGATGATCCAGCGGAACGATCGTCATCAGCGAGGCCCCTGGCTGAACACGATCCCCGACCTGCGCTTTTCGTTTGGCGACATAGCCTGAGATCGGAGCGCGGATCTGCTGACGCGCATATTCCAGATGCGCCTCAATCAACTGGTGTTTAGCCAGGTCGACGGAGGGATGGGCCATCACAGTCGTGCCTCCGATCTGCGCATCGAGCGAGTCGAGTTCCGCCTGCGTCTCCCGCACCTCCGCTTCCAGGCTGGCGATTTTGTCCGCCGTATTCTGTAGGATTTGTTTAGAGATGGCGCCACTCGGGGAAGCCCGTTGATACCGATCCATGTCGTGCTCGGCCAACTCCAAGCGAGCCGTGCGCGATCGCAATTTCTCCGCCAGTTGTTTTCGATTGATGAACAAGGCGGCGATCCGCCTGACCTCCTCACCCAACCGCCCTCGGGCCCTTCCCAAGGCGGCATAGGCTTGATGTTCATCCAACCGAACAAGCAAGTCCCCACGATTCACGAATTGTGTTTCTTCCGCCAAGACCTGCGTGATGATCCCGGACGCCTGCGCCGCCACGGGCACCAGATTGCCGGTCACATAGGCGTTGTCGGTCCGGATCCAAAACCGATCGTGGGTATACCAGTACATGAGGTAGCCGACGGTGGCGATCAGAACCAATCCCGCCACGACCAACAAACGCCGGTTGCGGCGGGCGCGAATGGCCTTCGGATGGATGCGATAGGGGCCTGTCGGCGGCGGTCCACCTGGAGGCTGCGGGTTTGGTGACATATCTGCCGTTGTAGTGGTCATAGATTTAACTCGGGTTGTGTTTCGGTCGCTTTTCAATATCGGGATTGTGGTAGCCGCCGCCCAGGGATTCGATCAGATCGACGGCTGCCACCAATTGATCGCTCTCCAACGCTCTCAGAGCATATTCCTGTTCGAGCACGGGATACCGGTGTCGCAGCACTTCGCGATCATCGTCCAGGCCGTTGACGAGCCGCACTTTCGCCAACCGCCAGTCTTCACCCAGTGACGCCACCAACCGTTTGTGTGAGGCCATGATCTCACTCGTCGTGTGCCATGCGCTCAGGCTGTCCGCCACTTCCCGCATGGCATCCAGGAGCGTGTCATTGTAGAGTTCCACTGCCGCATCGTATTCCGCGCGCTGCGCGCCCAATTCGCCTCGCAACCGCCCGCCTTCAAACCAGGGCATGCGTAAACCCGGTGCCAGACCATAGGTGAAGCTCTGACCGCTGAAGAGAAAATTCGCCAGCTTGTCGGTACCCTTGGCCAACGTCAGCGCATTGAATCCCACAAATCCCGTGAGATCGATGGTCGGGTAGAACTGCGTGGTCGCCACCCTCACCAGGCGGGAGGCCGCATGCGCTCGATACAAGGCTGCGGCCAAATCCGGACGATGCACCAGCAGGCCGATGGAAAGATGATCCGGCGCAGGAATCTGATGCGGAACTTTGGCCATGGGCTTGGCAAAAAGATGCGCTGCCTCGTCCGGTCCCTTGCCCGCTAACCGCGCCAACAAGTGCCGCTGCACGTCCAATTGATCGCGAATGGCGGCTTGCCGCTTGAACGCCGCCTCATAGTCGGCCACGGCGATTTTGAACGGCTGATCATTGTCAAGCCCGAGGCGAAACCGGGTCTCCGCGAGCGTCTTGAGGTCGCGGCGGATGCCGACAATCGTCTTCACGATGCTGAGTTGCTGTTGAAGAGCCTGCCCCCGGAAATAGGCGCGGGCAATACCGGTGGTCAAGCGAAGCCGCACCTCCGCCGTTTCGGCCTCTTCGGCGGCCGCGTGGCCCAGAGCCGCCTCGAGCATTGCCCGGTTCTTGCCCCAGAAATCGAATTCATACCGGAAACTGAGCGGGTTGATGATGCCGTACATGATCTTGATACCCGCCACTTCGGGATTCAGGGCGGCAAACACACCATGTTGGGAAATGCGCTCGTAGGTCAGCGATGCATCCGCTTCCAGGAACGGTAACAGCCTCGCGCCTTCCACCTTCACCAGCGACGTGGCTTGCCGCAATCGTGCAGACGCATGCTTCAAACCTGGATTGTCCTTGAGCGCGGTTTCGATGAGCCCGTTCAGCTCAGCATTGCCGAACTGTTCCCACCAACGATCCTCCGGCCAGTTTTGCAGCCGGCTCGTGACCTCGGCGAGTGTCTCGGTCATTTCCGGTGGGTCGAGATATTGCGCAGGTGGATCGCCTTTGGGAATCCAGGCGCAGCTCCCGAAGAACAAGGCGCAGCCGATCCCAAGGCTGACTCGCAGCTGGCGCACTGTCGTTGAACCCGATCTCATGGCACCTCCTCAATCAACTCCTCGGCACGTCTCACACGCAAGTCTTCCTCGGGACTGGACGTGATGGGCACATGCGTCGGATGCGCAAACCACACGAGCACGCCCAATCCGATAAAGATGAAACTGGCCACGAGGAACGCATCGTTGAGGCCGAGTATCGCCGCTTCCTGCCTGATCACCAGACCCAGCTTGGCCTGGGCTTCGGAAGGAGACAATCCGGCCGCCTGGAGTTTCGCGGTCAGTTGCCCCACCGGGTCGTATGAAATCGACTGCCGTCCCCCGAAATGATCGGCCAAATGCAGTTGGTGGAAGTGAATGCGCCGGAACAGGACGATGCCTTGAAACGTGATGCCGAATGCGCCCGCGGCAACCCGCAACAAATTGGCAACTTCCGCGGCACGCATGACCAACGGACCCGAGAGGCCATGCAAGGTCAGCACGGTAATCGGCGTGAAGAAGGAGCCCAGAAAAATTCCTTCCACCACCATTGGCCAGAACAATTCTTCGTACGAATGGGGATCGTCGTACAATCCGATCCAATAAAACGTCCAGGCAAAGCCGAGACAGTTAAGACAGACGAGCCAGCGCGCATCGACATACTTGCAGAGGTAATGCATGACGGCGATGATCGGTGCGCTCAGCAAGACCAAGGGCAGCAGCGCCAGACCGGCTAACTTTGAGGAATATCCCAGAATGAGTTGAATCTGGACGATCAGGAGAGACAATAAGCCTTGGATCGAGAAAAACCCGAGCGTCAGGCTGATGATCCCGATCACAAAATTGCGATGCAAGAACAAGCGGAGATCCAGGGTCGGATGCCGCTCCCCGAGTTCCCAAATGATGAAACAGGGAAACGCGATCAGCAGCACCACGGCGATGATTTGGAGAAAGGGTGAGTCCAACCAGTCGAAATCGTTGCCCATATTGAGCAATGTTTGCAGCCCCAGCAGCAGGACGGCCAGGAGCAGAAACCCGACCAGATCGAAGCGAGTGTACCGTCGGTGAAATCCGCGGCCGTACAACAAGGCGCCCAACGTGCCGACAATCACCAGCGTCAGCACGAAATCCAGATAAAAGAGAAAGCGCCACCCGAGCATATAGGCGATGTAGCCACCCACCGGCATGCCGATGGTAAACGGGGTGATGGTGAACAGTCCCCAGACGGTCAAGGCGACTGACTTGAGCCGCTTGGGATATTCGTTGAGCAGCATGGATTGGGCGATCGGCAGAGTGATGCCACCGGCAATGCCTTGCACGATGCGGGCGGGAACGAATTGCGCCAGCGTACGGCTGTCGCCGCACAGGTAGGATGCGACGCTGTACACCATGAACGCGCCGATCAGGAGACGATAGTCGCCGATCCGGCCCGACAGGTAACGCGCGAGCGGAAAGCCCAACGCGAGCCCCACCATGAAGTCGGTTTGCGCCCAGGTGAGGAAACTGGGCAACACCCCGCCCAGATCCCCCGATACATGCGGCAACAAGGCGATGTAGGACCCGGCGTTGAACAACACGACGATGTGCGACAAGCCGAGTACGGCATTGAAGAGGACGAATCGCCATCCGTGTAACCGCCTGAGATACACCGCACCCATGACTAGAGATCCTCACAGCTAATACGACGGGGAATATCCCGCCTGATCGCCCCTGGCACTGACAGGTTGAGCCGGAACCGGCGCCGATGCTACAGCCGGAGTTGTCGTATGATGCGCCGCATAGATCGCCAGCCCCGTAAACAACATGCCGCCTACTAGATTCCCCAGAGTCACCGGGATTTGGTTCCAGAGCCACCAGGTAGAAAGGCTGACGTCGGCGCCGAGCATCATGCCGACCGGCATCAGAAACATATTAACCACGGCATGTTCGAAACCTTGCGAGAAGAACAAGAGTGTAGGCCCCCAGATCGCGACAAATTTTCCGGAGAGCGACGTGGACATGTACGCCGCGACGACGGCGAGACTGACCATCCAGTTGCACAACATGCCTTTGGTGAATGCCGCGAGAAGCCCGGCGGAACCGTGTGAGGCGTAGTAGGTGGTTTTTGCTTGCGCAATCGCAATCAACTTATTACCGACGGCATTGATCGGGGCATCGCCCCCCGTGGTCAGCGCAATCGCGAACAACGTCGCATAGAGGACGCTTCCCAGGAGATTGCCCAGGAAGACCCACCCCCAGTTCGCCAACACTCGAGAAAATCCGGCGTTCTTCTGACCGTCGGCCGCCGCGACAGGGAGCAGCGCGAAGCTTCCCGTGATGATCTCCGCGCCGAGCAAGATGGCCAATGCCAACCCAAACGGGAAGAGCAAACTTCCCAGAATCCAATAGCCGGTTTCGACGGCCACCGTGACGGCCATGCTCGTTCCGATCCCCAGATACGCACCGGCCAACATGCCACGCAACACCAGCTGGCGCGGGGGCAAACTCAGCTTGAGGGCGCCACCGGCCAGCATACTGTCCACGACGCCGTAGGGCTTCACATAATCCATCGTCCCCTCCTTGTTCGGTCTGCCATTCCTCGCACTCCGCGCGATTCACCGACCCGATCACCGAGACCTGACGACACCCAACCTGAACAAGACCTGAGCAAGGCGCATGCCTCGTGTAGAATCGCCACACGACGCCGAGGTCGCTCGGGTGGACGAGACGGGTCGCATCTCCTAGCGCTGTATTTCACGGGGTCCTGCGATGCAGAAAGCAGGTTAGATACGGGCGGGATCGCACGGGCGCACGGTGCGAAATCGCTCATCCCGCTGCTGGAAGGGAGAATTCGAATGCTGGACAAGAGCGTAAATGGCGTCTACCCACGAACAAACCGTTCACGTGACCGACGCGAATAATGAGGACACACCCAGGCGACAAAGTTGCACAGAGGGAGGTGTGCAGACTACGATATCGACGGAGACTGAGATCTGCCTTGAGTGATCTGCTAAGCAATCTACCTATCGCCCGCAAGTTATTTCTTGCGTCGGTGATTCCTGCGCTCACCGTCATCCTCCTCAGCATCTTGACCTATCGCAGCGTCACCACCTTTTCCGACGACGAAGGTCAGTTGAACGACATCTATTATTCCCAACGGCTGGCATCAGAATACCTGCGCCTCGTCGTCGATCTGGAAACGGGATTCCGAGGCTTTGTGCTAACGAGTCAGGAGCATTACCTGTTCCCCTATCGCACCGCGCAGGACCACGTCCTGAACATCGGCCGCACGCTGGAAGCCCAGGTGTCGCAGCAGGACGATCAACGGACGCTCATCAGCGCCGTGCAGCAACTGGTGAGACAGTTCATCACCGAGAAGGAGGTCTTGATCGATGCCGTGAAGGCCGAGCATCCCAACGAGGCGCGGGAGTATATCGAGGAAGGCAAAGGGCGGGCGCTGATGTTGAAGATCCGGCAGGACATGGGCCGATTCGAACATCTCACGCAGACAGCCCTGAATACCAAATTGGCGAAGATCGGCCAGGATCGCGATACCATGTTGATGACCATCCTCGGCGGCGGGCTTTTTGCCTTAATCTGCATGGTGGCGGCCCTGCACCTGATTGCCCATTCCATCACCACACCGCTGGCTCGCCTCGCCACGGCGGTGGTCACATCCGACAGCAATCCGATCCCGCAGGTTCCCGTCATGACAAGAACGGATGAAATCGGCAATCTGTCGCGCGTCATGCACGCCATGAGTTCGGCCATTCATTCCCACATCGCGGCCTTGCAGCAGTCGGAGGCCAATCTGCGCCAGCTCAACCAGGACCTGGCCGCTTCGGAAGCCAAGTACCGCAGCATTGTCGACCACGCGCCTTTCGGCATCTTCACGACCAGAGGGATGACGCTCGTCTTCAGCAATCGTTACAATAGTGTGCTGGCGGGACTCGATTCGACCGAAGAAAAAGATCCGGATGCCGTGCGGCGCGCCATTCATCCGGAGGATCGAGACCGGGTCATTGCGGAATTCGCGCAGGCCGTGGTGGACGGACAGCCCTACGAAACCGTGTTCCGATTTCTCCATGCGGATGGCATGATCCGGAAAGTCTTGAGCCGGCGCATCCCGATTCGCGATCAATCGGGTCAGGTCATCATGTACCAGGGGTTCAACGTCGACATTACCGCACTCGACTTCATGCAAACCCGTCTGCGCCGGGCGGAGAGGCTGGCGACCCTGGGACAAGTGGCGGCCGGTATCGCGCATGAGATCAGAAACCCGCTTGTCGGCATCGGTTCGACGACCTCTCTTCTGCTCGACGATACCGACGCGGGAGACCCGCGGCGTCCCGACCTGGCGGTCATCCTGCAGGAAACGAAACGGCTGGATCGGATCGTCAATCAGATCATCGACTATGCCCGTCCAAGGGAAATCGTGGCATTTGGATTCGATATGGCACAGCTGGTGCATGAAGTGATCAAGGTGCTGGATGAACCCCTTATGCGGAAACAGGCGGCCATCAGCCTTTCGGCCCCCACCGCTCCCTATATGATTCAGGCCGACCGTGATCAATTCAAACAAGTGTTACTTAATATCCTGCAAAATGCGATCGAAGCCACGCCGGAGGGCGAAACCATTACCGTAGCCCTCACGGAACAGGCTCGTGGGGTAGAGCCGGGTCTGGAAATTACGGTGACGGATCGAGGCAGCGGGATCAGCGCGAGTCATCTACCGCACGTGTTCGAACCGTTTTTCACCAGCGGGAAACCGCGCGGAACAGGCTTAGGGCTGGCGATTTCCCGCAATATTCTCGACGCGCACGGAGGAGACATCGCACTGGACAGTGAGGAAGGGCACGGCACCACCGTGCGCGTGTGGACGCCCGTGCGACAACAGCCGCAACGAATGCAGGAAGAAGGGGACCATGCAGGCCACGATCTACGTTACGGATGACGAACCGGCGATTCGCTCCGCCATCGTCAAACGCCTTTCACGGCGCCACCACACCGTCACCGGATTTGAATCCGGTGAAGATCTGGTCAGTGCCGTTACCCAGCAGGCCCCCGACCTGATTTTGTTGGATCTCAAAATGCCCGGTATGGGCGGTATCGACGCGCTCCGAAAAATTCGTCCCCTCGCCCCCCAGACCCTCATCATTATGTTGACGGCGTACGGAACGGTGGAAAATGCGGTCGAAGCCATGCGCTTGGGCGCGTACGATTTCCTCATCAAGTCCGTCGATCTCTCAGGTGTCGATCCCGTCGTCGATCGCGCTTTGGAATTCCTCGCCCTGCGCCACCGGGTCGAATTTGCGCTCGAAGACCAGAACAGTGCTTACGCCTTATCCAATATCGATGCGCGCAGTTCGGCGATGCAATTGCTCCTCGGCCAGGTTCGGGATGTGGCGGAAAATGCCAAATCCACGGTGCTGCTCCAAGGAGAAACAGGCAGCGGGAAAGAATTCCTCGCGCGGGTGATTCACTCTAACGGCCCACGCGCGGCTGGCCCTTTCGTGGCCGTCAACTGCACGGCGATTCCCAAAGAGCTGTTCGAAAGCGAGCTGTTCGGCTATGAACGAGGCGCATTCACGGGCGCCCACCAGCGGAAACGCGGCCTGTTGGAGAAGGCCGAAGGCGGAACGTTGTTTCTGGACGAGATCGGGGATTTAGATCCGGCCATGCAGGCCAAATTGTTGCGCGTGCTGCAGGAACGGACGTTCCGGCGCTTAGGCGGGACGGAAGATCTGTCGGTCGATTTTCGGCTGATGACCGCGACCAATCGGGATCTGAAGAAAGACACGGCCCGTGGCACCTTCCGCGAAGATCTTTTCTTCCGTCTCAACGTCGTCACGTTCGAACTCCCTCCGCTGCGCGTGCGCACGGAAGACATTCTCCCCCTCTGCATGCAAGCCGTGTTGCGGTTTGGGAAGGAGTTCGGAAAGGACGTCGTCGACATCGAGCCCGATGCCAAGGAACTGCTGCAGCGATACAACTATCCGGGCAACATCCGCGAACTGCACAACATCATCGAACGAGCCATGATTCTGTGTCACGACAAAACTCTGACCGCCGGCTGTCTCCCGCGCGAACTTCGCGACCAGGCTTCCACGCATGTGGCGGTGGCCATGGCGCAAGGCGAACATCCTTCGCTTCGCATTGAGATGGTGCTAGGTCAGCAGACCTTGGCGGATATCGAGTCGGCGCTGATCGAGGAAGTCGTGCGCCTGTCGGACCACAACAAAACGTTGGCCGCCAAGCATCTGGGATTGACCCGTTTTGCGTTGGACCGGCGGCTGAAGAAGCAGATGGAGCACGAGTAGTCCGCCGAGACTGTTCAAGCGTTCTGCCGTTGAATCGACTGACCTGGAAACAGATAATAGAAAGTAGCAGGTCCGCCATGCGTGATCACGACCACACCATTCTGCCCCTCATCGTCGGACTGAGCTGCGCGCTGTTTGCAATCGATCTGTTGCTACCTCTCGGCATCGCCGTCGGCGTGCTGTATGCCGGGATCGTCATTCTGGCCGCCGCCTCTCCCAATCCGCGGTTGCCGCTCCTTGCCGCGATCGCCTCTACGCCACTGATTATCATTGGCGCGGCCGTTGGTCCGCAGGACGAATCGATCCCTCTGTGGGTCGGTGTCAGCAATCGCATCTTCAGCTTGATCATCGTCTGGATCTCCGCGATGCTCTTACAGCAGCGCCAGCGGGCAGAGATTGAACTCCGCGAGGCCAAGAATGAATTGGAGGGGCGAGTCGAGGCCCGAACGAAGGAACTTGCCGATGTCAATCACACGCTCTTGCAGGAAATATCCGAACACGTTCAGACCGAAGTATACCTTCGCAACAGCGAACAGGCCCTCGCCACAAGCCGGCAGGAGCTTCGCGACCTCGCCGCCCGCCTCCTGACCGTGCAAGAAGAAGAACGCCGGCGCATTTCGAGAGATCTTCACGACGATATCAACCAGCGCCTCGCCATGCTGGTCGTACAAGCTGAATCGTTGGAAGCCAGTCTTCCGGCCTCCGCTGTGGCCTGCAGCAAAGAACTCCGTTCGATTCAGGACCGGCTCACCGAGCTCTCCGACGACGTTCGCCACTTGGCGTATCAGTTCCATCCGTCCATACTGGACGATCTGGGGCTACCCGTGGCGTTGCAGCGCCTTATCGATGAGTGCGCCGTCCGATCGAACCTGGCCATCTCGTTCGATGTCATTACTTCTCCTAAGGCCATTCCTCAGGCGGTGTCCACCTGTCTCTATCGCATAGCCCAGGAATGCCTCGCGAATATCATGAAACATGCCCATGCATCCCAGGCACGCGTCTCCTTGGCCTCGACAGCTGAGGGAACCACCCTTACGGTTCAGGATGACGGCGTCGGATTCGATACGCAGCAGGCAGTCGATAATCCACGCGGGCTCGGCCTGGTCAGCATGGCTGAACGGGTGCGCCTGGTTCATGGCTCCGTGACCATCGAGTCGATCCCTCAGCAAGGCACTCGCCTCTCAATCCATGTTCCCCGCGCGGAGGTTTCCGTATGACTACGCCACCTCGAGTACTACTGGCCGACGACCATACACTGGTGTTGGAAGGATTCCGACGAATCGTCGAACAACGCTGCGAAGTGGTGGGGGCCGTCGAAGACGGCCGTGCGCTGCTTGAAGCCGCTGTACAGTTGCGTCCCGACCTCATTCTGCTCGACATTTCCATGCCCTTGTTGAATGGAGTCGATGCGGGCCGTCAACTGAAGAAATTACTCCCGGACGTGCGATTGATCTTCGTGACGATGCATGCCGATCCAGCCTATGTGAGCGAAGCCTTCAAAGCCGGCGCTTCAGCCTATCTGTTGAAACGATCTGCCGCCAGAGAGCTGGACCAAGCCATCGATGCGGTCTTGAAGGGACAGTACTTTGTCACCTCGCTCCTGACGCGGGATATTGTGAACGGCCTGTCTGCGGGACAGAGCGGCGTCTTTGCGCAGCGGCAGGAATTGACCCCGCGCCAGCGCGAAGTGCTACAGCTCATTGCCGAAGGTCGCACCATAAAAGAAATTGCCGCGCTCTTGAATATTTCCCCGAAAACTGTGGAATTTCACAAGGCCCAGATCATCTTTCACCTCAATCTCCGGACCACGGCTGAATTGACGAAATATGCGCTCGCACACGGCCTGACATCCGCCTAGCGACAACCTTTCCATTAGGCCGCCACTGCGAACCCGTCGCGTGAGATCCTCCCCGTCCACCTAGGACATCACCTAGTTGTCACTGCGCGGCGCATTCGGTAAGGTGGAGCCATCGGCGAAGCCTGATCGGATGTAATTCCGCCAGAACCCCGAACCTCTGCAGGAGACCGGGACATGAGCCCCACAGCCACACAATGTCAGTTTTGCTGGCGGGTTGAAGACCATCGAGCTGGTGGGAGCGATTCAGCGGCATGGTCCGATCTGCCGACGTTCATGCAGAAACACAACCTGGCTTCCCAAGATCTCAGTTTTGCCGGCGGATATTGCCCGCAATGCACCCAACTTTATGGCCGCCTCACGCAAGAACATCCGTAGAATGTCCAGCGCGCCGAGCAAGCAATAAGGATCCTTCAATCAATGAAACGAAACCGAGAGTGCGGTTCGAAATGGTACCATTGTCGAGCAACTGAGTGCGCAACGGGCATCGAGCCATGTGATGCCGGCTCCTGTACAGGTGCGGGCGCACTCGACGCCGACAGATCGCGAACATTCCCGAGCCGCATGGCCAACCGGTATAGGAAAGGGGCTTTTCGCGCTCGCTTGCAACCGGAGGTCCGCTATCAGTGGCACGGAGCGCGTCATTCAAATCGACGCACCGGGTAGCATCGACGCCAGGTCAGCTCCGTTGGTCTCACAGTACTGGACTCACTAGAACAAGAGTCATCGGGAGTCCCCTCCTACACCACACAGTCTGTTTGCTCCTTGGAACCACTGACCTGGCCTCCGTTACCCGCTGAATCTTTCACATCGCGTAGCGCTTGTTAGACTTCATTCCTTCAAGCTGATACGGTATTTATACGATCGAGAGACGTATGCAGCGAAGGCAGCGCCGCCCATACGAGATGGCGCAAGAGGTGCGGAGGAAGACATGTCGACTACGAAACACACCAGCGGATGCAGAGGGGCTCATAATCGGCAGGAACACGTAGACCGTGCTGTCACAATGAACAATCAATCACGGGTGCATACAGGATTCTGGAAGATGCTGTTCACAAGAGAGAAGGCCTATCATGTTCGCGCGCTCCTCAGCCGGCAGATGATCGTCACCTGCCTGATTGGTACGCTGTCGGGGACGGCCTGGGTTAACCACTCTCTAAGTTGGGCGGCCTCTCCCTCAACCATGCCCCCCTCTCCAACCGAGCAGGTCTATTCGCTGGAGGCGGTCCTGAATTTTGCCTTGACGCGCAATCCTACGGTCGCCAGCGCGGAGGGCACCATCGATCAGAACCGTGGACAACAGGTGGCTGCGTATACCTATCTCAACCCCTCGGTCAGCGCCAACAGCGGTGTCGGCAAGATGCGCGACCTGGGACTCTTCGATCCGGCCATCCGCGAGCGGGTGACGGAATTCAATTTAACCGTCGGACAACCGATCGAGTGGCCGTCCAAACGCGCGGCCCGCCAGCGTGCCAGCGAAGCCGGTGTCGCCGCCGCCTCCGCCGGACTGGCAGAAACCCAGCTCAATTTGATCGCCGACGTCAAAGTCGCTTTTTATGATCTTCTCCTGGCTCAGCGCGCGCAGGTCCTTGCACAGCAGAATCTCGCCACCGTGGAGGATGTCGATAAGGCCGTACGGACCAGAGTGCGTCTGGGAGAGAGTCCACAATTCGAAGCGATCCGCTCCGGGGTGGAAGTGTTAAAAGCCAATCAGTCGCTGACCAGAGCGGCGAATCGAGTACGGGTCAATCGGGTCATGCTGGATACCTTGACGGCCGGCTCACTCGGCTCCTCGTATGCCATCGATGGACAACTCCACCGCGTGGGTCCTGGCTTTGGTATCGACATACTGACGGAACGCGCACTCACCCAACATCCGACGATCGTGCGCTTGCGCAAGGCGGTCGAACAGGCCGACCATAGTTTGGAATTCGAACGTCAAGCCCGTGTCCCCAATATCACGATCGGAGGGAGTTACTGGCGGGAAATCGGTCGAGAAGCGTTTACCGGCGGCGTCTCATTCCCCACCCCCGTGTGGGATCGGCGCCAGGGCGAAATTATCTCGGCCTTCGGGAGTAAACGGAAGGGCGAAGCTGAATTTCTCCGTGCGCGCAATGAACTCATCCGGAATGTCAGCCAGCATTTCCAGGATGCAAAAACGACCGCAGATATGATCGAGGTCTACGAAAAGGGACTTTTGAAGCAGGCGGATGAAGCGCTGCGAATCGCAAAATTCAGCTTTCAACAGGGAGCCTCGAGTCTGCTCGAGGTCCTCGACGCACAACGGGTCCAGCGTCAAATCCTGCTCGACTATGCCCAGGCCCAATTCGATCTTTCCATGTCACTGGCACTCCTGGAACGCGCCGTAGGGGGGGCCGTATGAGACACAACACCACACCAGCTGTAACTCACTCGACTGCATTCCAGCAGCCTCGTGCCCGCATATCTGCCACAACCTTCCTGGGCGGATTGCTCATGGTGATCCTGTGGTCCGGATGCGATGGCCCTCCTCCCAACGCGACGGGAGCCAACCCGCCCCCGGCTTCTCCCGACAAGAGTCTGGTCCGGTTGACCGCGGAGGAAATCAAAGGAGCGGGGATCGTCGTACAACCCGTCATACGTACGGAATTTCGCACCATCCGTGACTTTCCCGGCACCGTCGAACCGAACGAGCATGCCTTGGCTGAAATCACCACGCTCGTCCGCGGACGAGTCATCGACGTCTACGCTGACCTCGGCAGAGAAGTAAAGGGAGGAACTCTTCTGGCACTTCTGTATAGTAGTGAGTTGGGGATGGCGCAGTCGGCCTATTTGAAGGCTACAGCCAAGTTGAACGTCGCCGAGCGCGCCTTCCGTCGTGCGGAGTTGCTGTTAAAGGAAAAAGTCATCGGCCTGGCCGAATTGCAGCGACGGGAAGGAGAAATGCTCAGTCTTCGGGCCGAGCTGCGAGAGGCTCACGACCGCCTGCTGATTCTCGGCCTCACGGATGAAGACTTGCGCAATTTAGACCGAAATCACACGATTCGTTCACACGTCCCGGTGGTGGCCCCCTTTGACGGGCGGGTGATCGCTCGCAACCTCACCAAAGGCGAGGTCGTGGAAACGACGGAAAAGCTCTTCGTGGTTGCCGATCTCACGGACGTCTGGGTAACGGCAGTCATACCTGAGAAAGATATTCCCTATATCCGACCCGATCAGACAGGAACGGGTCAGTCGGTGGAGGTCCACGTGGCTGCCTATCCCGGGCAGGCCTTCCAAGGGCGCATCACCTATGTCGGCGATGTGCTTGATCCCGCGACCCGCACGATGCGACTCCGGTTGGAGTTGCCGAATCCCGAGCGCAAATTAAAACCCGCCATGTATGCCACGGTTCGGGTGTACTCCGAACCGGAGCCGAACGCGCTCCTCATCCCTGAGGCCGCCGTTCAACGCGACCGGGACCGGCAGTTTGTCTTTGTCGAACGCGAGCCCTCCGTCTTCGAGGCGCGCGACGTCAAGCTCGGCAGCTCGAACGGCCGCGAGATCAAGGTCCAGCATGGACTGCTGGAAGGAGAGTCCATTGTGACGAGCGGGGCCTTCGTGCTGAAATCCGAACTACTCGGGGAACAGATGTAGCCTGATGCTGTCCTCTTTCCTGGCCTTCGCTCTCCGTCAACGTGTCCTGGTCGTCGTCATGGCGTGCATCCTCACTGCCGGTGGGATCTATGCCTTTCGTACGATCGCCATCGACGCCTTCCCGGACGTCACCACCGTCCTGGTTCAAGTCGTGACGAAAGTTCCCGGCATGTCGCCGGCGGAAGTGGAACGGTTCGTCACCTTTCCCATGGAACTCCAGCTCATGGGTGCGCCGGGCTTGACGGACATCCGTTCGTTTTCAAAGGTCGGCCTGTCGATGATCACCGTCGTCTTCAAGGACGATATCGATATCTATCTAGCCCGGCAGGTCGTGCTCGAACGCATACTCGAAATCCAAGAGCTCCTGCCGCCCGGATCCACGTCACAATTGGTGCCCAATACGACCGGATTGGGAGAAGTCTACCAATTCTATCTCGAAGGGCCGCACGACAACGACAAAGACTTTGTCATGAGCGAATCGGACCTCATGGAGCGTCGGACGATTGAGGACTGGGTCATTCGCCCGCTGCTCAAAGGACTGCCCGATGTCGTCGATGTGAATTCGCTGGGCGGGTTCGTCAAACAATACCAGGTGATGGTCGAGCCCGGTTTGCTTCGAAAATACGGCCTTGCGCTTCATGAGGTCTTCGATGCGGTGGCCAAGAACAATGCCAATGCCGGCGGCAACATCCTGGAAAAGGACGACGAGAAATATGTGATTCGCGGGGTCGGTTTGATCAAGACCCTGGAAGATATCGAACACATCGTGGTCAAGGAGGTGGGCGGTACCCCGGTGTACGTTCGGGATGTGGCGGAGGTCAGAATCGGGCACGCCGTACGGCACGGCGCCGCCGTAGTGAATGGAAAACACGAGGCCATTA
This sequence comes from uncultured Nitrospira sp., assembly GCA_964556305.1. GTDB lineage: Bacteria > Nitrospirota > Nitrospiria > Nitrospirales > Nitrospiraceae > Nitrospira_A. Next base: position 5,905 of record CAZKVY010000059.1, on the reverse strand, counting down.
CCGGCATCGTCCTGATGTTACGCGGCGGCAACGCCAGAGACGTGGTGCAGTCCATCAAGGACAAAATCTCGGAGATTCACCATAAACGCCTGCTACCCGACGGACTGCGGATTATTCCGTTCTATGACCGGATCGAACTGATTACGGCGGCGCTGGATACTGTCTATAAAGCGCTCCTTGAAGGTATCGTGCTGGTGGTCGTGATTCTGTTTCTGTTTCTCGGCAACGTGCGCAGCGCCCTCATTGTGACCGCCACGTTGATCGTGACACCGCTGATCACTTTTATCATCATGGACCAGGTCGGACTCACGGCAAATCTCATGTCGCTCGGTGGATTGGTCATCGCTATCGGCATGATGGTAGATGGCTCGGTGGTGGTGGTGGAAAATGTCTATCGGCATCTCGCCGAACAGCGAGGCGATCGCTTCAATAAGACCGATGTCATTTTGCATGCCGTGACCGAAGTCGGACAACCGGTCATCTTCGGCATCCTGATCATTATCCTCGTGTTCCTTCCAATTCTGACGTTGCAGGGAATGGAAGGAAAAATGTTTCAGCCGCTCGCCAATACGATCATCATTGCCCTGCTGGTGTCCCTGGTCTTGTCGCTGACCCTCTCCCCTGTGCTCTGCGCGATGGCGCTGAAGCGAGGAACGGAAGAGGACACGTTCCTGCTCCGCTGGGCCAAGCGTGTCTATCTTCCGACATTGCGGTGGGCGATGGGGCATCGCGTCGCCGTGCTGAGCATCGCCCTCGGCCTTCTGGGCGCCAGCCTGTCGCTCTTCCCATTTCTCGGAGGAGAGTTTATTCCCATCTTGAACGAGGGTGCGATTTCGCCCCAGACCATTCGTTATCCCAGCATCGCGTTGGATCGATCCATCGAGATTGAAAAAGAGATGCAGCGCGCCGTAATGGAGTTCCCCGAAGTGCGCATGGTGGTGTCAAAAATCGGCCGGTCGGAAATGGGCAACGATCCTCAGGAACCCAATGCGAGCGATCCGGTTGTGAGTCTCCGTCCTATGGGCCAATGGACCACCGCCAAGACGAAATCGGCTTTGGACGATGCCATCCGGAAACGCATTGAACGAGTGCCGGGAGCCAATTATCTGCTGAGCCAGCCGATCCAGCAACGCGTGGATGAACTGCTGTCCGGAGTTCGATCGGAAGCCACCATAAAAATACTGGGCGATGATCTGTCCGTGCTGAGAAGTACGGCGGAAAAGGTTCAGACCATTATGGCCTCGGTCAAAGGCGTGGGCGATGTACGGGTCGAACAACTGTTCGGCCAGACCTATCTCACCATCGACATCGATCGCAGTAAGATCGCCCGCCACGGCATCAATGTCGCCCATGTCCAAGAAATTATCACCACAGCGATTGGCCAGGAGCCGGCCACCCGCGTCTACGAGGGAAACAAGCGATTCGATTTGACGTTGCGCTACCCTGAAAAATATCGAAACAGTGTCGAAACGATTAAAAACATCCTCATGACGACTTCCTCCGGCGCCCTGATTCCACTCGGAGATCTCGCCACCGTCGAGCTACGCGAAGGACCATCCTTGATCAGTCGCGAGGGTCTGCAGCGCCGGATCTATGTCGGATTCAATACGCTGGGCCGAGACATCGAAAGCGTCGTCGCCGAAGCTCAAGCCAAAATCGCAAAAGAGATTCATCTTCCTGCCGGGTATCATTTTGTATGGGGCGGCTCATTCGAGAACATGCAACGAGCCATGGCACGATTAAAAATTATCTTGCCGATCACGATCGGATTGATCTTCACGCTCTTGTTTGCCTCATTCAATTCCGTCCGCCACGCAGCCCTGATCATCATGAATCTCCCGTTCGCCATGATCGGCGGGATCGTGGCGCTCTGGTTGACGGGAGAATATCTGAGCGTGCCGGCGTCCGTGGGATTCATCAATCTTTTCGGGGTGGCGGTCCTCAATGGGATCGTGCTGGTCTCGTATTTCAACACCTTGCGTGAAGAAGGCCTTCGCGGCGAAGAAGCCGTGATCAAAGGCTGTACGCTGCGACTCAGGCCGGTGCTCATGACCGCGCTGGTGGCGCTCCTCGGCCTCATGCCACTGGCATTTGCCCATGGCATCGGGTCTGAAGTGCAACGTCCCCTCGCCGTGGTCGTGATCGGAGGGCTTGTGAGTTCGACCTTACTGACGTTGATCGTCCTGCCCGTTCTTTACCAATGGTTCGACCGTCCGGACAAACCGGCCGCGATTGCTGAGGATCCTGGACATTAGCCTAAGGCCTGCCAACTTCCCTTCAGTCCCTAGTGAAATGCCGAGGTTCGCGAGAGTCAGTGATCCTGTATCATGCGGGCCCAGGCAGAATTGTCATTTATGTTGGCGTTCCCGTCCACGAGTGACACGCCACGAATTTTGATGAGCAAGGCCTTATGGCGTGGACATTTCTGCTCGTAGCCGGATTGTTCGAAATTTGCTGGGCAATCGGGCTGAAATACACAGATGGATTCTCGCGATTCTGGCCTACGGCAGGCACTCTGGTCGCGATGGCGGCGAGCTTCGGTTTTCTGGCCCAGGCGCTAAAAAGTATTCCGGTGGGTACTGGGTATGCGGTGTGGACCGGTATCGGCGCGGCAGGCACCGCGATCCTTGGTATCGTCCTCTTCGCTGAATCTGTCTCCATCATCAAAATACTCTCTCTCCTCTGTATCGTTCTCGGAATCATCGGGCTCAAAGGCAGCACCTGAGCCCCAATCAGCACATGTGACCAGAGATCTATTGTCTCTATGGCATCCCTCGCGAAACCCAATCAGCAGGATTCTTCTCTACTGCGGTTCCCGAATCGAAATTCGCCGCCTCGACACGACCGTGCGCTCGGTGAGTGGCTTTTACTGGTCCCGCTAAGCACCGCCGGGCTGTTCTTCCTGTATGGCCCCGAGTGGTTGAGCGATCTCTCCAACCCTGTTCGACTGGGCGCCGTCCTCGGCTGGCTTTTACTGGTGATTGTTCTCTCCGCGTTTGCCGTGCTTCGCCATGCCGAACATCTGGCCGCCCGGCTCGGCGAACCAATGGGCACCGTCATCCTGACGTTGTCGGTCACCGGAATCGAAGTCATGATGATCGCCGCGTTTATGTACACAGGAAACGGCAATGCCACATTGGCCCGCGATGCGATGTTTGCCGTGGTAATGATCATCCTGAACGGAATGGTAGGACTTTCGCTGCTTCTCGGAGGGTTGCGCTATCACGAACAGACCTACAATTTACAAGGGGCGAATGCTTTTCTAGCGGTCATTGTTCCGCTGACCGTGCTGGGGCTGGTTGTGCCGACTTATACGGTTTCGTCCCCCGGCCCTACCTTCTCCCCGCATCAATCCATCTTTCTCATTGCCATGTCTCTGGGACTCTATGGCGTGTTTCTGGCGATCCAGAATCTCCGCCACCGTAATTATTTCGTAGCCCCCCGCAGCCAGGGAAAACGTAAGGCGACGCTCCTGCACGAACACCAACCCTCGCCGGGGGGCTCTGTGTGGTTTCATACGCTGCTTCTTCTGGCATACCTGCTGCCTCTCGTGATCCTGTCGGAACATGTGGCGACACCGATCGACCACACGCTACGGCTGTGGAACGCTCCTCATGCTTTGGGCGGTGTCCTGGTCGCGGGCTTGGTGCTGGCCCCGGAATCGCTCGGAGCCGTGCGTGCCGCCCTGGCCAATCAACTCCAACGATCAGTGAATATTCTTCTGGGGTCGGTGCTCGCCAGCATCAGCCTCACCATTCCGGCCGTGCTGGCCATCGGTTTTTTCACCCACTCGACGATAATTCTGGGCATTGATGCAGTCGATACCATCCTCCTGATCCTGACCTTCGTGGTGAGTATGTTGACCTTTGCGGTCAGACGCACCAATGTTTTGCTGGGCGCCGTCCACCTCCTCCTTTTTCTGGCCTATCTCATGCTCATTTTCGAGAAATAGCCCTCAGGAAACGGCGCTCTCCGGAATAAGCCGCCTGGTTGATTTGCCTCGCCCTCGCCTCCTAAGATACGGGCAGGATGACAGCCATTCAGGCAAGATACGCGGGTCGACTCGGTACCGCGCTGCGGAACCTCCAACGTCCATTGCTGTGAGCGCACTGTAAAGTGTTTCCAGAAAAGACACGCATGTCAGGCACCAAGGCGAAAACCTTCACGATTCTGCTCGTCGAAGACGACGCGGGGGACGTGGATCTGTTTTTACGCACGGTCGAACACGAGCTGCCCCGCCATGAAGACGATGACGTGACGCTTGTCATCAACGCCACAGCCGAGGGCGCACTCGAACGCCTGCGGCAACAGCCGATTGACCTCATTATCGCCGATGTGCGTTTGCCGGGCATGAGCGGGATCGAATTGCTTCGGCAAGTCCAGGACTTGAATCGGCGTATTCCGGTGATCATTCTCAGCCGGGTCGATGCGACAGAGACCGTCATTGATGCCATGCGTCACGGCGCATTCGACTATATTGTGGAACCGTACGACACCATGGATTTGGCGGCTCGCATTCACCGGGCCATGCGTATGTCCGAGATTCTTCTCCAGGCTACGCCCGATGAGCCCGCTGCACCTCGCATCCCCTTCAAAAACCTCGTCGGTGTGAGTCCGGCGATAAGAAATGTGATGGCCATGATTGAAGCCATCGCGCGGGTTCCCTCGACTACCCTCATTATCGGTGAAACCGGCACGGGCAAGGAACTGATCGCCAAGGCGATTCACGAACGCAGTCTCGATAGCGACGGCCCGTTCCAAGTCGTCGATTGCACCACCTTTTCGGAAGGCACTGTGGAGAGCGAACTCTTCGGGCACGTCCGAGGCGCATTTACCGGCGCCGTCGCCGATCGAACCGGCTTAATCGAATCTGGAAGTCACGGCACGGTATTTCTGGACGAAATCGGCGATCTCCCGGCCAATCTCCAGGCGAAGCTGTTGCGAGTACTGGAGGCGGGTGAAGTCCGCGCCGTCGGCAGCACGCAACAACGCAAGGTCAACGTCCGCTTTGTTGCCGCAACGAACCAGGACCTGGCCGAGAAGGTGAAGCGGAATGAGTTCAGGAAAGATCTCTTTTTCCGCCTCAACGTCATGGTGATCCGTGTGCCGGCCCTTCGGGAACGGACGGAAGATATTCCTGTTCTCGCCCGGCACTTTATTGCCCGTTATGCGAAGGAGTTTACAAAGCGGGTCGAGGATCTCCATCCCTCGGCCGTGACGGAACTGGTTGCCTATCCCTGGCCGGGAAATGTGCGTGAACTTCGCAACGTGATGGAGCGCGCTGTCATGCTCGCCAAAGGTGATCGCATCGGGATTGCGGATGTGGCAGGGATGCTGGCGGTTCCCGACGAACGGCAACGTGAGACACCCGACGAAGACTATCTGCATCTACCCTACGCCAAAGCCAAAGAACAGGTTCTAGAAGCGTTTAATCGCCGGTATATCTCTACCAAACTGACCATCCATCAGGGCAACGTAACCCATGCGGCCCAAGACGCCGGCCTGCCCCGCTCCTACTTCCATGAAATCATGCGCCGGTATTCCAAAGACGAAAAATAGTGGTGTCAGCAAAACATGACATCCAGCACCGCCTTTGACTCGTAAGATATTGTTTTATTTACATTTTCATGCATTCCGTACCATTGTCTGCATTTCCAGACACGTTTTTAGCATTACATATCAATAACTTACTCCACTTCACCGACCCCCTAGTCAGTACTTGCTGACCCCAGTCGTTATCCCTTCCTTTCCCTCCGATAACGCCATCCAGACGCCTCACTCAACTAACTGAATTTATTTATATTATCTGCATAAAAAACATCAGCAGAACATTGGCCTGTGCACCTCGCTACGGCACGTGAATTGTAATACACCTATACCGCGAGCGAATGTCCGCTCGAAAATT